>NZ_JAMYTB010000020.1:0-81345 GCF_040322275.1 Mesorhizobium sp. M0174
CAATGCCCACCATGACGAGTACGGCTTCCAGCCGATCGTCGTGTTCGATGGTGCGGGACGGTTCGTCAGCGCGATCCTGCGACCGGCCAAGCGGCCGAGTGGGCCTGAGATCCGCCCCCACCTGCGCCGTCTGGTGCGGGCGATCCGGATCAACTGGCCGAACATTCGAATCCTGCTCCGCGGCGATAGCCATTATTGCAACCCGCAGGTCATCGACTGGTGCCGCGCCAACGACGTCGACTTCATCTTTCGCCTCGCGCCCACCACGACCCTGCGCAAGCATGTCGCGGATCTGGAGGCCAGCACGACGGCGCGCTTCGAAGCGTCGGCCAAGACAGGCAAGGTCCGCAGGTTCAAGGAGTTCGTTGACGGCGCCGCTAGTTGGAGCCGCGTCGAGCGCATCATCGCGCGGGTCGAGGTCGGCGCCCAAGGTGGCGATATCCGCTTCGTCGTCACCAACCTTGCCGGTGGGAAGGCCAAGGCGCTCAACGAGGATGTCTACTGCCGGCGCGGCGCGGCCGAGAACCACATCAAGTCGTGGAAGACGCATCTTGCCGCCGACCGCACATCCTGCACCAGAGCGACGGCCAACCAGTTCCGGCTATTCCTGCATGCCGGTGCTTACTGGTTGATGTGGGGCTTGCGGGCCGCGATGCCTAGGCGCTCGAGCTTTGCCGTCGCCCAATTCGACACGCTGCGATTGCGCCTCATCAAAATCGCTGCGCGGGTGGTCGAGATGAAATCGCAAATCCGCCTGCACCTGCCGACATCGGTGCCCCGACCAGCGCATCCTGCGCATCGTCCTCGATCGCATCCCCCAACTCGCGACATAACGATGGGGGCAGACGCCCCGAAACGAACCCGTCGACCGCAACCTGCAAACCCTCGCCTGCCATCACGACGAAGCAATCCCGGCGCCTGACGAGGCGCGTGGAAAAGCACCGCAACGGCGACCACAATGTCGCTTCAGGCCGTCAAAAGCTTATCGCCGTGCATCAAGGCGGCTAGAAGCGCGCCGGCAGCCTGGCGGGGGGCTTGGGGTTAGACTGCCGGCGCACGCCACTCATGAAGAGCGGCCCCTTTTTGCGGTTCCGACACCCATAGTCAACCCGGCAGCGTCTGGATGCCCGCTGTGCTCTTTTCAGAGCGGCTCGCGATGCCGGCCATGTCGGCCGATCCTGCCTAGGATGGGGGGCCACTCTCGTCGGCCGAGTTGATGCTCCAGCCAGTATCGCCTTGCCGACCAGCATGGGTTCGCCGTTAGCAATCCATCCTCGCGAGCCAATGCTATCGTGCACGTGTCGCAGCACTCCGGGCGGCTATATCGCCTAAGACAGCATGACGAAGCGTTCCAACTTCCTGTTCGGCGAGCCCGTGTGCAGTTCCTGACTCGGACAGTGGACGAGAATTCTCTTGGCGGTACTGCGCCAGAAGGCATTCGCGTCCAACGGAATCAAGCGACGACTATCAGCCGCAAACGTCACATCACAAGAGCGGTCTTCCACCCATTGCAGATTATCCGACTGATCAGGCGGCGTCCGATATGTCCGACTCTGCCTCAAGAATTCCCACAGGTATGGACAGCGATCTCGCTATCCGATTCCGATAGCCCTTATTGTACTTTAGACCCCGCTCGATGTTTTGGATTTCCTGAGCGGCAAGCCCGCACGCGACCGCGAGGTCCTCGATTGAATACCCAAGGTGCTCACGATAAGCGCGGATGATGTGGGTCCCCTGCGACATAGCCGTCAAGACTGGCTCGGGAATGCGCGAATCCTTCATAAACATCTCCAAGAAGATGGGAGCGCCTGACAAATCGGGAGATTTCCTCCCCGACCCTGGCGCACACCCAGCAAATCAAAAAAATGGACGTCCATTCGGCCGGACCGGCCTCATCCATGGAATGGGCCACTTGAAATTGGCAGCCGGGTCGGAATATGGCGGCTCACCTGCTTCTGATCAAGTTCTAAGAACCTGCCCGCCATGAGATGGCCTGATCGGCTGTAGCGCATTCGACCTGCGATCCTACACGACTCATTCTCCCCGATGGCTTTCTTGAACAGCAACTCGAACTCTCACTGACGCCTCCAGTGGCTATTCGCGGCACCGTCCACCCAGCCTCGCGGACGCTGATACCTTCGACCAATTTCCACCGCCGATGCAGCGAAGATGGACAAGCATCGCCACCTATAAAGGTTCACAATCATTCGACCGTGACCGATTTTGCGAGATTGCGCGGCTGGTCTACATCTGTGCCCATGAAGAGCGCCGTGTGGTAGGCAAGAAGCTGTATCGGCAGCGAGAAGATCATCGGCGCGATAATCTCGTCGACAGCCGGCAGCACGAGCGTGTGCATGGTGTCGAGTTTCGATGCGGCTGCCCCTTTTTCATCGGTGATGAGGATAATCCGCCCTCCACGGGCAGCCACTTCCTGCATGTTGGAGACGGTCTTGTCGAAAAAGCGATCATGGGGCGCGATGACGATCACTGGCATGTTGTCGTCTATCAATGCGATCGGACCGTGCTTCAATTCACCCGCCGCATAGCCCTCGGCATGGATGTAGGAAATCTCCTTGAGCTTCAGCGCACCTTCCATCGCTAGCGGGAAACTGGTGCCACGGCCGAGATACAGGACGTCACGACACTTTGACAGTTCGCGCGACAGGAACTCGATCTCCGGCTGGATGCAGTTGAGTACCTGGCCCATGACGCGCGGCACTTCGGCGAGGCTCCTGACGAGCGCCTGCAGCTCGTCTTCGGTTACGGTCCCGCGGGCTCTGGCGGCGCCGATGGCGAGTGCGGCTAGAACGGCAAGCTGGCAGGTAAACGCCTTGGTGGAGGCGACGCCGATCTCCGGTCCGGCAAGGATCGGGAAGACCGCATCGGCCTCCCGAGCGATGGTCGATTCGCAGGCATTGACGATAGCGCCAATTTTCAGCCCACGCTCCTTGCAGTACCTCAACGATGCGAGCGTATCAGCGGTTTCGCCGGACTGCGAAATGAAAAGAGCCGCCGACTGCGGCGACAACGGGATCTCGCGGTAACGGAATTCGGACGCAACGTCGATTTCAACTGTCAGGCGCGCATAGCGCTCGAACCAGTATTTTCCGATCAGTCCGGCGAGATAGGCGGTCCCGCAGGCCGAGATCGCCAAGCTCGGGATCCTGGCGAAATCGATGCCAGAAACCGTGTCGGCGCGATTCTCTATGATGTTGCTATAGTGACGGAGAGCATGGGCGATGACTTCGGGCTGCTCGTAGATTTCCTTCTCCATGAAGTGGCGATGAGTGCCCTTGTTGGCCAGATCGGCCGCGGCCGTGGAGGTATGGCGCGGACGCTCGACGGGATGGCCGTCGAAATCGAAGATATGGGCGCCCGAATTGCCGACAACGGCCCAGTCGCCCTCGATGAGATAGGTAATTTCATTGGTGAAGGGAGCGAGCGCGATCGCGTCGGAGCCCAGGAACATCTCGCCGTCGCCGTGACCGATCGCCAGCGGTGGTCCGTTGCGCGCCGCCATGATGGTCGACGGATCATCTTCGAAGAGGACGGCAAGCGCATAGGCGCCCCTGACGCGTTTCAGCATGGCACGCATCGCCTCTTGCCGCCTCATGCCCTCCCGGCGGTGTCTTGCCAAGAGATGCGCGACGACCTCGGTGTCGGTATCGGTCTGGAACTCGGCGCCAGCCGCCGCCAATTCGTCCTTCAGCTCGGTGAAATTCTCGATGATCCCGTTATGGACGACGGCGACACCGTCGGTAAAGTGCGGGTGCGCATTGCGTTCCGTCGAGGCCCCATGGGTTGCCCAACGCGTGTGGCCGATGCCGATGTTGCCGCTCAGCGGCTCTTCCTTCAGTCTCCTCTCGAGATTGACGAGCTTGCCCTCGGCGCGCCGGCGGTGCAAGGCACCTTCGGTGATCGTCGCAACGCCGGCGGAATCATAGCCGCGATATTCCAAACGCTTCAATGCGTCGACCAACCGATCCGACACCGGCTGTTGCCCAACGATGCCAACAATCCCGCACATGTTCGTCTCCCATTCTTGCCGGCAGCTTCAGCCTACGCGAGACGGATACCCATCCGGCCGCTTCATTGGGGGATCTTCTAGTAGTATTGGGTAATATTGGTATAATTGATTGTAGGGATAGCTATCATCCACCCCATGGATAAGCCGCGTTTGGGGCCCTGATCTAACTTCCTCGTTGCGCCTGACGTCCTCATGACCGAACGCAAGCCCACACCCCGCGGCACGAAGGAACAATCGGCCATGCGCGATCATCCCGGCCACGCACCTGACCACGAACCGCCGCCGCTCGTGGTCACGCGGTGATCGGCATGATCACACAGCACTGTAGTTAGGCAGCATCAGCGACGCATGGTCGGCATCATCATCATCGGCAACGTCGGCGCCGTCGGCATGATTCACGTGTTCGTCACGTTGATCATAATCATCGTCGCCGCCGATCTAGTTTCTGATTGCCTGCCGCTTTGACGCGGCTTTCGCCGGTAGAGCTTAGCCCGCGATGGCCTATCAATACGCTGTTAGTCGGCATAGCCGAAACCGAGAGTCAGGCGGCGCAGGCCACAGAGCACGTTCAGCGACCGTTTCAGTCAGCGCCGGCTTTGTCGGGGTTCGTAACGGTCATCAGGATTCTCGGCGCATGAATGCACTATCACGAAAACGTTGGTTCTCAGTGCTTCGTCCGTATTACTCAAACCCGATTCCCGCAGCGGAAGAACTAGGCGCGTGTCACGTCTTGTACAAGGCACAATAGCAGTGAAAAATGGAGATTGATGCCTGCGCGTTTTCGGATAAGACAATCACCAAGCTGTCACCCGAATTACATCAGGAACTGTCTATAGCCGCCGCCCATCAGGTAGCGGCCACGTTGGATGGCGCGACGCACCTGATCGCGAAGATGGCTACCTGGATGAGACCAATCTTCTTCGACACGGCGTCTCCCGAACAGGGCAATGGCGATCTCCTGATGAGATGCTCCCGCAAGCGAGCCATCCAAAGCCTGGAGCACGATACACAGACGCGCTCCGCGGGGTTCCGGCGGAAAGCAAGCAGCTGCCAGTCGGCCGCAACCATTGATGTCGTTCAGGAACTGAAGGGCAGCGACATGGAACTTCAGGTGCTGCGGCTGCACGATCGCGTCGACATATAGCCGCAACGGGCGGAGAACGGATGCACCGGAAAGGGCGATCTGCAGACTTCGGCAGTCCTTCCTCAGCAGCACGTGCTGCACGCCGGCAGGTGTCAGCAGGATGTCCTTGCAGCATGAGAGCGAAGAAAAATCAAGCGGTTCAAAATCGTGGTCGAGCCCAACCGGCTCCGCGGCCGCTCGTAGAATACGGGCGCAGTCGCGCGGATCCCAAAAGACCCTTGCCGAAGTAGCGTCCGACTGTGGCGCGTCCGCGAAAAAGGAGGCTCCATTGTCTTAGGAAAGATGATCCTGTCGTCAACTCGATTATCTTCATGTCGGCCTGGGCTCCGACAATGCAGGCGGGCGGTGCCATTTTGGCGTGGTCGCGCTGGAATTGTGGATTGCGCCGAAGAAACTCCCAGGCCCAGGCAGTGCGTGGCAATCGTCTGGCGTAGTGGTAAGCTTCGTGACGACGCCAGTCCGGCCAGCATTCAAGACCGACCGTCGCTTCCTTGGGCAGACCAGCATCCTTCACGGCTCAGGTGTCCACAATGCCGACGGGCCTAGAACCGGTTGCCACAGTACCGGTCCGCTCAGACGTCCCCTGCTGCGGATGCGCAAAAGGCTCGCGCGGGAAATCTCGAGAAACCCGGCCACCGCCTCCGTTTTGCCGACGGACTTGGGTTGTCCGATGCGCGACAATGGCCACGTCGCGAGGCGAAGGATCCGTTCCATGCGCGTATCCGTCACCGTTACTATCCGGGTCAGATCCTTGGCCAAGCCGAACTCGATCATGCCCGCGAAGAGCTCGTAGGTTGCCTGGGCCAGCCCGCCCGCTGCCTTGGGCGCCGATTGAGGGAGATCGAGCGCGAAACGACTGCTCTCCCATATGTCGGCAGTCGAGGGCACGACGTCAGCACCCAGCAGCATCGGGAACGTGTCGCGCAACATTGTGGGTCCGGTGCTGGGCAAAAGACGCACGCAACCGCGAATTCGCCAGTCGGATCCCTTGAGGAGCAGATAGACAGGCTTCAGACCATCAAACGGGTCTGTTTCCATCTGGTCTTCGGTATCAACTTCCCAATCGAGCCTTTCCTTGAACACCCGAAACCTGAGCCCGTGCATTTCTTTGAGCTCGCTTGCGAACTCGTTGTAAAGGTCTGGTGTTATCAGCTGCATCATGGTCGCCTCCGTGCGGGATGTGTTCCCGCCATCGAAGGGCAAAGCTGGCAGCGATGCAGCCTGTAGAGGTTTACAGCTATCGTGGCCGAAGAATCAGGATCTCGCCTGGCCGGAGGCAGCCAGTCGTGCAACGGCCTGGTTGATCGTTCGAACCGCCAAGTTTTGCCTTGGCGTTTTCCAGATGAAAGGTCACGGTGCGCTTTGAGACGCCGAGAAGCTGGCTGATATCCCAAGCCGACTTGCCGCGCGCCGCCCATTTCAGGCACTCGAACTCCCGCGGGGTGAGCGTTACACCATCCACCACGCGATCGTCGGCGAGCCTGCGCCGGACATGGATATGAAAGTTGATGGCCACCAGCTGCAATGCTTTTTCGTAACGTGTCAGTGACCGCAACAGAGGCGGACGGGACTCGTCGGAAGCAAAGGTCAGGGCAGCAAACCGGCCGCGATGATCATGCATGGACATCGTCAGGCCGCCGCGGATGCCAAACTCAGCCGCACTCTCCAGAATTTGTTGCTGCGAATTCGGCAGACAGTGCCGAGCGCGATCCACACCCCAATCAAAGGTATCCCAGCCTTGCAGCCCGCGCAGGATGACCGGATCAAGACTGTGGTACCGCTGTTGCAGATAACGTGATGTCCAGGATGAAGGATAGTTTGAGATCAATTGCGGGGCGTCGCCGGAGGCCGACGGGTAAGTGAAATAGGCGAATAGCGGAAAATCGAAGCCGGCTGCAGCGGATGCCATTGCCTCACGGAGATCGGCAGCATCAACACTTGCAGACAGTTGCTCGACGAAGTTCTCAAACACGCGATGCATTTGCGCTTTGGGTAACCTCCGTGATCGCTCGATGCCAGGCAGAGACCTTGTTTTAAACGAATCCCGGACGGATACAGCGCGTGCCGAGAACCCCGTTAACCTGTTAAAACCCCTGATATTCTGACGTTGTCTATGAGCCGTGTGCCGCCGAGCCAGGCCGCGACAAGCAAGCGTGCAGGTCGGTCAAGGCTTGTCATCGGTCGCAGATCTGCCTCGTCGCGAAGTTCCAGGTATTCGATCTCGCGATAGCCTGCAGCCAGAATTGCTGCGCGCGCTTCGGCAAGCGTTGGCAGGACGGGCGAGCCGCGGGCAAGCCGCTCAGCCGTCTCGAGCAAGACCGATGGTAGCTTGTGGGCAACAGCACGCTCTGCTGGTGAGAGCCGGACATTGCGCGATGATAGTGCAAGACCGTCGGCTTCGCGGACTGTCGGACAAGGAACAATGGTGATTGGAATATCCAGGTCCCGGGCCATACGCCTGACTAGCTGAAGCTGCTGAAAGTCCTTTTCGCCAAAGAAGCCGAAGTCAGCGCTGGTCTGCAGGAAGAGCTTGGCGACGACGGTCGCCACGCCATCGAAATGTCCCGGCCGGAAGGCACCGCACAGGCCCTCGCTGACACCGGACACCGAAACGGTCGTGGCGAAGGCCGCCGGATACATTTCCTCTGCATCCGGCGCATAAAGCAGGTGCGCGCCAAGCGGTGCCAGCTTGGCGGCATCCTCGTCCTCGGTGCTCGGATACGCGGCGAGATCGGCCTGGCTGTTGAATTGCTTCGGGTTGACGAAGAGCGTCACGATCACCCGGTCGGCCTTCTCGAGTGCCGCGCGCACCAGGCTGAGATGGCCCTCATGCAGGACGCCCATCGTTGGCACCACGGCAACCGCCACGCCCTCGCGGCGCCATGCGGCGACGATTTGGCGAAGCCGGGCAACGCTCCTGACAATCGGCACGCTCACGCTGCTTCTCCGCTCTTGGCCGCGTCCGCGTCGGCGGGCTTGGGCGCATCGGCAAACACGTGCTCGGCGGCCGGAAACTGGCGCTCCTTCACTTCCCGCGCATAGGCCGCGATCGCAGCCGCAGCGGCCTCCCCCAGTTCAGCATAGCGCTTGACGAATTTGGGCCGGAAGTCGCCGAAGAGGCCCAGCATGTCGTCGACGACGAGAATCTGGCCGTCACAGGCTGCCGAGGCACCGATGCCAATGGTCGGGGTCGCCACCTCCCCGGTGATCCGGCGGGCGAGCGCCTCGGGAACCTTCTCCAGCACGACCGCAAAGGCGCCCGCTTCGCTCACCGCAAGCGCGTCGCGCCTGATGCGCTCGGCATCCCCGCCTCTGCCCTGCACGCGGTAGCCACCGATGGTGTTGATCGCCTGCGGCGTCAAGCCGACATGGGCCATGACCGGCACGCCGCGCGCGGCGAGGAAGCCGATCGTCTCTGCCATCGTTTCGCCGCCTTCGAGCTTGACGGCCGCGCAGCCGGTCTCGGCCATGACGCGCGCGGCATTGCGGAAAGCCTGCTCGGGGCTTTCCTCGAAGGAACCGAACGGCAGGTCGACGACCATCAGCGCCTGCTCGAGGCCACGGCGCACGGCCTGGCCGTGCGTGATCATCATCTCCAGCGTCACACCGAGCGTCGAGGGCAGGCCGTGGAGAACCATGCCGACGCTGTCGCCGACCAGCACCACATCGCAATGGGGATCGACAAGCCGGGCGACTGGCGTCGTGTAGGCGGTAAGGCAGACGAGCGGCGTCCCACCTTTGCGCGAACGAATATCCGGCGGTGTGATCGCCTTGGTGTCACCAAACGCACTCAATGGACCCTCCTTCCCCAACGTTACCAACCGCGGGTGTCGCGTTTGCCACATTTTTGTGCAAGTGCGAAGAGCTAAAAATGGCCGTGCAGCTGTGCGGTGTTGACGTGCGGACAGGCGCGCTTACACTTAAATCGATTCAGGCGCTCCCGAGCTGGCCAACGACTTTCGCGAACATGGACGATCAGGCAAAAGGACCCAGGAAAGACAGAGCCGCCGTCAAGGCCGACGAAGTCAAAGTGGACCTGATCGCCTTTGTCGTCGCCGTAAACGACAGTGAACCCTGTGTCCTCACCATCGGCCAGGCGGACACCCTGCCCTCCGGACCATTTGCGCTTGAGCACCGATCGCTGCAATCCGGTTTGAGGGGGTGGGTCGAGCAGCAGACCGGCCATCCGCTGGGGTATATTGAGCAACTCTACACCTTCGCGGATCGGGATCGCATCGGCGCCGAGCGCCAGCAGCGCGTCATCTCCATCAGCTATCTCGCATTGACCCGCAAGGAACAGGCAGCTGGCTCGCCCAAGTGCGGCTGGCAGAGCTGGTATGAATATTTTCCATGGGAGGACCACCGCTCCGGCACGCCTCCGGTCGTGCTGGACGTTCTGCGACCGCGCCTGATTGAATGGGCAGACGGCGTCAGCGACGCGGCCACGCGACGTGAACGCTGGCAGCGGGCGACGATAGCCTTCGGCTTCGACGACCGCCTTTGGAACGAGGAACTCACGCTTCAACGCTATGAGTTAGTCTACGAAGCAGGCCTGGTCCAAGAGGCCGGAAGCGGACGGGACGCGACGCTGCCTCCGCTGGTGCCCAGCAAGTCTATGGTCGCCGATCATCGCCGCATCGCGGCGACCGGCATTGCGCGGCTGCGCTCCAAGATCAAATACCGGCCGGTCGTCTTTGAGCTGATGCCGCCGGTCTTCACGCTTTTGCAGCTGCAGCGAACCGTGGAGGCGCTTGCCGGCAGGCTCGTGCGTAAGCCGAACTTTCGCCGGCTGATCGAGCAGCAGGAGCTGGTCGAAGAGACCGGAGAGGCAACCGCGGAGACCGGCGGCCGGCCAGCGAAGCTTTACCGGTTCCGCCACGCCGTTCTCGACGAGAGGGTCATCGCCGGGACAAAATTGCCGCTGGCGCGGGGTTGACATCGCTTATACTCACAGCAAGTATATGCTGGTTATTTTCACCTAGAGTATAAGCTGGGAGGGGTCGATGAGCGCCATGCTGCCTGCGACCGCGTTTCTCTACGAGCGCGTCCGACGAGTGATCCCGCCGATCGAATGGCCGGCTTTCGTCGAGGATATCGAGGCGATCCTTGCACTGAAGCGCGAGCGCAACGCCATCATCCTGGCGCACAACTATCAGACCCCCGAGATCTTCCATTGCGTGGCCGACATCGTCGGCGACAGCTTGGCACTGGCCCGCACGGCTGCGACGATCGAGGCGCAAGTCATCGTGCTGGCCGGCGTACATTTCATGGCCGAAACGGCCAAGCTGCTCAATCCGCAAAAGACGGTGCTCATTCCCGACCTGCGGGCAGGCTGTTCGTTGGCGGAATCGATCACGGCAGAAGACGTGCGCTTGATGCGCCAGCGTTATCCCGGCGTGCCGATCATCACTTATGTCAACACGTCGGCCGAAGTGAAAGCCGAGTCGGATATCTGCTGTACATCCGGCAACGCCAAGGCGGTCGTCCAATCCCTTGGCGTTCCCCAGGTGATCATGTTGCCGGACGAATATCTGGCCCAGAATATCGCCGCCCAGACCGATGTGCAGATCATCGCCTGGAAAGGGCATTGCGAGGTGCATGAGCGCTTTACACCGGCCGACATCCGCGAGTTGCGCGAAAGCCATCCCGGCGTAATCGTGCTCGCGCATCCCGAATGCCCGCCCGACGTCGTCGCTGAAGCAGATTTTTCCGGCTCGACCGCTGCCATGTCCGACTATGTCGAAAGGCAAAGGCCGGCACGTGTCGTGCTGATGACGGAATGTTCGATGAGCGACAACGTCGCGTTAGCGCACCCAGAGGTCGAGTTCATCCGGCCCTGCAATTTGTGCCCGCACATGAAGCGGATCACGCTTGCCAACATCCGCATGGCGCTCGAGCAGAACCACCATATCGTAACCATCGAACCCGGGATCGCCGGGCGCGCGCGGCTTGCGGTCGAACGGATGCTGGCAATTTGAGCGCCGATGTCCGCAGCTTCTTCGGGCGGCCCATCATCATCGGCGGCGGCATCGCCGGACTGATGACCGCGCTTCAACTGGCGCCGGAGCCGGTGCTGCTTCTGTCCAGGACGCTGCTGGGAGCTGACAATTCGAGCACGTGGGCACAGGGCGGTCTGGCTGCCAGTTTCGGCGAAGACGACGATCCGGAACTGCACCTGGCCGATACGCTTGCCGCCGGGGATGGTCTCTGCGACACAGACGTGGCGAGCCGCATCCTCCAAGCCGCGCCCAAGGCGATAGAGGGGCTTGCGGGCTTTGGGGTTCCCTTCGACCGTACGCCGCAAGGATCACTGTGCCTCGGATTGGAGGCCGCACACAGCCGACGTCGCATCGTTCATGCGCATGGTGACGGCACCGGGCGTGAGATCATGCGTGCCCTGATCGCGGCTGTGCGTTTCACTCCGTCGATTGTTGTCGTGGAGGGCGCGGAAGCGCGCCGGCTGGCGGTGCGAGAGAATGCGATCCGAGGCGTCTGGGCGAGCGGTTCGATAGGACCTGTCTTCTTCGGCTCACGGCGGGTCGTCCTCGCCACCGGTGGGATCGGGGGACTGTTTCTCGACACCACGAATCCTTCGGGCAGTTGTGGACAGGGCCTGGCGCTTGCGGCCCGCGCTGGAGCTGTCCTTGCCGACCTCGAGTTCATCCAGTTCCACCCGACCGCGCTTGACGGCCCGGAACGCCCTATGGTGCTGCTCAGCGAGGCCGTCCGCGGCGAAGGTGCTGCCCTGATCGACGAAACCGGCCAAGCTTTTCTCCAGAGCGTGCCAGGGGCGGAACTCGCGCCTCGTGATGTCTTGGCGCGCGCCGTCTGGAACCATCTTGCCAACGGCCACCGTGTTTTTCTCGACGCGCGGCAACGGCCTGGCCCGGAATTTGCTCGACACTTCCCGACAATCGCATCAGCCTGTCGTGGAGCCGGCATCAATCCCGCGCGCGATCTCATCCCCATTCGTCCGGCCCAACACTACCACATGGGTGGCGTTGCCGTGGACGGCTCCGGTAGGACCTCCGTCAAGGGGCTGTGGGCCTGCGGCGAAGTCGCTTCGACAGGACTGCATGGCGCCAACAGGCTCGCCAGCAATTCCTTGACCGAGGCCGTCGTGTGCGCGCGCTGGGTCGCTGAAAGTGTCGCCGGAACGCCTGCTCGCAGAACAAAGCCTGCGTTTGCGGACGTTTACCCATCGCCCGCGCCGGCACCCGTGCGTGTTTTCCTGTCGCGCGCACTCGGCATCGTCCGGGATGGTGAAGGTTTGAAAGCAGCCGCACGTGCCTTATTGCCGCTCGCCGAAAGCAAGGACGCGGCCTCGGATCCGGCGGCTGTCGGGCTAATGATCGCGGTTGCCGCCCTGTTGCGCCAAGAAAGCCGCGGCGCTCATTACCGGACAGACTTTCCTCATCATGCGACTGTCGCCCGACGGTCCGAAATCACCCTCGAAGCCGCCTTGGCCGCTGCGCGGGAACTCGGACACTCGCCAAGCCTCGAAAGGGCAAAGTGATGACGTTCTCACCGCTTCCCACGATCATGCTTGAGCCGCTTGTAAGGGCAGCTCTTCTTGAAGACCTTGGCAGAGCCGGCGACTTGACCACGGAGGCCATCGTCCCGAAGGAACACCAAGCGGGAACCGTGCTGGCGGCGCGCCAGTCCGGAGTTGTCGCCGGCCTCGATCTGGCGATGCTCGCTTTCCGCTTGATTGATCCTGATGTCGAAATCTCGGTGGAGCGGGCAGACGGCTCCAATGTCATGGATGGAGAGGTCATTGCATCAGTGGTTGGCCCTGCCCGGGGCATTCTCACAGCCGAACGGACGGCACTCAATTTTTTGTGCCATCTGAGCGGCATCGCTACAGCAACGGCATCGATCGTCGCTGCGGTTCGTGGATATGGCGCGAAGATCGTCTGCACGCGCAAGACGACGCCCGGATTGAGGGCAGTCGAAAAGTATGCGGTGCGCGCGGGTGGCGGATCCAATCACCGTTTCGGCCTCGACGACGCAATTCTGATCAAGGACAACCACATCGCCATCGCAGGCGGCGTTCGCCCGGCGCTCGAGCGAGCACGAAGACGGGCCGGTCATCTCGTCAAGATCGAAGTCGAGGTCGATACGCTGGCCCAGTTGGAGGAGGTACTTGGCTTCGCTCCCGATGCGGTTCTGCTCGACAACATGTCCCTCGCCGATCTTCGCCGGGCCGTCGCAATCGTTGGCGGCCGTGCTATCACCGAGGCTTCTGGCGGGATCGCATCCGATACAGCGCGAGCGATTGCCGCGACCGGCGTTGATCTGATTTCGGTCGGCCGACTGACCCACAGCGCGCCGATCCTGGATATCGGCCTCGACTATTGGGGCTCATGATTGTCTGAGGAACGAACAGGATCGAATCAACTGTCCTTTCCGATCGTCGTCAATCAGACAGCAAAGCAAGGCAGAACCGGAGGAACAGCATGGACATGCAAACAGCCAGTCCAACGCAGACATCGCCACAGGCTCAATCCCCTGACCCTGGAGCGTGGACCCTGGAGAAGGCTCAGGCACTTCACGATGCCCCCTTCAACAATCTCCTCTTCCTCGCGCACACCGTGCACCGCCAGAATTTCGATCCCAACAAGGTCCAGCTCAGCCGGCTGCTCAGCATCAAGACGGGCGGATGCCCGGAGGATTGCGGCTATTGTAGCCAGTCGGCGCATCACGAGACCGGCCTGAAGGCGTCGAAGCTGATGGAGGTCCGGCGCGTCGTCGCCGAGGCGACCAAGGCGCGTGACGCCGGCGCAACCCGCTATTGCATGGGCGCGGCCTGGCGAAACCCCAAGGCGCGCGACATGGATGCGGTGGTGGCGATGGTCGAAGGCGTCAAGGCGCTGGGCATGGAGACCTGCATGACGCTCGGCATGCTCGATCTTGAGCAAGCCGCTCGACTGAAGCAGGCTGGTCTCGACTTTTACAACCACAACATCGATACGTCGGAACGCTACTATAGCGAGATCATCAGCACGCGGAGCTTTGCCGAGCGGCTCGAGACGCTCGAGCACGTTCGCCAATCCGGCATCAAGGTCTGCTGCGGCGGCATTGTCGGCATGGGCGAGGAGCCGGTGGACCGGATCGACATGCTGGTGACGCTGGCCAACCTGCCGGAACATCCGCAAAGCGTTCCGATCAACATGCTGATCCCGATCCCCGGCACCCCGCTTGCCGACGCCAAGCCGATCGAGCCGATCGAATTCGTGCGCGTGATCGCGCTGGCGCGCATCATGATGCCGAAATCGCATATCCGTCTTTCCGCCGGCCGTACGGCCATGACCGACGAGATGCAGGCGCTGTGCTTTTTTGCCGGCGCCAACTCGATCTTCGTCGGCGACACGCTGCTGACGGCGGACAATCCCGGTGAGGACAAGGATACCCTGCTGTTCCGGCGCCTTGGCATCGAGCCGATGGAACTCGAGGCGCAATGAACGGGGCACCGCTTGCCCGCTATGAGGCGACCTTGCAGGGACTGGCGCGCAAGGACCGGCTGCGGACGCTGAAGCCGCGCGTCGGGCGCGACTTCTCGTCGAACGACTATCTCGGGCTTGCCGCCTCCAAAAGACTTGGCGAAGCGGTTGCGGCGGCGATTGCGCGTGGCACGCCGGTTGGCGCCACCGGGTCGCGGCTGTTGCGCGGCAATGCGCCGGAACACGAGCAGCTCGAGGCAGACGCGGCGGCATTCTTTGGAGCCGACCGCGCGCTGTTCTTCGGCAGCGGCTACATCGCCAACTTCGCTCTGCTGACGGCGCTGCCGCAGAAGGGCGACCTTTTGATCCTCGATGAGCTCGCCCATGCCAGCATGCATGAGGGTGCGCAGGCCGGGCGCGCACAGTTGGTGCTGGCCGCGCACCACGACGTCGATGCTGTCGAGGATGCGATCACACGTTGGCGCGCCGAAGGCGGCATGGGATGCGTCTGGATCGCGGTGGAAAGCCTTTACAGCATGGATGGCGATTGCGCGCCTTTGGAGAGCCTGGTCGCGCTTGCCGATCGGCACGACGCATTCATCGTCATTGACGAGGCGCATGCCACCGGCGTCTGGGGACCGGACGGCCGGGGGCTGGCCGCCGCTTTCGAGGGCCGCGACAACATCGTCGCGCTCCACACCTGCGGCAAGGCGCTCGGCGCATCTGGTGGGCTCGTGACCGGGCCGAGGACACTGTGCCAGTATCTGATCAACCGTTGCCGGCCATTCATCTACGCCACCGCGCCATCGCCGCTGATGGCGGTCGCGGCGCGCGAAGCGCTCGCAATGCTCGTCGACGAGCCTATGCGGCGTGTTCAGCTACATGAACGCGTTGCCCTCGCAGGCCGCCAATTGGTCGATCGCTGCGGCGTCACGCCCAGCGGCTCGCAAATCCAGCCATTTGTCATCGGCGATGTCAGGCGCACCATGGCAGTGTCGGCGCGCCTGCAGGCCCGCGGCTTCGACATACGCGGCATTCGTCCGCCGACCGTGCCCGAGGGCACGTCGCGGCTGCGCATCTCACTGACGCTCAATATCGGCGAAGCCGACATTTCCGCCATGGTCGGGGCGCTCGTCGAGGTGTTGGCTCAGACATGACCGGAGGCGACATGACCAAGCGCATCGTCATCACCGGAACAGACACCGGAATTGGCAAGACGGTGTTTTCGGCCGGGCTTGCCGGCCTGCTTGACGGTTTCTACTGGAAGCCGGTGCAATCGGGCCTCGACGGGGAGACCGACAGCGAGGCGGTTGCACGGCTTGCCGGGCTTCCGTCGGGGCGCGTGCTGCCGGAAGCCTACCGCTTGAAGAGCCCGCTTTCGCCGCATCGTTCGGCCGAAATCGACGACGTTTCGATCGAGGCTGCCGATCTTTCGTTTCCGGTCCTGCCGACACCGCTCGTCATCGAAGGCGCCGGCGGGCTGATGGTGCCGCTGAACCGCCGGACAAGGTTTATCGACATATTCGAGCAATGGCAGTTGCCGGTCATTCTGTGCGCCCGCACCGCGCTCGGAACAATCAATCACACCCTGCTGTCGATCGAGGCCCTGCGGGCGCGCGCTATCCCGCTGGCTGGCATCGCCTTCATCGGCGATGAGATGACCGATACGCAACGGACGATCGTGGAATTCGGCGACGTGCCGCAACTCGGCAGGCTGCCGCACCTCGATCCGCTGACGGACAAAACGCTGAGACAAGCGATGATTGCCGGCTTCGACCTCGCTTTGATTGCCGGAGGCGGATGATGCGGCAATCCCGTGTGTGGCATCCCTTCACCCAGCACGCGCTCGAGCCGGCGATCCCTGAAATCGTCCTGACTGAAGGCGCGTATCTCCACAAAGCCAATGGCGCGCGCATTCTGGACGCCATTTCCTCCTGGTGGGTGGTCACCCATGGCCACCGCCATCCCCGCATCATGAAAGCTATCGAGACGACCGCCTCGAGCCTCGACCAGATCATCTTTGCAGGCTTCACGCACGAGCCAGCCGAATGCTTGGCCAAGGCGCTTGTCGGACTCGCTCCCGCCGGACTCGACTGGGTGTTCTATTCCGACAGCGGCTCGACCGCTGTGGAAGTCGCGCTGAAGATGGCGCTCGGCTATTTCCGCAACATCGGCGCGCCGCGCTCGCGCATCGTCGTGATGGAGCACAGCTATCATGGCGACACCATCGGCACGATGAGCGTCGGTGCCCGCGGTGTCTTCAACGCCGCCTACGAACCCTTGCTGTTCGAGGTCGACACCATTCCCTTCCCTGCCGCCGGGCGCGAACAGGAAACGCTAGATCGTTTCGAGGCCCTCAGCCGCGACCAGCGCGCCGCCGCGCTGATCGTCGAGCCGCTGGTGCTTGGCGCCGGCGGCATGCTGATGTATCCGGCATCGGTTCTGTCCGAATTGAAGAGGATCACTGAGGCCTCGGGCACGCTGCTGATCGCCGACGAGGTGATGACCGGGTGGGGGCGTACCGGAACCATGTTCGCCTGCGAGCAGGCGAACATCTCTCCGGACATGCTGTGCACCTCGAAGGGCCTGACCGGTGGCGCAATCCCGCTGGCCGCCACACTCGCCACCGATGCCATCTTCCAGGCTCACTATTCCGAGGACCGGAAGAAGACGTTTTTCCACTCGAGTTCCTACACGGCCAATCCGATTGCCTGCGCGGCAGCACTCGCCAATGTCGAGATCTGGCGTGACGAGCCAGTGGCCGAGCGGATCGCCACCCTGAGCGCGAGGCAGGCCGCCGGCCTTCGGCGCTTTCGCGATAATGCCAACTTCACCGACAGCCGGGCGATCGGCACGATCCTGGCTCTCGACCTGCGCGCCGGCTCTGCCGGCTATCTGGCCGAGATCGGACCTAAGCTGCGGGCATTTTTCCTCGAGCTCGGCCTGCTTGTGCGCCCGCTCGGCAATGTCCTTTATCTCCTGCCGCCCTATTGCATCACCGGCGACGAGCTCGATCGGCTCCATGACGCCATCGAGGAGGCCGGCGAACGTTTCGGTTCGAGGCCATGAGCAGGTCGTCGCGCCTTCTCGGGTTTGGCCATCATGCGCCTGGCCGAAAGGTGGCGAATGCCGAGATCGAGAGCGATCTCGGCCTCGAACCGGGCTGGATCGAGCGGCGTACTGGAATCCGGTCGCGCTTCTGGGCAACGGACGAAGACACGCTGTCTGGTCTTGCTGCGCAGGCCGGCGCCATGGCGCTGGCCAGCGCCGGCATTGCGCGCAACGACATCGGTCTGCTGCTGCTTGCCACCTCGACGCCCGATCACCTCCTGCCGCCCAGCGCGCCCCTGGTCGCACATCGGCTGGGGCTCGGCCGCGCCGGCGCTGTCGATCTGACCGGCGCCTGCGCCGGCTTCATCTATGCGCTGATGTTTGCGGACGGATTTACCCGCCTGCACGGCAAAGCGAGCCTTGTTATCGCCGCCAATATCCTCAGCCGCCGCATCAATCCCTCTGAGCGCGCCAGCGCCGTGCTGTTTGCCGATGCCGCCGGCGCCGTCGTGATCGGTCCGTGCGAGGATACTGATCGGGGGATTCTCGGTGCCTCCGTGGATTCGGACGGCTCGCGATACGGCCTGATCCAGATTCCCGCAGGAGGAAGCAACATCCCGTTCCACGGTGACCTCGACCTCGCGCAAACCCGAATGACGATGACCGACGGCCGCGAAGTGTTCGCAAAGGCCGTCGAGATGATGACCGCTTGCTCGATAAGCGCGCTAGCCGCTGCCGGAGTGCGACCAAAGGATGTCGACCGGTTCGTGCCGCATCAGGCCAATGCTCGCATTTTCGATGCGGTCGGGCGAAACCTCGGCGTTGCCGATCACCTGATCGTCAAAACGATCGCCGAATATGGCAACTCTTCCGCCGCGACGATCCCGCTCTCACTGTCGCTCGCCAATCAAGCGGAGCCGTTTCGGCCGGGCGAGAAAATACTCCTGGCGGCGGCAGGTGCGGGACTCAGCGGCGGGGCGCTCGTCGTCGGGATTTAGCCCAGCGAACTGCTCAACATCAGGACTGACTTTGTGAGATGAATAGGACAACGGGACCAATGCGAAAATAGTCGCCGGCAAGCTGCACGGCATCCACGTCACCGAGCAAAGCTCAACTAGCACGGTTCGATACTGCTCGACCCTGACCACGCGAAGAACCCGGGATCCTGCCAATGGATTCGTGGAGACAGGGAGCAAGACTTCCGGCGCACGAATCTCGACCTATGTCATCCTCGGCGAGCGCGGCTCTCGATGCTGCATCCTCAACGGCGCGGCCGCCCGGAACCTGCCAGCCCACTCCATCCATCTGGACGAAGCGCACATTCCTGTCTGAAGCCGCGGATCGTTACGTTCGTCATCAACAATGTCGTCGGCTTCTCGCCGATGGCAATGCGCTGACGCGGACGGCGTTGACGATTACATCGGCAGGGGCGCTTCAGCAGAACTTTCGCCGGTTGATGGAGCAGCAGGAACTGGTGGAGGAGACCGGCGAAAGTGCATTTGATACCGGCGGTCGGCCGGCGAAGCTTTATCGCTTCCGCCACCATGTCCTCGACGAAACGGAGGTCGCCCGGACAAAATTGCCGCTGGCGCGGGCTTGACATCCTTTATACTCAACGTAGAAATATCCCTTATAATCAATTCGATTATAACGAGAAATTCATTCGCACCGTCCGAACCCACGGTCTCGCTCGGGAAGCCCGTATGAGTGGATCGAAGTGATCTTGGAAGTGAAACGCCCGAGGACGGGCTTTCAACCTTTGTCGTGAAGGAGGTGCCGCGCGCCTGGGCCAATGCCTTGCGGCAACGGTGAAGGATGTATACCGCCAGTAAACGCGTGCGTCAAAGTCGCTATCGAATGTATAGTTCGTCTAAATGTGCGATACGTTCGATTTGTGCAAGTAACACTTGGAAAAGTGTTTGCATAAAAGAAACGTCTAATTACATAAAGCAGGCAAGCTAAAATTTAAACTTGCACAAATGAGCGTGGGGCGCCCTGTTCCAGGGCGCCTTTTTTAAGGATTATCATTAGACTTTCTCCCGGGGGAACTGTGGGTGAAGAAACAACGCATCGTCCTGCTGGCAGCTGTTTTGGCGTCTGCCTTTGGCTTTTTTTTGCTGATCCTGATCCTGCAGATGGTCAGTTTTTTGGTTGACTAAGCACGCGCAAGCGGGATGGATCGCGCAGAGACACGCGGAAGTTTTTTTCGCAAGCGAAACCCCGACGACCTGATGGGGAGTCGCGCCAGCAGGGTGGGAGCCACGTCCAGTGCCACCGACCATGCGAGATGCCGATTGTTGGCGCTGTCAGTTCGCGCGGCCATATTCATTCTGGTGCCGATCTGTTGCCTTTTCTGCTTTTCCCATGCGTTTTAGGCCGACCCAATTTGTGAAGCGGGCGGTCAATGGATCTGCGCCTCGCGATTGCCTGCCGTTGCCTGATTGATCTGGGCGGGATAATCCGAGAGCGAACGCTGCAACCGCGGTTCGAATTGCGCGAAGTTGAACCGGACTTCATCCGCGGTCAGGAACTGGTGGGTTGCGCCGGGAAAGCCGGCGACCATCACAAGGTCGCCTTCCTTGACGCCTTCACAGGCTATGGGTAGCCAACTCTTCGGCCGGTAAGGCACATTGTCGCGCGCATATGGCCGGGAGGAACCATCAGGAGCGACATAGGCGCGATAAAAGCCGAAGTGGCCCGTGTGGCGCAGCCACATCCAGTTGTCCGTTTGGCCGCCGAAGTTGCCGATGCCGAGCGCGGGCGCATAGACGAGGCGCACGTCCTCAATTTCGAGCTTCTGGAGGAGATAGTAGGAGACGCTGCCATACGTCGCAAGGGCGATTGGGCTGTCCTTCACATGCGGCGATCAGGGCCTTTTTGTTCTGGCGAGCCGCTCATAGCGGGCAAACCCGTTCAGCTTGTCCGAGACGCTCTTGAGCATTTCGGCGCTCACATCCCGCATGTCCTCGATCACATAGATGCGGCTGCCTGGCGCCGCGGGCAATTCTTCACCCAGGGCTCTTCGCCAGAAAGCCGTCTGTGAGATAGTCCTGGCCCTCCTTGCTGTGGTATTGGATGGATTCTAACACGCAATGATGATTGGTTGCGACCAGCCCTTGTGGACTGACGAACGAGGCGGAGCATCCGCCCAGTGATACGATCGCGTTGAGCGGGTCAGCGTCTAGACGGCCCAGCTGGGCGGGATCGATCTGGAGCCCATCCGCGCGCATGGCCGCGCACACTTCCGCAGTCTGGCCCGGCATCCACATACCTTCGTCCGCCGATGTAGCCGTGACCGTCCAGAGCAAGGCGATGGCAGTTGCTTTGGCCAAACATTTCAAATTCAAGTTCGTGCTGACTGTCGCTCTCATCTTGCCTCCTGTTCTCCGCAGATTGGATTGGTGACTATCGGGATGGCCGGAGTCCTGGCGCCCGCGCGGCGGCCACACCGTAAAGACCGAGTGGACGGTTAACGCAGGAATCCTGATGGCGCTCACCTCTCATTATATCGGTCGCGCGCAACGTTTGCGGATCATTCGCTGCACCAATCGTGCCAAATGATAAAGCCTTCAGTTGCAAATGGTGAGCCGCCCCATCCATGTCCGATCTCCGACGTCGTTCACGTAAAAGGCTCGGTGCTTCCACGCTCGTTTGCTCTTCGCCCGTCCCTCTTCCGTCTTGACTAGCAGGAGCCTACGGCCTATCTCACTGCCGCGTTAGCACTCGCTTCTGGTGAGTGCTAAACACGCTCCGGCAACGGAGAACCGTTCAACATCCGCACCAGGGAAATCCAAAAATGGCAAAGTCGAATTTCCGGCCGCTGCATGACCGCGTGGTCGTTCGCCGCGTCGAGTCCGAAGCGAAGACCGCCGCCGGGATCATCATCCCCGATACGGCTAAGGAAAAGCCGCAGGAAGGCGAGATCATCGCCATCGGTTCCGGCGCCCGTGACGAGGTCGGCAAGCTCGTCCCGCTGGACGTCAAGGCCGGCGACCGCATCCTGTTCGGCAAGTGGTCGGGCACCGAAGTCAAGCTCAATGGCGAAGACCTTCTGATCATGAAGGAAGCGGACATCATGGGCGTCATCGGCTGACACGCCGCCGCCTTTCATCCGCACCATCCAATCTGAATTTCGGGCGAAATGCCCAGGAGTAAAAAATGGCTGCCAAAGACGTAAAATTCTCCCGCGACGCTCGTGAGCGCATGCTGCGCGGCGTCAACATCCTCGCCGACGCGGTGAAGGTCACGCTCGGCCCCAAGGGCCGCAACGTCGTCATCGACAAGTCGTTCGGCGCCCCGCGCATCACCAAGGACGGCGTCACCGTCGCCAAGGAAATCGAGCTTGAGGACAAGTTCGAAAACATGGGCGCGCAGATGGTCCGCGAAGTTGCTTCGAAGACCAACGACATCGCCGGCGACGGCACCACCACCGCGACCGTTCTGGCACAGTCGATCGTCCAGGAAGGCCACAAGTCGGTTGCCGCCGGCATGAACCCGATGGACCTCAAGCGCGGCATCGACCTCGCCGTCGCCGACGTCGTCGCGACGCTGATCAAGAACGCCAAGAAGATCAAGACCTCGGAAGAGGTTGCCCAGGTCGGCACCATCGCCGGCAATGGCGACGTGTCGGTCGGCTCGATGATCGCGGAAGCGATGCAGAAGGTCGGCAATGAGGGCGTCATCACCGTCGAGGAAGCAAAGACCGCCGAGACCGAGCTTGAAGTCGTTGAAGGCATGCAGTTCGACCGCGGCTATCTCTCGCCCTACTTCGTCACCAACGCCGAGAAGATGGTTGCGGATCTGGAAGACGCCTACATTCTTCTCCACGAGAAGAAGCTCTCCAACCTGCAGGCCATGCTGCCGATCCTCGAGGCCGTCGTGCAGACTTCGAAGCCGCTGGTCATCATCTCCGAGGACGTCGAAGGCGAGGCCCTGGCCACGCTGGTCGTCAACAAGCTGCGTGGCGGCCTGAAGATCGCTGCCGTCAAGGCGCCGGGCTTCGGTGATCGCCGCAAGGCCATGCTGGAAGACATCGCCATCCTCACCGGTGGCCAGGTCATTTCCGAAGACCTCGGCATCAAGCTCGAGAATGTCGGCCTCAACATGCTCGGCCGCGCCAAGAAGGTGTCGATCTCCAAGGAGAACACCACCATCGTCGACGGCGCCGGCAAGAAGGCCGAGATCCAGGGCCGCGTCGCCCAGATCAAGCAGCAGATCGAGGAGACCACCTCGGACTACGACAAGGAGAAGCTGCAGGAACGTCTCGCCAAGCTGGCGGGCGGCGTTGCCGTCATCCGCGTCGGCGGTGCGACCGAGATCGAAGTCAAGGAAAAGAAGGACCGCGTCGATGACGCCCTCAACGCGACCCGCGCGGCCGTCGAAGAAGGCATCGTTCCCGGCGGCGGCGTCGCACTGCTGCGCGCTTCGCTGGCCATCACCGTCACTGGCGCCAACTCCGACCAGGCCGCCGGCATCAGCATTGTGCGTCGCGCGCTGCAGGCTCCGGCCCGTCAGATCGCGGCCAACGCCGGTGCGGAAGCATCGATCGTCGCCGGCAAGATCCTTGAGAACAAGGGGGCAACCTTCGGCTACAACGCCCAGACCGGCGAATATGGCGACATGATCGCCATGGGTATCGTCGATCCGGTCAAGGTTGTGCGCACGGCTCTGCAGGACGCGGCCTCGGTCGCCGGCCTGCTGGTCACCACCGAAGCCATGATCGCGGAGGCTCCGAAGAAGGAGTCGGTTGGCGGCGGCATGCCGGCTGGTATGCCCGGCGGTGGCATGGGCGGCATGGGCGGTATGGATTTCTAATCCAGCCCCCTATCAACCTACAGCGGAAAGGGCGGCAGCAATGCCGCCCTTTTTTGTGTGCCGAGCATGATCGACAGCTTTAGACGTGCAAGTCCTCTACCCAGCCTGATGGCGGCGAAGCGCAACGGGGTCGTCGTGAGACGGGGTCTGGCCGTGTCCTTTCGTTCAGCCGCTGGTCGAAACTCGTGCTGCCTTCCGCCGTGCCGTCGATCTTTACAGGGCTGAAGGCCTTGCCAACGGCTGGCAGACCCTGGTTGCGGTAGAACTCATCGCATGGTTCGAAAGGCTCCGATACCTGATCGCCTATGGTCGTCAGCTCTTTCAATTGGAACTCGTTCTTTCGGCCATGATCGTGGTCGGCCTGACCGGATTGGGACCCACGGCCTGCTCACGCTTGCCTAAAACCATCTGCAACGCTGGCGTCCGGAGACCCAGATGAGCCTGATCACGATTACAGGTCTGGATAGGCTGTCGCACGGCGCTTCCATCGCACCGCCGCCCTTCCGCTTCATCGGCCGACATCTGCGGCCGCTTGTGGAGCCGATGGCGCTGCTCGCGATTTTGGGAGTTGCTCGCCCATGCCGGCGCTGCTGACCCACGTTTTCTACCGCGGCTGGAAGAGGTGGCGGCCCGCGGCATGGCAGAGTTCAGCCGAGGTGGCCTCGGCTCCAATCTTCTGGTGAGCCTGGAACGTGACCTGATCGGTTTCGTGTGTGGCAGTGTGGCGGAATCGCGCTTGGTCTGGTGATCGGATTTTCTCGCCTCATCGAACGCCTGAGAGGCTCGTGGTCGCGGTTGTATTACCGCTATTACGTGACCTGATCACGTTGACGATGCCAGCACCTTCATTGGCCACTTTCTGGACCATGTACGTCACATCAGGCTCCCCCGCCCGATCGACACGAGCCGGCTCTGTAACCAAGCCGCCGTCATATGGCGGTTCCACGACGGCACTGGCGGCAGTCGTCTTCTCAGCGGCTACAGGTGGACGTTTCAGCAGCCAACGAATCCGATGGTGGCAAGGACAGGCAGACCAAGCACCGCGTAGAAGCCGTACTCCGCTGGAGTTCGCCTCGGAAGTGGAGCGACAAGGGCCTGATTTGTCTTGCCATGCCGACATTGTCAGCACGCTTTTCGAAGCCTCTGAATTCCTTAGTGTCCATCCCAGCTCGACCTCCGACCATCCCCATTTCCGGCTGCCCGCGGCACGGCAGCCCTTGGCCTCTAGCTGCGCTCGAGCGGATCAGCGTGCCGTCTGCCTTCTCTAGCCGATCAAAATGTCTGCACCCATTTGGCAATGGCCGTTTCGCGCAAAAGTATTCCCCCGTGAGCCGACTTTCCGAATTGGCTTAACTTCCAAATCTGTGGCTTTGCCTGCATTGCGGAGCGCGGAGTTCCGACCACTCGCCCAAGGGTATGCCATGGCGTTTCGTCTCTTTGTTCCGATCCTTGCCGGTGCAACGCTGCGCGAGCGGCTGCTCGCCTGCATCGGGGCCATGATCGGCATCGCATTGACTGGCGTGATCAGTGCGCTGGCGAACGGGTCTGGCCCACATGTCGCACTGCTGGTTGCTCCAATGGGAGCATCGGCCGTGCTGCTCTTTGCCGTGCCTTCAAGCCCGCTGGCGCAACCTTGGTCGATTATCGGTGGCAATACGATTTCGGCGCTGGTCGGGGTGATCGTGGCGCATTTCGTGCGTGAACCCGTTCTTGCTACCGGCATTGCGGTGGCGCTGGCCATCGCCGCCATGTCGTTCACGCGCTGCCTGCATCCGCCGGGTGGCGCCGCCGCCTTAACTGCGGTGTTCGGCGGACCGGCCGTCTTCAGTTCCGGCTTGCTGTTTCCCTTCGTTCCGGTAGCGCTGAACTCGATCGTGCTGGTCGCACTCGGCTACGGCATCCATAAACTGTCGCGGCGCAACTATCCACATGTGGCGGCCCCCGCCCTTAAAAGCGCGCATGGAACCATCGATCCGCCGGCGCGGGAGCGGGTCGGCTTCCAGCCCGAGGATATCGATGCCGCGCTCGGCGCGCTGGAGGAAACCTTCGATATCGACCGCAACGATCTTGAGCGGCTGCTGCGGCAGGTCGAGTTGCAGGCGATGGTGCGCTCCCACCGCACCCTGCTGTGCGAGGACATCATGTCGCGCGATGTGATTTCGGTCGATGAACATGCGCCTGCCGACCAGGCGCGTCATTTGCTGCTCGATCACAACATCCGGACGCTGCCGGTGACCGACGCCGACGGCGGGCTGGTCGGTGTAGTTGGCCTGCGCGAGCTGACGAAGGCGACCGACGCGGTGAGGGCTGTGATGTCGAAGGCTGGCACCGCCTCTCCCGATACGCCGGCGATGAGCCTGCTGCCGGTGCTCACCGACGGCCGCAGCCATGCCGTGGTCATCGTCGATGCCGAGCGACGCATTATTGGGCTGATCACCCAGACCGACCTGCTGGCAGCGGCAGCGCGCGTGCACATGGCGGACACAACGCTGGCAGCGGCATAAAATAGTGATCCGGACTTGCTCAATCCGGGAACCCGATGGGGCGCCAATAGGATAGTGGTATTAAGTGCGGCCTTCCGCCTAAGACAATTCCTTTTTACGAGTAGATCAACCCTGAAACGCGACCGCGTGCTCAGGCATCTGGTTTACGTAGGCCAAGTACGACTGCAACAACGGAACACTCTTCAACCTTGCCGGTGGCCAGAGCCAGTCCGCTATGTCGACCAAAGGCGCGGACTACAAATGGAACCATCTGGTGGACGGCTCCTCTGCAACGATGGTAGCGCGGTTCGCATGTCCAAGGCTGGCTTGAAGCTCTACGTCGCGGGTTGAATGATCGTTGGCAAGGGTCGCGGCTCAGACGCCGAAGCTTCGCAATTCCATGCAGGTGGTCCTTTCCTTTGGTTCCTGCATTTCGCCTCTGGTGAGGCGCGGCCGACTCCCGTCATGCATCACGCCGACGACCGCCGCTTCCTCGCCGCGCCAAGGGTTTGACTAGGCCGACGATAGACCATGCGATAAGCAATTCCGAAACGATGTGGCTTCCTTGCGCCAAGTCGGCTCTGTCGAACAGCGATGTCAACATGATCCTGAGTTCCGAGGGTTCGCCGCGCATCAATCCTATAACCTTGATGACGTTCCTGACTAGGAGGATGAGGCTGCTCCAACACGTCCACGGTGTTAGGAATTGCCCTTGCACGAGTTGATCTCGGACTTCTTCGTCGCGCATCGCCAATTTCCAGCCCAATACCGCGCCTACGCTTGGTACCCCAACCACGCGGCCTATCGCCCTCATGCCCGCTTCGAGGACCCTCCAGGATCGGGCCTGTTCGGATAGGTGTGGGAGGCCGAGGCATCAGAGGGAACGGCCAGACGCTACCATGAGGATGCGCCATCTGCCGAAGAGCCGTACCGTTACCTTCGTCACTGTGCGGAACGCGGGGCGACCGTCGCTTCAGCCATCCGGCTTTGGGTGTCATTTCTCCCTGGCGGAGTCCACCGCCCCCGACAAAAGCCTGACCTTTGCCAGTCTTCTACGGGCAAGCGTTCGCGCCAAAAGTTCAAAGCCGCGTTCATAACATTCAACGATGAAAGCCAGCCTCATCAGATCGAGCAGAAAGTCGTCGATGGCATGTGTGAGCGCGTCAGACTTTTGTTCAAGCTGAAGCAGCAAGGCGCGCGCCTCTTCGATCGCGGCCCGGCAACCGTCTGCGTATATCAGCAATCAATCCTGTCTAAGATCTGCAAGCCCTCACCTCGCCCCAAGCCAGACTCAGCGCATCGAACGCCGTTGGAGAGAGTTTCCGACGAAAGAACATCGTCGCGTTTCGCGAAAAGGCATCGCTCGGCAAAGTGCCCGTTGATGAAGCATGCTGCGTCAAACGACAAGCAAGAATCCGGGCTCCACCCCGCGATGTCTTCGAAGGCGGGGTGAGCCGGCTCGGGCATGCGTCTCGGCCGCAACCCTTAATCACGAGGACCTGTGCCGCAAGGCAAACAGTTTCTCTCTATTCTTCTAGATTCTTCTAGCCGCCACGGTTCAGCCTAGATTACATGGGAAACGGCAATAACGCAAAGCAAAGGTTGGCAAAATGAGTAGGGTGGCTGGATCAAATGATGATTTGGCTGCACCAACGACCTTTGCGCCACTTTTGCAGCCCACCTTTCGTTCGATCTGGCTCGCCACGCAAGTCTCGAGCCTCGGCTGGTTGATGCAGACTGTTGCCATCAGTTGGCTGATGGCTACCATCTCGACTTCCGATCTGATGGTT
This sequence comes from Mesorhizobium sp. M0174, assembly GCF_040322275.1. Classification (NCBI taxonomy): domain Bacteria; kingdom Pseudomonadati; phylum Pseudomonadota; class Alphaproteobacteria; order Hyphomicrobiales; family Phyllobacteriaceae; genus Mesorhizobium; species Mesorhizobium sp. M0174. The sequence goes on from NZ_JAMYTB010000020.1 coordinate 27,753, forward strand.
GCGCTGGTGCAGGCTTCATCGAACCTGCCCGCTTTCATTTTGTCCGTGTTCGCCGGGGTTCTCGCTGACAATTTCAGCCGTCGCAGGGTTATGTTCGCGGGCCGCTGCCTTATGGTGATAGCATCTGCGATGCTGACCGCTGTTGTAGCGCTGGGCTTTCTCGACCCATGGATGATTCTCGGCTTCAGCTTTTTAATCGCATGCGGCGGCGCTCTCAACGATCCCGCCTGGCAGGCGTCGGTTGGCGATATGGTGGACCGGCGCGATGTTCCCGCTGCCGTTACCCTGCTTTCCGTTGGCTTCAACACCGTACGGACCGTGGGCCCGGCGCTCGGCGGCATCGTGGTTGCCTCCTTCGGGCTTTTGGCCGCTTTTACCGTGACCACCCTCACCTATTTGGTACCCTTGGCCACCATATGGCGCTGCAAGTGGAAGGTCCGCTCGTCGCCTCTTCCGCGCGAGTCGATGAGGAGGGCCTTCTATGAAGGGCTGCGCTTCACGGCGATGTCATCGGAAATCAAAGCGGCGATCGCACGCGGAACCCTCTTTGGCCTGGCGAGCATCGCCATACTCGCGCTGCTGCCGCTGATTGTCCGCGACCAGTTGGGAGGAGGCCCGCTCGCCTATGGCACGCTCATGGCAGGTTTCGGAACAGGCGCGGTCTTCGCCGGCCTCTCCAACAGCCTGTTCAGACGGAGCTTGTCGCAAGAACAGCTGATGAGGCTCTCCTGCGTCGCCTGCGCGGCGTGCTCCCTCTCCCTGGCGCTTACCTCTTCGATCGGCGTGGCGGCAATTGCACTTGCTTTGGGCGGCGCAGGCTGGGTCACTGCCTGGTCCGGGGTTGGCGTGAGCGTGCAGCTGGCAAGCCCGCGCTGGGTCGTGGGGCGCACGATCTCCATCTACTATGCATTGATAGACGGCGGCATAGCGGCCGGCAGCTGGGTGTGGGGCACCGTTTCCCAGAACCATTCGCTGACGTGGGCGCTAGAGGGTTCCGCTGCGGCCCTGCTGCTCGTTGCTGCAGCCGGCGTTCTGTTTCCTCTTCGCGAGCGCCGCGAGTCCGAGCCCGATCCTTTGGAGGAATTCGACGCCCCAGCTGTCGCTCTCAGTTTGAAGCCGAGAAGCGGCCCGATCGTGGTCAAGATCGAATATCTGATAGCCGAGAGAAATGTCGAGGCCTTCCTCGACCTCATGCGGCAGCGGCGTCATGTACACAGCCGCGTCGGTGCTCGGAACTGGACGCTCCAGCGCAACCTTCAGAAGCCTATGCAGTGGACAGAAACGTTCCGCACGCCGACCTGGACCGACTACCTTCGCCTCAATCATCGTCTCACGGAAGTAGACAAGGAACTGGACGAGCGTGTCTTCCAGTTACACGCGGGAGAGGAAGCGCCTCAAATGACGCTTTCGATCGAGCGGCCGACAAGCTCGGCCCGGAAACCCGACCAGTCAATCCTTCACCTTCCCCGTCATTGAAGCCTGACCTTCCCATATCTGGGCATCAGCGATCGTTAAAGATCCGGGTGATGGATGAGAATCTCGGCGGCATCCGTGTCGTGCGTGCCTTCGCCGCGCAGCCGCACGAGCTGGAAAAGTTCGACCGCGCCAAGCAGGACGCGCCTTGATCTCGCCAATGAGCGCGTTGACATCCGTGTCGGCAACACCAGCGCCATGAATTTCTCGTTCCTGACCGCCATGGGCCCTGGTGCTCTGGTTCGGTGGCCAGAAAGTGATCGCAGGTCAAATCAGCGTCGGCACGCTGGCCCTGTTGCTCACCTTCATGACCATTCTACAGATGCCGGTGCGCTAGCTCGGATTGATGGTCAACTCGTTCGCGCGCGCCTCGACCTGCGGCACGCGGCTGTTCGACTTGCTCGACGCCGAACTTGACATCGAGGACGCGGCGGGCGCCAGGGATCTCGTCGTCACCGACGGCGTGCTGCGCTTCGACAATGTCGGTTTCTGCTACGCGGGCTCGGGCGGCCGCCCGACGCTCTCCGGCATCTCCTTCGAGGCGAGCAATGCATCGCCGTCTAGGCAAGGCGAATGCTCCGGACTTCCCAGCCTTTCTTGCCTTGCCCGCATTCGACAAACACCTTCTGTCCCGCCACCAGCACGCTGAGCCCTGAGCGCGTCAGGGCGCTGGCATGAACGAAGACGTCCTTCTCACCGTTGTCAGGAGCAATGAAGCCGAAGCCCTTTTCGGGTTTGTACCACTTGACCGTGCCCCCGCTCTCCAGCTGCGCACCGGTTTCAACGAAGGTCCCTCCAGCGACGCGGGTATGTGACGGAGTTTTCGCGCGGTGATCGCCGATCTCCAGCACCTGCGCGACTTGATGACCTTTTGGACTTTTTTCGACCGTGATCTTGAGAGGCGTTCCCGCGGCAACATCCCGGCTTCCGGCCGCCTCTAACACTCGCACGTGCAGATAGGCCTCCGTGCCGTCCGAGAGTTTGACGAAGCCAAAACCCTTGCTGACTGTGAACCACAATACCTCCGCATCGACAGGATCTGCCGTCACGGTCGGCGGGCGCTGAAAATAGCTTGGCTCGGAAGTCCGTTCCGAAAAGGAAACGGGGTCATCGTCATAGCGATGCCGGCGTGGCTCGCGATGGTCTCGATATTTGCCCATGATCATCTCGACTGGCATGGATGGCGCACTGCGCTACCGTCAAGATAATCTCAATCGGGCGACGCGTTTATGTCAAAAAGGCCGTGAAGACCGCAGCTGTGCCCGGCCTATCGGCCGAACCCTTTGAAACTAGATTCATTTCCCCTGAAACAATAGTGCCGGCGAGTCGATTTACTGACTCGCATAGGTTGTGTTGGAGCGAGGGTGCGATGATGCTGGCGCGGGCGCACTGGAAGGGCTTTATCAGGCATTGCGGAAAACCTGCTCCGGGTTTCTTCAAAAGGAACTGAACGGCGGGTCGACGACCATTTGCGCCGGCTCCAGGCCACGGGGCAGGCCTGACCGTGCATGATCATCATCTCCAGCGTCACGCCCAGCGTCGACGCCAAGCCGTGGAGAACCATGCCGCGCTGTCGCCGACGAGAACAACGTCGCAATGTCGATCGACGAGCTTTGAATCGGCGCACTCAATGGGCCTCCTTCCCCAAGCACGGATGTCGCGTTGGCACTTTTTGTGCAGCTGCGAAGAGCTAAAATCGCCACGACGGGTGGTGTTGACGCGCCGACAATTATCAGACAAAAACGGAATTCAATCGGTTCAGCCGCCTACGCGGCAGGGCTCTGCTCAACGACGTCGGGGACCATGGACGATCGCGCAAAAGGGATTAGGAAAGGCGGAGCTGGAGGCAAGGCCAACGACGTCAATGCGGACTTGATCGCCGTTGTGGTCGCCATGGACAGCAGCGCCCCCTGCGTTCTGACCATCCCGCAGGCAAACGCCCTGCCCTCCGGCCCGTTCGAGCTTGCTCATCGTTCGCTGCAGTCGGGCCTCAGGGGATGGGTGGAACAACAGACCGGCCAGCCGCTCGGCTATATCGAACAGCTCTACACCTTCGCCGATCGCGACAGGGTTGGCGCTGACGACCGCGTGGTCTCTATCAGCTATCTGGCGCTCACCCACCAAGACGAAGCTGGCGACCCGGCCGGGCGACACTGGGGAAGCTGGTACGACTATTTCCCGTGGGAGGATCACCGCTCCGGCACACCGGCGGTCGTGTTGGACGAATTGCGGCCGCGCCTGATGGAATGGGCGGATGGCACTGACGACGGTACGACACGCCTCGACCGACGACGGCGGGCGGCGATCGCCTTCGGCTTTGACGACCGCCATTGGAACGAGGAACTCGCGCTTCAACGTTATGAGCTGCTCTACGAAGCCGCCCTGGTGGAGGAAGCAATACGCGCCGGACATTCCGCTGCGCCCACCTCGGTGTCGGGCAGATCGATGATCGCCGATCATCGTCGCATCCTGGCGACCGGCATTGCGCGGCTGCGCTCCAAGATCAAATACCGGCCGGTCGTATTCGAACTGATGCCGCCGGTCTTCACGCTTTTGCAGCTACAGCGCACCGTGGAGGCGCTTGCCGGCAGGCTCGTGCGTAAGCCGAACTTTCGCCGGCTGATCGAGCAGCAGGAGCTGGTCGAGGAGACCGGTGAGACAACCGCGGAAACCGGCGGCCGGCCGGCGCAACTTTATCGCTTCCGTCACGCCGTTCTCGACGAGAGGGTGATAGCCGGAACAAAATTGCCGCTCTCGCGGGCTTGACCCGCCTTGCGCCAGCAGCCCTGACGACGTCGCGGGCGGCTTGGCCCTTGTGAGAACCGGGATTGTCGAGAATGACGATGTCGCCCGGCTTCAGTGTTTTGTTGAGTTCGGTTTCGACATAGACGCGAAAGGCCTGCGTATTGATGGGTCCGTCAATGACCCAAGGCGCCTCCACCCGATCATGCCGCAGCGCGGTGATGAAGGTCATCGTCTTCCAATGGCCATATGGTGCGTGGGCCATCAGCCGCTTGCCGCGCACACCCCAGCCGCGCAACGGTGCCATGTTGGTCTTGACCCATGTTTCATCCAGGGAGACCAGGCGCGTAGGGTCAATGCGGGTCCGATAGCGCATCCATTGCGCACGCCCGCGCATCAGCTTTGGCTTGAGCTGCTCGGCCGGCAGAACGGTTTTTTGAAGCTCTTGCCCTCGCGGTGCAGGAAGCGACCGACGCTCGCAGGAGACCACGTTCAGCCAGTGCCGCCGTCAATTGATGAAGCGTCATGTTGGCATCTCGCTCAACCTCGCCCAGGACGAAAGCACGGTGCTCCCCGTCGATCAGATAGGGCCGATGACCACCCATCTTGCCGGGTGCCGCACTGCCACGGCGACGCTTGCGGCCTCGGGCGTTTCCTGGGCGAAGGCGGTGGCGATGAAAGCCGAGACGACGCCACAGACTGGGCTGGCGGATAGTAGTTCGCGAGTCAGCCACGGTAGCGGTCGCTACGAAGCGCGCAGCACTTTGTCATCGGTACATTCCGTCCCATGCCTGAAATGAGCAGTGCAGCCATGTCGCCTCCTCCGCAGTCACCGTGGCGAAAGCAATCCTTCCGCTGCCACACGGACCTAATGTCGCCTGGCACTAGCTTGCTTCAGCAAACCACTTAGCGCAATTCTCAGGAGCTACCGTGCCCGCACCGCAGGCGAGGTCCGGGGAGGCTTGCTCACTCAGTTTGCCATTCTGGAAAGTCGCGTTCTTGCCAACGCGCATATTCGAGATATTCTCTCGCAATCGCCTCTACAAGATCTTGTTGGAGCTCTTTGCGAAGGCACGGCATTTCGCTGATTGCCAAGCTGTGCTCTCTCGCAAAATGAATGGCGCAACGATATCCGTCAACGTCTTCCAAAGTGGGACGGACTGCATCTTCCTTCCACTGATCCGCAAGTTCCTGCAGCAATGAAGGTTGTCCTTCTCTTGTGACAAACATGTCTGTGACCCGACGCTTGGCTCTCTCCAGAAAGGCGTCCGAGTTGCCGAGCCGCAACCGCCTTACATGCCACCGAAAAGCGCCATCCCAATGCTGACTTCGCGCCATTAAATTGAGAAGGGAGATCGAACCGCCTTCGAGGATGAGCCCCGGCTGGGAACTACGCTCATCCACTTGCATTATCAGCTTACGATGGGCGGTCTCGGCGTCAATGATGCCCGCGGTTAGCGGGCGCGAATCCAAGTAGATCCGCTGGGTAGATTGCAGTTCGGAATCCGAGGGACGCCCGCTGCCGGTGGCGATTTGAGGACAGCATTGTACACGATCCAGCGCAATGACCGGCCATCCGGTCTCTCGTGCAATTTGGATTGCCGCGTCTGTTTTGCCGCTGCAGGTCGGCCCGTAAATCAAATAGATTAGCATGTGTATGCCGCTTAGTTTATCGGAACTAACCGCCCCCCAAGCACAAGATACTCGGTAGGCTTTCACCGGACTTGTTGCAAACATTTTGACAAGCGGCGATTATGCCCTGAAACGACGCCATTTTCGAACTTTGTGAAGCCCGAAAGGGCGCAAGCAGCTCGTTCTGGTCGTTCAGTCCAGTCACCAACGCCTCTGTTTGACGTTTGACGACGGTCCACTTTGCACATCTCATGCCGACTGTGACGCAACGCGGCACCGCAGGATGGTGACCTCGTTGTCTCCGGCAAAAGATCCTTGCGCGTCTTGGGTTAATCGAGGCGGCGGCGCACGGGCGCCTTATTGTCTCGGAACATGGCCAGGAAGGCGGCTGATCAACAAAAGTGGAAGACGGTGTCCCGACGACCTCACCGATTTGTGAGGCGACCGAGGATCTGCCCGACATCGTCGATCTCGTCCTCGAGGTGGGCCGTGTGCCGGCCGCGCCGCCAAAGCCTCCTCCCCTGCCGGTCCGGCTGGAAGCCTCGTCGAAACGGCACAGGAGTACACCAAAGCCGCCAGCGCGCAAACACACAGACCGCCGGCGCCAAGGATTTGGCGCTTTTTGCGTGGCGTCCGCTCCGATCTTCCGGAAGGGGAGCTGGCTGCTGTTTTCTGGGCACTCGCTGCGCATCGCCGCTGCGCAACGCCGAACTGGACGTCGAGCGGCTACGCGATGAACCGCATGGTCTGCCATTGTGAGGCTCTTGCTCGACACTAATGTCCTCTCCGAGGTGACGAGGCCGAGCCCTGACGCGCGCGTGCTGGAATGGATGGACGGGCTCGATGAAGACCGCTCATTTATCAGCGTTGTGTCGCTCGCCGAGATCCGGCGCGGCGCTGCCCTCATGGACAAAGGTCGGAAACGTGACGCACTGGCCGGATGGCTCGCCCGGGACCTCCCGCAGCGCTTCGAGCCGAGAGTCCTGCCGAACTGGTTGCCCTGGCCTGGGGCGACCTGACGGGCCTCGCGAAGCGGCGTGGCCGCGGTCTGTCATCGATGGACGGGCTGATTGCGGCCACCGCGATTTCCTGACCCATCACATGGCGGGATATTCATGCGCTGAGGGCGAACACCCAGATGTCCCGCACCTACCACGATCAATATGGAAACGCCTCGGTGGCAGCCACGAGGTCGATGTCATTGAAGATGAGATGAAATAGGCGGATCAGCTCTGCTTTTCGCATCCTTGACGCGCGCTTCATGACAGGCCTCGGCCAAGGGCGTCGAGTTTAGCTTCCGTTTGGATGCTTGCCCTCACCTGTGGCTATGCCTACGGCCATCCCGATCGAGAAAAGCATCGAACGCGGCAGCGACAGCGCGAATTACAAAGCGATGCTCCCGCCGTACGCGGACAAAACCGTTTTCGAAGTCCCCTATCCCGTCCTCGGCCAGCATCGCCAAGCGTTCAGCTGAATCGAGAAGACGGATCGGATCAGATCCGTGGGCGGCACAGATTGCCTGCACATCGGCCTCGAGATCGCACATTAGTCGCTCGATAATTGCGGCTCGCACGCGGTCGTCGTCAGTGAGGCGATAGCCCTTTGACGTCGCCAGACGGCCAGCTGCGATGTGCTGGATGTAGGAATCCCGTGTAACTTCGTTTTGGACGTACCCGTCGCCGACGCGGCCGATAGCCGACGCGCCGAAACCGATCAGGGTTCTGCAGGTGGTGGCCGAGTAGCCCAGCGAGTTACGCCGCAGGCGACCCGTTTTCTGTGCCAGCGCGAGCTCGTCGTCCGGCAAGGCGAAATGGTCGAGCCCGATCTCGCGGTAGCCGGCGGCAATCAGCGTCGCGGCCACGGCCGCATACTGTTCGGCGCGGGCAGCGCTGCCCGGAAGAACTGCCTCCTCGATGAGGCGCTGATTCTTTATAAGCGACGGGATGTGCGCATAGCCGAACACCGCAAGCCGGTCGGGGCGCATTGCGACCGCCGCCCTCGCGGTCTCGACGCAGGACTGCACCGTTTGATGCGGGAGACCGAAGATGAGGTCGAAGTTGATGCGGCTTACTCCATGCCGGCGCAGCATTTCCACGGCAGCCGACGTCTGCGCCTCACTCTGAACCCGGTTGATTGCTTTTTGAACAATGGGATCGAAGCTCTGCACGCCGAGACTCACACGGTTCACGCCGGCTGCTCCTAAGGCCTCGGCCATCTCGGCCGTGAACGTGCGCGGATCAATCTCGACGGCAACCGTAGCTGTTTTCGTGAGAGCGAAGCGGCGTCGCAGGAACTCTATCAGAGCCAGGAACTCGGCTGGTCCTATGAGAGACGGCGTTCCGCCGCCGAAATGCATGTCGCTCACGGGCAGCGTCTGCGGCGCTCGCTCCGAGACCAAACGGATCTCGTCACGCAGCGCCGCCAGATAGTTGAGGATCGGCGCATCATGGCGGGTGATGGTGGTGGGGAAGCCACAATACCAGCAAGCTGATCGGCAGAACGGAACGTGGAAATAGAGCGACACCGGATCGTCAGCCGGCAGGTTCCTGAGCCATTCCTCATAAGCCTCGGCGCCGACCGCCCCAGAGAACTCTGACACAGTCGGATAGATAGTGTACCAAGGCAGGCCGGCCTCGCGATATTTTGTGGTCTGCAACAGTTACCGTCCCATGCTGATAACCGCCAACCTTACCGCTGCGCTCGCCTGTGTCTTTGCGCTATGTCAGTCCGTTCCGCTTTGGGCTCGAAACTTGTATTTCTCAGCAATAGCGGCCGTTCAGTCTTGGCTGGACGGTCAGCGACTGGCCATGGCTGTTCCGGCCGCGACCCTCACGCGCACCGTTTGGTTCCACCATCCCTTCCCTTCAGCCTGCGCCTGGTCGAGTAGATTCTGCTGAGCGCGGCTGCCGCATCCAACGAGATAACACGGCGTTGGGATCAGACTTTGCTCGCCAGCTAGCGCAGCCCCATAGTGATCTCTGGCATCTCGATGAGCTCGTTGTGTGAATTGCTGGCAAGAAGCATTAGCTGTGGCGCGCCGTCTATCAGGACGAGAGGCTGCTCGACGCGACCGTCAGGTCGGCCGCAATGCCAGGCCGGCGCGCCTACTGACTCCGTGGTGGAGGCAAGGCTGCGCGTTCAGCGCGTGATTACCGATCATCGCGCTCGCCAAAATGACGGCGTCGTACCGAGCGGTGCCGCCGCATGATGTCTCAACGTCGGGGCTCACAGCAAACAAAGCTGTCGCCATTGAACGAAACTGTCGCGAAACGAACAGACGAACCGTAGCCGAAACGTTTGCCGTTCGTGCTTGGGTTGATCCGCAAGGCAAAAAGGAAGGAAGAGCGAACCAAGGTCCGCCGGCACACTTGAGCTTCAAGCCGCAGCTGCGTCGTCAGGATGGCACGTCATTTGCAGTAGAAGCCTTTGTGACGGCCCGCCCACAACTAGCGGAGATGACGGGGATGATTCGTACAGAAATGTTGGATGGAGTCGTTTCGGCGATTATTATATTTGTAATAACAATCGCATATTTGTAACAATAACACCCAATCATATTCTCAATTTCTGATGAATATCTGGCGTGACGAGCGCATCAAAACTGCTCAAATTCAACTCAATGCGCATCGTTATCGACTGTTTCCTTAGCAAGAGTTCATCACTGACGTCCATTCCTTTTACTCTTTGAACGGAGATCAACAATGAACATTAGGAGCCTCCTCCTCGGCTCAACTGCGGCACTGATTGCCGTTTCCGACGCTCGCGCCGTGACCGCCGTTGCCGAGCCTGACCCGACTGAGTACGTTAAAGTCTGCGACGTCTACGGCTCGGGCTACGTCTACATTTCAGGCACTGAGACCTGCGTGCGCATCGGCGGCTATGTCCGTTACGACGTCGGCTTGGGCCATGTCGGATTGGTTGATCACGCAAGAACCTCGGATGTGAGGACTGGTGAGGATCAGGGCACATGGCAAAACAACACGCGCTTCACATTGAAAACTTGGACCGGCCAGGAGACCGAACTCGGCACGTTGAAGACCTACACCGAAACCCGCATGAACTTCGGCAACCGCCACACTTCGGTTTCGGACAGTTCTCGGTCCTATGCCTTCAACGGAGACAGCACCTTGACTTTCGCCTGGATTCAGCTTGGTGGCCTCCGATTTGGTAAGGACTGGTCGGCCTTCGACATGTTTATTGGCGGCGCGGGTGACGTACTCAACCAGACGCCGGTTCCGTACGGCGCTTTCGCTACCAATGTGGTTCAGTACTACTTCGACGCCGGGAACGGCTTTTCGGCCGTGGTTTCGCTCGAAGAAGGCTCGGGCGTGGTCGGCACAATGGACAGCTACGCACCGCACGTAGTCGGCGGCTTGAAATACACACATGGCTGGGGCGCGATCACCGGCGTTGCCGCTTATGATAGCAACTACGAATCGGTGGCCGCCAAGGTCCGTGTCGACATCAATGTCACCAACGAACTGTTGCTGTTCGGAATGCTCGGCTACGGTTCCAACGGCAAGCTCAACGACGACTCCACGAACGCCATCGACGCTCATGGTCGCGGCTTCTATAAGAGTTGGGGCGGGAACTGGGCTTTCTGGGCTGGCGCCACTTACAAGCTCAACGAGACAACTTCGTTCAACCTTCAGCTCTCCGGTGATCAGCTCAAGAACCATGGTGTCGCTGCAAACGTCGCCTATGCGTTTCTTCCAGATTTCACAGTTACGGCGGAACTCGACTATGGCCGATACGGTAACTTCGCCGTCGGCAAGGTGGACGGCGCTTCCAACATGAATTGGACCAACGCCAACAAGAAGAGCAGTGTCGGCGGAATCCTGCGTTTCGAACGCTCATTCTAACGGATGAAAGGGCGCTGAGGCAGGCATCGCATGTACTTGTCGTCGGCGGATCGGACTCCAGTGGGGGTGCCGGAATCGCGCGCGATATCGAGACGCTCTCCTCCATGGGCGTGCGCAGCTGCCTTGCCGTCACTGCGGTGACGGTGCAAACACACGACAGCGTCACGGACATCCTTCATCTGCAACCCGGTCTGGTGGCCGATCAGATGCGTGCAGCGATCTCGCGGGCGTCGCGGCGTAGTGAGCGCGGGCGCGGCCGTGATGATCGTGGCGGGAGGGAGAGGTAAGGAGCGTCTTTCCTTTGAGAATTCGCGTTTACGGGTACCCACGATGCACAACGGGCGAGTTTTTCAAAGAGGCGCGTCCTCCTTCGAAGCGCTTCGGAGGGCCAGGCTCTAGGCTCGCCCCGAGCCCCTGCGTCGCCTGCGGGGGAGCTGGGTCTCGGCCCATCCGGGTAACGATCCTTCGCGCGGCTATGGAAACGATCGCATTTCCCGATTATCGCATAAAAAACTTGTCATCGCACGACTTAAAAAACTTGCAACTCCACAGCATCATTGACTTGTTGCCTATCAGCACTATATACTTGTAATCGCACAACTCTAAAAAAGTTGCAAAGGCACGGCCATGGCCAAGCCCCATGAAAAACTCGCTGTATCACTGGCCGTCCTCAAAGAGCTGCAGGAGGGTGGGCGGCGCATATTCAAATCAGATGAGCTGACCCGCGTCCACCGGGAGCGGCTGCTGCAGAACGGGTTCCTGCGCGATGTTATCAAAGGCTGGCTCATGTCGACCGGCCCGCAGGCACGGCAGCAAGACACCACCCCTTGGTACGCGAGCTTCTGGGAGTTCTGCTCCCTTTACTGCAATGACCGGTTCGGCAAGGACTGGTTCCTCTCACCGGAGCAGTCGCTGCTTCTGCACGCGGAAGCGCCCACTATTCCGCCTCAGGTGGTGGTGAACACCCCCAAAGGCACGAATAACAAAATCGACCTGCTGTTCGGCACTTCGCTCTATGACCTCAAGGTCAAGGAGATGCCGGCCGAACTGACAGAGAAAAACGGCCAGCGCGTGTTCACTGTCGAGGCCGCCCTTACCCGGGTGCCGGAAGCGTTCTTCCAGCGCGCCCCTATCGAGATGCAGATCGCCATGGCGTCGGTGCGCGACGTATCAACCGTTCTGGCCCTGCTGCTTGATGGCGGCCATTCCGCCGTGGCGGGACGGCTTGCGGGGGCCTTCCGTCGCGTAGGACGCGACTCCTTTGCGGATGAAATCGTGGCCGCCTTCAAAGCCGCCGGCTATGACGTGCGCGAATCCGATCCGTTCGCGGGACAAATTGGAGTGACAACTATTGCGGCGGGCGTACCGCCGTTGGTCGCCCGCCTGCGCGCGATCTGGCAATCGCAGCGCGAAGCCATCATCGAGATATTCCCGAAGGCACCCGGACTGCCGTCCGACAAAGACGCCTATATCAAGTTCGTCGAGGATATCTACGAAAGCGACGCCTACCATTCGCTGTCGATAGAAGGGTACAGCGTCACCCCGGAACTCATCGACCGGGTGCGCGAGGGGAGCTGGAATCCGGAGATTGATGAAGAGGACCGCAAGAACCGAGATGCGCTTGCCGCGCGTGGCTACTACCTCGCATTCCAGAAGGTCAAAGACTCTGTTGCCGCGATCATCAACGGCAAGCCAGCCGGCGCGTTGACGCGGGACACTCACCGGGAGTGGTACCGGGAGCTGTTCGCGCCGTCAGTGACCGCCGGCATCCTCAAAGCCAGCGCGCTTGCGGGATATCGCAATCACCCTGTGTACCTGCGCGGCTCGCAGCACGTGCCGCCGCGTACCGAAGCGGTGGCCGATGGTATGAATGAGCTGTTCGACCTGCTGGAGGCGGAGAAGGAGGCCTCCGTGCGTGCCGTGCTGGGGCATTGGCTTGTGGGCCATGTGCACCCCTATCCGGACGGCAACGGACGAATGGCGCGGTTCCTCATGAACGCGATGCTGGCTTCAGGCGGTTACCCCTGGACAGTCGTCAGAGTCGATGACCGGAAGGCCTACCTCGCAGGGCTGGAGGAGGCGAGCGGCAATATGAATGTGAAAACGTTCGCCGCCTTTCTCGGCGAACGGGTGAAGTGGTCTATGGAGAAGGCGGCGTGAGGTCGGTGGTGTGCCATGTTTAACTTGCTTGTCTCGGGACGGCGAGTGGTGGGAAACGCCGCCGTTCACGTCAACCATTGACCGGTTCAAGGAATCTAGCGGCGCCGAGGCCGAGGCTATCGACCTCGCGCCCTGAAACATTTGCGCCGGCTGGAGGAAATCCCGGCGCTTTTGATGTACGAAGTCGGGGCGGGAGGCCCGCACGCGCGCGTGGTCCGGCACGGCCGCATACGCAATATCGTTCGGCGCGGACACGAACTGGCCTTCACCTTCGAGCCCGATCCGGAACATGCCTTTCTCGACCGGTCAGCGGTGTTGAGAATTGCGGACCGGCTGGGCATTCAACAGTTCGAACAGCACCGTACGCACTGGGCGATCAAGGATGGTGACATTCCGGCCGAGCTGATTGCCACCGGCACCGCTGAACGGGCGCAGCGCACCGTTGCCGTGGTTGCGGCAGAATATGTAGAAGCGCGCCGCGAGGGACGAAGGAGAGAAGCTGCCGAACTGGCCGAAGAACTGGAGGATTTTCCTCCCTCGCTGGAGAAAGCACTGTCGCTCGTGCCGGCGCGTATCCTTCAGCAGCCGACACCCGAATTATACCCGATCCTTGGGATAGAGCCCCGCACGCCCGAAGGCCGCAACGCCGTCGTGGCCGTCGTCGCAAGGGATCACAATGGGCAGGACTTGCCTGCCGACTGGTCTTATTCGCTAGCGTGGTTCCTGGACCTTTACGGCAGCGCGACGGAAGCGGGGCGCCTTGACGGCGCGCTGGCCGAATGCGCAACGCATATGATCGCGCTCGGCACTGGCGAGGGAGAAGCTGCCGCCCCGGTTGAAGATATCGGCTACGCACTCTGGCTCTGTTCGCGAAGCCCGAAAGTTATCGGCGATCTGGCCGGGAATCGCTGAGATAGCGCAGGAGGTTTTGTCGCTTACCAAAATCAACTGGAACTCGACCCAGATCAACCAGAAGCTTCCCATTCCCATTCTAGCAGCCAGAAGAGTGGGTGAGCTCCTTAAATATCTATCCGAGGAATCGACAAGCTCAGACTATCTCGCAAGTATACCTAGTTTTTTTTGTTATAGAGTCTGCTCGGCTGCAGGCAAAGAGCCAGGATAAACTTCAGCACGAAAGCAGAATTGAATGAAGGTGGGCTACATGGAGTTCTCATTTGGGTATGCCTTCACCGAAAACCTTATCCGGTCATCGTCAGCCGCACCAGTAGGCGCGCCGGTCTTTCCAAACCTCATACAGGAGGGGCATTCTGGCTTTGACATCCGCATCAATTTCCCAGGGGTTCCGCTGTTTTTCCAGTACAAGCTTCCGGAGCTGATGAAGCGAGGAACTGCCTTTGAGGTTGCGAGCGGACATTGCCCCGGTTTGTCGATACCATTTTTTCGGATTGCGATGATGCGCAGGGATGTGTCGCGTCAGCATGAACTGCTTCTTCGGTTTGAGGCGCGCTATCCGTCAAACGTCTTCTATGCGGCTCCTTGTATCGCAAACATCAGCGATTTCGACCGCTCTTATTTGGAGCAACCGTAGCACGGCAGTCCATTTTCGTCTCACCAGGGGATATTGGGCCCTTGCCAGACGACAAAGCGCACAGCCTTGCCTATAAACCTGGACTGGCAACTGGATATTTTTGCTCGAAACCCAAGCCCACCAAAGTTCAAACATTTGATGATCTCGCTGCGCTCTTCAGGGAGCAGTTCGCCGAGAAGCGTTTTGCGGAAGTCGGCGAGGCGGCGCGTGAGATGCGCGAAAACGTACTTGAGCTTGCTTCGCCGTCAATGCGGCAAGCCGAACAGCTCATTGCTGAACGGGTCGGCGCGAGATGCATTCAGATTCTAGACGGCGCAGCCAGACCGCCCGAGGAAGAGCGCGCAGTCACTGACATTCTCGTAGCGCGGGAAATTGCGCGTGTCGATCTTGGCGTCGACCTGCTGGTGGCCCAACCACGCTAACGACATCATACCGCTGATTAGCCCAGCTTTTGTCTAGGCCACAGTTATGAGACTACGAACCACTTGGCCAGGAAGAAGATCGGATTGAAAGCGAACCTTCCTTGTCATCTTTGCATCACGGTCAGTCTGCACGAGATTGACCGCTGCAAGCCGGGAGCAAGACCGGGCTGCGCAAACGTTGCAACAGATGCTTCAAGGAAATTCATAGACTCTTAGCAACTCCGGTTCGCTGTGAATGGTAGGCTTATTGCAACGTTTGAGTCAGTGGAGTCCGAACCGTGGCTTATTCTCCGACCCGCCGAACTGCGTGCAATTTCGGCTAAAGGCAATGGCAAGAACAGCGCCCATCTTGTTTGTTCGACACAGCCATATTGGCTCAAAACAGTATCTTCACGGCCACCGAGAGTGTGCGGTCGGTGGACAAGCAACCATATTATTTCGTTCGAAAGCTGCAACATCTGTAGAGAACGCGAAATGACAAATTCAGTAGGACGAGTGCCCAGGCTTTCCAAGTGGCTTGGTCCTGCCCAATGCTGACACTGGTCAGTCGCCTTCGGACGGCAGCGCATCTAGATCGCCTTCGAATCCTAGGCCTTTGCGCGCATGCGGACCTAACTGTCTGCCAGCTAGCGGAGATTCTGGGTCTGCGTCGTGAGCACGTTGTACGACACGTCCGGCTGCTGGCCAGAGCCGACTTTCTTTACTGCAACGAACAACGTCCGTGGTGCTCGTACCATCTCAAAGCAGGAGGTAAGGACGGCGGGCTGGTCCAACTGTTGGTTGATCTCCTGCCCCACGGCGATGGCTATCACAAACGAGACCTTCAACGGCTCGAAGCCACACAAGACGGGCCGTCGAAGGGGATCGCATGCTTGACCGTGAAATAGATCAGTCCAATTGGAGCGCGAAACCATCATGTACAACTCCGCCGACGGCGCCATCGCGCCGCGCGACACTTACGGACGGTCTCGATTGGCCGCGGTTGATTGCCGCGTTCACGAACTGCTTCTGAGACAGGAGCGGCAGGAGCGGACGACCCTTAAGCTCATCGCCTCAGAGAACTTTGCGTCCTCGGCCGTGCTGGAAGCGAACGGCTCGATTTTCACGAACAAGTACGCCGAGGGGTACCCCGGTGCGCGCTACTACGCTGGAAATGAGATCGTTGATGAGCTTGAGAATCTAGCCATTGAGCGCTTGAAAACACTATTTGGCAGCGAGCATGCCAACGTCCAGCCTTATTCCGGCTCGCCGGCCAACCAGGCTGTCTATCGTGCGCTTTTGAGCCCCGGTGACAAAGTCATGGGCTTGCCCCTCCCGGAAGGGGGCCATCTGACTCATGGTTGGGCCATCAACTTTTCCGGAACTGACTATCAACGCGTCCCCTATGGACTAGATGAAAAGACACAGCAGATTGACTATGACCGCTTGCGCGAGACAGCCAAGCGGGAACGGCCGCGGCTCATTTGGGTCGGCGGAACTGCTTACCCGCGTGTCTTTGACTACGCGGCAATGGCAGAAATCGCCCTGGAAGCGAACTCCTATCTCGTAGCCGACATTGCGCACATCAGCGGACTGATTGCCGCGGGAGCGCACCCGAATCCCGTGCGCCATTGCGACGTGGTCAGCAGCACCTCCCACAAATCGATCCGCGGTCCCCGCGGTGGTTTCATTTTGTCCAGGAACGAAGATCGCTATCAGGCCCTGTATCATACAAAGAGCAAATACAATCTCGCCAGGCGAATAGACCGGGCGGTCTTTCCTCACCTGCAAGGCGGGCCTCATATGAATGCCATCGCTGCGCTAGCAGTTGCCTTGCACGAAGCCGCGAACCCGTCCTTCCGAAGCTACGGCCAACAGACCGTCAAGAATGCCAAGGCTCTTGCACAGGCACTGATCGAGCGAGGGTATGACCTGGTTACCGGGGGGACGGACAATCACATGCTGATCCTTGATCTGCGCGATCGACCACTATCGGGCAAGGCCTATGCCGAGCGGCTAGCAAAGGCAGGCATCATCACAAACTTTAATATGGTGCCTGGCGACCCGCGGGATCCGGCGGTCACAAGCGGAATTCGCCTGGGGTCGCCAGCAGTGACGTCAATGGGCATGCGCGATGTGGAAATGGTGCAAATTGCTGGCTTCATTGACTGCGTCCTCCGGCGGCCTGATGACGAAGATCTCCATGCCTGCGTGCGAAGAGACGTTGCCGATTTGTGCGCTGCGTTCGAGGTCCCGGGCATCACCAACAGGTAAGGTGGGCTAAGCAAAATGCACCATACAACTCCAACACCCGAAACGAGGCATTTCATGGCTAGGCAGTTCGTGTTCTCTTCCGAATCGGTTGGCGCGGGACACCCGGATAAGTTGGCCGACAACATCTCGGATGCCATCCTCGACGCCATCCTCCGCACCGATCCCAAGGCACGCGTCGCCTGTGAAGCGTTGGTAAAATCAGGGATAGTCGTTGTGGCTGGCGAGATTACTAGCGATGCGCGGGTGGATTATAGCCAAGTTGCGCGCGATACGATTCTCGATATTGGATACGACGATGAGGCTGTCGGCTTTGACGGCCGGCGTTGCTCCGTCGTTCATGCACTCACCGAGCAATCGCCCGACATTAGCCAGGGCGTTGACGAGGGACGAGGGCAGGACCTCCAGCAGGGAGCGGGAGATCAGGGCCTCATGTTCGGCTACGCATGCCGCGAAACCGATACCCTGATGCCTTTGCCGATCCAGCTCGCGCATCGCTTGACGAAACGACAGGCAGATGTCCGGAAAGCACGACAGCTTGGCTGGTTGCGTCCTGATATGAAATCCCAAGTCTCAGTGCGCTATGAGGGGTTGCGCCCGGTCGCCCTTGATACCATCGTCGTATCGACCCAACATGACGAGCAGGTCTCGCAAGAGACGGTCCGCGAGGGCGTCATTGAGGAAATCATAAAGCCTGTCCTGCCGACCCACCTGGAGACGGAAGGCATCAGAATTCTGGTCAACCCGACGGGGAGGTTCGTAGTCGGCGGGCCGCGCGGCGACTGCGGTCTCACTGGACGCAAGATCATCGTCGATTCCTATGGTGGGATGGGTCGTCACGGCGGCGGCGCCTTTTCGGGCAAGGACCCGTCCAAGGTTGACCGCTCAGCTGCCTATGCGGCCCGGTATGTCGCAAAGAATATCGTCGCTAGCGGACTTGCGGACGTCTGCGAGGTGCAGCTTGCTTACGCAATCGGCGTGGCCAGTCCGGTTTCTGTCATGGTCAACACGTTCGGAACAGCGAGGGTTGAGGAAAGAAGGATCGAGCGCCTCATTCTTGAGCTGTTCGATCTCAGACCGAAGGGCATTATCAAGATGCTTGATCTCTTACGCCCTATATACCGCAAGACCGCGACCTATGGCCATTTCGGCCGTGAAGAGCCTGATTTCACCTGGGAGAAGACAGACAGGGCCGACGAATTGCGTCGCGAGGCAGGACTTGCCGCCCCGTGAGGGCTGGCGCCGAACGGATTGGCAAGCGCAAAGCCCATTGCCAGAAAGCCGGTGGGCTTTTGGCGGAGACATCATTGATGCCGGACTATGACGTGCTTTGTATCGGGAATGCCATCGTCGACATCATCGCCCAGTGCGACGAGGCGTTCCTGGAGAGCAACGGCATCATCAAGGGCGCAATGAATTTGATCGACACGAGGCGCGCCGAACTGCTCTACAGCCGCATGGGCCCGGCCATTGAAGCCTCGGGCGGCAGCGCCGGCAACACGGCGGCGGGCGTTGCCTCCTTCGGCGGCCGCGCCGCTTTCTTCGGCAAGGTCTCCAACGACGCACTCGGCGAAATCTACGCGCATGACATCCATGCCCAGGGTGTCGCCTTCGACACCAGGCCGCTTAACGGCGAACCGCCGACAGCGCGCTCGATGATCTTCGTCACGCCGGACGGCGAGCGCTCGATGAACACCTATCTCGGCGCCTGCGTCGAGCTCGGCCCGGAGGACGTCGAGGCCGACAAGGCGTCGGGCGCCGCCGTCACCTATTTCGAGGGCTATCTGTGGGACCCGCCGCGCGCCAAGGAGGCGATCAGGCAGACGGCTAAGCTCGCCCACGCCGCCGGGCGCGAAGTGTCGATGACATTGTCGGACTCGTTCTGCGTCGATCGCTACCGCGACGAATTCCTCGATCTGATGCGCTCCGGCACCGTCGATATCGTCTTTGCCAACAGTCACGAGATCAAGTCGCTCTACCAGACCGCGTCTTTCGACGAGGCGCTGGCCCAGATCCGCAAGGATTGCAAGATCGCCGCCGTTACCCGCTCGGAAAAGGGCTCGGTGATCGTGCGCGGCGACGAGACCGTGACCATCAATGCGACCAGGATCCGCGAGCTGGTCGACACCACCGGCGCCGGCGACCTCTATGCCGCCGGCTTCCTCTACGGCTACACGCAAGGCCGCAGCCTCAAGGATTGCGGCGACCTCGGCTCGCTGGCAGCCGGGCTGGTCATCCAGCAGATCGGCCCAAGGCCACGGCAGAATCTGCGCCGAGAGGCGGAGCAGGTGGGATTGCTGTAGGTGGCGAGCCAAGAACCAGCTGCCCAGCCTCCTTAATCCAGCCCGAGCCTTTTCTTCAGTTCCGCATTCTCCTTGCGGAGACGATCGGCAAGCAGGCTCTTTAGCCGCTTGTTTTCTTCCTCGAGCGCGACGAGATCCTTCAGCCCGTCACTGTCCGCCGCCGGCGCCGCCGCCTTCTTCCAAAGATAATATGTCTGTTCCGAGATGCCGGCTTGCTTCACCGCGCTCTTGAGAGTAGCGCCGCCGCCGATCGAGGTCTCGATCTGCGCCAGCTTCTGGGCACGATCCTTCGCGGAGTAGCTCTTTCGGCCTGTTCGCGCTGACGGCGGTGCTTCAGTGGCCGCGGATATCGGCTTGGCGCCCTCCTTGCGGGCAGGCGCGCTCGCCTCAGCTTCTGGCTTCCTCGACCGCCGCGCTCTCGTCTTCGGTTTTGGCGTTTCCGCTTTGTCTGCCGGTGCGCTAGGAACTACTGCTGACTCGGTTTCCAGGGGATTGGCCATGAAATGCTCCACTCGCGGTTTTTGCAAAGGTTCAGCATCAAGGGCCACTACAGTAGAGTCAACAAGCTGACGATTTAACGGCTCGACTTCCTTTGTTGTCTCGGCCATCGCCGCGGCGATGTCGAAATTGCCCCAGATGGAACGTGCGGATTTTTGATAATTGCGCTTTTGTTTGACTTCCACGGTGAATGGTCGCGTCTGCCGCCTCATAGTTCCTTCCTGAATAGGAGAATGAAGTCGCCGCTCGAATTTTTGGCGCTTGCTGCTTAGCGCGGAGCATTATCGTATAGCCGCTCAACGGGCAAGTGATGCCGGTCTTCGATGGCTGACCCATCTGGGGAGATTTGAGCGGCTTCGCGCGTCCTGCGCATGCCTGTAAGAGCCTGACTCGAAACTCGACGCACGACGTGGAGCTGCCATGCGGCGAAGCATGAGGCGGATCGAGGCGATGAAGATCCATGCCTCGGCGCTGGCGATGGTCGCCTCGAAGTCTTTGGCGAGCCGGCGACAACGTCCCAGCCAGGCGAAAGTTCGCTCGAGGACCCATCGTCGTGGCAGCACCTCAAAGCCCTTGGCCGCGTCGGAGCGCTTGATGATTTCGATGGTCCATGTGCCGAGATTGGCCAGTGCCTGCGACAGTTTTTCTCCGGCATAGCCGCCGTCGGCGAACAGATGCCGCAACCAGGGAGAAAGCCGTCGAATCGAGGCGATGACGCCGACTGCCTTCCTGGATGTCGGCCGTGTGCACCGTCAGCCCGACCAAGTGTCCCTCGGTGGCAGTAATGATATGGCGCTTGCGGCCTTTGACCTTCTTGCCGACGTCGTAACCACGCAAACCGGCAACGTCCGTGGTCTTTGCCGATTGGCTGTCGATGACACCGGCGCTCGGGCTCGCCTCGCGACCAAGCGCCAGGCGTGCCGCAGCCACCAAGTGGAAGTTGATGGTCTTCCACAGCCCGTTGTCCCGCCAGGCATAGAAATAGCGTTGAACCGTCGAGACCGGCGGGAACCGATCCGGCAATGCCCGCCATTGGCAGCCGGTCCAGGCGATGTAGAGGAGCACGTCCACGACCGCCCGAAGTTCTGTCGTCCGCGGTCGTCCCGTTGTCTTCGTTCCCGGCAGGAACGGCTCGAGCAACGCCCATTCCCTGTCCGTCAACGCGTTTGCATCTCGCTGCCCCGCGCGGCAATATCGCCGGCGGGTGGTCTCCGTCCAACCCATGTCGTTATCCCGTTCAAGTCTAGACAACTCAAGCGAATCACAACGGACGGGGCCACTCAACCGCTTCCACCCCCCAAAACCGAGTTTCGGGTCAGGCTCTAAGGGCAAACACCATGCCATTGTGGGTGGTGGCTTGCGTGGCGAGACACGCCTGGTAAGGACCCTCGTGGTTCCGGTACGGCCCCTGAATATCGTGGTCGCAATTGGGGTGGTAATGGTTTGGCGGGATTTGCTGACGCGAGAAAACGGTGTCGCTGCCGCCGCCGCAAACCTTCCTCGATGAAATCGCCGCCACTGCAGCCCTTTTCGCCTGCTTCACACCAATTGCAGGCGTAGGTTTCAGGATTCACGCCGTTTTTGCCGGTGGCGCAATACGGCGTCGGAAAATTACCCACATTGAACTGACCTTGAACATCGGCAAAGGCGATGCAGGCCTTCTTCCCTGTCTTGAACCAGCAACTGATCGCGTGCAGTCATCCGGATAAGCCGCCCCGCCGGAGGCCAAGCTGACTTGGTGACACACGAACGCATTATTGTCTTCCGGTCTGGCGGCAACAGTATCAGCAGGACGGCAAAGCTGACCGGCTGCAGCGAAGCGCAGGTGAAGCGCGCTGGGCTCGACATCAGAAGGAAAGCGGGAAGCAGGAAATGTTGCCGCAAAAGTTGAGTTCTGCGAGGTGCAAAAGTCAGTTGCAAATCGTCGCGACAGAGGCTCGGCAGCTCCCCGAAGTAGCCATTTCAGATTGCTTGCAGGTGCGGATAAAGTCCTTTATGCATCGGCACATGATCAAGTCCGCGCTCATCGCTGCAATCTATTATGCGACGCTTCCATAAGGAGCGGCGCGTTTCGATCATGCCTTGAAACAAGCCGCCGTCAGGCGGCTTTGTTCATTGAGAGGACCCCCTGGCGGCAATACCAGGAGGATTCCCTATGGCACTTCCCGATTTATCAACCGGTCATTCCAAACCATATTCGGCGGCTTTGAAGACGCTCATTGAGCGCGGCTATGTAAATCAAGGGACCGACCTGCCGGGTGTCGATACCGCCTTTGAAGCAGGCATCGTACCCGCTTACGCTGGTTTCGATGCGACGGCTGACAGTCTTCATGTCGGCCATCTTCTTCTGATCATGGCGCTTCGTCATCTTCAGCAGACTGGCCATAAACCCATCGTTCTCATTGGGGGTGGGACCACCCGCATCGGCGATCCCAGCTTCCGTTCGGAGGCGCGGCCGATGCTGACGGACGAGCGGATCGCCGCCAACATTGAAGGGATCAGAAAGGTCTTTGACCGTCTCCTTGTCTTCGGAGACGGCCCGACGGATGCCGTGATGGTGAACAATGCCGACTGGCTGGACAGCATTCGTTGGATCGACATGCTGAGAGACGTCGGCAGGCATTTCTCCGTCAATCGGATGCTCTCTTTCGACAGTGTGAAGTCGCGGCTGGAAAAGCAGGAGAATCTGAGCTTCTTAGAATTCAACTACATGATCCTCCAAGCGTTCGACTTCCTTGAGCTAACCCGCCGGACCGGTTGCCGTTTGCAGATGGGTGGAGCCGACCAGTGGGGGAACATCATCAATGGCATCGACTTGATACGGCGGACGGATGGAAAGGAAGTCTTCGGAGTGACTACGCCGCTTCTGAAGACTCCTTCAGGTGTCAAGATGGGTAAGACGGCTGCCGGAGCTGTGTGGCTCAACGAAGATCGCCTTTCGCCATACGATTACTGGCAATTCTGGCGTAACACGGAAGACGCTGATGTCGTTCGGTTTCTGAAGCTTTTCACCGATCTGCCGATGAACGAGATCGAGCGATTTGGACAGGCTGAAGGAACCGAGCTAAACGCCGTCAAAGAACGTCTCGCCAACGAAGCTACGGCCCTGGCACATGGAACTAACGCCGCCAAACAGGCGGAGGCCACGGCTAGCCAAGCATTTGGGCAGGGCGAAGCCGCAGAGGGGCTACCGACGCTTCATCTAAATGACGCCGAGGGGTTGGCCGGAGTAGCCCTTGTGGATTTGCTGGTACGCGCCGGATTGACCTCCTCCAAAGGGGAAGCGCGAAGGGCGATCTCCGGACGAGGTGTGCGGATCAACGGCAACGTTGTCGAGGTTGATACAATGATATCTTCCCAAGACCTCCCGATCCGGCTTTCGCTCGGCCGGAAGCGCCACACTGTTGTAAAGTAGGGTTTCAGCAAATGCTGTCGCAGAAATTCTGCCCGCTTAGCGGATATTGCAGACATTCGCGTCGAGTTCCCTGAGGAATGTCGAGAGACACTCCTCAGGGGGTAGTTAAGGCCGCCAAGTTTTCTGGGTTAGCAGGCGCGCCACTGTGGCAGCTTGGCTTGTATGGCGAGGCCATGGTTGAGTGAGGCGAACCAAATCCAGCCCCGCGGTCGATCCCGAAGCTTCCCACAATGGCGAAGAGAACATCTTCACTGGTTCCTTTTCAGCACAAGACCTTCCGTTCGCTATGGTCGGCTGCACTCATTTCGAACCTTGGCACCCTAGTGGAAGGTGCGGCGGCAGCTTGGCTGATGACGAGCATCGCCACCTCCCATGGAATGGTGGCGCTCCTCCAGTCATCGACCACCCTCCCCTACATGATCTTCTCGCTCGCGGCGGGAGCGCTCGCGGACAAGTTTGACCGTCGCCGGATCATGTTGACTGCGCAACTGCTGATGGTGTGCGTATCCGCCTTCCTGGCGTTCCTGACCTATGCGGGGAATGACACCCTGGACCCTTCTGGGTCTCACTTTCCTAATCGGCTGTGGTTGGGCATTGCACGATCCCTCTTGGCAAGCCTCCATGGGAGATATCCTGCCTCGCGAACACCTGCCAAGCGGGGTTGCGCCCAACGGCATGAGCTACAATCTCATGCGCAGCATCGGGCCGGCGATTGGCGGCATAATCGTGGCCACAGCCGGTGCGGCCTTCGCGTTCCTCTTCAACGTCCTTTGCTACTTCGCTCTGATCGCTGCGCTGTTGCGATGGAAAGCCGAACGGGCACGACAAGCGCTGCCGCGGGAGGCTTTCGGCAGTGCGATGGCGGCGGGCTTCCGTTACGTGCTCTTGTCGCCGAACCTTCTCAAGGTGATGTGCCGGAGTTTCATTTTCGGCCTCACCGCCGTTGTCATTTTGGCTCTCCTGCCGTTGGTCGCTCGCGAACAGATCAAAGGGACCGCAGTCACCTACGGCGTGATGCTCGGCTTCTTCGGCCTGGGAGCGATTTGCGGCGCGCTCCTCATCGGGCGGGTCCGAGAAGTTCTCTCCAACGAATGGGTCATTCGCGGTGCGTTCTTTGTATTGGCGATCAGCTGCTTCTTTCGGGCATGGAGCGAGCACGTTGGGCTGAGCTGTCTCAACCTCATGCCAGCCGGTGCGGCCTGGATTCAATCATTCTCGCTGTTTAACGTCACAGTGCAGCTTTCGGCGCCGCGGTGGGTGGTTGGACGCGCCCTCTCTCTATCAGACGGCCACATACGGCGGCATGGCGGCGGGAAGCTGGCTTTGGGGCGAACTGGCGGATGTCCAAGGTGTTTCGGGAGCCTTGCTCGTCCGCCAGCTGGTTCTTGTCATTGGGGGACTGATGGGCATCCTTCTGCGTCAGCCGGATTTTGAAACGCTCAATCTGGATCCGACCAACAAGTTCAGCGAACCGACGCTGCAACTTGACCTGCGGCCACGAAGCGGTCCGATCATGGTGATGGTCGACTATCGTGTCGATCAGAGAGATCCAGACTCGCCCACAATAATTATCTGAATTTCAGCAGTAATTTTTGATCGCCCATTCGTGCTGTGTACCAGCCCTGTGTCTTGCGCAAGTGGTCACGAACGGCTGCCGGAGCCTCGAAGACGCCCTAAAAACACATGCTGCGATTTTTGAACACGCTTGACGATTAGATTAATTCATCCACAATGCGTGTGTTGAACACGCGAGGTGAGTTATGAACATGAAAGAGCTTAGGGTTCGACTGGGCATGACTCAAAAAGAATTGGCAGAGCAGATGGCAACGACGCAACAGACTGTGGCCCGTTGGGAAACAGGCAAAACGCAGTTGAACGTCGAGCAGATCAAGGACCTTTGTCTCACGTTGAAATGCACGGTCGAGGAGCTGCTGGGCTGGAAGATTGATGTCGAGGAGTGGCGCACGAGCCCGTTTGCAATTGCCGATGCCGAAACGCGATACGGCACGCTCAGAATCAAGACGACTGTTGGCAGCCGCCAATATCCTATCGATGAAAAGGCGCGTGAATCGATTTTACGTCAGTTGAAGGAACTTCATAATCTTCGTAGAAATGACACAAGCAGGCCATGGCTGTATTGTTGGAGCCTTGACAACAAAATACTCTTGATAAATCCGCAATATGTCCGCACCATTGAGCTTATCGGTGAAGATGTAGAGGAGATGCCAGAGTATTATCATCCAGAAATCTATCGGGCTTTGGATGACTGGGATAAGGGTGAGGTTTCAGGAAAGCTGAAGAAAGAATGCGATGCCATCATCGCAGAGATGGGTGATCAGGAAGCCGTGCGCATGGCCTCCTATGTTCGCGTCACATATGACGACGGAGAAGATGAGTGGAACTTCTTGGATGAAGAAACCGCTACGACTTTCTTCGGATTGGAAGCTGCGACCTTTGACGTTCCCCAGTGTAGTTTCGCCGAAGTGGAGGAAGAAGGTTACTACCGAGCGCGATACGCCAACCTTGATCGCGTCGCGGTGATGGAGGTTCCAAGCGACCGTTATCACAGATTGACCGCGCCCGAGGAAGCTTAGAACCATCCACGAAGGGCGCATGTTACATCTCGACCTTGCGTGGTGCGTTTTCAGTACGAGATGACGTTAAGCGTAGGTAGTGGCAGGTAAGAGTGCTCGACCGGAAGCTCAACTGCCTCCTCAATATCGCTGCCGATGTGCCGCAGGACACGTCCACGGGAGCGTGGATAGGCGTAAAGTTCCTGCACTCCACGGTCCGCTCTCCCATCGCCGGTGTGTGCCCGACGCCATCTTGTGGACGAGCTTGGCCGCCTGCACCCGGTTGTATTCCGGCTTGCGGTCCGCCTGGGCGGTCCGCCGCGATGGCTATCTCCATGTCAATCGGCGCCGAACTTTGACTGCCCGCTGCTTTTGATGAATTTGGCGAGGTCCCGCGCATAATCACTCTTGGTCTTCTCCTTGAGGCCCTGTGTCGCGAACTTGTGGTCCAGCAGGGCAAACAGGTCCAAGTCCCCTTCCGCCTGTGGCGCTGGCTTGCCCTCACCGCCCGCGGCTTCCCAATTGGGGACCGCTTCTGCGCGCTGCACCGTGGCGATTGTCCGCCCAAGACGCATCACAAGATCGAACGCCAAACCGTGCGCGTGCACGACGATTTGCCGCTCAGGCCTCATTTGGACAGGACTTGAGCTGGCCCGGTGGTTTGAGCCGGGTTACCTTGAGCCGGTGGGCTGCGAACAAGCAGTTCGAGACATTGGCCTCGATCACTTCGCAACACGCCGCTGCGCCTGGCCTCGGTGTGCTCCCCCCGAAATCGTTGTGTCATATCACCGAGGGCATCACGGCCAACAGCTTCCACATGGGCAACAGCCTCGCCATTGAGCCGAATATGGTCGCGAGCAGATCACCAACGAAGCGGTCGGAACCTCGGAGCCGAAGTTCGACGCCGAGGTGGTTCGCATGATGCGCTAAGCAGCACCACGGCGCTTGCCGGTATGTTTGCTGCCGGCAGCCGACGAACTCCTATCCTCCTGGACAAGGGCGCCGTGCGTCATTGCTTTGATTTACCGGCCGCTCAAGGCTTCCACAGTTTTCGCTTTCGAGGCGACCTTTGGAACATGCCAACGGAAATTTAACATAACGACATAAACATTTCTTTATGCGACGTTGACAAAGAAGCGAACTGCTGTAATTGTCTCCCGCGTCGTGGTTCTCCGTACGGCGCTGCCGCAGCGGAGCTAAGAGGGAAGCCGGTGCGATGCCGGCGCTGCCCCCGCAACTGTTAGCGGCGAGCCAACCCCACTCATGTCACTGAGGCGAATAGCCTTGGGAAGACGGGTAGAGGCTATGACCCCGCGAGCCAGGAGACCTGCCACGGCGAATTACGTCCACGGGCGGGGTGTCTCGGTGGCCGCTGCAGCCTGGCGTTCGTGCCGGCCTGCTAGCGCCTTCCTTGTCACCGACGCCCCAACCATCGGGGTCTGGCATGACTGTCTCTCAGCAAATTCCTGTAGCAACGCTCGGCGTGCCCCGTTTCGGTCGTCGGCGAGAACTGAAATTCGCGCTTGAAAGCTACTGGTCCGGAAAATCGTCCGCTGCCGACCTTCTCACGACCGCGAAGGCGCTCCGTGCCGCTAGCTGGGAGGAGCAGCACGATCGCGGCGTGTCGAAAATACCGTCGAACGACTTCTCGCTCTACGACCATGTGCTCGACACCGCAGCCATGGTCGGCGCCGTTCCATCCCGTTACGGCTGGAATAGCGGCGAGGTTCCACTTGACATCTACTTCGCAATGGCGCGCGGCAACCAAGGTCAGACGGAGGATTGTGGGCACGGTGGTCACCAGCATGCGGCTCATCGGCCTGGCGTAACCGCGATGGAAATGACCAAGTGGTTTGACACCAACTATCACTACATTGTGCCGGAACTCAACGATGATCAGACGTTCGCCCTCTCGTCGACGAAACCGGTCGATTACTTCATCGAGGCTAAAGCTCTCGGCGTTCACACACGCCCAGTCATCCTTGGACCGATCACCTTCCTCAAGCTGGCGAAATCGCCTGCCGAAGGATTCGATCCCATCGCGCTCCTGCCCCGGCTGCTGCCCGTCTACGAGCAACTCCTGCAGAGGCTGAAGCTGTCTGGAGCCGACTGGGTGCAGATCGATGAGCCAGCGCTTGTCCTCGATCTGAACCCGAACGAACGAGCTGCGTTCGAATTCGCCTATGGCCAGCTGTCGAAAGCCGCGCCCGAGCTGAAGATCATGCTGGCTACCTATTTCGGGCCGCTGGGAGACAATCTCGAAACCGCGGTTTCTCTGCCCCTGGCCGGGCTGCATATTGATCTCGTGCGCGCTCCCGAGCAGCTGGAAACGGTGGGTCGGCTCGCACCGAAGGATCTGGTGCTCTCGCTTGGCTTGATCGATGGCCGCAACGTCTGGCGTGCGAACCTGCCCGCCATTCTCGACCGCATCAAACCGATCGTCGCCGGCTGGCCCTTGGACCGCGTCGAGATCGCGCCTTCTTGCTCGATGCTGCATGTGCCGATCGACCTCCGCATGGAGACGGAACTCGACGCGGACATCAGGTCGTGGCTCGCCTTCGCGGCCCAGAAGACCGACGAGTTGGTGTTGCTTGCCCGGGCCCTGTCCCAAGGCAGGGATGCGGTGGCAGGCGCGTTGAAAGCGTCTGCCGAGGCTGCCGCCACTCGCGTGACATCCACGAAGATCCATGACCCGCTGGTTGAGGGGCGGATCGCCAGCATTGACGACAGCATGAAGCGACGAGAGAGCGCTTTTGCCGAGCGCTCCAGAGTCCAGGCCGGCACGCTCGGGCTGCCGCCGTTCCCGACGACGACCATCGGGTCCTTCCCGCAGACGCCGCAGGTACGCAGGGTGCGGGCCGCTCATGCGAAGGACCAGCTGAGCTATGTCGACTACGAGACCTTCCTGAAGAAGGAGATCGAGGCTGCAATTCGCTGGCAGGAAGAGATCGGGCTGGACGTGCTGGTGCACGGTGAGTTCGAACGAAACGACATGGTACAGCATTTCGGCGAGCAGCTGTCCGGCTTCGCCTTCACTCAGCATGCCTGGGTGCAGAGCTATGGGTCGCGTTACGTGCGCCCCCCCATCATCTTCGGCGACGTATCGAGGCCCAATCCGATGACGCTGCGCTGGTGGCAATTCGCCCAGTCGCTTACGGAAAACCCTGTGAAGGGAATGCTCACAGGCCCAGTGACCATTCTCAACTGGTCTTTTGTTCGCGACGACGTACCCCGCTCCGAGGCATGCCGCCAGATCGCGCTTGCGATCCGCGACGAAGTGACGGATCTCGAATGGTCCGGCGCAAGGATGATCCAGATCGATGAGGCCGCGTTTCGTGAAGGATTGCCACTGCGCAAGTCTGACTGGAAAGACTATCTCGACTGGGCTGTCGAATGCTTCCGGATCGCCTCAACGGGTGTAAAGGACGCGACTCAAATCCATACCCACATGTGCTATTCGGAGTTCAACGAGATCATCGACGCGATCGCTGAAATGGATGCGGATGTCATTTCGATTGAGACGTCGCGCTCGAAAATGGAACTGCTGGACGCCTTCACGAGCTCCAAATATCCGAATGAAATCGGGCCCGGAGTCTACGACATTCACTCACCACGGGTCCCGGAAGTCGGCGAGATTTCGGATCTCGTCATGCTTGCCCGCGAGCGACTGTCCGATGCCCAACTGTGGGTAAACCCGGACTGTGGCCTCAAAACACGCAAATGGGAGGAGGTCCGCCCTGCCCTCATGAACATGGTTGCTGCAGCACGCGCGCTCCGGGAGAAAGTGTAGGCCGGAAGGTTTCCTGTTTGCTCACCCTGTGGTGAGTTAGCGGCTGCCGCATGTGGGCCGTGAATGTGCCAAAACGCGATCACATCCTTTGAAATAAGTCACTCGAGCGAGAAAGTGCACTTTCCTTCGGCACGTGTACTAATCGCGCAGGAGTAAAGGGTACCGTTTTCCCCCGACGTGTCGAGTTCGAAGGGGATGTGATTGGCGTCGAGACCGCTCCGGCCATGGGTTATCAGCATGCCAAGTGCGCTCTTCTCGATCAGTTCGCAAAGGACTTCTCGGCTCGGTTCATCGAAATGAACGGGTACATACATGACAGTTCCTTTCACTGGCCGCCGGGTTCGCTGTTCACCGGCTGGCATCCGATGGCAAGCGTTCCAACGCGGCGGCGATCTGGCGCTTCGCTGCTGAGGGCAGAGGCAGGATGGGACGCGGGGGGTCGGCACGGGAAATGTCGAGCAATTCGGCAAGTGCATAGACGACGCGAAGGCTCGAGAACTCCTTGAAGAGGCTCCAGAGCGGCGCAAGCGTGGCATCGATCCGTCGCGCTTCGGCCGCATCGCCCTGTTGCGCCGCCGTGACGATCTTCACGCAGACCTCGGGCAGGATGCCGGCGAGGACGCTGTACCATGTGTTGGCGCCGGCGATCATGGCCTCTGCGGCGTTCCAGTCGCCGCTGTAGCCGATCGAGAACCCTTCCGGCACAGTGCGCCTCTGGTCGGCCAGATGGCTCTTGATCGCATCGCCCTTGTCTGTCGGATTCTTGATAGCGACGATCCCCCGCACCTTTGCCAGGCGGCTGACGAGTGCTGGGGTGAAACGGAAATGCGTCGTTCCTGGATTGTCGTAGATGACGATCGGAAGGCCACTTTCGCGCGCCACCGTGGAGAAATGTTCGAACACCTCGTCCTCAGTGAGCGGGGTGTAAGAGGCGGCGGCAAGCAACCCCGCGGCAGCCCCAAGGGCCTTAGCGTCCTGCGCGAGCCTCACTGCTTCGTCGGTGCGCAGCGCGCCCACACCCACCACGACCGGCATTTGTCCCCCGGTTTCGTCCAAGGTCTCGGCGAGCGCCCGTCGCCGTTCCTCGCGCGTCAGATACATGTATGTGCCGGTGCTGCCGAGAAGACCGATGGAATCGACCTGAGCGGCGCAAAGCCTGGCAATCAGCTTGCGCAGAGCAACGGTATCGACACGGCCGTCACGATCGGTCGGCGTGATGGGAAACGCGGAAAGACCGCTCAGGAATGCCATGGCAAGGCTCCAGGTTTGTGCGTGAGCGCAGGACTGGCCGGACGACAGGTCATCACAAGGCGTCCAGAGCCCGCCGCAGGTCGGCGATTAGGTCATCGGCGTCTTCAAGACCCACCGAGAGACGCATGAGGTCCTCGCCGACTCCATCGGCCAGATGGGCATCCTTGCGGATCGGCTGACGAGCACGGGTCAGGCTTGCCGGATGATAGATGAGGCTGTCGGCATCGCCGAGGCTGACAGCCCGGGTGATCAAGTTGAGCCGGTCCATCATGCGGCGCGCGCCCTCGAACCCAGCGTGGAGGCCAAAGGCCAACATGCCCGAGCCTTGGGACATCTGCTTTCGCGCCGTCACCTGATCAGGGTGCGAGTCGAGGAAGGGATAACTCACCCATGCCACCGCCGGGTGCGCCTCGAGCGCCTGAGCCACCGCAAGGGCAGTGGCGCTGTGCCGTTCCATGCGCAGCGTGAGCGTCTTCAGACCGCGCAGGATCAGGAAGGCTGACATGGGCGAGAGCGCTGCGCCGGTGATGTAGCGCAGGCCCGTTTCGTGCAGCGTGCGGAGCGTTTGCGCGTCGCCGAGAATCGCCCCGCCAAGGGCATCGCCGTGCCCATTGATGTATTTGGTCAGCGAGTGGAGCACGAGGTCGGCCCCATGTTCGAGCGGCCGCTGGAGCGCGGGGGAGGCGAAGGTGCTGTCGACTGCAACCTTTACACCGCGCGCGTGGGCGCGCTCGGCAATGGCAGCGAGATCAAGGATGCGGCTCAGCGGATTCACCGGCGTCTCGAAGAAAACAAGCCGGGTCCGCTCGGTGATCGCGGCATCGAGATTGTAAGGATCGGACAGGTCGACCGCGACGACCTTGATGCCGAAGCGGGGGACCGCCTGTTCGACCATGGCAAGCGTGTTCGCATAAAGCGTCTTGTGGACGATGAGTTCATCGCCTTGGGACAGGAGCGACAGGATCAGCGTCCCGAAAGCCGCCATCCCCGAGGCAACGACCAGACCTGCCTCGGCTCCTTCCAGATTGGCGAGCCGTTGCTCGAGGATCTCCGTCGTCGGATTGTATTCGCGCGCATAGAGCCTTCCGCCAAGCGCGGCGGCGGCCTCGTTCGCTGCCACGCTTTCGAATCCATAGGTCGAGGTCAAGAAGACTGGCGGCTGAACGGCATTGGAAAAGCCGGCGGGATCGTAGCCATGATGGATCGCCCGAGTGGCGAATCCGGGACCGGTGTCGTGGAGCGACCGCGTGAGAGCATCGGTTTCGGATTGATAGGAGCGGGTCATTCGGCCTCTAAGATCTTGCTGGGTTTCCGAAAGATTGACGGCAAACTGGCCAATGTGAAATATCCAGTTGGCGATGAATGAAATGGTCCAGTCTTCAAGTGCCGGTTCTGCAGGTCGCTCGCACGCGATGGGTGCACGCCAGATCTACGAGGCTCTTCGCGAGCAGATCCTCGGCGGCGTCTATGAAACCGGCAGTCAGCTGCCGTCCTCCCGAGGCCTGGCAAATGACCTTGGCGTTTCGCGAACGACGGTGACGGTCGCCTATGAGCAACTGACCGCGGAAGGTTTCATCGAAGTCCGTCAAGGCGCACGACCTCGCGTTGCATCTTCGCTGATCGGTCCTGAGACGAGCCGCACTGTCGCGAAACGAGTCGGCCCGATTCATCTGTCCGCCTATGGCGAACGACTGCGCGTCACGCCGCCCTGGCCGGATTATCTGCCGACTGGGCTGAAGGTCGATTTCCGCTATGGCGACCTGGCGCCGTCAGACTTCCCCGCATTGGTCTGGAAACGCGCGATGAGCAAGGCGATGGGGCAGCGCCCGTTGCGTCTTGCCTATGACGATCCTCGCGGCTCGCGCCGGCTGCGCCAGGCGCTCCAGGGCTATCTCTGGCGCGCCCGAACCCTGAGCTGCGACCTCGAGCAGATCATCATCGTCAACGGTTCGCAGCAGGGCCTAGATCTGTGCGCTCGCCTGCTTCTCGATCCCGCCGACCGCTTCGTCATCGAGGACCCGTGCTATAGGATGGCGCGTCAGGTCTTTGCCAGTACGGGTGCCTCGCCCGTCCCGGTCACCGTCGACGAGGACGGGATGAAGACGGAGTTGCTGGCGGGGATTGGTGCACGACTGGCCTATGTCACGCCATCGCATCAGTTTCCGCTGGGCGGCGTCATGCCGATCACGCGCCGCCACCAGCTTCTGGAATGGGCGCGGCACAACAATGCCTACGTGATCGAGGACGACTACGACAGCGAATATCGCTACGACATCAATCCGGTCCCTCCGCTGCACAGTCTCGAGGACCACGGGGCTGTCATCTACCTCGGCACGATCTCCAAAACGCTCTCGCCGATGCTGCGTATCGGCTACCTCGTCGTCCCGCCGGAATTGCAGGAGGTCTTCGCAACCGCCAAACAATTCGCGGACCGGCATTCGCCGGTGGCTGAACAGGAGGCTCTGGCCTCTTTGATCGAGAGTGGCGGCTACGAAAGCCATGTGCGGCGCGTGCGCAGGCTGAACGGCGAGCGTCGGGGGACGTTGCTGGGCGCCTTGCGGCGCAGCTTCGGAGATCGCATCGC
This sequence comes from Mesorhizobium sp. M0174, assembly GCF_040322275.1. Classification (NCBI taxonomy): domain Bacteria; kingdom Pseudomonadati; phylum Pseudomonadota; class Alphaproteobacteria; order Hyphomicrobiales; family Phyllobacteriaceae; genus Mesorhizobium; species Mesorhizobium sp. M0174. The sequence goes on from NZ_JAMYTB010000020.1 coordinate 61,257, forward strand.
TGTCCAGGGAGCAGAGGCCGGTCTGCACGTCGTCGTTTGGTTCGACGAACTGCCGCGATCGCGGGAAACGACCCTGGTCGAAGCCGCCCGAGGCGCGGGCCTGGGGCTACACCTGATCTCGCCCCTTTACGAGCGGCAGTCGGACGAAGGCCACATCGATCGCATGGGGCTTGTCATGGGCTATGCCGCCTTGAGCATTCGGCAGATCGAGAAGGGCGTTGAGATCCTGCGAGCGGTTGTCAAGCAGGTGCAAGACGCGTTGCCGGGACACGGTGGCTAAAACGGCGGGGACGTGGCGTGCTGGCGAGGAAACCGACCCTTGGGCTGAACCGCATTTCGTTTGCAAGCCAACTGGACTGGGAAAACGCCATGCAACTGGTGCTGTTGATCAGGCCAGTTTGGCGGCAGATTTTCGTGCGAGACGAATTTCCGAGAGCGATGCATAACCGGCAAGGAAAGCTGCTTCACATCCATATCGCGCCCGCTGCCTTTTATGAAATGGAGGATCTGGCGGAGGCGTAGCTTGTTGCCGGCCGAGGCGGGCTCGAGCACCCGCAAGAGATAATCGACGATCTCTACCAGGCCTTGTCCACGGCCGAATGATGGAATTATCCAGCGCATGGTGCGGCATGCACCATGCCGATGCCAGAAGATCTGGACGCTCGACAACCACCTTTCTTCAAACATTTCCCGAACGACCCGCAGCGCAAAGCCTCCCCATGAGAAAAGAGCATCCCATGTCTTTCACGCCATTGATTGCCCCCGAGATCAAGGCCCGCTACCCGGATTTTCATCTGATCAGCATTGTGGTGCGGAACGCTGAAATCGACGTGCCGGATGCACAGGCGTTGAACGTCACGATTGCGGCGGCGGAACAGGCGGCGCTTCGCGATGGCGCCCAAAGGGACGCGCATCTTGCGGCGTGGGCCGTTGCCTACGAGGCTTTCGGCACAAAAGCCAATCGAACGCCGTGCTCGGCCGCCGCGCTTCTCAAGCGGGTGCGGAAAGATGGCTCTCTCCCGCGGATTTCCCCACTGGTTGATGCCTACAATGCCGTCAGCGTGTTGTATGGCGTTCCGATTGGCGGGGAGGATCTCGATCTCTACCAGGGGGTCCCGAGACTTTTAATTGCGAAGGGAGCGGAGCCATTCGACACGATCCAGCAAGGTGAAATGGTAACCGAGCATCCCGAACCGGGCGAAGTCATCTGGTGCGATGATGCCGGTGTCACGTGCCGCCGCTGGAACTGGCGGCAGGGGCGGCGCACCATGGTCACGGTCGATACCCGCGCCATGTGGCTCGTGCTGGAAGCCCTCGGCCCAATGTCAGCTAAACAGATGACGGCCACCGGAGAGCATTTGATGGGACTTATCCAAGCGTTGTGCCCGGGTGCGCGAATCGAAACCGCGCGAATCGACGAGTCCACTACATCTCGTGTTCCTTAGGGCATGGCCCCATCTTTCGGAGAAACACCCCACTCAGCCCTGTCCGGATCTGGCGCTCCTTGCTCGCTCCGCTGGCCTACACAGTTGATTGCGAACGACCCAGAACGGCTCTCGAAAACGAGCGTCGAACGAAATCAGATCACTGCTTGTTCTCCCTTAGCGTTGTTTGGCGTACTTTTATCGCGATGCCTCCAGTGGGGATGGTCCAAATTGCGCAAGCTCGGTCGAGTGATCGCGGAGAAGCTTAATGTCGACTACATCGAAATTCATGGAGCGGTACGGACAACGGGTGCGAACCCGGGACGTCGTCCCGGTGTCGTCAGGCTCTCCCGTCCGACTGAGCCTCAGTTTTCTTCACGGCGCGAATACTCCTGAGGCCGCCCGGATTCCCGTTAAGAGACAGCTGCCGCTCAGGACGGCCCACGCGATACTCACGGAGATGGTCGATCACAGCAAGGCGTTCGTGACGGTTCCTTGCGTCGACGACCTATTGGCACTGAAGAATGAACTGTCGTCCGCAGGCGTGATCGCGAAGGTTCATGCGCCGCGGCCGATAAGTGTTCGCGAAGTCCGGGATCGCACGAAGCTCTCTCAGGAGGCATTCTCCGTGAGGTATGGCCTCGATCTGGCAACGCTTCGAAACTGGGAGCAAGGTCGCTCGAAACCGGATGCAGCGGCGAATACTCTCCTTTGGACCATCGCCCGGAATCCGGAAGCAGTCGAAGAATCGCTGGACATGGAGGACGGAGTGGCTGCCCCTTCGCCCTAAGGGGGCCGATCACTTCGGCGCGCGGCAATTCGGCCGCCAGCGCGATGGCCGGCCGCCGCGCGGTATCGACAGCGCGCGAGCCTCATGCGTCAGACGCCTTCCTTGGCATGTCGCACGCCAGATCCCAAACATGATTCCATCGCAACGAGCTGGTGACGGAAGCAGTGTCTGCACTTTGGAAACGAGCCATTTGCGTTCTCATGGACGTCGCGACTCGTCTCGTCCAGTAAAAGTCGCAATCATTGTCAATTGCGATGTTCCGCAGTCAGCTGGCCGTTTATTTTCCTAAGATCTGCGTTATAGGCCGGGGTGTTGTCGCCGTTTCGGCGGGTAAGATGGGATAGGCGACCTCGGGTGCCTTTCCGGTCAGCGAGTTGAGGAAGGCAACAAGCAGGTCGAGTTCTTCGTCCGCCAGTACCACGCCAAGCTGGGTGGTTCCCATGATGGCAACGGCCTGTTTCAGATCCCAAACCTTGCCCGAATGAAAGTATGGCGCGGTGAGTGCAACGTTGCGCAGCGGCGCCACGCGGAAAACATAGGAATCGTCGGCTGCATTGGTGACCTCAAATCGGCCCTTGTCTTTTTCCGGCAGGACCTCGGCGCTGGGCTGTTCCACGAGGCCGAATGGGTAATAGGCTTGCCCACCAACGTTGATACCGCCATGGCAGGACGAGCAGCCTTTGTCCATGAAAAGCGCCAGGCCCTGTTTCTGTTCGGAAGTCATGGCGGCGTCATCGCCATTCAGGAAACTGTCGAAGGGGGCCGGCGTGACCAGTGTCGCCTCGAAGGCTTCGATTGCCTTGGCGAGGTTGTCGAAGGTGACCCGATCGGCTTCAGCCGGAAAAGCTGCATCGAACCACTCGATATATTGCGGCATGGACTTGAGCGTGGTGATGACTTGGCCCGGTGTATTGGCCATTTCGATCCCGGCTTGGACCGGTCCCTTCGCCTGAGCCTTCAGGTCTTCGGCACGACCATCCCAGAACTGGGCGATGTTGAAGACAGCGTTCAGTACAGTCGGCGCGTTGCGCTGTCCCTTCTGCCAACCATGGCCGATCGAGGTTTCGTGATTGTCGTCGCCGCCGGTGGCCAGGTTGTGGCACGAGTTGCACGACAAGACGCCTGACGCAGAGACGCGTGGATCGAAGAACAGTGCCTTGCCGAGAGCGATCTTTTCCGGGGTGATCGGGTTGTTGACGACTGCCGGCGTGGTGGGTGGCAAAGCCTTGAAAGTGGCCATTGCCGTTTCTCTGAGGTCTGCGGGGATCGAATCCGCAGCAAAGGCGGTGGCCGTCAGCAAGGGGACAGCCATCGTACTGAATAGGATTTTCATAAATGATCTCGCTGCGTCGTGCACGCAGCCACTCTGGGATATGCGGCTCATGAACGCCCTGCGCTAGATCAGTTGCGGGAGAGGACCGGGGGTCTGACACCTGTTTTTGCGGCAGAGCTTGGACCGTCCCGGAATTGAACGCTCTTCTCGACTGGATTTTGGGAGGCGGAGGATCGCTGCTCGGCAAGCGGCGGCGCCGGAGCCGTGCTCCGGTTCTCTCTGCGCCTTCAAACTATGAAGAAATCGGGGCCGCCACCGTGTCAGATTCGGTTGGGGGCCGGTTATCTGTTCCGCAGCAGGTCCTGCTCGACTTCCGCCTGCCTTCGTCAGATCGACGTGGGCCCAAATCGATCCGCGATAGTGTCTCGTAGCACCTTTGCGGGACGATCTTATTTCGACTGTAGAGGGCCGTTTCGGGTGAGCAAAATTACACAAATTTCAAAGGGCGCCCGAGTAGCTGTTTTGATTGGCTTGTGAGGCCTATAGCCTCCATAGAGCGAATATTGGCAGACGACGGACCACAATTTTGGCTTCGTTTATCATCTTGCTTCGATGGGACAACTGCTTTGCAATCATTACACGGTAATTTACCATCATGAATTTGAGAACCAAGTCCCACGCAGTGATTTTCACACCCGAGGCGTTGCAATCCTATCGCGAGAAGCTGATTTACAAATACAACAAGATGATTAACATCGCTATAGCGCCGCAAAATATTGTTTGTTCGCTACACTACGCTCCAGATGCCGGCGAAATCTCGACACAATAACCTCGTCGGCGTACCCGCTCCAGCCTCACACACGACTGCGGCGCCTATACTTGCGCTTTTCCACTGCCCGACATGCAGGCAGCGAGCCATTGCATCGCCGAGGTTGCATCTTCCAATATGGCGACCTGTTTCGCAAAGCGGAAAACAGCCTTGCGCGCTGCGCTCGCAGGTTTTCGTCCGTTGTATGCATCAAAGCACGCCCTGAGGGCGGCTTCGTAGATCCGGTCTCTGCGATCTTCTGGCCATTCGTTGAGAAAATCGATAGCATCCGCAGGACTGGCAATCTCTTGCACGATGTGCGTTTGACACTTTACGAAAAGTGGGCTGCTGAAAGTCCCTGAGCTCATTCGTTCCTCCCGACCTGCTGAAACCGCTAGTTTTGCGTGAACAGGCGCCTCCTCTACACCCGCCCACCATTGCGGAATGTGTTGTCACAGCGATAGCGGTTCAATAGCAAAGCAGCGGCGTGATGTCCTCGGTTTGCCAGCGGGTCAATCCCTAACATCCTGCTGCAAGAGCGGCTCACCGGATGATGAATCTACATCGTTTCGACCATTGCGAATCAACGCTTGATAGTTCCTCCACGCGCCACCAGGAAGCGGCCACTGCTCTGCCATCGATTTCACAGCCAAAAAGAGAATGGCGAAACAGGAATAGCCCGCTTCGTTTCGAGATTACTGGTCATTTTGGCGCAAAGCTTACGGCCGAGACGCGCCTGAAAATGCGCAAGCACCGCGGCAGGTCGCCAACAACGGAACGCATCAACGGTCATGACGGCGCGATACTGCGCCATAGATCTCGCTGGACGAGCATCGCAATAATCCTGTCGAGACCTTGGTTGCTTTCAGCGGAGACCGCCACTATGAAGCGACGCTTCGCCGACTGTGTTTCACGCCGCCTGGAGAGTTTCATGACAGAAGAAGCCGAAAAAAACATCAACACCCTCATCGAGCTCACGGCCGATGTCGTCTCAGCCTATGTCTCCAACAATCCGATCCCGGTGGGGGATCTCCCTGCCCTCATCGGCCAAGTGCACGCGGCTCTGAAAGGGACGGCGGAAGGTGTCTCTGCAAAAGAGCCGGTTGCCCTTACGCCTGCAGTCCCGATCAGGAAGTCGGTGACACCGGACTACATCATCTCCCTTGAGGACGGGAAGAAATTCAAATCGCTAAAGCGCCATCTGTCGACCCACTATGGGCTGACGCCGGATGGATATCGGGCCAAATGGGGCCTGTCGGCGGATTATCCCATGGTCGCGCCGAACTACGCCGCGGCGCGCTCGTCATTGGCCAAGACAATGGGGCTCGGCCGCAAACCGAAAGCGCCGGAAGCGCCGGAGCCGGCGCCGACGAAGCGAACCCGCAAGAAGGTCGCGGCTTGATTTCGGCAATGGAGATTCGTTCTGGAGCGTTGCAGCCATCGGCTTAATCTGCGCGTCATATCGTCATATAAAAAGGCGGGGCCAACCCCGCCTTCCTTTTTTGTTTCATGAGGAATTCGCGACGCCTGCAGCAATCTGCTGCCCTCAGTTTTTGCTCGCTCCTATCGAGCGGCCGTGAGGACCTCCGGACCTACGCGCCCACTCTTGCCAGGACGCAGGAGAAAATTTCAACCAGCTTTGCTGAGGCTGCCAGCGGAGGATTTGCCGGTGCGGCGATCCTGCTCGATCTCATAGTTGATCTTCTGGCCGTCAGCGAGGGTCGAGAGGCCCGCGCGTTCGACAGCGGAAATGTGGACGAAAACATCCGGACCGCCATTGTCGGGCTGGATAAATCCAAACCCCTTGGTGCTGTTGAACCACTTTACCGTTCCAGTAGGCATATACGTGTTCCTCCTTAATAATTGCAACGTGGGCAGGCCATTAGGCCTGCCCGACTCATAGCCGAGACTTGGGCGCAGCAAAAAGCGAAAAATTGTTAAGCCCCGATCAGCTGGCGCACTCAATTGTGGCCGTGGTCGCCAGCAAGCACTGTCCTACGGTACCGCTCGAGCATGGCCGGGAGCGCCCGATCCTTCCAACGCTCCTCAGCGCCACGTCTATGGCTGGTGCTTGGAGGCACGGGACGTAAGGCCGACCGCTGCTCGTGCCGCCAGGTCAAAGGCCGGGTAGTTCACGGAGCTACCTTCGTGCATAACGGCTCGACAAGCGCTTGAAGGAGTTTCGAATTGGATTGTTTCAAGAGGGTCGAGGGGTTAATCGATGCCACCAGCGTGGAAGCGATCGATAACGCGCGCGTTTTGCTGGACAGTTCAAGGGCAAGTCAGAAACAATCGCCCAAGCGATCGACGACTTCCTACTTGATTTCATGACCTTGCTGTTTGTGGTAGAAGCTACCCGCGAGCGGTTCCACAATCCGGCGAGGCGGTTGGCGCGCATCAGATTGAGCAGGATCAGGCTGTTACTCACCCGATGCTCTTGACCTAAGGGACCACGCCGCCAGGGATGCGTTTGCAGCCGCAAAGAAGGCAAAATCTGTTCGCCGGCAAACCGAGCACAGCCAGGCGGTATTTACGCAGATGAATTCGATCGCGACCGCCAAATTCTCCTGTTTGGTACCCAGCGACGACGGCAAGCGCGGACAGCTTCCGTGCTGCTGTCCTCCAGCGACAAACGTGCCTGCATGCCCCATCCAGGGCGAGCTCGACGGTTGTTTCTTACGTTTGACCAAGGTCCCGCGCAAACACTCCCCTTTCCCGCAGCAACTCATCAGGCTCAACGGCCTCGCGGCAGGCGCATTACGCCAGAAGCGCGCAACCGCATTGTTTTTTCCCGCCCGAGTCCTACGATCTTCGTTTTCCAGCGCCTCGCGGATATCGCCCAACTCGCCGATTTTTGGATCAGATCCGTCCTAGCGCGCGAGCAGGCTCCGCGCTCGAGTTCGCTACGCTCCTCGCGCCTCTGCCGTTCATCGACCCGGTCTGGCTGTCGAGGACAGGGTTCCGCTGGGGCGACCAACATCTCCATTCTCACCGTCAGTGCAGCGGCCATTCGAAGCGCATCCTATACCCTCCCCGGCAGCGCGCCCAATCGTCTTCCGAACGAAGAAGATATTCTCAGCCGCGCGCGCGTCGCGTTCGGCCCTGTCCGATGTCCGACAATGTCGGATGCGCAACATGGCAGAGCCCGATTTGTCCACTGCCTCGAACGGTTTTCTGATCTGGCACGGTGCATGCTTGGTCATCGGCAAGGCGTCGCGGACCAAGGAGAATCCGTCCCATGATCACCTCACCAAGAAATACTCCCGCAGGTCTACTGGGTCCATCCAAAGATGAGGCTCGAGTAAGGCCTGGCCCCGTGAAGAGCTTATTCATCTGGCTCGCCGCTGCCCCCCGATCCTCCCACGCGGGGAGACGGGGACGCAGCGACTTCATCAAAATGAGGAACAAATCACTTTGCCTCGAACCTTGCCTTTCGACCAGCCACCACCACAACCGCAGCCATCGATCGTCCCCCTGGCTGCGCAGGGCGTTCATTGCCACCGCGCTGGCCCTGGTGACGACCGCTCCGGCTCTGGCCGCCACCGACGGCGGGAAGGTGACGGATTTCCTGCTCGACAACGGCATGGAAGTGGTCGTAATCCCCGATCACCGCGCGCCGATCGTCACTCATATGCTCTGGTACAAGATCGGCAGCGCCGACGAGCCACCCGGCAAATCCGGTCTTGCCCATTTCCTCAAGCATCTGATGTTCAAGGCGACGACCAACCACGCCGCCGGCGAGTTCGACCGAGCCGTCTCAGCCATCGGCGGCTACAATAACGCCTTCACCGCCTATGACTACACCACCTTCCTCGAGACGGTGGCGCCCTCGGCGTTGGGTGAGATGATGGGCTTCGAGGCCGATCGCATGTTCAACCTCATCCTCAACGACGATGATATCAAGACCGAGCGCGACGTGATCCTGGAGGAGCGCCGTTGGCACAGAGAGACGAACCCGCATGCTCTGCTGGACGAGGAGGTCAACGCGACGTTGCGGCAGAACCAGCCCTACCGCATTCCGGTCATGGGCTGGATGCAGGAGATGGAGAAGCTGAACGGCACCGACGCATTCACCATCTACAACAAATACTACCGACCGAACAACGCCGTGCTGGTGGTGGCCGGCGACGTAGAGCCTGAGACGGTGAAGGCGCTGGCCGAGAAGACCTATGGCAAGGTTGTGCGCGGGCCGGACCTGCCCCCGCGCAACCGTCCGGTCGAGCCGGAGCAGAACACCAGGCGCACAGTGACGCTGACCGATGCGCGCGTTTCGGTGCCGAGCTTTTCCACTCAATGGGTGGTGCCGTCCTATCATACGGCAGAGCCCGGCGAGGCCGAGGCGCTCGACCTGCTAGCCGAGATCCTCGGCGGCGGTAACCGCAGCCGGCTATATCAGGAGCTTGCCGTCAAGCAAGGCATAGCCTCGGCGGTCGGCGCCTCCTTCCAGGGCACCATGCTAGACGACACCAATTTCACCATCTCCGGCTCGCCGCGCGGCGATGCAAAGCTAGTCGATCTCGAAGCGGCGGCCGTTGCCGAAGTCGCCCGGATCGCCAAGGATGGCGTCGCCAGCGACGAGCTGGACAAGGCCAAAGACCGCTATATCCGCTCGGTGATTTTTGCGCACGACGAGCTGGACCACATCGCCAACATTTATGGCAAGACGCTCACCACCGGTGGCAATGTGAAGGACGTGCTCGAGAGGCCGGACCGCGTCCGCAAGGTGACCACCGACGAGGTCAAGGCGGTCGCCGCGCGTTATCTGGTGCTCGAGCATTCGACGACAGGCTATCTTTTGCCGCAGCAACAGGCGGGGAATTGATCATGAGCTCCATCCCCGTGCAAATGCGCCGGCCGGTCTTCCTTCGGCGCGCCTTCGCCACCCTGTTCCTCTCCATCCTCTTTCTCATCTTGCGGGCGCTCGCCGGGTAAACGGGATCTGTTTAAAGCCGCGAGGAGCGGTGTTCGCGGGCCTTGCCAGGCATTTGCCGGTTCCGGCGTCATTATTGGGGTGCGCTCCTCCTCAGGCCAGCCTCTCTTCGAGTGGATAGAGTCGCCGATTCGTGGTCCGCAGATTGTAGGCCGAGGCCACCAGCATCCACTGCGCGGGGCTGGCGAAGCCGATGTCCGTTGTTCAATCGTTCGACTAGTAGAACCGCGAGACATCTTCTAGCGTATTTCTCCCTTTCCAGTTGGGTACCGTGGTCTACCAGCTGTCTGGCCGAGGCCCTATAAGGAACCCGGACGTCGCGGAGTACACACCGCACCTGCTATATATACCTGCTGCGTTGAGGAGGAATCCGGTATTGCCCCTGTGCCTGCCGATGATCCGTCACCTGACATCCCCCGACCTGTTTGGACCCATTGATCGCCTGCCGGCACTTGGCACGCGGATCAGCGAGCGGACATTCGAGGTCCTCAACCCGTCGACTGGCGAAGTGCTGGCAGAACTACCTGACATGGGTGTCGAGGAGACATGCGCTGTGATCGACAAGGCCTATGTCGCGCAGCCTGGATGGGCAGGGTTGACCGCACGTGAGCGCAGCGACGTTCTATGGCGATGGCATCAGTTGATCATCGACCACGCCGACGATCTCGCCGCGATTCTCACCGCGGAGATGGGCAAGCCGCTTGCCGAAGCCAAGTCGGAGATATCGCATGCTGCGGCGTATCTGCAATGGTACGCCGAGGAGGCCAATCGCGTCTATGGCGAGACGATCTCCGCACCATCGATGGACCGCCGAATGCTGGTAATCAAGCAGCCCATCGGAGTTGTTGGCACGATAACGCCATGGAATTTCCCGGCCTCGATGGTGGCGCGCAAAATCTCGCCAGCCTTGGCGGCGGGCTGCACGATCGTCCTCAAGCCCGCTGAACAGACGCCGCTGGTGGCGGGAGCAATGTTCGCCCTCGCCCATCAGGCTGGCTTTCCTGAAGGCGTCGTCAACCTGATCTATGCGTCCGAAGGTGACGCGGTCGGCCGCGAACTTTGTACCAATCCCAAGGTCCGCAAGATCAGCTTCACCGGGTCGACTGAGATCGGGCGCCTTCTCATGCGCCAGTGCTCGGACCAGATCAAAAAAGTCAGCCTTGAGCTCGGCGGCAATGCACCTTTCATCGTCTTCGATGATGCCGATATCGATGCCGCGGTTGACGGTGCGATCCAGGCGAAGTTCCGCAATGCCGGCCAGACCTGCGTTTCGGCGAACCGCCTTTATGTCCAGTCGGGCGTTCACGACGAGTTCGTCGAGAAATTCGTGCAACGGGCTCGCCAACTTCAAGTTGGTGACGGTTTCGCTCCCGGAGTGGACATCGGACCGCTCATCGACAAGCACGCTTTGGCCAAGATCGAATCCCATATTGCCGATGCCGTCGCCAAAGGCGGCGCAATTCGATGCGGGGGCAAACGCATCGGCACGAATGGCACGTTTTTCCAACCGACAGTCCTGACCGGTGTCTCCAGCGAGATGACCGTCGCGCAAGAAGAGACATTCGGGCCGCTGGCACCGATTATTCGCTTCAAAGATGCGGATCAGGTCGTGCGTGAGGCCAACGACACGATCTACGGCCTCGCGGCCTACTTTTATGCCTCCAACCTGAAGCGTGTCTGGCGTGTGGCCGAGGCCTTGGAATATGGAATGGTCGGGGTAAATACCGGCCGGATGTCTTCAGAAGCGGCGCCGTTCGGTGGGATAAAACAGTCCGGCATCGGGCGGGAGGGATCCCGCCATGGCCTCGAGGACTACCTCGAAATGAAATATCTCTGCATGGGCGGCATCTGAATTTTCGGCTTGCAGGGTTCACAGCCGGGTAACCTAGCGAGCGATCTCCAAATTATAGGATCGCTCTTCGATTGGGAACTGAGGGCCGGCTCCGTACCCGAGCAAACACGCAATCCTGAAGGAGCACCCTGGCTGGACTTATCTCTCGACGAGACAAGCGTCTGCATTATCGGCGAAGACGGCGTGCATGTGACGGAGGATACGCTTGCGAGGGATTTGGCGGCCCTCGCCGAATACCTTCAGGCGACGGACTGTCTTTGCGCGGCGTTGGAAGCTTGTGCACCATCGCGATCGTGAACGCTGGTTGTGCGCAATATCCGGTTTCTGGGGCAGAATTTTGAACCTGCTACCTTCCGATTGTCAGTAGCTCAGTTGTTGTTCGGCCGACTGCCGCGCCAGTACAGGCTCCGACAGAATGGAAGATACCATCAGGCAGGCATTTGCATTCGACATTTCCGGTGATCGGCGCACGATCCAGGGCGCGCCAGGTTGACCAAGCGCCTCGAACCGCATGACAGTCTTGACCGGCTGGAGGACGGAAATCCCGCGATGCCGAAGAGTTGGTCAGCGCAGTCGAGCCCACACGGCATTTGCGGCACGAAACAGCAAGGGCTGGGAAGCGATCGGCCGAGCGGTCCTCGAAGACGAGGGCCAGGGTGTCGACGGTGCGTTGGTTCAGGTCCGCCAATCTGGTCTCTACCGTCTGATAGCGGCTTCGGCCGCCAGTGACAGCGAGTAAAGATATTTGGCATCATCGACTTTGATTGCCGCGCAGATCTGGTCGAGATTGGGATAGCTCACTGGTGCACCTTTGGGCTCATAGTGCTTCCTCCTCATCGAGATGAGGATTGCCGGATTTGGCGTAGAACACCAACACGGGTCCGAGATCAAAGCGCGTCCCGGGCGCAAGGCGCTGGACGGACCGGGGCCATGTTTCGGTTGAGACGCCATCTATGCCTCGCGCCAGCGTTCTGGCGAATCGGGGCATCAGCGGAGCGAGTGTCGGTGCCAGGATCGCAGCGGCCGTCGTCTGAAGGGCTAGCGAAGTCCGATTGCGGGCGGGATAGAAACGTCGCGCCGCCGCATAGTCTCGCGCCTGACGGTAGATCACGCAATCGCGCACGAAATCGCAGACCTGAGCGGCCGCGCGCCGGACCGAGAAGCCTTCGTCCGAATAGGCGCGCTCCATCGCCGCGCGATAGATCTCTATCCGAGCAAAGAAGGCGCGGTCGGCCGGGCTCCAGTCGCCTGCATCGGGTACACGGCCGGCAAAATCCTGCTTGATTTCCTGGTTCAACGCATCAAGCCAGTTCAGCCAAATCCCTTGGAACACCTCGTTCTCGGTGCGGCGCAGCGCGTCCAGCGTGAAATCCGTCCGCTCACCTTCCGGGCGTGTCAGGCCCAAATGAAGACGCACCACGTCGACTGTCTTTGGGCTCAGAACCTCCTTGCCCCAGACCGCATGGCGGCAGCTGGTTGAGAACTTCTTGCCGTCGAGCAGGTAGAACTCGTTGACGTGATAGTGGATGCGTGGCGTCCAGTGGGGGAAGACCTCGGCGTAAAGAGCGGGGTAGAGTAGCGCGTGGTAGAACGAATTGTCGAAGCCGAAGAAATGGACAATCTGCCAGTCGTTGCCGGGCATCTCCGCCTTCCAGTCGCGACCCAGCAAGCGGCCGAGCGCCTGGATGTTGTAAAGAAAACCGAAGGCCATTTCCGGCCAGACCCAGATCACTTGCCCCGGGAACCCTTCGGCCGGCAGGCCCCAGTCCGAGGGGTGGGTAATGGGCACTGAAAAGTTGCCGCGTCGGCGTAGGCGCGCGAAGAGATCCAAGATCCGTAGCGGGACGCCCGACGCCCTTAGATGCAGGTCGATATTGTCGTAGCATCGGTCCAAGGCAAGTTCCGGGCGGCGGACGGAGCCGACCAGCGGCGCCTCGGCAGACTGCCGTGACCGGGCTGCACCCAAGTCGTGGCAAAGGTTTGGGGCGCCGCATTCCTCACAGATGTTGCCACCGGCGGAGCCGCCGCAATCGGGGCAGAGGCCGCTAACATCCGGTTCGTAAAGATAGTGGCCTGTCACAGCATCGAAAAGCGCAGGGCTCTGGCGCAGATCTACCGCCGTGCTGCTCAGAAGACTGCGGAAACACGCGGCTTGAAACTCGCCGTAACCGTCATCGCCCATTGTGGGTTGGAAGCTGTGGACGTCACAATCGAAAAGTGCAAGCGTGGCGCGAATCTCGTCGGTGTAGTAGCGCGCCACGTTTGCAGGCGTCGATTGATCGGCATCGGCGCGTGTCGTGACGTAGCTCTGGTTGTCATCGCTTCCAGTGAGGTGATATGCCTCGACTCCTTTCATGCGCAGGAAACGAGTATAGACGTCGGCGCCGAAATAGGGGCCAGAAAGATGCCCCAGATGCAGATCGCCATTTGGCGTTGGCGGCGTGGAGAAGACGAAGATCGGCCCGCGTGGAGCCGTGGTCTTTGCAGCGGCATCAAGGGCGGCCTCGCCGTCTCGCCAGTAGACATCGACGAAATCTAGGTCTTCGTTTCCGTCGTTGCGCAGCACATGCGCTTCAAAAGGGTGGAACAGAACGACATCGCTCGCCTCGACCGAGATTTCCCCACGGTCGGTCGTGACCTTGCCCGCGCCAGACAGGACCACGAAGGCCTCGATTTCGTCGTGCCGATGGGGCTCGGATGTAATGCCCGGTGCCACCCTACCGAACGAAAACCCCGTGCCGGCGCTTCCCGTTCCAAGCGTGGCCATGTCGATACCGAACGCGCGCGACAGCCCGGTTCGAGAAAACTTGTGTTTGCGCATGACGAACCTAAGCTGTTGAAGCAGTGGTATCTTCGGCTGCCAACGCAACAGCCTCTTGTGCAAATTGCGCAGAGGGGCGGTAGCCCAACCCGTTGGCGGCCCCGGCCAGAATAATGCGGCTCTGGGCCGCCAGGCGGGCGACGAGAGGGGCGCAAGTCGGGCTGTAGGCGTCATAGAAGACCGCCCGCGACCACCTCCACAATCCACGTGCCGAAGCGTCTTGACGGGCTGCGGTCGATGCTCCGCGAGCCCGCAAATCAGAACGCCATACTTTCCGCGAATTTTTGAGCGGTTGATCAGTTCCGTGTGCATGCCTCCGCCTGGCTGCGTGAGCTCAATCGCGATAGAAAATGCCATTTGGGGGCTTGAGTTTGTCGAGATCGGCCACTTTGCCCTCGGGCGGGTTAAGGGCGCGCTTAAGCACGTTATATTCAGCGCGGGTCGGTCCACCGGTTGAAGCACGCTGGAACACCAAGTAGAGTGTCCGCCGCGAACGATTGCTTTTGTTCGGTCGTGAGTAGTGCGGTGCGTAATCGTCGAAGATGAAGATGTCGCCAGCCTTCCATACTACGGGTTCCCAGGAGAACATTTCGGCGACTTGAGGATCGATCACCCCACCGGCATCCATGGGAAACACCCCCTTCTTGTGGTTGCCGGGGCTGAAGAAAAGCCCGCCGTTTTCCGGGTCGGAGTCGTCGATGCCTATGGCAACCACCGCATGGACCATCCGGTCGGGGAGTTTGTGTGGAATGTGATAAATGTCCTGATGCGGGAGATACCCGCCGCTGTCGGGGTAGTGGAAAATCAGCAACTCCTTGAGCCTGCGCGAATCTTCGCCAAGCAAATCCTCGACCGCTGACTTTATGCGCTGATCTTCTAAGAGCAAACGACGCAATGGATCATGGAAGTCGAGAAAATTCTCGATCTTGGAGATGATCTTTCGATTGTCCGTCGTCTTCTCGAACCACATGAGCCATTTATCATCGCTGACATCCCAGCGTGACATATCTTCGACAAAAGTAGAGATATCTTCCTGAGCCGCTGGAGCGAAGAACCTTTCGAGCCTGACGTATCCGTCTTTCTGCCACTTTTCTCTTTGTGCATCAGTCAACATGCGAAAGGCCTCCTGTTGGAAAGACTGGTTGGTCGGACATCCCAATTAGGGCAGTCGGGCGCTGGTCAAGTTGCGGGTCCACGGAGACGGACTCACGTCATGTGGGACGGCGATGCTAAGTGCGTTCCGCTCCGGCGGATATTGTCCACAGAAGCTCGGCGCGAGACTGCCTATGTCAGGCTCAGCCGGGTCCAGGGGTTCCGTAAACTGGGCCGGATCAATCGCTTCACCCGGTCCAGCCACGACACGCATCGCTAAAGGCCGGCACCATCCGCTGACCGCCGACCCAGCCATGGCCGCCAAGACCACGGCGCTCTTTCGAGTGAGCGACCTGGTACGGTCTTCACAACCGTAGGGGAAATGCACGCCCCCAGAATAATGCGATGCGCCGCTTGGTCCAAGGGCTTGTTCGGTCACGATGATTCCGGAGAAGCCTCCGGCCTTCGCCGCAGCGGAGGCGGACATCATTCCTAGGATGCCACCGCCGATGATCAGAAGTCTACGAGTCATATCCCGCTGCCCATTTCTTCGGCTGCGGGGGCGGGCCAGCTCTCGATCGAGGTATGGCCGATGAAGCCAGGATGCTCGGGGTTCGCGCATGGCGCGCGCCCAAGAAGGCTATCGAGGATGCGGCGCGCGCGCCAGGCCAGCAGGCTTAGGTTCGGATCGGCCAGGCCGCGCTGCCCGAGGCTCGCGTTTTGTACGAAGATGCGTCTGTCACGCGGTCCGTCCCAGCTCACCGAAAAATCCTCGCGAATAGCTAATTCATTGTCGATCTGCTCCAGCCGGTGTGCGATGGGTTCCAAGAAGTCTGGCACCGCGTTCTCGTAGCCGGTGGCCAGGATAACGATGTCAGCCGTGACTTCTTCGACTTCGTCGATGCCGTGCTGCAGGGTCAGCCTGTGACCCGCGCCGGCGTTGATGCAGTGCGAGACGGTGCAGCCTGGCCGCAGTGTGATGTCGCATCGGTTTAGCTCGAAAAATGCGTGGCGGTACAGCGCCTGATAGATCGCGCGCAACGTGCTTTCCGAAATGCCGTCCGAGGCAAGCACGAAACGCCGCAGGAGCAGCTTACGCTGCGACTCGCTCATCGCCGCGAAACGATCCGAAAAGCAGGGCATGAACAACTCGTTTGTGAACGGGCTGTTGTCCAGAGGCAGATAGTTTTCGCGCTGCGAGACCCAAGTGATCGAGGCAGGCCGCCGTTCTTTCGGCAGGCCGACAAGATGCAACATCACCTCGGCTCCCGACTGGCCTCCGCCGACCACGCAGACATGCTTTCTCCGCACCTCAGGGTGGACGTGCAGTAAAACAGATGAGTGGAACAGGTTGCGTCCAATCCAGCCCTGAAACTGAGGCGGGATTTGCGCCTGCTTGCCAATGCCAACCACGACGTTTCTGGCGCCGAGAACCGCGTTATCGGTCCGCACCCGAAACGCGCCGTCAAAGCGGATTTCGTGCACGGTCTCGCCGCCATGGACAAGTGGGTTCCTGTGGAAGGCCCAGTTCAGGTACTGCTCAAACTCAGCTCTGAACACAGCCTCGAACTGTGCGTTCAGGAAGTGGTACAAACGTCCGTTCTCGTGCAGGAAGTTTACGAAAGTGTAGGCTGATCGCGGATTCACCAGTGTGACCAGATCCTTGAAGTGGCTGACCTGGAGCTCCGAGGAATCGAATGCGATGCCTGGATGCCAGCGGAAGTCGACCTGCCGATCCAGGAACAGTGCCCCTTGCCCAACTTGCTCGTGTATCTGACACGCAAGGCTCAAATTAGACGGCCCAGCACCGACCCCAACGCAAGATAACTCCACTGCTTCCTCCTATAGAGTCTTCCCACTAGGCGGCTTGTTCGCGGCGAATATCGGCCATAGCCATTGGGCCCCCTCGCGGACGTTTCGAGCCCCGGTCCCGACCGGGTTTGCGAGAATTTGTCCAGCGCGTTCGGGTCGTCGAATGTAGACCCGAGCATTCCAGCGCGGTGACAATCGACGGGTCATGCCGGCGACGTGGGGCAACGACGTATGTCCTTTCCGCCCGTCTGGATGCCCGCGTCGCCGTCACGCGAGGAGCTTTCCAGGCCCATTAAGGTGTTTGAAGCCGGCGCAATCGCCCGCCTTGACCATGACGCGCCGGCCTTTCGGCGGCTTGATGGCAGGCGAGAGCGCGGTTTTCACTGCGGCGACGGCATTTTCGATGCGCATGATCATGGAGGACGTCTCGCTGATGCGTTTGCAGAACCCCATGCATGGGCCGTGCCAGAGAAGGAAAAATTTATAAAACAATGGGTTGGCGGATTTGCGATCCTGTCGGAAATCCGACATTGAGGGGGGACGCTCACGGCGGCGCCCGATTTGCACGTCGATGTCGCCTTTTTCCGAATAGCTAATCGGGCACCTTCTGCACCAGAATACTTCTCTTATGGAGACCAGCACGAAGTCTTCATGAACGGACAGTGCAGACCTTGTGTCTCTGCCGGTCAGATCGCGATATGCCTTCTCCCATCGAGGTCGGCAGTTGAAAGAGCTGCCAGATCCTTCGCCCTATCGTGCCGTTGCACTGGCTCGATCTCGGAGGCCGCGATCATGAAGAGTGAGGCAATCTCATGCCGCCGCGAGGCCTCTCTCATCGGGAAGCAATTCGCTATGTTGGTGTCGGATCGATGCTCTTGATGAGATGGTTGCGGATGGGCGCATGACCTAAGCGCATCAATGATTGCGCGATCTGGGACCTTCACCAACTGGACTGTCGAATCTCAGTAAAGATAGCCGGAAGAGAATTGCGTTATGACCACTCTGCCGGTTCCAAGAGCACGTGCGCCATTCGGTCCCTGCGACTCAATCCAGGCGGAGGGATGAGGCCGCAAAGCAGTCTTTTGCGCGGCCACCGGTCGGCCAGGAATGGGAGCCGTCGTAAACGCAGTTATTTGATGATCGCCGCCGCGGAGTCCTCAGGCTGAGCCGCGCCCGACACCGGCGACGTAGTGGTCGTCGATCGCCCCGTCCCCGATGTCGATCCGAAGCTCGGCCAGTTCGCGGTGAGCTTCACTGCTATTCCGCAGTGCCCACCGAGCTCGCACAGGAGGTTCTATCAGGCGGTCACGGCTGCACTCGTTGTCGGGTCTTCGACAAAGTCGGACATGAGACACACCGCAATTAGAGCCATGTCATTGTTGTGAAATGATTTTCTCGTTTGGCACGACACGTGCAAGGCTATCCGCAAACCTGCGGCAAGGACTGAGGGGAAATCACGCCATGATCAAGCTCGCCAACATGCGGTCGCAGCCGCGAAAACTGGGCCTTTCCGAGCCGACAGGACGTTGCGGCTGTTTTCCAGTCGACATCATTCTTCACGTTATCCGGACATGACCGTATTCGATTTCCGCCCAACGCTGAATGCTCCGTACGATGATCCCCATCTTTGGCTCGAAGATGTAGAAGGAGAACAGACACTTGCCTGGGCCGCCAGCCAGTCTGCCAGGACCCTGGGGCACTTCGGTGGAACACAGTTCGATCGCGACCACGAGGCCCTGACAGCGATCTTCGACCGTCCTGACAAGGTTCCCGTGATCACGCGCCGCGGTCAGTACCTCTACAATTCTGGCAAGATGCCGGAATCCGCACTACTATGGCGCCGGGACCACCCTTGCCGCCTATCCGCCGATCCTGCTCGCCCGAAGCGGGACGACCGCGTCCCACCCGGGTCACGCGCGTAAGACGGCCGCAAAGCTGCAGGCCTTTGGTTATCCCGCTTACTTCTGAGTGAGTACAGGTCGATGATTGCGAGCACGGCGCAAATAATCGGTGCGCGGTCCCACGCAAACTGCGCATGAGCGCTCCGCCAATCACGCAATTCGAACAAGACTTTTCGTAGTCCAGTGCATCATTTCTAAACAGCAAGGAGAGAATATCATGGCGAGAAACCAAATGCGCGCGGCACGGGGAGTAACAGCGGCCGTTGTCCTCATCGTGATGGGACAGCAGGCCGTCGCGGCGGACCTTGCGCAAGCCGCGAGCGTCCCGCAGGCGGGAGCCTCGGTCACGGAAGCGCCAAGCCCTTGGCAGATCCGCCTGCGTGCGTTGGGGGTCGTCACTGAGGATTCGGGCTACGTCAAAGCAGTGCCCGGCTCCGATCTTTCCTATTCGAACACGGTGACGCCGGAACTCGATATCTCCTATTTCTTCACGGACAACATCGCCGCCGAGCTCATACTCGGCACCACCTATGCAAACATCGGGGGCCAAGGAGCGATCGGCGGGCTGGGCAAGATCGGCAAGGTTTGGCTGCTGCCGCCTACGCTCACATTGCAGTATCATGTTACCAATTTCGGCGCTTTCAAGCCCTATGTTGGTGCCGGCGTGAACTACACGATATTCTATAACCAGGATGTCGGCAGCGCCGACGCTCTCAAGGTTAGGAACACGTTCGGCGCCGCGCTGCAGGTCGGGTTCGACTACATGGTGGATCAGCACTGGGGCGTCAACTTCGACGTGAAGAAGCTTTTCCTCAAGCCAGACTTCGACGTCACGGTCGACGGCGCGAAGCTGACGGGGAAGGCTGCGCTCGATCCGTGGTTGATAGGCGCAGGTGTCACCTACCGCTTCTGATACGCAACGCGAAGGCGGCCCTGCTGACAGCCGATCTGAAATGAAGGGCGCCTCGGGCGCCCTTTCCACGCCGGCGGTGCACGGCGAGTCGACCCGGATCGATTAGAGGGGTGGGGCCTTGTAACCCTTGGGCGGGGAGGTGTCCGAAACGGAGGGATGTTCTGATCAACTTCATGCGCTGACCATCCAACGCATAGCAGCCGATTGTCGCGGATACTTGAAGAAGCCGTTGTTAAGAGTGGGCGTCCCCGCCTGCACCCGACCAGGTACTTGCCAGTAGCAGCCGACAGGCTGCCCCGCGCCAGGGGCGCGAAGCCGAAGGGGGCAAGATCGCTGAAGCCTGCCGAAGAAGACCGGGCGCGGTTCACGAGCAGCCGGCGCGCGCCCGGCGGCGCGCGGGGCCCGGGCCAATAAGTGGGAGTGGGGGGGGGCGGGCGGGTTTTGGGGGCGCACCCCCAACGGGGGGGGGGCGG
>NZ_JAMYTB010000021.1:0-80618 GCF_040322275.1 Mesorhizobium sp. M0174
CGTGTCCTCGAATGGCATCCCGAACCCCCCAGCGCAAAGCGCGCCAAACTGTTCGCGATGTCCTCGCACACCTGTTCGCGATGTCCCCGGTCCAAACAGGGGGAAGATTAGCGCTCAGCCGTTGCAACTCAAGCCGCCTGCGGTTCCGGCTCGAAGGCCGGGCGGCTGGTGTTGATCAGCAGCGAGATGCAGGCGGCGGCTATTGCCGTCATACCGGCGATCAGGAAGGCAAGCTCGTAATTGCCTTGCAGCTCGCGCATGGTGCCGCCGAAGAAGGCCGCTGTCGCGGCGCCAACCTGATGGCCGGCGACGATCCAACCGAAGACGATCGGTCCGCTGCGGTCGCCGAACGCCTCGTTGGAAAGCCTCAGCGTCGGCGGCACCGTGGCGATCCAGTCCAGTCCGTAAAACACGGCGAAGATGATCAGGCTGGTTGCCGAAAAGCCGGAATAGGGCAGATAGATCAACGACAGGCCGCGGATGCCGTAATAGACGCCGAGCAGCTTGCGCGGATCGAAACGGTCGGTGAGCCAGCCCGATAGCGTCGTGCCGATCAGGTCGAAAATGCCCATCATCGACAGCAGGCCGGCGGCTTGCACTTCGCCTATGCCCATGTCGCCGCAAAAGGCGATCAGGTGCGTGCCGACCAGCCCGTTGGTGGTGAAGCCGCAGACGAAGAAAGTGGCGAACAGGTACCAGAACACACGTGTACCGGCGGCGCGGCGCAGCGTGCTCAGCGTATGCGAAAGGAAATTGCCTTGCGCGGCCGGCGGCGCCGGCGGCACGTCGTTGGCATCGGCGCCATAGCGGACCATGCCGATCGAGGCCGGGCGCTCCGGCACCAGCATATAGACCAGCGGCACCAGGCAGGCGGTGGCCACGGCAATGGCGATGGCGACCGGCTTCCAGCCGCCTGACTGGGCGAGCGAGGCGAGCAACGGCAGGAAGACCAGCAGCCCGGTGGCGCTGGACGCCGACATCAGTCCCATCACCAGGCCGCGATTGGTCTTGAACCAGCGGTTGACGATGGTTGCGCCGAGCACGGTGGCGACGGCGCCCGAGCTGACGCCGGAAAACACGCCCCAGGTGAGGAGCAGATGCCACGGCTTGGTCATCAACAGGCTGAGCGCGGTCGATCCCGACATCAAAAGCAGCGCGGCAAGCAAGGTGCGGCGCAGCCCGATCCGCTCCATCAGCGCCGCGGCAAACGGCCCGGTCAGGCCATAGAGGAAGATGCCAGTGGCAGCGGCCAGTGAGACGACGTCGCGCCGCCAGCCGAAACTGTTCTCCAGCGGCAGCATCATGACTGCCGGCGCCGAACGCAGGCCCGCTGCGATCAGCAGGCAAAGGAAGATGACGGCGACCACGACGAAAGCGTAGCGCTGGCCAAACGGGCGGGATTGAGCTATCATGTTACTGACCGGTACGTTGCAGGAGCGCGAAACATACGTACCGACCGGTAACATTGTCAACCAGCTAATCGGTACACCAGACATGAAAAGCATTGAACCAACGATCAAGGCGAATGACGCACCGCCGCCTCGCGCCGCCGAACGGATTCTCCAGGTGGCGCGCGACCTGTTTTACCGGCAAGGCATCAGGGCGATCGGCGTCGACGAGATCGTGCGGCGTGCCGGCGTCACCAAGCCGAGCCTCTACCGCAGCTTTCCGTCCAAGGATGAGTTGGCCGCATCCTATCTCCGGCACTATGACCTCGAATTTTGGGAGCGCTTCGACGAGGCGGTGAATGCCCATCCCGGCGATCCGCGCGCGCAGATCCTCGCCTTCCTGACGCGTGTCGGCAAGCGTACGCAAAGGCCCGATTATCGCGGCTGCGGCATGACCAATGCCGCGGTCGAATATCCCGAACATGGCCATCCAGCCCGCGTCGTGAGCGAAGCCAACAAGCGGGAATTGCGCCGGCGCCTGCGTGCCATGGCGGCAGAGATGGGCGCCGGCGACGCCGACACGCTAGGCGACGGGCTGCTGCTCCTGATCGAGGGCGCCTATATCAGCGGCCAGCTGTTCGGTGTCGGCGGGCCGGCGCAGTCGGTCGCCCGCAACGCCGACCTTCTGATCGAGGCAAGCTTGAAGAAATAGCGTTCCGTTTACCAGATCACTGTGAGCAGCCTGAGTTCGTCTAGGCTGCTGCTAGATTTGACGGTACGCTGCGGCAGCCCGAACGGAGTTGTCCGCCATGCGCGCTCTTTTGATCCCGCTTGCCTTCGCCGGCTTCTGCAACGCCGCCCGGGCTGGCGACATATCCAGCGTCTATACCGATCTCGTCTGGGAGAAGGACTGCGTGACTTATGCCCAGGCGGAGGAAGGCGACGGCGACTGGGCCGACCTCGCCTGTTCGGGTTATGGCGGCTACCCGGTGATGGTTTCCTACGACGACGCGCGGGAATCGCTGTTCTACGGCTTTCCACCCGGCGATATGACCACGGTCTGGGAAAGCTTTTCCGGCCTCAACTCGGCTGGACCTAAAGTCGAGTGGCGGATCGAAACCAACGGCAAAACTACCATTCCGTTCGCCGTCATTCATCGTCGCTCGATCAGCGATACCGAGGGCGAGAACAAGTCGACGGAAGTGTTGATCGTCGCCAAGGTTGCCCAGCCTGACGCCCACGAAGGCTGCACGATCGGCCTTGTGCTCGCCACCGGCAATCCCGCCGCCAACGATCAGGCGCGCAAGCTTGCCGACGAGAAGGCACGCACCTTCGCCTGCGGCAAGGACAAGCGCGTAGTGATCGGCGACGCGCCCGCTTTCGGCCGCGTCGACAACTGATTATTTGCGCCCGATAATTATTTGCGCTTGGCCCGCTCGATTGCCTCGACGATCATCTTCTTGGCATAGGCCGCATCGTACCAGCCTTCGATCTTAACCCATTTGCCGGGTTCGAGATCCTTGTAGTGCTCGAAGAAATGCTGCACTTGCTGGCGGGTAATGTCAGGCAATTGCGTGTATTCGTGGACGTCCTCGTAGCGTAAGGTCAGCTTGGGCGAAGGCACCGCGATGACCTTCTCGTCCTGGCCGGCATTGTCCTCCATCACCAGCACGCCGATCGGCCGCACATTGATGACGCAGCCTGGCACCAGCGCGCGCGTGTTGCAGACCAGCACGTCGATCGGGTCGCCGTCGCCCGATAGCGTGTGTGGTACGAAACCGTAATTGCCGGGATAGCGCATCGAAGTGTGAAGGAAGCGGTCGACGAACAGCGTGCCGGCCTCTTTGTCCATCTCGTATTTGATCGGCTCGCCGCCGATCGGCACCTCGATAATGACGTTGACGTCCTCGGGCGGGTTCTTTCCGCTGGCAATCGCTTCGATCCGCATCGCTTTATCCCTCTCTCGATTGAAGATCGATAGCGGCCGATGGCGAATGGTGCAATGCGGCGAATGGTACTGGGGGGATCGTCCGAACCGAAACCGGCCGGATCATGCGCTGGCCGTCATTCCCAGACGAAAGCGACCTTCTTCAGCGCCTTCTGCTCGAAGATCTCGACGCCCTCGGCCACATCGCGGCCGCCGGCGCCGGCATAGAAGGCAAGTGCGTTCTGATTGTCTTCCAGCGCCCAAACCACCATGCCTTTCAGGCCATGGTCGGCCAGCCGTGCCCGTGCGGCTGCGAACAGCCGGCTGCCGAGCCCGATGCCTTGATATTCGGGCCGCAGGTAAAGCTCGTAGATCTCGCCCTGCTGCCTGAGCTCACGTGCTCGGTTCTTGCCGATCGTCGCGTAGCCGGCAATTTTGCCGCCGATTTCGACGACCAGGACGGTGGCGGCGCGGCGAATGGCATTTGCCCACCAATCGGCACCGCGGCGGTTGATCATCGATGTCAGTGTACGGTGCGGGATGATGCCCGAATAGGCGCCGCGCCAGGCCTCGAGATGCACGTCGGCAATGGCGGCTGCATCGCGTGGTTCGGCTTTCCTGATGTCGATGCTCAGCGTATTCATGATTGGTTAACCATAAACCCGCCGCGCCCGATTGCAAGAGTCCGGTCGGCCGCCGCGATGCTTTCACACAGCCGAACAGTGCGTCCTTGAGACGCTGGAAAACCGCTTTTAGCGAGATCAAATCTCGACCAGATGGTCGTCCAGTTCGTTGCTGTCGCCGGTCGAGACCGGAAAATGCTCGGCCAGTACCGCACCGACCGCTTCGATCGCCTTGACGAACCCGTCGGCAAGCCGATCGTCGCCGGCATGCGCCGTAAGGTCGCGGACGACACCGTCCCAGACATGCTGGCCGACACGAGAATCGATGCCGCTGTCGGCGACCACCTCGGCATAGCGCTCGGCGATCGAGACGAACACCAGCACGCCCGTGCGCGCCGTGGTGCGGTGGACGTTGCGGGCGAGGAACTGCTTCATCGCATTGGCGTGGGCGGCTTGGTAGCGCAGACGCCTCGGCACCAAATGGATGCGCAATGCGGGCAATGCCCACAACAGGATGAGCTCACTGGCAAGCGCCAGAAGCTCGGCGATGACGAAATGCGGCAAGCGGATCGACAGCCACCAGGCTTCCAGCCCGTAACCGACGGCGAGGCTGACGACGAGCATGCCGAGCATCGCCATGAAAGCGGCCGGGAAGAAATAGCCGTCGCTGGCATGCGCCACGACGCAGTAGATCTCGCCGTCGGTCTTTGCTTCGGCAGCGCGGATCGCATCGGCGATCCGCTCATGATCTTCGGGGCTGATCGGTCGTGTTGCCATGATTGATGTCTCACCAGCTTCCTGAAGAACCGCCGCCGCCGGACGAACCGCCGCCACCTGAAAACCCACCGCCCGAACTTCCGGACGACCAACCGCTGCCGGAACTTCCAGACGACCAGCCACTGCCGGACGAGGTCCCCGACGTCCAGCCAGCGCCACCGGAGGATGACGAAGCTGGCCCACGGCCGTAGCGGAACGTCATCCCCAGCCACTTGTACACGCCCGGCGACAGCTTCGTGCCGAAGATCGGCGGCAGGAATGCCATTGCCAAGCCGCCGAAGAACATCGTCGCCCACAGGACGATGAACAGCACGAAGATGGGATCGACAGGATTGTCATTCGCCGGATTGCGCTTGCCGCGGGCTTCCAGCTCTTCGGGATTGCCTTCCAGCACCATGATCATGTCATCGACGGCCTTGCTGATGCCACCAGAGAAATCGCCGGCACGGAAGGCCGGCACCATGTCGTTTTCGATGATCAGCTTGGTGTGCAGGTCGGTCAGCGTGCCTTCCAGCCCATAGCCGACCTCGATGCGCATCTTGCGGTCGTTCGGCGCCACCAGAAGCAGGACGCCGTTGTTCTCCTTCGCCTGGCCCAGTTTCCAGGCGCGGAACAGCCGGTTGGCGTAAGGCTCGATCTCCTCACCGTCGAGGCTGGGGATGGTCGCGACGACGATCTGGTCCGAACCCTTGGTCTCGAAATCGGCAAGCTTCTGCGTCAGCGCCGCCTCGGTTGCGGCATCGATGATGCCGGCATTGTCGACGACCCGTCCGGTCAGCGCCGGCAATTCGGCGGCAATAGCCGCGAAGCCGACCAGCAGCACCGCCATGGCCATAAGCGCGGTGCCGATCGTTTTGATGAAACGGCTGAATTCCACCGGGCTGATGGCGTGTCTTGTCATCTCGTCACCAACTTCCCGAGGAGCCGCCGCCACCGGACGAACCGCCGCCGCCGGAAAACCCGCCACCGCTTGAACCCGACGACCATCCCCCGCCGGAACCTCCCGACCAGCCGCCGGACGACCGCCGGTTTGGCTCGAAGGTCATGCCCAACCAGCGATAGCGGCCCGGACCGATCTTCTTGCCGAAGATCGGCGGCAGGATGGAGGCTGCGAGGCCGCCGAAAAAGATGATTGCCCAGATGGCTATGAAGATCGTGAAGAACAGATCGTCGCTGTTGAACGGCGCCTGCTGGTTGCGCTTGCCGCGCGCTTCCAGCTCTTCGGGATTGCCTTCCAGCACCATGATCATGTCATCGACGGCCTTGCTGATGCCGCCAGAGAAATCGCCGGCCCGGAAGGCCGGCACCATGTCGTTTTCGATGATCAGCTTGGTGTGCAGGTCGGTCAGCGTGCCTTCCAGCCCATAGCCGACCTCGATGCGCATCTTGCGGTCGTTCGGCGCCACCAGAAGCAGGACGCCGTTGTTCTCCTTCGCCTGCCCCAGTTTCCAGGCGCGGAACAGCCGGTTGGCGTAAGGCTCGATTTCCTCGCCGTCGAGGCTGGGGATGGTCGCGACGACGATCTGGTCCGAACCTTTGGTCTCGAAATCGGCAAGCTTCTGCGTCAGCGCCGCCTCGGTCGCGGCATCGATGATGCCGGCATTGTCGACGACCCGTCCGGTCAGCGCCGGCAATTCGGCGGCGAGAACGATGAGAGGGAGCAGGAGAAAGGTTAGAACGAAGCCAAGAAAAATCAGGGCGGCGTTTCTTCCCACCCCTCTCTGTGGGGAGATGTCCGGCAGGACAGAGGGGGGCGCGAAGGAATACAAGGCCAACAGGCCCAGGCTCAACAGGCGCCGTTCACCCGCCTTGCGTGGTGTTGGTGCCGAAATCGACCTTCGGCGGCTGCATCTTATCCTCCTCGATGGTGAAATTCGCAAACGGCTGGTTGCCGCGAAACCACAAGGTCGCCCAGATCACCGACGGGAAGGTCCTCAGCGTCAGATTGTACTCTCTCACTGCCTGGATATAGTCGCGGCGGGCGACCGTGATGCGGTTCTCGGTGCCTTCGAGTTGTGCTTGCAGCGCCAGAAAGTTCTGGTTGGCCTTGAGATCGGGGTAGTTCTCCACCACCGCCAGCAGGCGCGACAGCGCGCTGGTCAAGCCGGCCTGACTGTCCTGGAATTTCTTGAAGGCTTCCGGATTGTTCAGCGTTTCCGGCGTCACGGTCACCTGCGTCGCCTTGGCGCGCGCTTCGACCACGGCGTCGAGCGTATCCTTCTCGTGCGCGGCGTATCCCTTGACCGTATTGACAAGATTGGGGATGAGATCGGCGCGGCGCTGGTATTGATTCAACACCTCGCTCCACGCTGCCTTCGCGTTTTCCTCAGCTGTCGGGATGGTGTTGTAGCCGCAGCCCGCAAGCAGCGGCAGCATGACGGCCATGACCAGGAACGCAGCTATATTACGGAAGATTGGCGGTGAAGAAAGGCGCTGGGCAAGCATGATAAGGTCCCCTCGATAGCATTGGCAGGCGAAGCATTAGCACAATCCTTGCGTAAGAAAATGACTTCGGCCGAGAAGTGTTACTGGTTTTCTACCATTCGCCGTCGGGCCCTGTGACAGACGAGGCGAACGGGTTAAGCTCGGCATAAAACGGGACGTCACCATGGCGAAACGCCACGACAGCGACGCGGAATCGCGCCGCATCATCGAACGGGTGGCGCGCGAGACCGACCCGGGCGGCACCTCGTTCCTCGCGCGAACAGCCAGAGGTGCGCGCGACCGCGTCACCGCGGCCGATGCCGACCGGTCGGATCCGATCGAATATTGGGGCACCCGCATCGGTCGGGCAGCGGGCTTGCTTATTGCCATCGGCCTGTTGATCTGGCTCGTGCTTTTCGTCACCAGAGGCAGTTAGGAAAATCAATGAGTGCCGAGAAAACCGACGCGCCGCGCGCGGTCATCGTCGTCTCCAGCCATGTCGCACGTGGCTCGGTCGGCAACCGTGCCGCCGTCTTTGCGCTGGAGACGCTCGGCTTTCCGGTTTGGGCGGTGCCGACCGTCATTTTGCCCTGGCATCCGGGCCATGGCCGGGCCACCCGCATCGTGCCGCCGCTGGACCAGTTCAAGGCGCTGATGACCGACCTCGAGCGCGCGCCGTGGCTGGGCGAGGTCGGCGCCGTGCTGTCCGGCTATCTCGGCGAGGCTGGCCAGGCCGACGCCGTTGCTTCGCTCGTCGGCGCGGTCAAGGCGAAGACACCGGAAGCCCTCTATATCTGCGACCCGGTGATGGGCGATTCGGGCGGCCTCTACGTACCTGAGCCGACCGCCATCGCCATGCGCGACCGCCTGATGCCGATCGCCGATATCGCCACGCCCAACCGCTACGAGCTGGAATGGATGGCCGGAGCGCCGCTGCCAGACCTGAAATCGACAATGGCTGCGGCCCTGCAGGCCGGCCCACCGGCCATGCTGGTCACATCGGCGCCGGCGACGATGGCCGGCGGCACCGGCAATTTGCTGCTCACAGGCAGGGAGGCGCTGCTCGCCGAACACCGGCTCATCGACAAGCCGCCGAATGGGCTCGGCGACCTGACGGCTGCCGTTTACCTGGCGCGGATCCTGTCCGGCCAGCCGGCCGCCAAGGCTCTGCAATCGACCACTGCGGCGGTCTACGAGATCCTGGCGCGCACCGCTAAGCGCGGCGGCGACGAGTTGCAGCTCGAGACCGATGCCCAGAGCCTGTCGCACCCAATGGCGATGGTGCAGCTTCGCCATCTCCTGCATCCGGAACGGGACCGCCGGGCGTGACGCAGGCCGAAAACGCCGTGCCGCAGGATGTTGCGCCCGAGCATGTTGCGCCCGGCCATGTGGTGCCCGACGATGTCGTGCCTGAGAGCGTTGTGCCCGAGGACGTTGTGCTTGTCGGCGTCGACGGTTGCAAGGCTGGCTGGATAGCCGTCCGCCGCGATCCCGGTGCGGCACCGTCTACAGCCGTTTTCCCAAGCTTCGCGGCGTTGCTCGACCGACTGCCCGTCAATGCGATCGTGGCGGTCGACATGCCGATCGGCCTGCCCGATTTCTCGCAAAGAGGCGGTCGCGGCCCGGAGGCGCTGGTGCGGCCGCTGCTCGGGGCCCGGCAGTCCAGTGTCTTTGCCATTCCCTCCCGCGCCGCGCTCTACGCCGAGATCGAAGCTTTCACCACGGTCGATGCCTGGTACGCCGCACATCGCAAGGCAAGCGAGGTGGCCAGGACGACATCAGATCCGCCGCGCGGCGTCTCGATCCAGGCCTTCGGCATCTTCGCCAAGATCCGCGAGATCGATTCGCTGCTGATCGCGCGGCCCGAACTGCGCAGCCGCGTCTTCGAATCGCATCCGGAAGTTGCCTTCTGCAAACTGAACGGCGACCGCGCTATGCGCCTGCCCAAGAAGATCAGGGGCAACATCAATCCGGCCGGCATGGCCGAACGCCAGGCGCTGCTTGCCCAGCATGGTCATAGCGAGGATTTTCTCGACCAGACGCCGCCGCGCGGCGCGGCCGCCGACGATTTCCTCGATGCCGCGGCGATGATGGTGGTTGCCGGACGCATCGTCAGAGGCGAGGCAATGCCGTTTCCGGATCCGCCGCTCGCCGATCGTTTCGGTATTCCGGTCGCCATTTGGGCCTGAGGACCAAGGCGTCAGGAGCGTGATTTGAGCGCCTCGTTGAGTGCCCACATATCCTTCTCCTCGGGCGCGGTCTCCAATCCGAGCACGGGAATTTGCTTACGCAAATGGTCGTGGTGGGTGCGCACGCCATATTCGAGATCGGAGAGGTAAAAACCTCCGAAGGCTTCGGACAGCATGGATTCGTTGGACCATATCGAAAGCTGCACGTCCTCGGCCAGCGTGTCGCGATCGATGCGGTGGGATAGGTAGCGCGCAGCCGCCTGTTGCCTGGTCTCGTCGCGATAGCGGTAGATGCCGCCGCGCAGCAGCGTCTCACCCGTCGACAGCGGGAATTCCTGATAGAACTGCACCGATTCCGGCATGATCGACAGCACGTTGTTCGGGAAGATGCCGTAGTAGATCCAGGCCTTGCGCAGGTGCTCCGGCAGGTGCTTCGCCTCGGGTGCGAGCTTGATATATTGCGCGACGCTCCAGCGCCGTCCGGCATGCGGATTGTAAGTGGCGAACGAGCGCGACACGCCGTTGACGAACGGCTCGTCGAAATAGGTCGCACCGTAAAGATCCTGCAGCGCCGGATGTGCCATGGCGACGTGGTAGCCTTCATTGTCGACGTCGCGCACCGACTTCCAGTTGACCGGCGTATTTTGGGTCCAGATGCCCCGGGACGGCACCATCTCGACGACGCCATAATGAGCAATCTCGGCTTCGATCGGCTTCAACAGCTCGGCCACGGATGGCTGCGGCCCACCCTTGCGGAAGCGGATGAAGATGAAGCCCATCCAGATTTCGAGCTCGAGCGGCATCAAGCCGAATTCGCTCTTGTCGAGGTCGGGGAAGGAACGCGGGCGGGCAGCACCGCGCAGCGTGCCGTCGAGATTGTAGACCCAGCCATGGAAAGGGCAGACCAGCGCGTTCTTGCAAGTGCCCTGACTGTCGGCGACGACGCGACTGCCGCGGTGGCGGCACATATTGTTGAAGGCGCGTACAACGCCATCCTTGCCGCGCACGATCAGCGCCCGCTCGCCGACAACATCCATCGTCAGATAGTCGCCGGCGTTCGGCACGTCGCAGACATGGCCGGCGATCTGCCAATGATTGCGGAAGACGTGCTCTTTCTCGAGTTCGAGCAAGGCGTCGGAATGATAGCTCCAGCCCGGCAGCCCCCGCCGATCCCAATCGTTGGGAATTGCCACGTCACGCAGATGCGGGTTCATAAAGGCTCTTTATTTATTGAATGATCGTTCAATAAAAGCATATTTTCCGTTGAAATGCAATGGCTTGCAAAAATGGGGAGAATTCTTAGCGGGAAATCGAGCGGGATTTGAGAGCCGAGTCCGAATGATCGAAGCCGGGAAAATCCCGGGAATTCCGGACGTTAATCCCCTCACGCTTGTTGAGCGCCCGACGCTCCTGGGGCCTGGAAAGGCGACGTGAATCTGGTGCCGTGGGTAGCGGAAACGAGAATGCCACCTGCGCTGCAGCTACGCCTGATCGGTTGCCCAGGAATGGCTGCGGGCTTGGTTTCATGCCGGTTACACAATCGTTAATCCATCATCGTTGGCCGGTTACAAGGTGCGATTAGGTTCGTTTCAACGGAGAAAAGAAGAAGACCGAAGGAAACGACGATGCGTACGAAAATCCAGGTCACCAATACCGACCTTCGCCAGCAGGGTCCCCAACGTAACGACCGGCGCCCGAAGCTGGCGCTGCGCCAGCGCGCCAGTGATCATCCAATGGCGATGTTCATGCTGCTGGCGTCCGCCGCATTTGCCGGCATGGCGTTGACGCCGACCGTCGGTCCGGCCTTCGCCTCACTGAACCCGCCGGCCAACCTCATCGATGGCGCGACGACCACCACCAAGACGGCGCGCCTCCCGATTTCGGAGATCGATTTCGCCTGCAAGGGGCAGGCCTGGGGCGCCGAGAGCCTGGACTGCCTGCGCGTCATCGCCGCCCAGTCGGGCAAGACACGGCCGGTCCGCATGATCGCCAACGCCGCCCGGCTGGCCGATACGCCGAACGTTTTTTGATTTTTTGCGAGCGCCCTCCAGCACTCCAGTCAGGCTCCCGCCGCAATGTCGGCCGGGAGCCTTTTTCTTCCGGGAGAGATGGCGGAGTCTAGCCGCCCAGAGCGGCCTGCTCGGCAATGGCCGAGAGCACGCCGCGCACATCCAGCGTGCTGAACGGTTTTTCGAGGATTGGCGGCCGTTGCGGCGCCGGCAGCGCCTCGATCTCGCCTTTCGCGCCGATCAGATCGCCGGTGACAAGCACGAAGCGCCGCGCCAGACCCGGCAATTCGCCGAGTAGCTCGCGATAGGCGGCTATGCCGCTGGTGCCGGGCATGCGCAAATCGGAAAACACGATGTCCGGCGGGACATGGCCACTCAGCGTCGCGGCGGCCGAGACCCAGGCCGGCACGATCCGCGACTTGATACCCATCAACTCCAGAATGTCGGACAGCGACGCGGCGACATCCGGCTCATCGTCTATGATCAGCGCGTGACGCAAGCCGCTCGACCGCGACGGAGCTTCGCCGGCGGCGGCCGCGCCGGCCGCGATCGCCGGCAGCTGCACGACAAAACGCACACCTCTCGGCGAAACCTCCTCGAACCAGATATTGCCATTGTGCCGCTCGATGATCGATTTCGAGATTGACAGACCGATGCCGGTACCGACACCGACCGGCTTGGTGGTGAAATAGGATTCGAATATGCGTGAACGTATCGCTTCCGGCACGCCTGGTCCGTTGTCCTCGACCGAGAATCCGGGATTGCCGCGGTCGCTGCGAAACGTCCGGACCTTGATCCGGCGGTCGCCGGCAACGCCGGCCAAGGCATGCTGGCTGTTGATGAGGAAGTTGGCGGCTACCTGCGTCACGTGGTCGGCATCTGCCATGGCCAGCAGTGGGCCGCTGGCGAAATCGGTGTCGATGATGATGCCGCTCGACCGTGCGCCATAGGCGGTCACTTCGAGTGCGGCGCGGATCACCTGGTTGAGGTCGGTTTCTGCCTGTGCAGCCGGGTGCAGGCGGACCATCGACAGGAAGCTCTTGACGATACGGCCGCAGCGCTCGGCAGCGGCGCGCACCTTTTCGGCGCGCACCTTGGTCTGCGGATCGGCGGCGAATTCGTGCAGCAGCGTCGACTGGGCGACAACCACGGCCAGCGGATTGTTGAGCTCGTGCGAAACGCCGGCGAGCAGCGACCCCATTGCCGCCATCTTCTCGTTCTGGTGCAGTTTTTCGCGCTGGCGGTTGATTTCCTCCTCAGCCCGCAACTTGTCGCGCAGGTCGCGGATGGAGCCGAAGATCAGCTGGCGATCGGCGACCCGCATCTCGGTTGCCGTCAGCTCGATCGGGAAAACCTCGCCGGCGGCATTCTGGGTGACCGTTTCAAGCCGTTGGCCGACCATCGGCGCGCCGCGGCCCGACATGTATTCGGCGCCTGACGCATAGCCCTTGCGGTAATATTCCGGCACGACCGTATCGAGCAGGTCCTTGCCGAGGATATCGCTGCGCCGATAGCCGAACATCTTCTCGGCGGCCGGATTGAATTCGATGATCGAGCCGGTCTCGTCGATGACGATGATAGCGTCGAGCGAGGCCTGCAGCATGGTGCGGCGAATGACGTCGCTGGCATGCGCGTCGGAGGGCGACCGTTCGATGGCATCGCCGATGGCGAGTGCCACCATGTGCAGCGCCGCCTCTTCCTGGTCGGTCCATTCGCGTTCGTGGATGCAGTCGTTGACCGCCAGCGTGCCCCACAAATTGCCGTGCGAAAAGACCGACACCGACAGGAACGACTTGATGTTCTGCTTTTCGAAATCGGTCCGCAGAAAGCCTTCGAGATCGCGTGTGTGCCCGGCGAAAATCTTGCCTTGACGCTCGTCCTCCGCCAGCCGTTCCAGCAATGGGTCCGAATCGACGACCGACTGCATGATGACGGTCGGTGACGCCAGCTCGCCGCCAAACCGGGGGGCGATCCAATAAGCGGCGACCGACTGGGCGAAGCCCTGGCCAGGCAGTTCGCGCAGGCGAAACAGGATGCCGCGGTGACAATCCATGGCTTCGCAAAGCGTTTGGAGGATACCCTCCATCTCGCGCTGCCAGTCACCGGCTTCGCGCAGCCGGCGAACCACATGCACGGCCACCATCGCCGCGCCCTGCCTGGCGCCCTGCACGTCCACGCGTGTTGTTTCAGCCGTCATGATCAGCCGTCATTTCCTGGCCGCGGCTTCCTCAAGCCTTAGTTATTTTCGCCCACTGGCAGCGAGAAGATATAGCCTTCGCCGCGCACCGTGCGCAGGAATTTCGGATTGGCCGGATCCGCCTCGATCTTCTTTCTCAGCCGCATGATGCGGATGTCGACGGCGCGGGACGATTCCGGATCCTCGACGAAACCGATCGCCTCGGAGATCGCCGCCCGCGTCAACAGCCGGTTGGCGCGCGTCAGGAACACCTCCAGCACGTCGAACTCGCTCTTGGCCATGTCAATGACCGCGCCGTTGGCGCCGGTGACGAGCCTGCCGTCGAGATCGGCGTGAAAGGGTCCGAAGCTCACGGACCGGCGGCCGCCGGATGTTTCAGCCTTGGCCTTTTGTGGCTCGGTCGGCTCCGGAACGCGACGCAGCACGCTGCGCACCCTGGCCAGCACTTCGCGCAATTCGTAAGGCTTTACGATGTAGTCGTCAGCGCCGAGCTCCAGTCCGACGATGCGGTCGAGCGCAGTGCCGGCGGCCGTCGCATAGATGATGCCGATCGGCATTTTCGACCGCATCCAGCGCCCGAGCGACAGGCCGTCCTCGCCCGGCATGGCGATGTCGAGAATGGCCAGATGGAAGGACTGCACTTCCAAGAGGTCGCGCGCCGCCGCCGCACTTTCGGCCGTGGCCACATCATAGCCGCTGGCGCCCAGATACTCGGCGACCGCGTCCCTCAGGTCGGGCTCGTCCTCGACAATGACAATTCGTGCACGCACGATGCTTTCGCTCCCGCTTTCAGTGGAAAGTAGATTGGGTATAAACATGATGTCCAGCACTCTTCTTGGGTTGCCGTATGCGGGGTAGAAAAACATGGCTGCACGATCCGTTATCGCGCTTGTTTCCGTCGCTGAAGTAATTGCCACCGATCTCGCCGATCATCTCGAGCGGCGCGGTCATGACGTCCGTGCGGCGCGACAGCCGTGGGAAGCCGAATCGCTGCTTTCGGAAAAGGGTATCGATGTCGTGGTTGTCGGCGACAGCGTCAGCCAGGCGGAGGGGCGAGACCTGCTCAGGCGACATGGCGGCGAAGGTGGCCCGGATTTCATCCTGATCTGCCGCCCGGCCGATCTGGTCGACAAGGTTCTGGCGCTCGAACTCGGCGCCGCCGACGTCGTCGAAAGCCCGCTCAATGTCAGGGAGCTTGCGGCTCGCGTCGGCGGCCTTCTGGCTCGGCGCGGCAGGAGCGCCGGGGAACTGATCGTGCTGGAGAACGCGACCGTCGATCTCCGATCGGCCATTGTCATGCACCGCTCGGGAACCGAAGAACAGCTGTCCCCCGGGCAGGTGGCGCTGCTCAGGCTGTTCCTGGCCAGCCCGCGCAAGGTGCTGACGCGGGACGACATCATCGCCGCCGCGCCCGCCGAAAATGCCGAAGCGTTCGATCGGTCGATCGATTCGCGCATCGTGCGGCTGCGCCGCAAGCTCGATACCGAAACCATCACCACCATACGGGGTGCCGGTTACCGGTTCGATCCGCCGACGCAATTCGCCGATTGAAGGCAGGACAGCCACCCTTTGTCTTGAGCATCGGGTTTTCCCAAAACCGGTTTCCACTTTAGGGTCCGATGCTCTTCAGCGCACCACGAGAAGCGACGGGCCGGACGGCATGTCACCGGTCGTACTGACCTCGCCGGCATGGGCACGTTCCTTCAGCAGCACGGTGGCGAGGCCGGCAATGCCGAGCAGGCCCTGGACGTAAAGCAGGGCGGAAAGCACGGAAGCGGCGAATTTCGTTTTCATCCTGTTCGTTCCTCAAAATTGGAATTTACGGGCACTTCAGGGGAACCCCCGAAGCGCCCGCGCCGCCAGCGGAGCCCCCCGTTGCGGCGCGGGCCTTCGGTCCTCTCGGCTGCAAGTTGCCGGAGGCGCCGCGCATCCTCAACGGCCCTAAGCCGCCCCCGCCAGAGGGGCTTGAGCCGGTCGACGCGCAGGCTGGAAAGTGTCCAGATCAATCCAGGCCGTAGCGAAAACAGTGTTGGCTTCCGATCGTTCGTTGCCCGCTGTTTTCGTTAGGTCAACTTTGCCTGTTCGCTGTATCCGGATCATGCCGCCGACGCTGCGCTTTGTTGCAGCTCGGTTTCGGAGTCAGGTGAATTCCCATCAAACGAAAGGCAATCGCGTATTGGCGCCGCGGTTTGGCCGATCCGCCTAGGCAAACACGCCACCCGTCATGACGACGTCATGCAACTGCAAGCTGCTTTGCACGGACCTTTTCTGTTAACCAGGGGAAACAGAATCGAAACACAAACGAGCATCTTGCGAAATCGGCTTGAAACATGACGCCCCGATAAGCCGGTCATCAATTGGGCCGGTCCCGACCGGCAGAATAGGGGAGACATCATGTACACTGCCATTTCCGCCAAGCTCATCAACATCGCCGCCGCCGTCATCACCGGTACTGCCTTGCTTGTCAGTGCCGGCAACGGCGCAGCCCACGCCGCCGCCAACAAGATCGTCGCGCGTGTGTCGCTATCTCAGCAGACCATGGAAATTCTGGTCGACGGCCGGCCGACATTCGCCTGGAAGGTTTCGACGGGCGACAGGACGCACGTCACACCGACCGGTTCGTTCAAGCCGACCCGCA
This sequence comes from Mesorhizobium sp. M0174, assembly GCF_040322275.1. Taxonomy (NCBI): domain Bacteria; kingdom Pseudomonadati; phylum Pseudomonadota; class Alphaproteobacteria; order Hyphomicrobiales; family Phyllobacteriaceae; genus Mesorhizobium; species Mesorhizobium sp. M0174. The sequence goes on from NZ_JAMYTB010000021.1 coordinate 16,173, forward strand.
TGCATGAAATTTGGTATTCGAAGAAATACGACAACGCCCCGATGCCGCATTCGGTGTTCTTCAACGGCGGCTACGCCGTACATGCGACAAGCGCCATCAAGCGCCTCGGCCAGCCGGCCTCGCATGGCTGCGTGCGTCTGCATCCGGACAACGCCGCCGATTTCTACCAGCTCGTCGAGGTCTTCGGCCCGGCCAACACCAGCATCGTCATCGTCAAGTGAGCGATGCTGCTCTTGTGTCGCTCAAAAAGGTCGGAAATCCGGCCTTTTTATTGTACAATGTTAGTACAATCTAATCTGGGTTAGTACAATCTAATCCGGCATCACCGGCATCAGCTTCGGATCCGGCTTTTCAGCGTGATGCGGCAGGTCCTTGCTGGCGATAAAGGTGTAGAACATCGGCACCACAAACAGCGTGAACATGGTTCCGACCAGGATGCCGGTGAAGATCACCAAGCCCATCGAATAGCGTGCCGCGGCACCCGCGCCGCTGGAGATGATCAGCGGCACCACGCCGAGCGCCATCGCCGCCGTCGTCATCAGGATCGGCCGCAGCCGCACCCTGGCCGACGCGATGATCGCATCGCGCCGCCGCATGCCGTGCATTTCACGGTGCTGGTTGGCGAACTCGACCAGGAGGATGCCGTGCTTGGTGATGAGGCCGATCAGCGTGATGAGGCCAACCTGGGTGTAGATATTGAGCGTGCCGAGCCCGATATTAAGCGGCACGATCGCGCCGAAGATCGAGAGTGGCACCGCCATCATGATGATCAACGGATCGCGGAAGCTTTCGAACTGCGCCGCCAGCACCAGGTAGATGACGAGCACTGCCGCCGCGAAGGCGATGATGATCGTGTAGCCCTGTTCCTTCTCCTGCCGCGATTGACCGGTATAGTCGATGAAGAAAGTGTCCGGCAGGCTCTCCTTGGCGATATCCTCGATAGCTTTCAAACCGTCGCCGGTGGTGACGCCAGGCAGCGGCAAGGCGGAAATCGTTGCGGAATTCAACTGGTTGAATTGCTCGATCGCCGCCGGCGACGCGTTGGTCGAGATCTTCACCACCGCAGAGAGCGGCACCATCTCACCCGAGACGCTGCGCACGAAATACTCCCCAAGTTTTTCGGGATTGTCGCGGAATTGCTGCGGCACCTGCGGGATGATGTCGTAGCTGTTGGATTCGCGGTCGAATTGCGCCACCTCGGCGCCACCGACCAAGAGGGTCAGCGTCCGGCCGATTTCGGCGATCGGCAGGTTGAGTGCCGCGGCGCGGTCGCGGTCGATCGTCACTGTCACTTGCGGCGCATCGTAGGACATGGAATTCTGCACGGCGAGGAAGCGACCGGAGGCCTGCGCCTTGTTCTTGATATTCTCGGCGGCCTCGTACACCTGGGAGGCCTCCCCGGTCGAGCGCACCACCATCGTGATTGGCAGGCCGCCGCCGGAGCCGGGCAGCGTCGGTGGTGCGAAGACGAAAGCCTCGACGCCTGCCACCTTGGCAAGGCGGGCAGTGATGTCTTCCTGAAGTTCCTTCGAGCTGCGCGCGCGCTCGGCCCAGTCCTTGAACGCAAAGCCGACGAAAGCGCTGTTGGTCGGGCCTTGGAACGCGACGGCGGAGAACCGTGCCCTGGTTTCGGGGATATCATTCACCAGCCCGAGAATCTGGTTCACATAGGTCTCGGTGTAGTCCGACGTCGCGTAACGCGGCGCGTTCACAATAGACAGCAAGAAGCCCTGGTCTTCTTCCGGCGCCAGTTCGCTCGCGGTCTTTGTGAACATGAAGCCGGTCGTGGCGACCAGTGCGATGACGATCATCAGCGTCACCGGGCGATATTTCAGCGAGCCGCTGACCAGCCGCTCGTAGACGTGTTCGACGCGCCCGAACGTGTTGTCGACAATGCGCTGGAAGCGGCTGTGCGACCCGGCCCTCAGGATGCGTGCCGACATCATCGGCGTGACGGTTAGGGCGACGACACCCGAAAGCACCACCGAGCCGGCAAGCGTCACCGCGAATTCGCGAAACAGTGCGCCTGTCAGGCCGCCGGTGAAGGCCAGCGGCGCGAACACCGCGGCCAGCGTTATCGTCATGGCGACGACGGCGGACGAGATCTCCCGCATGCCGTTGAAGGCCGCCTGCATCGGCGACAAGCCGTCTTCCTCCATGTGGCGGTGGATGTTTTCCACCACCACGATGGCATCGTCAACAACCAGTCCGATCGCCAGCACCATGGCCAGCAACGATAAAAGGTTGATCGAATAACCCAAAGAAAACAGCAGGAAACAGACGCCGATCAGCGACAGCGGAATGGTCACGATCGGCATCAGCACCGAGCGGAACGAGCCGAGGAAGAGCAGGATGACGACGATGACGATGGCGACCGCCTCGCCGATGGTCTTGAACACCTCCTCGATCGACGCGCTGATCTGCTCGGTCGAGTCGTAGACGATCTCGATCGTCATGCCGAGCGGCAGCGTCTCCTGGATCGTCGGCACAATCTTGTGGATCGCCGCCGCGGTGGTCAGTGGATTGGCGGCCGGCGTCGGAAAGATGGCGAGAAAGATGCCGGGCTTGCCGTTGAACGTGACCCTGGTGTCGGTGCTCGCCGCGGCGAGCTCGACGCGGGCCACGTCGCGCAGCCTCACCACATTGCCGTCTTTCGAGCGGAGCGGAAGGGCAGCGAAAGCCTCCGGCGTCTGCAGGGTCGAGCGAACCGTGATCGAGGAAGCCACATATTCGTTTTCGGTATCGCCGGGCGCCGAGAGGAAATTCGATTCGTTGATGGCGGTCAGCACTTCCGCCGCCGTCACGCCGCGCGCCGCCAGTTTGATCGGGTCGATCCAGACACGCATCGAATATTCGGCGGCGCCGAAAATCTGCACGTCGGCGACACCTTCGACCGTCGAGATACGCGGCCGCACGACACGCTCGATATATTCGGTGAGCTGTTCCGGTGTCATGTTCGGATTCTGCATCGATATGTACATCATCGCGAACTGCTGGCCGGTGCCCTTGACGATCACCGGGTCTTTGGTTTCGTCCGGCAGATCGCCGCGAACACTCTGAACCTTCGACAAGACTTCGTTCAGCGCGACGTCGGGGTCGGAGCCGAGCTTCATCTGCACCGTCACGGTGCTGGAGGACGGCCGGCTCGACGACGTGACATAATCGATGTTTTCGGTCGAAGCGACGGCACGCGCGATCGGCGCGGAAATGAACCCCTGGATCAGGTCGGCGCTGGCACCGGGATAGGCCGTGGTGATGGTGATGGCCGTTTCTTCAACCTCTGGATACTGCCGAATCGAAAGGTTGAAGATGCCCTGAAAACCCAGAAGCAGGATCATGCAGGCAAGCACGGTCGAGAGAACCGGGCGGCGGATGAAGAGGTCGGAAAAGCTCATTGCTGGGCTGCCTGCTGGTTCGCCGGCTTGCTCGGATCGATCGTGTTGTCGACGGCAACGGACATGCCGTTGGAGAGCCGGTTCTGGCCGGCCGTAACGACTTCGTCGCCGGGCTGGATGCCTTCCAGGATCTCGACCAGGCCGGCGTTGTGGCGGCCTGGCTTGACGAACACCTGAGCGAGCACGAGCTGCGGTTTCTGTTCTTCCGCTGCCGGCTTGGCTTCCGCTGCCGGTTTGGCTGGGGTAGCAGCCGGCTTTTCGTCGGGTTTTGCCACGGATGCTTCGGCCGCCGGCTTGGCAGCATCTGCAGCCGGCTTTTCTTCCGGCTTTGCCTCGAGAGCCGCGCCGTTGGCTTCGGCGGATTTGGCCGGGCGCACCACGAAGACGAAGTCGCCGTACAGGCTGGAGGTCAGCGCCGTCTGCGGCAGCGCCAGCACGTCGTTCTCCTCGGGCAGTTCGACGCGCACCTGGACGAACTGGCCCGGCGTCAGCTTGCCTTCGGGATTGCCGACCTCCGCCCTTACCGTCACCAGCCGGCTGGTCGGGTCGATCTTCGGATCGATGCCGCGAATGCTGCCGGTGAACGGCATGTCGCCGCCGCCGACGCCCAACCGCACCCTCTGTCCGATCTTCAGCTGCGGAAGCTGCTGCTCCGGCACGGTGAAATCGACACGCATCGTATCCATGTCCTGCAAGGTCACTACGGCGGTGCCGGGTGTGAGATACTGGCCAAGGTCGATTTTCGGAATACCGACAGTACCCTTGAAGGGGGCGGTCAACTGCTTTTGGTCGAGCACCGCTTGCAGCTTGTTTACCTGCGCGGCGGAGACCGATGCTGCTGCCTGCGCCGTGTCGAGCGTAGCATCGGTGCCGACCCCGCGCTTCTGCAGCTCGAGAGCGCGCATCAGCGTCGTCTGGTCGGAGGTGGCTTGCGCCTTCGACGCGACGAGGTCGGCTCGCTCGACGGCATCGTCAAGCTGCAGCAGGACGGCGTTGGCGGCGACCTTCTGATTGGCATGGAACAGGATGTCCTTGACGATGCCAGCAGTTTCGACCGTCAGGTCGACGCCGCGTACGGCACTGACAGTGCCGATCGCCTCGATGCCGGGGGTCCAGGACATCGGTTTGACAATGACTGTCGACACGGTCGTGGCCGGCGGCTTCATGGTGGCGAAGAACTGTTTGATCGCATTGTCGCGAAACAGGTTGAAGCCGACGATGCCGCCGCACACCAGCACGAGCAGAATGAAGGCGATGATGAAGCGCTTGATCACGAACAGTCCCCTCGGCCATGGCCCAGCATAACGGTCGGACGACCGGAACACATACCTGTGACTGGTCCCAATTTCAAATGAGGCGATCTTACTGTACCGTCTGGACGGTCTTGTCAATTCCGCCTAAGCTAATGAATGGGGAACGATTGATGAAGGTCCGCAGAGCAAATTCGCGCGAAAAAATTCTCGCTGCCGCCGCCGCGGTGGCGCGCGAGACGGGTCCTGGCAGCCTGTCGCTGGACGCTGTTGCCAGCCGTGCCGGCGTGTCGAAGGGTGGTCTTCTCTACAATTTCCCGACCAAGGCGAAATTGATGCAGGCGCTGGTGGAGGATTATCTCAGCGCATTCCAACAGGCGCTGGAGGCCGCCCGCAAGAACAGCGGCAGCGGCGAGAGCCCGCTCGCCGCCTATATCAGGCTCTCGGCCGAGCATGCCGAGGAGTCGAAGCCATCGGCATCCTGGATATTTTCGGCAATCGCCGAGGATCCCGACTTCCTGACGCCGATAAAATCGTTCAGGCGGCAGGTGTTCGAACGGCTGAAGGCGGAGACGCCGAACCTCAAGGCGCTGCTGGTCTGCTATCTCGCCATCGAGGGACTTCGCAGCATGAATCTGTTCGGTTCGGATATTCTTTCCGCCGACGAGCGCCGGCTGCTGATATCGACCCTGCTGGAGATCGCGGAATAGTCTAGGAATACGCCGGCCGGGTTCAGTTGCCTCGACTGTCGGGATGTGGCTGGAGCGAGGTGCCGTCCACTTGGGGCAGAGTGAGCTCCACGCTTTGGACCTACGCTCCACGCTTTCCGAAAATCGGTTCCGATTTTCGGGCCGATGCGCTAGAGCCTTTCGGGATTGACCCGAGCTGCCTTCAACCCGGAAAGGCTCCCACCGCTGCCCATGCCCCATCTTCCCGAGCATCTTCTCACCGGCTACCGCAGTTTCATGAGCGGCCGCTATCTCACCGAAAGCGGCCGTTATCGCTCGCTGGCGCGGGAGGGCCAGGCACCCGAAACGATGATCGTCGCCTGCTGCGATTCGCGGGCCGCGCCCGAAGCGATCTTCGACGCCGGGCCCGGCGAGCTGTTCGTGCTGCGCAATGTCGGCAATCTGGTGCCGCCCTATGCGCCCGACGATCAGTTCCACTCGACATCGGCAGCGCTCGAATTTGCCGTGCAGAGCCTCAAGGTCAAGAACATCGTGGTGATGGGCCACGGCCGCTGCGGCGGCATCCGCGCGGCACTCGACACCACGGCCGCACCCCTGTCGCCGGGCGATTTCATCGGCAAGTGGATGAGCCTGATCGCGCCTGCGGCCGAGACCGTATCGTCCAGCACCTTCATGACCGCGACCGAGCGCCAGACGGCGCTGGAGCGCATCTCGATCCGCTATTCCATAGCCAATCTGCGCACCTTCCCTTGTGTTTCGATCCTCGAAGGCAAGGGGCGGCTGTCGCTGCACGGTGCCTGGTTCGATATTTCGACCGGCGAGCTTTGGGTGATGAACAAGGACACAGGCGATTTCGAGCGGCCGGAGACGGAGTAGGAGACGAGGCATGATGCGAGCTCGGTTCGCGTTCGCGGCGGCGGTATTGCTGTGCTCAGCAAATATCGTCCGCGCCGACGATAGCGCGATCATAGACCGCTGGTATTCGGCACTGCTGGTCGCCGACCGCACCGAATTGTCGGACCTGCTCGCCGACAATGTCCGCATCAAGCTCGACGACCTCGGCGTCGTGCAAAGCAAGCAGGAATTCATCGCCTCGATCGCCGAGTGGCAGGGCGCCGTCGCCGGGGCCGAAATCCGCCACCGGATCGAGAAGACGGAGGGCGGCGTCACCACTGTGATCGCCTGCTATGATTTTCCCAGCAACGACATGCTGATGCAGGAGACTTTCGCGGTCGCCAACGACCAGATCAGCGCCAGTTCGCAAGCCGCGATCGCCGAAAATTGCGACGGTTACTGACGGAACCATGAACTGGGGCCGCTGTTGCGCGCAACCGGCCGACGCCTTACATCGGTGACGATCCATCTCCTCCCGCCACTCAGCGAAAGTTTGCCCATGCCATCCGCCGTCGACCTCGCCGCCCATCCGCTGACCGCATGGCAAGGGCCGCTCGGCCTGCCCGATTTCACGCGCATCGGCGATGGCGATTTTTCTCCGGTCTTCGACGCGGCCCTGAAGGCGCATGAAGCCGAGATCGAGGCGATTGCCGGCAACACCGGGACGCCGACCATCGAAAACACGCTTGCCGCGCTCGAGCTTGCCGGCGAGGCTCTCGACCATGTCTCGTCGATCTTCTGGTGCCGCGCCGGCGCCCACACCAACGAGGCGATCCAGGCGCTGGAGCGCGACATCTCGCCGAAGATGTCGCGGCACTTCTCGGCAATCTCGATGAACGAACGCCTGTTCGCCCGCATCGACCACCTGCATCAGCGCCGCGATGCTTTGAAGCTCGATGCCGAAACGCTGCGGGTCTTGGAAAAGACCTGGAAAAACTTCGTTCGCTCCGGCGCCATGCTCGACGCCGAAGGCAAGAGGCGGCTGGCCTCGATCAACGAGGAATTGTCGTCGCTCGGCACCAATTTCGGCCAGAACGTGCTTGCCGACGAGCGCGACTGGGCGTTGTTCCTCGACGAAGCCGACCTTGCCGGCCTGCCGGAATTCCTGAAGAGCTCGATGGCGGAAGCCGCCGAGATGCGCGGCCAGAAGGGCCGCTACGCCGTCACTCTGTCGCGTTCGATCTACGAGCCGTTCTCGACCTTCTCAGAACGCCGCGATCTGCGCGAGACAGCGTTCCGCGCCTTCATCATGCGTGGTCAGAATGGCGGCGCTGCCGACAACACGGAAGTGGTGCGCGAGATGCTGCGGCTGCGCGCCGAGAAGGCGAAGCTGCTCGGCTATGCTTCCTACGCCGCATTGAAGCTCGACGATACTATGGCCAAGACGCCGGAGGCGGTGCACGCGCTGCTCGATCCGGTCTGGGAAAAGGCGGTGGAAAAGGCCGCAAGCGACCAAGCCGAATTGCAGCGGCTGGCGGCCGAGGCCGGCAGCAACGAGAAATTCGCCGCCTGGGACTGGCGCTTCTATCAGGAGAAGCTGCGCGCAGAGAAATTCGCCTTCGACGAGGCCGAGCTGAAGCCGTACCTGCAGCTAGACCGCATCATCGACGCCTGTTTCGATGTGGCAACACGATTGTTCGGCATTTCTTTCGAAGAAAAGAAGGGCATTGCCACCTGGCATCCGGACGCACGTGTTTTCGTGGTGAAGAACGCCGACGGCAGCGAGCGCGGCCTGTTCCTCGCCGACTATTTCGCGCGGCCTTCGAAGCGCTCCGGCGCCTGGATGAGCGCGCTGAAATCCGGTTACAGGCTTGGCCCTGGCTCGAAGCCGGTCATCTACAACATCATGAACTTCGCCAAGCCGCCGGCCGGCGAGGCAGCCTTGCTGTCGGTCGATGAAGCCAAGACGCTGTTCCACGAATTCGGTCATGCTCTGCACGGCATGCTGACCGACGTCACTTGGCCGTCGGTCGCTGGCACCTCGGTCAGCCGCGATTTCGTCGAACTGCCTTCGCAGCTTTACGAGCACTGGCTGACGGTACCGGCGGTGCTGGAAAAACATGCGCTGCATGTCAAGACCGGCAAGCCGATGCCAAAGGCGCTGGTCGACAAGATGCTGGCGGCGCGCACCTTCGGCGCGGGCTTCGCCACGGTCGAGTTCACTGCCTCGGCGTTGGTCGACATGGCTTACCACGCCCGGCCGGATGCACCGGACCAGCCGCTTCGTTTCGAAGCCGAAACGCTGGAACGGCTTAACATGCCCGATACCATCGCCATGCGTCACCGCACCCCGCATTTCGGCCACATCTTTGCCGGCGACGGCTATTCGGCCGGCTATTATTCCTACATGTGGTCGGAAGTGCTCGATGCCGACGCCTTCGCCGCCTTCGAGGAGACGGGCGATCCGTTCAATCCAGCGCTGGCCGAGCGGCTGCGCAAGAACATCTACGCCGCTGGCGGCTCGAAGGATCCCGAAGAACTCTACACCGCCTTCCGCGGCAAGATGCCTTCACCGGAAGCAATGATGGCCAAGCGCGGACTGGTGTGATGCGTGCCCGCTCTTGTCACGGTTCTCTTCTATCCTGATTGATGTCGGCCGTCATGGCGTCGGGTTGCGCGCCGCCTGATCCGGTTCTGTCGGTCCCGGCTCGGCCTCGCTGGCTGCGGCAGTGTCGTTGAGGTGACTGCCCGCTATGCTGATCGGCCGCTGGCGCATCCGGACCGCCTTGTGACGACCGCTACGGAAATAAATCTCTCAGTCGCGAACGTCAGCCCCGCCAACGGAAGGCGGGCTGGTAAGTTGATTGTCCCGGCAAGCTTTTTTGCCGGGGCGATTGGCCTAGACTAGGCAGGCACAAAGCCAAAATAGGCTTTGTAGGACGCCCCTTCGCCGGAAATCAGGGGCGTTTCCACTTTGAACCCAATCCCGCTGAAGGTGGTATTGTTCGTACGTGCCGCGAGCAACACCATCTGCTTTGCGGAGATGGTCACTGTCGCGCTCCCGATCCTGTCATCGCCCCAATCGAAGAGATCGCTGATGGCGCCGCCGATCGATGGCATCAAGGATCCCAGGGCCGGGCCGGCTATTGCGGCAATGATAGGTCCTGCCACCGGAATGAGGCCCAAAGCCAGCGTACCCGCCGTATGGACGCCCATCACGACCTTCTGCACTTCGTCCTTGTACTTGTTTGGATCGCCGAAATCGTTTTCCATCAGCACCGTACCGATATTGATGCCGTAGGGCTTGCCTCGATAGACCTCCATCAGGTCGGGTCTCGTATCTCCCGCATCGACGTCGCCATAGACCTGGCTGCGCTTGGTGTCGGCCATCTGCGGCGTTGTCACGCCGACGATGACATAGGGCTCGTCCGCACTCGACCCCTGATCCCAGTCGGTCTCGCCGAAGCAATGGAGGCCGGTATAGTGGACGACGACATCTCGAAGGTCGATCGCGCCGGTGTCGGGCCACCAGTATATGCCGCCGTTTTCAAACAGATTGGCACGGCCACCGTCGGCAAATTCGGTCTCGTCGGTGGTTGGGTACCCCAGATATGACTGTTCCCAGCCCAGGCTTTCCCACTTCTTGCGGATGTCACCGTACACCACGTTGGCTCCGGTGTTCGGTGTCCAGTAGATCGAGCCGGCATTGGCAAAATGGTTGTAGCGCCCGACGCCGTCGGGAGTTCCGGTTTCGTCGGTGACCGGATAGCCGAGAACCGAGCGCTCCCAGCCCATTGCTGCCCATTTGCTGCGAATTGCCCCCCAAATCGCTTGAGCACCGGTATTCGGTGTCCAGTAGATCGAAGCGGTATTGTTGTTGAAGTGATTGTATCGCCCGACGCCGTCGGGAGTTCCGGTTTCGTCCGTGCAGGGAATGCCCCACGCGAGACCGCCAAGCGCAATCCATTTCCTGTAGATGTCGCCGTGGATCTCAAAGGCGTCGTGCATGGCATCGTTGTAACAAATGCATGAGCCGTTCTTGAGATACCAGGCTTTTCCAGTCTCCTTCCTGTCGATCTCGGCGAAGCCGGCGCCTCCAAGGGAGTTGTACTTTTGCTGTATGACAGCTTCGGGCGAGAGGAGCGACCAAGGCCCGATCCTGAGCTGGTCGGAAAGTCTTGTGGCTCCAGCGCGGATGGTGCCGGCACGCACTCTCGAAGTTGCTCTGGCAGTATACGGCATGACCTTTTCCTTCCTGTGAGTGTTGGTATCGGGGGCTTCAGGCCTCCGGCGATCGGTTTTGATCGACGGGCCGAGGTTCCCAGACCGCGACTTACGGACGGCTTACAGAGTTCCGAGCTGCGCCAGAGCAATTCCAGGAAAAGTGTGGAACGGTTTTCCGTCCGGAACTGCGAAAAAATAAAGAGATAGAGCGGTTCGGCGTTTCCGTGAAACGATGAACCGGTCTAGAGAAACGGGCGCACGAGCGAACGCAGCAAAGGCGAGGGCTCGTCATCGCCGGTCGAAGCGAGCGCGCGTTCATAGCGCCGGTAATCCTCGATGGCGCCGGCGTGGTCGTTTCTGGAGAGGCTCTCCTGGATGAGCGTGCCATGGAGTTTGGCCGATTCCGGGTAGAAATCGAGCGCACGCCGGCACGCTTGGCGTGCCCGATCTGCGTTGCCTCGGCTCTGCCAGTGTTTGGCGATCCGCACGGCAAGCTCCACCAACCCGTCCCGCACCCGGTCGGCCGCGGCGTTCGACCAGGCGGGCGTCGGGCCATTCGAGAAAAGCGGGCCGACAAAGCCTTCCAGCAGCATCTCCTGCTCCTCGATTGCGCTGTCTCTTTGGCCCGACAGAACGGGTTTCAGCCGGTCTTCCCAATCCTGCAGATCGATCCAGACCTTGTCGGCAGCGAGCCGCAAACGGCCTTCTCTCAGCGTTACGAGTTCGCCTTGCCCGAGCAATTTGCGCAGACGATGCAGCGCCTGCTCCAAGGCCGCTTTGGCCTGGTCGCCGTCGAGGTCGGGCCAGAGCCAATCCTGCAGGGTTTCCACCGAACAGACCTGATCCCTCGACAGGCAGATAATGCGCAATATGTCGAGAGCGCGGGTAGGTTTGGCACCGGGCGCGACCTCGGCGCCATCGATCTCGAGGCGGAAGCCTCCCATCAAGTGTATCCTGAGCGGCCAAGGCCACTGGGCGGGGCGACCAGCGGGCGGGACCAGATATCGCGCCCGAACGACGCGGCGGCAGAGATCGACATCGATCTTTCGCTCCAGCGCATCGGCGATCAGCTCGGCTAGCAAGTCCGGCAGGTTGAGCAAGATCGCCGAGGGATTGACCTGGCGCAACGCCTCCATGAACTCAGCCAGACGACTGCCATAGGACGCGCCGCCGTTCCACTTCTGCTCCAGGGCCTGAGCGGCCAGAATGTTGAGTTCGACGCGCTGGCGAGGGCCGCCGCTCAGCCTTTCGACGATTTCCTGGAGTAGCGCAATGGCCTCCGCTGGACGCCGATCGGCCAGCAGGACCTGGTATTTGGTGACGTAATGCGGCCAGCGTTCGATCATCGGCTCATTCGCCCGCTCGATCGCATCCATGAAGGCATCGCAGTCGAGATAAGCCTTGACGAAGTCGCCGTTGCGCGTGTGCATCGCCGCGTGGCAGTCGGCGACTACAGCGACCTGGGTTGTGAACCTGCTGTCCGCGATCTCGCCCAGCCGGGAGACGAGCGCATTGAATTCCGAGAACCTGTTGTGAAGCTTCATCAGCAATTGAAGCTGATAGAGGGCGCTGAACTCGACGCCCCGTAAGGCGTGCTGCTCGCCTATCGCCGTTGCGCGTCGCAACGCATCCTCGGCCGAGGCATAGACAAAACCGCGCCGCGAATAGGGGAAGTAACGGCCGCTGGCCGAGCCAAAGGACACCAGCCACATGCCGAGCACCAGCGGCGGGATATCCGGATGTTCGAGATCGGCGGCAACGCTGTCCACGGCATTGGCAAAAATGTCGCGCTGCCCCGACGAGGTCGCGTAGTCGATGAGCGCTTCGCTTGCCAGCAGGCGCAACTCGACCGAATCCTCGATCGGCAGATGTGTCAGGCGCTGCTGGATATCATTCACCAGGCGCTTCGCGTCATGGGCGTCGAATTCGCCAGGTTCGGCGAAATCGACGGCCCGCAGGATGCCGAGCCTGACCATCATGAGTTCCTCCGGATCCAACTCCGGGAATCCCCTGGCAAGAACCTGTGAGGCTCGGCGCGTCCAATCCGCCAGCCCCTCATGCGTACGCCAGCTGGCGGTCTTGACTACGACCGCCCGCGCCACCGTCAGGCATTGGCCGCGCATGTCGGTGTTCTCGAATGCTTGCCATGCCTTGGAGAAGTGCGGTTCGGCCTTCGCATCGTCCGATGCGAAGGCGACGCCCAGCCAATAATGGACCCACCCGTCCATCTGGTCGGGGGGCAGCCTGTTGCACCATTCGACGAAGCTGGCCCTGCGCCCTTGCGAGAGAACGCCGTTAGCGCACTCCAGAATGAGCTGGCGTGCCAGCGGCCAGGCGCCCGCCTGTAACGCCAGCACGATTGCCGCGTCGGTTTTGTCTGCCTCGTGCAGGACCTTTGCTGCCTGCTCGCGCAGCCTGGAACGGTCCGCTTCCGTCACGCGCCGGTCCAGTAGGCCGGCAAGGTATTCGCGCAACAAGTCATGCAGCTGGAAGGCGGCGCCGCCCGGACCGTCGCGGGTGATCAGCAGCTGGCGATGCTGCAGCCGCACCAGCAGGCGAGCAGCCTGCGGCGAGCCCAGAAACGCATCGGCAAGCTCCGTGCTGATCTCCGGCAGAACGTTGAGCCTGATAAGCAGATCCTGGTCCTCCGGCGCGATGTCGCGCAGGAAATAACGTCCGACAATCTCCCGAAGGCCGGCGCCTCCGGCGAGGCCGGTCTGCGAAAGCGGGTAGTACATTCCGGCGTTGGCCAGCAGGAGAAGGCCCACCGCCCAGCCGCGCGCCTCCGAAATGTCGCCGACCTCGGACGGCGATTGCGAGCGGGCGGTGACGAGGTTGCGAGCCTCCGCAGGCGAAAACTCCAGCAGCGTTTGGTTGAGCACCGGCAACTGTCCCGACAGCACGAGATCGGCGACATCGCCCTCGGGCAGCATCCGCGATGTGCAGATGCAGCGGACGGTGTTGGGGCGTTCGCGCAACAGGATCGCCAGCGTCCGGCGAAAGCCTGGCGCATCGGCACGATGCAGATCGTCGAGGACCAGGATCGTGCCCGGATCAAGCCGCGAGAAATAGGTGCGGAAGAACAGCCGCGCGAAATCGTCGGAATTGTCGGCATATTCCGGACCAAACACCGGCATGCCGGCATGCGTGCCGTCGAGCGACAGCGTCAGATAGTGGAAAAGGCGCGCAACGTCCTGGTCCTCGGTGTCGACCCGATACCAGTTGTACGCCGATTCGCCTTGCTTCAACCCGCCTTGTTCCAGCCCGCCGTGTTCCAGAAAGTCGATCACCGCGGTGGTCTTGCCGTATCCACCAGGCGCAGCCAGCCAGCATGCACCGCTGTCGAGGGCCCGCGAAAGCAGCGCCACTACGCGCGGACGGCTGACAATTCCCACTGGCCGGGGTGCCGAGAGCTTTGCTATCTCGCGCGGCGCGTCCCGGAAGGATTTATCCATTGTGAGGACTCTCGCAGCGCAGTCGCCTCGCGAAAACAGGTAATCGGTTCGCCCGCAACAACAAATCGCCGGCCGGCGTTGTGCTCGTCTGACGTGCCGTGCTCGCCGGCAAGGTCGCGGTTATCCCTTGTGCGACATGATATGCGAAACCCCGACACTCACGTCGGCGGTGTGTCTTGCCATCACTGCGTTCATTCGCATTGCAATCGTCGCATAGCCGTTTCGTTCGTGGTCGGTAACTTCCGAGGGCTTGAAGAGCCAAGGAAGGGGTGCAACCTGCGCGTCCGCGAAATTGGCCGGCAGGTTCGATGGCAACGCTTTTTTCCCTAAAGGCAGCTCTAGCCCAAGGTCGCTAAATTCCTCCTCGAGACTGGCGTGCAGATGAGAAAGCACCACATAGATCGCCAGCTTTGATCTAGTCCTTTCTGTGTTGTTTTGATTGTACTCTTGAAGAACCTCATCGAACGATGGCGATACGTCGCTTTCCGCAGCGGTGGCTCGTGTTGCAACAACACCGGCCAGGGCAGTCGCTGCCATTCCTGTAAGACCTACAAAATCACGCCTTGTCGCGCTGGTCATGGTGAATTCCCCTCGGTTTTGAAGACGGACCAAGTCTGGCAAGGACGAGGCGCAGTGGCAATAGGCCGCATACGCTACTGGTGTAGAGGGTCTTTACGTCGCCGATGTGAACCCACGCGGCAACGATAGTGCCAAGCCGGCAGAGGCCCGCGATGCATTCGCGAGCTTCATCTGAAAGACGCCGTGAATCCAAGGAGGATTTCCTTGGAATTCATCCAGGCAAAGGGTCCGAAAAAATCCGCTGGTGGAGCTGAGGAGGATCGAACTCCTGACCTCGTCATTGCGAACGACGCGCTCTCCCAGCTGAGCTACAGCCCCGTCCAGCGGATGGGGCTTTTATCGGCCGCTGCGGTTTCCTGTCAAGGCTGCGCTTGCTGCCGAAATGCCGCTCGGCCGTTCGTACGCCCTCGCCCATGCGGCAGAACGCGGCTCTTGCCGCTTTCCCCTACAGTGGCTACATGTCGGCAACAATCGGAGACCGGCATGATCGCCCTCATTCAGACCATTGTCATGGCGCTTGACCTTTACTGGTGGATCATCATCGCCTCGGCGATATTTTCCTGGCTCTACGCCTTCAACGTCGTCAACTCCCGCAACCAGTTCGTCGACACCATCAGCAACATGCTCTATCGGCTGACCGAGCCGGCGCTTCGGCCGATCCGCCGCTTCATGCCCGACCTCGGCGGCATCGACATCTCGCCGATCATCCTGCTGCTGATCCTGTTCTTCATCCGGCAGTTCCTGCTCACCACCGTGCTTTCGCTGGTCGTCTGAGCCCAGGGCGTCCATGAGTGCGCCGTTCCGCACGCGCGCCGACGGCATCGACCTGTTCGTCCGGCTGACGCCGAAAGCGGCAATGGACAGGCTCGAGGGGCCCGAAACGACCGCGGATGGGCGAAGCCATCTGAAGGCTCGCGTCCGCGCCGTGCCGGAAAACGGCGCCGCCAATCGAGCGCTGGAAAGGCTGGTCGCCAAGGCGCTTGGCGTGGCCGCTTCGGCCGTCTCGATCGTCGCCGGCGGCACCGCTCGGCTGAAGACGGTCCGTGTGCTTGGCGATCCCGCGGCGCTGGTGAAACGCATCGATACGCTGGGCACGCCCGCGCCATGATCTCGGCTCGCTAACCAACCCCGTAGAAAAAAGGCCGGGCTGCAAAGCCCGGCCAGATGTGAAGGTCGAAAACCTTCAGAGGGGAACGCGCCGGACGAATGGGAGGAAACATCCGGCGCAGCGTGCATATGGGTCGGCATCGCTGACGTTTCAATGACGGGGAACGACAATAACAGCTTGGTGAAACCAGGCGGTGGATGTCGATGAACGCCTGGGATTGGGGACCTGTTCGACCGTTGTCTGGGCAATTATTCCTAAGCGATGTCGTCGCGAATGCAGGCCTTCAGATGGCCGTCGGCTGTCGCCCTCAGTGGCGGCACGGCCGCGGCGCAAGCCTCCAGCGCGAACGGGCAACGGGTTCGGAAAACACAGCCCGACGGCGGGTTCGCCGGACTGGGAATATCGCCTTTGAGCACCTGCCGGCCTTGCCTCGCCAGCGGATCGAGCGATGGAATGGCTGACAGCAGCGCACGCGTGTAGGGATGCTGCGGTCGGGCATAAAGCTCGGCCGCCGGCGCAACCTCCATGATGCGCCCGAGATAGAGCACGATGACCGTGTCGCAGATGTACTCGACGACGGCCAGATCGTGCGAAATGAACAGCATGGTCAGGCCGAGCCGGAGCTGCAGGTCGCGCAACAAATTGATGATTTGCGCCTGGATCGAGACGTCGAGTGCCGAGACCGGCTCGTCGGCGACGATGAATTCCGGCTCGAGCGTCAGCGCCCGGGCGATGCCGATGCGCTGGCGCTGGCCGCCCGAGAATTCATGGGCGTAGCGGTCATAGGCGTCGAACGGCAACTCAACCGCGGCAAGTGCCTTCGCGGCCTTCGCCCGCCGCTCGGACCTCTTGCCAATGGCTTGAATGTCAAGGCCTTCGGTGAGGATCTGCCCTATCGTCATGCGCGGCGACAGGCTGGCGAAGGGATCCTGGAAAATATACTGCATCTTGCGACGCTGGCGGCGCAGCTGGGCGGCACCCAGCCTGGTGATATCGGTGCCGTCATAGGTGATTTGGCCGGATGTCGGCTCGATCAGACGCAGCACCGAGCGGCCGATCGTGGTCTTGCCGGAGCCGGACTCGCCGACCAGGCCAACCACCTCGCCACGCCTGACATCGAAGGAAATGTCCTCCAGCGCCCTGACCACCGGGCCACGCGAGAACGCTGTCGGCGCAAAATGCTTGGTCAGGTTTTTGACCGAAAGGAAGGGAACGTCGGCCATCAGAGCTCCTCCCAACGCAGGCAGCGGCTTTGCTGGGTCGGCGTCGCCGCAAACAAGGGCGGGACCGCGGCACGGCAGGCAGCGATAGCCATCGGGCAGCGTGGCGCGAAGGAACAGCCTTTGGGCAGCAACGCGAGCGACGGAACATTCCCGGCAATGGTCGGCAGCGGCGTGCCCGCCAGCTTCAGCGCCGTGGCCTGGCCGAGCCGCGGCACCGAGCGCATCAGCCCGGCGGTGTAGGGATGGCGCGGACGGGTGAACACTTCGCTCACCGGACCTGTTTCGACGATACGCCCGGCATACATCACCGCTACCCGGTCGGCGATTTCGGCGACGACGCCGAGATTGTGGGTGACGAACAGGATGCCCATGCCGCGCTGCGCCTGCAGCTCGGCCAAAAGATCGAGGATCTGGGCCTGGATGGTGACGTCAAGCGCGGTGGTCGGCTCGTCGGCGATCAGCAAGCCCGGATCGCAGGACAGGGCCATGGCGATGGTAGCGCGCTGGCGCATCCCGCCCGAAAGTTCGTGCGGATACTGCCGCGCCCGCCGCTTCGGATCGGGAATGCCGACCTGTTCCAGCAGCCGCACCGCGTCTGCTTCTGCCTCGCGGTGCGATTTGCCGAGATGGATGCGGATCGGTTCGGCGATCTGCTCGCCGATCGTGTAGACCGGGTTGAGGCTGGCCATCGGCTCCTGGAACACCATGCCGATCTCGTTGCCGCGTATCTTGCGCAGCGACTCGGCATCGAGGCTGGTCAGTTCGGTGAGCGTGCCGTTCTTGCGCCGCAGCGCGATCGACCCCTCGGCGATATGTCCGACCCCTTTCGGCAGCAATCCCATGATCGACAGGCTGGTGACGGACTTGCCCGATCCGGATTCGCCAACGAGCGCCACGGTCTCGCCGGAGCCGATCGTCAGGTTGACATCCCTTACCGCCGCGATGTCGCGCCCCGCAATGCGGAACACCGCGCGCAGGCCGGAAATCGACAGGATCGGCGTGGCGCTCAGCGGAGCAGCCCCACATCGCGAAGGATCATGTCGATCTTTGCGGTTTCCTCGTCGTTCAGGCTGCGCTGCGGCCGCGCCATGGTGTTCGAGGCGATGATGCCGAGGCTCTTCATCGCCGCCTTGAAGGCGCCGACGCCGGCCGAGCCGGCGCTGGTCCTGCCGAGCGAGATCCAGACGATCTCGAACAGTTTCAACAACCGCTCCTGCTCCAGGCGGGCTTCGGCAAGCTGGCCCGCCTGCGTCAGCTTCCACAGCCTGACATAACCATGCGGGTCGACATTGGCGAGGCCCGGCACGACGCCATGCGCACCCATCGCCAGCACGCTGTCGACCAGGATCTCGGAACCGGTCATGCCGAAAAAACTGGGATCGTCGGCCATGTCCTTGAGCACGTAACGCAGATTGCCGTCATCGCCGCTGGAATCCTTGATACCCGCAATGGCTCCTTCCCTGGCGAGACCGACCGTGGTCTTGCGCTCCAGCTTGACGTGCACGCAGACCGGGATGTCGTAGGCGATGACCGGAATGTCGATCGCATCTTTGATGTAGCGGAAGTGATCGCCGATCTCGGGCTGGCTGGTGCGGGTATAAAACGGCGCGGTGACGACGATGGCGTCGGCACCGGCCGATCTGGCGATGCGGGCGTGGTTGATGACGCGGTCGGTCGTCGGGTCGATAACACCGGCGAAGATCGGAACCCGGCCGTTATTGACCTTGACCGCGTGCTCGAGGATGGCCCTGCGGCCTGCCTCGTCGTGGAAGACCACCTCGCTGGTCGAGCCCAGCACGAACAACCCGTGGATGCCGCCGTCGAGCAGATTCTCGATGGTGCGCGTGAACGACGGGAAATCGACGCTGAAATCGGCATTGAGCGGGGTGACGACAGGTGGGACGACGCCGGTAAACAGGGGCATTTTGATGAACCTTCGAGGTCAGTTGAGATCGGAGCGGGGATCGAATGCATCGCGCAGGCCGTCGCCGATGAAGTTGATGGCGAGCACCGTGAGCACCAGCGCGGCGCCTGGGAACATCCATTGCCACGGATAATTTTCAAGCACGACGGTGGAGCGGGCGAGATTGAGCATGTTGCCCCAGCTGGCTTCGGGCGGCGCGATGCCGAGGCCGAGGAAGGACAGGCCAGCCTCGAGCAGGATGGCGTTGGCGATCTGCAAGGTGGCATAGACGACCAGGATATCGATGCAATTGGGCAGGCCGTGCCGGAACAGCAGATGCGGCAGCCCCGCGCCCATGCCGCGGGCGGCAACGACGAAATCGCGCTCGCGCAGTTCGAGCAGCCGGGCGCGCACCATGCGCGACAGCACCGGCCAGGAGAGCAGCGAGATCACCAGTATGGTCGGCGCGATGCCGGTGCCGGCAATCGATGCCAGCACCAGCAGGAAGATCACCGGCGGCAGCGTCATCGCCAGATCGACCAAGCGCATCACCGTGCCGTCGACGAGGCGCCCGCCAAAGCTGGCGACGGCGCCGACCAGGAAGCCTATGACGGTCGATATGGCGACCGAGCAGACGGCCACCAGCAATGAGATCCGCCCACCTTGCAGCAACCGGGCCATGACGTCACGCCCGACGCCGTCGCTACCCAGCCAATGAATGGCCGACGGCGCCTTGTTCATCGCCCTGAGGTCGATGGCGTTCGGGCCGAACGGCCACCACAAAGGATAGGTCGAAACCGCCAGCAGGATCGGGATGACGATCAAAAGCCCGGCACGCGCCGCGCGGTTTTCGAAAAAGCGGTCGAACGCGCGGCGGAGCGGCCCCTTGGTCTGCGGTAAGGCTGTCGGGTCGACCGTTGGGTCCGGCGCAGTGATTGCCATCACGCCACCTGAATGCGCGGGTCGACGACGGCATAGACGACGTCGGTCACCAGGTTGACCAGGATGACGCAAACGCCGATCACCAGCGTGGCGCCCATGATCACCGGGTAATCGCGAGTGCCAACGGCATTGACCAGAAGCAGTCCCATGCCCGGCCAATTGAACACGCTTTCCAGGAAGATGGCGCCGCCGATGGCGATGCCGACGGTCGAGCCGATCAGCGTGATGACCGGCAAGAGCGCGTTGCGGGTTGCATGCTTGATGATAACCCAGAACTCGCGCACGCCCTTGGCACGCGCCGTCCGCACGTAATCCTGGTTGAGCACTTCCAGCAGCGAAGCGCGCATGTAGCGCATGATCAGCGCGGCATGGCCGATGGACAGCAGGCAAGCGGGCAGGATGAGGTGCGCAAGCACGTCCGTCATCGAGAACGGCGCACCCGCGGTCTGCATGCCGCCGGACGGCGCCCAGCGCAGCAGCACCGAGAAAAAATAGAGGCCAAGCAGCGCCGTCAGAAAAGCCGGGCTGGAGATACCGATAAACGACAGCACCGACAGCGCGATGTCGGACGGTTCGTTACGGCGCACCGCACTGAAAATGCCGGCGGAAATGCCGAGCACGATGGCGATCGCCAGGCCCGTGCCCATCAGCAGCGCGGTCGGGCCGATGCGCTCCATGACCAGCGGCAGCACGGCGACGCCGCTGCGCTGGATCGAAAAGCCGAAGTCGCCGCCCAGCGCCGCGCGCAGCCAGGCCAGATATTGCACGGGAAGCGGCCGGTCGAGCCCAAGCCGTTCGCGCAGCCCCTCGAGATCGGAGGCGGACATCGGCACCGACGGGTTGATATAGGCGTCGATCGGATCGCCCGGCGCCAGCCGCAACAGGATGAAGATGAGGACGCTGAGCGCGACCAGCATCAGCAATCCTGTCGCGCTGCGGCGGGCAATGAAGCTCAACATGGGCTATCCGTGGCGGTGGCAGGCGGCGCCAAAGTGGTCCGCCTGCTCGCTTCGTTGCGGGGTTCTTACTGGATATCCCAGCGCTCCGGGTGAGCTGCGTAGGGGCCGCCGCCCGGCGCCGGCGTCCAGACGAAGTCACGCAGCTTGTTGGAGGCCACGCCATAGCGGTTGGCCACCCACAGCGTTGCCCAGGGCAGGTCCTTGTTCATCACCTTGCAGACCTCCTGCCAGGATTGATCGATCTTGGCCGGATCGGTCTGGCCGAGGGCGGTGTCCAACGCAGTGCTCAGATCGTCGAATTCGATGCGCATGGTGTTGAAGCCTGCCGGCGGGATCTGCGACTTGTTGAGGCCGGGGTTGAGGCTGGCCGGATTGGGGCCGTTCTGCAGGCCGGCATAGACCATCGGAAAGCCATTCCAGTCCGGCGTGCCTTGTTTGTAGACGATGCCGTTATAGGTCGGCGTATCGACGACGCGCGGCACCACGTTAATGCCGACTTCGGCCAGCATCGACTGAATGGCGGCCATCACGTTGGCCGCTTGCGGCGAGCCGTAATAGGTCAGCAGGGTGATCGGTTTGTCGCCGTTGATCTTGTCCCAGCCCGCCTCGGTCAGCAGCGCCTTGGC
The DNA here is from genome assembly GCF_040322275.1 of Mesorhizobium sp. M0174. Lineage (NCBI taxonomy): Bacteria > Pseudomonadati > Pseudomonadota > Alphaproteobacteria > Hyphomicrobiales > Phyllobacteriaceae > Mesorhizobium > Mesorhizobium sp. M0174. The sequence goes on from NZ_JAMYTB010000021.1 coordinate 37,360, forward strand.
CTTGGCCGGATCGTAGGCATATGGTTCGAGACCCTGGGGAACGAGATGCGGCGCGACATAGCCGCAATTGGCCGGCTTGGCGGCACCGCCATAGAGGCTGTTTATGATGGCGTTGCGGTCGATCGCGTACATGATCGCCTGGCGGACACGGATATCCCTGAACAGGTCGACCTTCTGATTCAGGCCGATATAGTTGACCACGTAGGAGGCACCTTCGATCACTTTGAAATTGCTGTCGCTTTTGAAGGAGGCCGCATCGTCGGGCTCGACATAGGTGAACTGGATTTCGCCGGCACGGAGCGCGGCGACGGCCGCCGCCGGTGACTCGAAATAGCGGTTGATGAGCACGTCTACCTTCGGCTTGCCGCTGCGATAGTCGTCGTCGGCTGCCAGCTCGACATATTGGTCGCTCACGTAGCGTTTGAACTTGAACGGGCCGGTGCCGACCGGAGTGGTCGACCACCAGGTGCTGGTCGCCAGCGATTCCGGCGACAGGGTGGCCCGGGCATGCTCCGGCAGGATCATCAGCTGCGAGAGGATCGATAGAAACGATCCGTTCGGTTTCGATAGCTTCACCACTGCGGTGTGGTCATCCGGCGCATCGACCGAGGCGATATCGGCGAGACGGGCTGCAAACAGGCTGCCGGAGGCCTTGTTCTTGGCAAGCTCGAGCGTGAACTTGACGTCCTTCGAGGTGAACGGCTTGCCGTCGTGCCAAGTCTCGTTGACCAGGTTGAACGTATAGCTCAGCTGGTCGTCGCTGATCTTGTAGTCCTTGGCGAGGTCGCCTTCGATCTCGGTCAGCCCGGCATTGTAGATGACCAGCGGTTCAAAATAGGTGCTGAGCCAGGTGTAGCCGCCGGTCGCGACCAGCGGGTTGAAGTTCTTGGGAAAGCCGCCGGGACCGACGTCGAAGCCGCCGGCGATGGTTTTGGCGTTTTGTGCCTGGACGCTGGTCACTGGGGCAATGCTGGCGAGCAGCAGCCCTGCGATAGAGAATGCGGTGGTCCTGATGCGCATGGTTTCCTCCCTTGGCATGTTCAGGGTGTTCGGTTCTTGGCGATAACCTGCTGGATTCCCCGGTAATGGTCGTCGAGCCGCCGACGCGCCTGGTCGACATCCTTGGCGGCGACGGCCTCGACGATCTCGTTATGGTCGCGCCATGTCGCCAGCGGCGTCGGATTATCGAGATTGGCGAAATTCGAGGCCTTGTTGAACGCCATCCAGAAGATGTCGATCAGCGCGCTCAGCATGCGATTGTTCTGGCAGCGGAACAGCAGCTGATGGAATTGCTGGTCCTCTTCGGCGAAGCTCTCATGGCGCTCGGCACGTTGCCGCATGCGCTCGGTCAACTGGCGCAGCGCCTCGATGTCATCGGCGCTGATCATCTCGATTGTCTTGGCGATGAGGCCGGTTTCCAGCACGCGACGGATTTCGCGCAGCTCTTCGACGTCGCGGAGCGAATCCTGCAAACCGTAGGCCAGGTTGTCCAGCAGCGGCTTGAACGAGAACTCCTTGACGAACACGCCGATGCCGCGTCGCGTCTCCAGGATGCCGATCGATTCCAGCGCCTTGATGGCCTCCCGCACGGAGTTGCGGCCGACGCCGAGCCGCTGCGCCAGGAACGTCTCCGGCGGCAAGGGATCGCCGGCCTTGAGCTGGTTGCTTTCGATATAGGCCCTGAGGCTTTCCTGCACGGTGACGTGAAGGAGCGGCGGCCTGCTCAACGGTTCGATCGACTTCAGTTCCGCCATCCCACTGCTTTCATCATCCCCTGGACTACCCTACCCGCTGCTTGTCGTATAGCTACTTGTAGGATATCCTGCAAGCCCATAGCAGACGTGTTGCTCCCGAATGAAGATAATCCTCGCCGGTTCGAGCCACTGGCATGCCGAAATGCACCTCGACGCCGCACGCTTTTACGGTGCGGAGATCGTCGGTAACTGGGACGAGAATCCTGGCCAAGCGCATGCGTTCGCCGCGCACCACGACCTGCCGTTTATTGAAGATTTCACGGAGATACTCTCCAGCCCGCCGGACGTGATCCTGTTGATGGGGCACCCTTCGACGGTGCCGGCGCGGGCACGTGCGATCATCGGGGCAGGGATACCGCTGATCCTGGAGAAGCCGGCGGCCAGCCATACGAGGGAACTGATGGCGCTGCGCGACCTCGCCCGACAGCACCAGGCCTTTGTCGCTGTGCCCCTGCCCAATCGTTTCGGGCCGGCCGTTGCCGCCTTTGAGCGGCTGCACCGGCAGGGCCGTGCCGGTGTGGTGGCGCATTGCCAGTTCCGGCTGGTCAATGGCCCGCCTGGGCGCTACATCGCCGACGGTGTCGCCTGGGTCGTCGACCCGGCGGTTGGTGGTGGAGGTGCGTTGCGGAATCTCGGCATACACGGCGTGGATGCTGCACTCAGCCTCGCAACCGGCAGGCTTGGCCTGAAGACCGTTTCGATCGCGAACCGCATCCATCCGGGCCCGGTCGAGGATCATGCGCTGCTGGTGCTGGAAGACGAGGCCGGCGCGCTGTTCATCGTCGAGGCCGGCTACACCTTTGCCTCGATGCGCCCCGGTGGCGACTTCGAATGGCGCATCGTCGCTGCCAATGCGACCCTGGTCGACCACGGTGATCGTGCCAACTGCGCCACGCTCGACGATGCGGCAATCGTCGATCTGCCGGTCGAATTGCCGGCAACCCGCTACCGTCTGTGCATGCGCGACACGCTTGACCGGCTGGCCAGAAAGGCGCCTCCGTCGGTGTCCATCGAGGATTATGTTGCGGCGATGTCGCTGATCGACGCCGCTTATCAAAAGGCAGGACCATGATTGGAATAGGAATTATCGGCGCCGGCGATTTCGGCGCAGGCCATGCGCGGGCAATCCGTGAGGTTGGCGGCATTCGTCTCGTCGCCGCCTCTCGAGGAAATGTCGACGCACTGCAGCAATTCACCGCTGAACATGGCGGCCGCGGCTACGCGGACTGGCGAAGGCTGCTGGACGACAAGGAGGTCGATGCGGTCCTCATTGCCAGCCCGCACCATCTCCATGCCGAAATGGCCATCGGCGCGGCAAAGGCCGGCAAGCATATCCTGCTCGAAAAACCGATGGCGCCGACGGTGGCTGCCTGCGATGCGATCAACGCCGCCGTGGCCAAGGGTGGCGTCAAGCTGATGGTCGCCCACCTCATGCATTTCGCCCTGCCCTGCATGGCGGCCAGGCAAATTCTGGAGGAAGGCGAGCTCGGCCGGCCGCTCGCCGGATCGAGCTGGATCATCAAGCTGTGGATGGAGCACAATCGCCGCGACTGGCATCTGCGCAAGGCGACCGGCGGCGGCATGCTGTTGACGGCCGGCATCCACGCGGTCGATCGCCTGGTCTGGCTGATGGATGACGATGTCGTGTCGGTGAGCGGCATGCTCGGCGCCAAGTTCCATGACCAGGAAGCAGACGATAGCGCTCTGCTCGGATTGCGCTTCGCCGGCGGCGGCATCGGCCAGGTGCAGAGCGTCGGCTATCGCACCGGCGCCACCACCTATGCCATGGATCTGGTCTGCGAGCGGGGAACGCTGCGCATCGACATGGACCGCGGCACCATGCTTGGCCGCGAGACGGTCTGGACCGAGCTGCCCGGTTCCTTTGAGCCGAACTGGATGCATAACGCGCTGGTGCGCGAATGGCGCGCGATGCGCAATGCCATTGCCGACGACACGCCGGTGCCGGTCGACGGTGCCTATGGGCGCAAGATGATCGCCATCATCGAGGCCGCCTTTGCCTCGAACGAAACCCGCCGCGAACACGAGATCGCCGGTGGACGCTGACCTCGACGACCATCTGGCCCGCTTGCCCGCACACGCACCGCGCGGCGTCTGGGGCGCGGTGCTGCTGGCCATCGACGATCGCGGAGCGATCGACTGGCAGGCGACGGAAGAGACGATCGCCCGGCTCTGCGCCTCAGGCGTCGACGGCGTCTTTTCCAATGGCACGGCCTGCGAGTTCCATTGCCAGACCGAGCCCGAATTCGACCGGCTTTGTGAGTTGGTCGCAACCATAGCCGGCCGCGCGCGCCTTCCTTTCCAGATCGGCATCAGCCAGTCCAATCCGCGCGTCGCGCTGGAGCGGCTGACGCGGGTCGCCGGACTTCGCCCGGCGGCGGTGCAGTTCACGCTGCCCGACTGGTGGCCGCCCAGCGACGACGAGGTCATGCGCTTTGCCGGCGGCCTGTGCGACGCCGCGCCTGAAACGCCGCTGGTGCTCTACAATCCGCCGCACGCCAAGCGCCACCTGACGCTCGACGGCATCGCCAGTCTGCGTGCGGCCGTGCCATCGCTGGTCGGCGCCAAGCTGCCGGGCGGCGACCCCGGCTGGTATGCCGACATGCGCCGCAAACTGGACGGATTTTCCGTCTTCGTCCCCGGCCACACGCTGGCAACAGGCTATGCTGGAGGGGCCCATGGCAGCTATTCCAACGTTGCCTGCCTCAACCCGAAGGGCGCGATGATGTGGTGGCAGATAATCCGCACCGACATGGCCGCCGCTGCCGAGGTCGAGGCCCGCATACAGGCCTTCCTCGCCGCACATGTCCTACCGTTTCGCACCCGTTACAATGTCGGTGATGCAGCACTCGATAAGGCGATGGCCGCGGCCGGCGGCTGGGCGCCGCTCGGGCCGCGACTGCTCTGGCCCTACAGCTCCGTTCCCGATCAGGAAATACCGACGCTGGTCAGGGCGGCTCACGCGGCTTTCCCGGAATGGTGGTAGACCCGTCACCAAGGCGCGGGACGACGGAGGCTCTTCAGCAGCCGGCGCGTGCTCCCTGTGTCGCGCGTGACGCAAACGCCCCCGGCTGAGGGACATCGGCCTCGCGCCGTGCCAGCGAATTGCGCAAGAGCGCGATCGCCTCGCGGCCGGCGGTCGCAATCTCGCGTGGCCTGTCGACGCCGACGATCATGAACTCCTTGATCCCCAAAGCGGCGTAAGAAAGCAGCGAAAGCGCGACCTGCGCCGGCGGCCCGGCAAGTTCGAGCGCCTTCTGGCAGGAAGCGGCCGGTTTGTCTTCCGAACGGATTCGGACCGGAAGCGCGAAACGCAGCTTGCCGGCCCGGCCGTGTTCGGCAGCAGCGCCGCGTACACGCTCCATTGACTGGCGGATTTCTGCAAGCGAGCCCGGCGCCAGCTCGAACACATCCGCATGCCTGCCCGCGACCCTGAGCGCCGTGCCCGACTGTCCGCCCATGCGGATGGTCACATCGGCACCATGCGGCCCCTTGCGCGGCACATAGCCGCCTTTGATGCTGTAAAAGGTGCCTTCATGGTCGAACGGCCTGTCGTTCGACCACAACCGCTTCAGCAGCACCAGATATTCATCGATGCGTTGCCAGACCACTGTGTGGCCGGCCGGACGTGCCTCGGCATCGTCGTCGCTCAGCGGCTCGCTGAGCATCCTGAGCGACAGCCGGCCACCGCTTCTCGCGTCGAGGGCAGCGAGTTGCCGCGCCGCCACGGTTGGTTCGATCACGCCTGCCCAATGCGTGAGCACGACCTCCAGGGACGAGGTCCGGTCCAGCGTCTGGGCGGCAAGGTCCATATTGGTCAGCAGTCCGGCCTGGTCGTCGATGACGATCTTCCGGAATCCGGCATCCTCGATCAGTGACAGCTTCGTCGCGGTCTCGACAAAGTCGTAGAAAAAGCTGGCGTTGGTGGCGTGGATCTTACCGGGAACATGCGTGAACTCGATCGGCATTGCCATCTCCTCCATCACGTTGGAATCAGGGCGCGCAAAAGCGCACCGGCATTCGGTTCATCAACTCCGGAATTTCTGCAAACGGCAGGCCGCTATCCCGAGGAAGCCTCGATGATCAGAGCCTTGACAATCAGGGGATCAGCCCCAGTACCACTGCCCCGGTGAATACAAACGCAAGGGCAAAGACGAGATAGGCGAAAGCGCCGGCGTAGGCCGGCCGCCACACCTGGTCGGAACCCAGCCTTTGGCCTTTGCGGGCAGTCTGAGCGTTCTGGCTATAGGACATATCGACCTCCGTCTCGGCGCTTAATCTATAAAATCAGTAGACTTTGTCGAGTGCTATTTTCGCGCGATCCTTAGAACAATTTTCTCCAAATGATAGACACATTAGTGCTTTTACTGCTTAGCGCTGCCTTTTGCGGCATGCCGGGGTGACGGCAGGAAACGTCAGGTCCATGTGTCTGTGGCTCCTTGGCCATCCAATGGATGAGGGATAGCATCGCTTCAGCGGAAAGCCGCGACGTCACGGCAAGGCAGCAGGGAGCATACCATGGGCACAAGACTGGCCGGCAAGGTCGCCATCATTTCGGGCGGCGCGACGGGAATGGGCGGTGCGGCCTCGGAGCTTTTCGCGGCCGAGGGCGCCAAGGTGGCGATCGTCGACCGCAACGGCGAAGCGGCGGCGGCTACCGCAGCGGTAATCAGGCAACGCGGCCATGTCGCCGAGCACTGGGTCGCCGACGTATCGGATGAGGCGCAGGTCGAAGCGGCGGTGAAGGGCGCGACGGAAAAATTCGGCCCGGTTACGGTTCTGTTAAACCACGCCGGCACCATCGTCATCAAACCCTTCCTGGAGACCACGCTGCAGGAATGGGACTGGCTGCATGCCGTCAATGTGCGTTCGATGTTCCTGATGACGCGTGCCGTGCTGCCCGGCATGATCGCCGCCGGCGGCGGTTCCATCGTCTGCACCTCGTCGATCTCGGCGGTGGCGGCGACGCCGATGGAGGTGCTTTACGACACCACCAAGGGCGCCTGCCATATGTTCGCGCGTGCCATCGCCGTCGAGTTCCGCGACCGCAACATCCGCTGCAATGCGGTCTGTCCAGGGTTCATCAGGACACCGCATGGCCTGCGCGAGGTCGCCGATCTCGACAAACTCGGCGTCGATGTCTCCGACGCGGCAATGGCGGCGCAACAAGGGCGGATCGGCGAGCCGGAAGAGGTCGCGAAGGCAGCCCTGTTCCTGGCCAGCGACGAGGCCAGCTTCGTCAACGGCGCGCATCTGTTCGTCGACAACGGCTTCACGGCGATGTGAAAAGCGGAGCGCCGCTCTACCGCTCTTCGCGCCGGAACGGCTTGAGCAGCGCCGACGGGGCCACCGCATTGCGCGACATCACCGCCATAGCGACGATGGTGAAGATGAACGGCAGCATCAGGAAGGCCTCGTAGGGGATATGGCCAAGCCCGCTCGCCTGCATGCGCAACTGCAGGGCATCGACGAAGGCAAACAGCAGTGCCGCGCCTGCCGATCGCCACGGATCCCAGCGGCCGAAAACGACGAGCGCGATTGCCACCCAGCCACGCCCCGAAACCACGCCGAAGGTGAAGGCGTTGAATTGCGCCATCGACAGGAAGGCACCGGCCAGTCCCATCAAGGCACCGCCGAGGATCACCGCCTGGAAGCGCGTAGCGATGACGCTGACGCCGGCCGAATCGGCGGCGCGCGGGTTTTCGCCGACCATGCGGACCGACAGGCCCCAGGGTGTGCGGTAGAGCACGAAGGCGGCCAGGGGAATAGACAGCATCGCCATGTAGACCAGCGAAAACTGGTTGAACACCGCCGGCCCAAGCACCGGTACGTCGGACAGGATCGGGATCGGCAGCGTCTCGAACCCCTTGATGTTCGGTGGCACCGATTGCTGGCCGAAGATCAGCCGGTAGAGGAAATAGGCAAGGCCCGACGAGAACAGCGTCACGCCGATGCCGCAGACATGCTGGCTGAGGCCGAGCGCTACCGTGAACAGCGCATGCACGGCACCCATCAGCGCCCCGGTCAGCACCGCCGCAAGCACGCCGAGCCACAGGCTGCCGCCCAGGCTCGCCGCGGTGAAGCCGGTCATTGCCGACAAAAGCATGATGCCTTCGATGCCGAGATTGAGCACCCCGGCGCGCTCGGAGAACATCTCGCCCAGCGTCGCGAAGGCCAGCGGCGTGGCGATGCGGATGATGGCGGCCAGGAAGCCGACCTGGAAGATCTGTTCCAGCACCACGCTCATTTGGCTATTCCCACGCGACGGATGCGATAGGCGGTGAACAGCAGCGCCACCAGCATGGCGAGCAGCGCAGTTCCCTGGATGACATCGCTGAGGAAGGCCGGAACGCCGGTCGCCCGCGACATCGCCTCGGCGCCGGTCATCACCGCGGCAAGGAAGATCGCCGCCGGCACCACGCCGAGCGGATTGAGCCTCGCCAGCATGGCGACGACGATGCCGGAATAGCCATAGCCCGGCGAGATGTCACTCATCACCTGGAAATGCACGCCGCCGACCTCGCCGACGCCCGCAAGGCCGGCCAATGCGCCAGACAGCAGCGCCGTCGAAATCAGCACCCGCTCGACATTGATGCCGCCATAGCGCGCGGCTTCCGGGTTCTCGCCGGTGACCCTGATGCGGAAGCCGAGCGTCGTACGCGCGACCACGAACCAGATCAGGGGTGCCGCGACCAGCGCCGCGACGACGCCGAGATGCAGCCGCGTGCCTTCGATGAGTACCGGGAAATTGGCCGTATCCTCGATCGGCGGCGAGATCGGGTAGCCGCTGAAACTGTCCTTCCATGGCCCCTCGATCAGCGCCATCAGTGCGTAGAAAATGACCGAGTTGAGCAGCAGCGAGCTGACCACGTCATCGACCCTGAATTTTACCCGCAGCGTGGCGGGGATCAGGGCGACGGCCGCGCCGGCGGCGGCACCCGCCAGCGCCATCAGCAGCATGGCGAGCGGCCCCGGCATCGGGATTGCACCGACGGCACAGCTCGCCACCGCACCAGCCAGCAATTGCCCTTCGGCGCCGATATTCCAGAATTTGGCGCGGAAGGCGACTGCCACGGCCAGTCCCGTGAAGATCATCGGGGTGGCACGCACCAGCGTTTCGGTGACGGCGTAGCTGTCGCCCAGCGACGCCGAAAACATTACGCCATAAGCCTCGACGACGCCGGCGCCGGCCAGTGCGATGAGGCCGCTGCACAGGATCAGCGTCGCGCCGATTGCGAGCAGCGGCAGCGCCAGATTGAACCAGGCGGGCGTTGAGGTGCGGGCCTCGAGACGGAACATCACGCCTCCGCTCCGGTCATCATCAACCCGAGTCTAGCGACGCTGGCGTCGGCACTGTCGAGCGTGCCGACGATGCGGCCCTCATACATCACCGCGATACGATCCGAGAGCATCAGCAACTCTTCCAGGTCCTCGCCAATGACGATGATGCCGCAGCCCTTGGCGCGCATGTCGAGGAATTTTTCGTGGATGAAGCGCGCGGCGCCGATGTCGAGGCCGCGAGTCGGCTGCGAAACGATCAGCACCTTTGGATCGAAGGCGAGTTCGCGCGCCAGAAGCGCCTTCTGCAGATTGCCGCCGGAAAGCGCCCCGGCGCGCGTCATCGGGCCGGGGCAACGTATGTCGTAGGCCTTGATCTGCGCCTCGGCGAAGGCGCGGATCGCATCCGGCTTGAGCAGGCCGTTGCGGCTGAACGCCGCCGTGCCGATGCGTGGCAGCACCATGGAATCGGCAAGCGGCAGATTGGTGACCAGCCCTGTCGTCATGCGGTCTTCCGGGATGCGGCCGAGGCCGAGCGCCTGGACTGTGCTCGGCGAGAACCGCGAAACCGCTTTGCCGGCTATGGTCATCTTCCCGGCATCGGGCGCACGCACGCCGGAGATGACCTCGGCAAGCGCGCGCTGGCCATTGCCGGAGACGCCGGCGATGCCAAGGATCTCGCCGCCACGAACCGACAGCGAAACATCGTGCAGCGCCATGCCGGAATGATGCGATGTCGAGATACCGTCGAGGGTCAGCACGGCCGCACCGGGCATCGACGGTCCTCTGGCCGGAGGCACGATCTCGTGGCCGCACATCAGCCGCGCCATCTCCGAGGACGTCGTGCTGGCCGGCGCATCGACCCGGCCGGCGACGCGCCCGTGCCTGAGCACGACGCAGCGATGCGTCAGCGCCCGCACCTCGTTGAGCTTGTGCGAGATGAAGATGATGCCGAGCCCTTGTGCCGCCATCGAGCGCAGCGCCGAAAACAGTCCGTCGACCTCTGTCGGCGCCAACACCGCTGTCGGCTCGTCGAGGATCAGCAGCCTTGCGCCGCGAAACAGCGCCTTGACGATTTCGAGCCGCTGCTGCTCGCCGACCGCCAGCGCCGAGACGGGAAGGTCCGGGTCGAGCGTCAGCCCGTGCTGGCGGCCGATCTCGGCGAGCCGCGCCAGCCCGCCGGGACGATCGATCCGGCCCGATCTGCCGGGAATACCGATCAAGAGGTTTTCCAGCACCGAAAGCCGCGATGCGAGATGGAAATGCTGGTGCACCATGCCGATGCCGGCGGCAAGCGCATCGGCCGAACTGTTGATCGTCACCGGCCGGCCCTGCACCAGGATCTCGCCGGCATCGGGCGCATAGGCGCCGAACAGCACATTCATCAGCGTCGTCTTGCCGGCACCGTTTTCGCCGAGCAGCCCGAGGATTTCACCCGGCGCGACGCTGAGATCGACGGCTTCGTTCGCCTTGACGGCGCCAAAGCTCTTGGAGATGCCGCGCATTTCGATGAGAGGGGCAGGCGTTGACAAGGCGGGATCCTGGTGGCGTTGACGCCGATATCCCTCCCCCTTGAGGGGAGGGTGCCGAGCGAAGCGAGGCGGGAGGGGTCACCTCAACTGCCTCGACCTCTGACTGAAAAAGATGGAGCGCGTCGCCGCGGACCCCACCCGGCTCTGCGGGCCACCCTCCCCACGAGGGGGAGGGCAAGCACCTAATCCGAGACCGGCGTATTCTCATCGACATCGACACGGAAATTGCCGTCGAGGATTTCGGCCTTCTTCTTTTCGACCAAGTCCTTGACCTCGGCCGGCAGCGTCTTGTCGAACTTGTGGTAGGGCGCGAGGTAGGAGCCGCCCTTGGCCATGCGCGAGAAATCGCCGTAATCCTGCGCCGTGAAGACGCCGGCCTTGACCAGCTTGATTGCCTGCTCGACCGTCGGATACATGTCCCAGACCGGCCCGGTGATCACGGTGTCGGGGCCGAGGCTCGATTGGTCCGACATGTTGGAGATAGCGAGGATCTTCTTCTCGACCGCCGCTTCGATGACGCCAAAGCGCTCGGCATAGATGACGTCGACGCCGGCGTCGATCTGGGCGACAGCAGCTTCCTTTGCCTTCGGCGGATCGAAGAACGAGCCGATGAAGGCGACCTTCTTCTTGATGTTGGGATTGACCTCCTTGGCGCCGGCAAAAAAGGCGTTGACCAGCCGGTTCACTTCCGGAATGCCCATCGCCGCGACGGCGCCGATCGTGCCCGATTTCGACATTTTTCCGGCAATCATGCCGGACAGATAGGCCGGCTCGTGAATCCAGTTGTCGAAAACCCCGAAATTCGGCTCGGCCGGCCCGGCGCCGGAGCCGAACAGGAAGGCGGTCTTCGGGAATTGCTTGGCGGTCCTGCGCGATTCGCGCTCGGCGGCGAAGGCATCGCCCAGCACCAGCTCATAGCCGCCCTGCGCATATTCGCGCATGACACGGCTGAAATCGGCGGTCTGCACCTTCTCCGACCATTTGTATTCGATGCCGAGTTCCTTCTCGGCCTTCTGCAGGGCGACATGGATCTGGTTGTCCCACGGCTCCTCGATCGGCGTGGCGAAGATCGCCGCCACTTTCAGCTTCTTGGTCTTGGCAAAGGCGCTCCTCGGCAGCATCGCCGCCGCCAGGCCGAGCGCGCCCAGCTCCAGCACGTTGCGTCGCGAAAGCCCTTCGCGTTTCGATTGGATTCTGCTCTTCCCGTTGTCCATTGCATGCCCCTCTGATTGGCGCCGTGTCGAGCCGGCTCTCTTCTCTGGAATATCGGCGAAGGAACTATGGAACGGTGCCCGGCTTTTGTCCACATGGTCAAATTTGGCCGGGCGGAACTGCTGTAAACGTTCGTGTAATCGCACCTCTAGAACGACCGGAGCTGCTTGCTCACAATCTCTCGAGCGCCACCGCGATCCCCTGGCCGACCCCGATGCACATGGTCGCGAGGCCGTAGCGGCCGCCGCGTTCGCGCAGCTCCAGCGCAGCCGTGCCCGTGATGCGCGCCCCGGACATGCCGAGCGGATGGCCGAGCGCGATGGCGCCGCCATTCGGGTTGACGTGCTCCGCATCCTCGGCAATGCCGAGTTGGCGCAGCACGGCGATGCCTTGCGAGGCGAAGGCCTCGTTGAGCTCGATGACATCGAATTGTCGCGGCTTCAGGCCGAGCCGGGCGCATAGCCTTTGCGTGGCCGGCACCGGGCCAATGCCCATGATGCGCGGCGCCACGCCGGCGGTGGCACCGCCGAGAATACGGGCGATCGGCGTCAACCCGTATCTTTTCACGGCGGTTTCCGAGGCGACGATCAGCGCCGCTGCGCCGTCATTGACGCCCGACGCATTGCCGGCCGTAACCGTGCCGCCTTGCCGGAACGGCGTCGGCAACTTGGCCAACGAGTCGATCGTCATGCCTGCTCGCGGATGCTCGTCCTTTGATACGATCACCGGATCGCCCTTGCGCTGCGCGATCGTCACCGGCGTGATTTCCTTCGCCAGCCGACCATTGGCTTGCGCAGCGATTGCCTTGTCCTGGCTGCGCACGGCAAACGCATCCTGGTCTGCGCGGGAGACAGCGAACTCTTCCGCCACGTTCTCGCCGGTCTCCGGCATCGAATCGACGCCGTATTGCTTCTTCATCAGCGGATTGATGAAGCGCCAGCCGATCGTGGTGTCGTAAATCTCGGCATTGCGCGAAAAGGCGGTCTCCGCCTTCGGCATGACAAACGGAGCACGGCTCATCGATTCGACGCCGCCTGATACTATCAGCTCCGCCTCGCCGGCTTTGATGGCGCGGGCAGCAATCATCACCGCATCCATGCCCGAACCGCAGAGGCGATTGACGGTCGAGCCGGGAACCTCCTTCGGCAGGCCGGCCAGCAGCAGCGCCATGCGCGCCACATTGCGGTTGTCCTCGCCGGCCTGGTTGGCGCAACCATAGACGATGTCGTCGATGGCGGCCCAGTCGATGCCCGAATTACGCTCGACCAGCGCCTTCAAAGGGATAGCGCCGAGATCGTCGGCACGGACCGCCGACAGCGAACCGCCGAAGCGTCCGATCGGCGTGCGGATGTAGTCGCAGATATAGGCCTCGGCCATTAGCCTCTCTCTTGCACTGACATTTCTGCTCCCGGCCCAGCCATGTTGGCCGCATTCTCCTTGAGACGAAAGCACATCTTGCCGCCGGCCGTTAGGCCAAAGACAATTTCAGCTGCCGCCCGCGGGGAGCGGATCAGCCGATGCTTTCACCGCCGTCGATCACCAGCGCCTGGCCGGCGTTGATACTAGCCGCCGTTCCAGGAACCGGTTTCGGCCATCTGTCTGAGCCGGGGCGCCACCCGAAAGACGTCCTTGCCGATCCGCTGGTGCCAGTGATCCAGCCGCCGGATGATCTTGTCCACGCCTTCGAGGCTTGCCCAGAACATCGGACCGCCCTTGCCGACCGGGAAGCCGTAGCCGTTGACCCAGACGACATCGATATCGGACGCGCGGGCGGCAATCTTTTCCTCGAGGATTCTGGCGCCCTCGTTGATCATCGGATAGAGCGTCCGCTCGATGATCTCCTCGGCGCCGATTGGCCGCGGTGCAATGCCGCGCTCGGCAGCCTTGTTGCGGATCAGCGTCTCGACCTCGGAATCGGGCAGCGGCGTGCGCGAACCGTTCTCATAACGATAGAAGCCGCTGCCGGTCTTCTGGCCGAAATGTCCCTGTTCGCATAACGCATCGGCGATCACGGCCGTCTGGCCACGCGCCTTGCGGTTGCGCCAGCCTATGTCGAGGCCGGCGAGATCGCTCATCTCGAACGGCCCCATCGGCCAGCCGAAATCGGTGAACGCCTGGTCGACCTGGCGCGGCATTGCGCCATCCAGCAGAAGCGTCTCCAGTTCCGAACCCCGCGCCGCCAGCATGCGGTTGCCGACGAAGCCGTGGCAGACGCCAACGACGACCGGCACCTTGCCGATCCGCCGTGCCAGATCGACGATGGTCGCCAGCACGTCGGGCGAAGTCTTGTCGGCGCGGACGATTTCCAAAAGCTTCATGACGTTAGCCGGCGAAAAGAAATGCATGCCGAGGAGATCTTGCGGCCGCGACGTCGAACCGGCGATCTCGTCGACGTCGAGATAGGAGGTGTTGGTGGCGAGGATCGCGCCCGGTTTGGCCACCGCATCGAGCCTGCCGAAGACGTCCTTCTTGACCGCCATCTCCTCGAACACGGCCTCGACGATCAGGTCGCAATCGGCGAGGTCGGCATAGTCGGTGCTGCCCCTGAACAAATCCAGCCGCTCGCGCTTGGCGTCTTCGCTCAGCGATCCGCGGATAACGGAAACGGCATAATTTTTGTCGATCGTCGTCAGTCCGCGTTGCAATGCTTCCTGCGTCGTCTCCAGTAAGGTCACGGGAAGACCGCCATTGGCGAACGCCATGGCGATGCCGCCGCCCATAGTGCCGGCGCCGATGACGCCGACCCGGGCGATCTTGCGCCTGACGACATCCTTGCCGGCAATCTTTGCCGCCTCACGTTCAGCGAAGAACAGATGCCGCTGCGCGCGTGACTGGTCACCGGCGACAAGCTTGAGGAACAGGTCGCGCTCCGCCGCCAGCGCTTCGTCGAAGGGCAGCGTCAGGGCGTTGCGGACCGACTGCGCACAGGCGATCGGCGCCTCGAGGCCGCGTGCTTTTTTGGAAAACGCTGCCGCCTGCGTGTCGAAAGCCGGCAAGTCGGCCTGGGCGAGGCGATCATTGCGGTCGCGCACGGGCGTGAACGGATCGCCTTTCGCGGCCGTTTCGCTGGCGAAACTCACCGCTTTCGCGATCAGGTCGCCATCGAAGACGGCATCCACCAGGCCGTCGGCGCGCGCCTCGGCAGCACCGATCGGCGTTCCCGAAACGATCATGCTGAGTGCCTTTAGCGGACCAACCAGGCGCGGCAGGCGAACCGTGCCGCCGCCGCCCGGCAGCAGGCCGAGCTTGACTTCCGGCAGGCCGAGCCTTGCCGTTCGGTCGGCAACACGGAAATGGCAGCCGAGCGCCAGTTCCAGGCCGCCGCCGAGCGCAGTGCCGTGAATAGCTGCGACCGTCGGCTTGGTAATAGTTTCCAGCACGGCGACAATAGCGCGCAATTCCGGCTGCTGCGCCGGTCTGCCGAATTCGGTGATATCGGCGCCGGCGACGAAGGTCCGCCCGGCGCAGGCGATCACGATTGCTCCGACCGACGGCTCGTCCCGCAGGGAAACGAGCGCCCGCATCAACGGCTCGCGCACATGGAAGCTCAGCGCGTTGACCGGCGGATTGTCGATGATCACCAACGCGACGTTGCCATGCCTTGTGGTGCTGACGAAATCGGACACGCAAACCTCATACAACGATGTTGGCCAATAGCGCGACGGGATTTACAGCGCTGGCATGCGGATGGGAACCACGTGTTTTGCGGGCCGGATCGTTATCCCCTCGCCGCCGGGTGCCTTGCCTTAGCGCAGCGCCTTCTGCCCACCGGCGGCGGTGATGACGCCGACGATGATCAGCCCTGTCAGCACCAGGCGGACGCCGACGCTGACGCCGAATGTGTTGAGCATGGTCAACAGCAGCACGAGAAACAGCGCCGCGCCCCAGACCCCCGGCACATTGGCCTTGCCGCCAGCCACCGACGTGCCGCCGATGACGACGACCGCGATCGAGGCCAGCAGATACTCATTGCCGATATCGACATTGGCGCCGCGGAAATAGCCGGCGAGCAATGCACCGTCGAGGCCGCCGAGCGCGCCCGACAGCGTGTAGGTGAGGAAGCGGGTGCGGCCGACATTGACGCCGGCCAGCCAGGCGGCGCGGATGTTCTGGCCGATCGCCAGCACCGAGCGTCCGTAGATCATGCGCTGCAAAACGATGCCGGCGCCGATGGTGAACAGCACGGTGAGGATCGCCAGCACCGGGATGCCGAACACCTGCCAGTTGGTGAAGTCGGCAAAGCCCGGTGGCGGTTTGATCTGCAGGCCTCGCCCGTAGCTGATATCGACCGACTGGATGACGAAGCTGGCCGACAGCGTCGCGATGATCGGTGGAATGCGCAGCGCCCATATCAGAAGGTAGTTGACGGCGCCGATCGCCATGCCGCAGGCAAGCGCGGCCAGCAGCCCGACCGCGATCATCGCATCGTTGCCGTCCATGACCTTCATGGCGACGGCGCTGGCAAGGCCGATGTTGGCCGGCAGCGACAGGTCGACATTGCCCGGCCCGAGCGTGATGACGAACATTTGGCCGACGCCGACAATGACGGTGAAGACCGCGAGCGACAGCGCCGCCGTGATCATGCCGCCGCCGCCATAGCCGCCGGTGAAGGCGATGGTCGCCAGCCACACCAGCAGCGCCCCGAAGAATGACCAGATCCAGGGTCTGGCGAGCAGTGTCCGCAGCGAAGCCATGCTCACCTCTCCCTGCGGCTGATCAGCACCCGCGCTGCCAGCACGATGATCAGGATGGCGCCATTGGCGGCGACCTGCCAGTCGGGCGGAATGTGCATGAAGGTCAAGAGCGGCGATGCGGCCAAAGCCAGCGTCAGCGCGCCGATGACGGCGCCGATCGGCGACACCCGGCCGCCGACGAACTCGCCGCCGCCGAGGATGACGCCGGCGATCGAAAGCAGCGTGTAGCCATTGCCGATATTGGCATCGGCCGAGGTGGTGATGCCGATCAGCGCCATGCCGGACAAAACGCCGAACAGGCCGGTCAGCGCAAACAGCGCGATCTTGGTGCGCAGCAGCGACCAGCCGGCGCGCTTGAGTGCGGCTGAATTGCCGCCCGATCCACGCAGGATGACGCCATACGAGGTGCGCATCAGGCCAAAGTGGACGACGGCCGCAATCAGCAATGCCGCGATGATCGGGAACGGAATGAAGGGTGGTTTGAAGGCCATCAGCGCCAGCAGCCAGTCCGGCGCCTTGCCGCCGGGTTTGGGCAGGATGAGGATGGCCAGGCCCTGCCAGACGAAACTCATGCCGAGCGTCACCACGATAGAGGGCAGGTTGCGCAGGTGGATCAGCGCGCCGAGCAGCGCGTAGACGCCGATCGACCCGAGCAGGATAACGACGCCGAGCAGCGGCGCGTCCTTCAGCCACGTCGCCGTCACACAGCCGACGAAGCCGACAAAGGTGCCGATCGACAGATCGAGCTCATTGCCGGCGATGACGAACATCTGCGCGATCGTCGCCAGTGCGATCGGGATCGCCAGATTGAGCATCAGGCTGAAGCCGAAATAGCTGATGGCGCGCGGGTTGAGCCAGGCGATAGCGATGAGCACCAGCGCCAGCGACAGTGCCGGCAGCAGGCTGCGCAGCATACGCGCCCGTCTCGTGGCGCGAGCCGAAGATCTTAGCCCATTCTCAACGGATGCCGCTGTCATCTCAGGCCGCCTCGCCGAACGATGACTGGATGATTTTTTCCTCCGTCAGTTCGTCGCGACGAAGGTTGGCGACGATCCGGCCGTTCTTGAACACATAGATATGGTCGCAATTGTCGAGCTCTTCGGTTTCGGTGGTGTACCAGAGGAAAGTGCGGCCATGGCGAGCCTCCTCGCGCACCAGGTCGTAAACTTCGAGCTTGGTTCCGATGTCGACGCCGCGCATCGGATCGTCCATCAGCACGATCTTGGCGTCGGAGCCGAGCGCCCGCGCGAACAGCGCCTTCTGCTGGTTGCCGCCGGACAGCGAGAAGATGTTGTTGTTCATGTCCGGCGTACGAATGCCGATTTTCCGCTGCCACAACTCGGCGAGCTCGGCTTCGCGGTGCGGCGAGATCAAGAGGCCGTTGCGCAATCGCGCCAGCGAACGGATGCCGATGTTCTCGGCAATCGACCACTGCGGAAAAATCCCGTCCGACTGGCGGTCGCCGGCAACCAGCGCCACCGGGGCGGTGACCTCGATGCCGGTCCTGGCGCGGGAAGCCGCCGCAAAGATCGCCAGCAAAAGATCGGTCTGCCCATGCCCGGCAAGTCCGGCAAGGCCGATGATCTCACCGGCACGGGCAACAAGCTCGCTGCCGTCCTGCTGTCGCGCCGGCCGCGCCCGGACCCGCAGCGGACCGGGCTCCGGCTTGCCGCTCGCAATCTCTGCGGCGGCCTTCTCGCGTGCCGCAGCTCCGCCCATCGCCGTCACCAGCCTGTCGCGGTCGAATTGATCGGCCTCCCCGGCGGCGACGACCTTGCCGTCGCGCATCACGACGATGCGGTCGGCATTTCCGAGCACTTCGCCGAGCACATGCGAGATCAGGATGCAGCTCTTGCCGGCGGCTACGAAGCGGCGCACGAACGCCAGCAGCTGGCCGGCGGTATGCGCATCGAGCGAGGATGTCGGCTCGTCGAGGATGACCAGTTCGAGCGGCTCCTGCGTGACCGTGAAGGCGCGCGCCACCTCCACCATTTGCCGGGTGGTGATGGAAAGATCACCGACGATGTCGGATGCCGAGATGCTGTGGCCGGGAAAAATCTCGTCGAGCTTGGCGGCGATCAGATCGGCCGCCTTGCGCCGCCAGCCGAAGCCATTAAGCGACGCGTGGTTGATCCGCGTGTTCTCGGCGACGCTGAGGTTCGGGCAGAGCGATAGTTCCTGGAAAACACAACGGATGCCGAGCTGCTGTGCGCGCGGCACCGAATAACTTGCCTCGACACCGCCGCGGACCGCGATCTGCCCGCTGTCGGGGGCAAGCGTGCCCGCCACCATATGCATGAGCGTCGATTTTCCGGCCCCGTTATGGCCGACGAGACCGACGCATTCTCCGGCACGAACGCTGAAATCGACACCGGCGAGCGCCCTGACGGCGCCGAAATGTTTTTCAGCTCCGTCCAGTCTTATGATGTCCAAACTGACGGCGCCGAAAAGCTTTTCGGCGCCGTCCGGCATGATGATGTCTGCATTGGCCTCGGGCATCCCTCAACGATACCCGGTTATCCGTGGCGGCAACAATAGTGCCATGCTCACTTGATGTTGGCCTTGATCGCCGCGATGGCGTCTTCCTGCGTGTATTCGTGGCTGGCGACGCCGCCCTTCGGAATCTTCGGCAGCGCGGCCTCGAAATCATCCTGTGTGAAGGCAAGATAGGGAACCAGCAAGTCGTGCGGCACGTCGGTGCGGCCGTCGAGCACCTGCTGCGCCACCCAGAAGGCAAGCGTCGATACGCCCGGTGCGATCGATGCCGACCAGGTCTGGTAACCGTCCTTTTCCTTCTGCTCCTTCCACCACTGCAATTCGTCCTGGCGATTGCCCATGATGATGGTCGGGCGCGGCTTGCCGGCGGCGGCGAAAGCCTGCGCCGCGCCGTAGCCGTCACCGCCCTGGTCGACGACCCCGACAACATCCGGCAGCGACGGCAGGATCGTTGCGACGGCTTTCTGTGCCGTTGTCTGGTCCCAGTCGCCGGTCACCGAGCCGACGATCTTGAACTCGGGATGGGCAGCGACACCCTCGAGGATGCCGGCGTGGATGGCGTCGTCGATCGAGGTGCCGGCGAGACCGCGGATTTCCAGGAGATTGCCACCCTTGGGCTGGAACTTGGCCATCTGTTCGACTTCCTGCTTGCCCATGTCCTTGAAGTCGACGACGACGCGGTAGGCGCAGGGTTCGGTGACGATGCCGTCGAACGAGACGACGACGATGCCGGCGTCGCAGGCCTGCTTGATGGCGCCGTTGAGGGCATCCGGAGACGCCGCGTTGATGACGATGGCATCATACCCCTGCAGGATCAGGTTCTGCACTTGCGCTGCTTGCGTCGGCACTTCCTTGTCGGCCGTCGTGAAGACGTCCGCGGCGCCGACCACCTTGTCGGCAACCGCCTTCTTGGTGACGATGGCGTAGCTGTCCAGCATCGCCTGCCGCCAGGAATTGCCGGCGTAATTGTTGGAGAAGGCGATTTTCTTGCCGCTGGTGTCGGCAAGCGCGGTGCCCGAGGCGAGCATCGCCGCAAGGGCGCCCAAAACGAATATTTTCTTCATGTCATACTCCTCCCGTGAGTTGCTGTCTTACTGGTGGCTAATGGCTGGCTGATGGCTGATACGCTCACAACGCTGTTTTTTATCTATTATCAGACAAATGCAGATGGGCGACAAGCTGTCAACAGCAATCCATGGCCGGCGATCAACTTGCGGTGCAATCATTGAAAACGGTTCGGCTCCTGGTCTAGGGATGGCACTGGAGACCGATTTGAATGGCAGCGAACCTTGCCCCGGGTGCACCCGGCATTCCGGCGCGCTGGACCTCGAGCGCCAAGAGCGGCGTCGGCACTGCGCTCTCGCCGGCCTGCCCGATCTGGTTCACCATCAGTCACGGCATTCTCAACGAGATCTACTATCCCCGCCTCGACAGCGCCTGCACCCGCGATCTGGGGCTGATCGTCACCGGACCCGACGGCTATTTCTCGGAAGAAAAGCGAGACGCCGAGCACAGCATCGAACCGCTCGAGGACGGGGTGCCTGCCTATCGGCTGGTCAACACCGCGGCCGATGGAAGCTATCGGATCCAAAAGCGGATCATTACGGATCCGGAACGTCCCGTCGTGCTGCAAGAGATCATTTTCACGCGGCTCAAAGGCGCGGCCGCCGACTACCGCGTCTACGCGCTGCTGGCGCCGCACCTCGTCAACGCCGGCATGGGCAACACCGCCTGGATCGACGGCCATGAAGGACAGCCTGTCCTGTTTGCATCGGGACGCGGCGTCTGCCTGGCGCTCGCCTCGTCGCTGCCGTGGAAGGCGTGCTCGGCCGGCTATGTCGGCGCCTCCGACGGCTGGCAGCAGCTTCGTCAACGCGGCCGGCTCGATCCGGCCTGCCGCAGGGCCGAGGATGGCAATGTCGCGCTGACCGGCGAGATCGGCTTTTCGGCCGCGAATCCAAAAATATTGCTGGCGCTCGGCTTCGGCACGACACCGCAACAGGCGGCGGAAACCGCTTTTGCCAGCCTGAGGCAAGGTTTTGAGCCCGCGGTCAGATCCTATGGTCAAAAATGGCGCCAATGGCAGGCCGGTTTGCTGCCGCTGGACCGGCAAGCGGCGTTCGGCCTCAATCCCTACCGCATCAGCACTGCGGTGCTGGCGGCACACCGCTCGTCGACCGGAGCAGCCGTCGCCAGCCTGTCGATCCCGTGGGGCTTCAACAAGGGCGACGACGATCTGGGCGGCTATCACCTGGTCTGGCCGCGCGATCTGGTCGAAACCGCCGGCGGTTTCCTCGCCGCCGGCGACCCGGCGGAAGCCTTGCGCATCCTTGGCTATCTGCGCTCGATCCAGCAGCCGGACGGGCATTGGCCGCAGAACGCCTGGCTCGACGGTTCGGCCTATTGGCCGGGCATCCAGATGGACGAATGCGCCTTCCCGCTGCTGCTCGCCGACGCGCTGCGCCGCGCCGGGCATTTGCCGCCTGCGGTACTCTCCTCCTTCATGCCGATGATCGAGCGCGCGGCCTCCTACGTCGTGCGCAACGGCCCCGTCACCGGCGAAGACCGCTGGGAAGAGGACGCCGGCTACAGCCCGTTCACGCTTGCCGTCGAGATCGCCGCATTGCTAGCGGCTGCGGACATGTTCGATGCCGCCAGCAAAACAGAGCCGGCAAACTACCTGCGCGAAACCGCCGATGTCTGGAACGATCAGATCGAGCGCTGGACCTACGTCGCCGGTAGCTCCTCGGGCGATGAAGCCGGCGTCGAGGGCTACTATGTCCGCATTGCGCCGCCCGACAAAGCCGGCGCGGCATCGCCGAAAGACGGCTACGTCCCGATCAAGAACCGCCCGCCGGCCGATACGGACCGGCCGGCCAAGGCGATCGTCAGCCCCGACGCGCTGGCGCTGGTCCGTTTCGGCGTCAGGGCGGCCGACGATCCGCGCATCCTCGACACGGTCAAGGTGATCGACGCGCAATTGCGTTGCGAGCTGCCGCAGGGGCCGCTCTGATACCGCTACAACGGCGACGGCTACGGTGAGCATGCGGACGGCGCGCCCTTCGATGGAACCGGCCAGGGCCGGCCCTGGCCGCTGCTGGTCGGCGAGCGCGCGCATTACGAGCTGGCGGCGGGGCGCAAGGACAAAGCGGCAAGCCTGCTCGCGACGTTTGAGGGCTCCGCCGGGCCGGGCGGCCTGCTGCCGGAGCAGGTCTGGGATGGTCCAGACATGCCGGAGCGCGAATTGCGGCATGGCGGCCCCTCCGGCAGCGCCAAGCCGCTGGTTTGGGCGCATTCCGAGCACATCAAGCTGCTGCGTTCGCTCCGCGACGGCGCCGTCTTCGACATGCCGCCACAAGGCGTCAAGCGCTATATCGAGGGCAGAACGGTGTCGCGCCTCAGGGCATGGCGCTTCAACCACAAGATCCGTACCATCCCGGCAGGCAAGGCGCTGCGCATCGAAGTTCTGGCCCGGGCGGTGGTTCATTGGAGCAGCGACAATTGGGCTACCGTCCATGACACCGGGACCGCCGCGAACCTTTTCGGCATCTATCTCGCGGAGTTGCCGGTTGCCGACGCCGCTCCGGGCAATAGCATTGTCTTCACATTCTTCTGGTCCGATGCCAGCCGTTGGGAGAATGTCGACTTTTCCGTTGGTATCGACGATGCGTCACAGCCACTAGATCATCGATCCCTCAAGTAAGGCAGGACGAGACCATGCAGATAGGAATGATGGGACTGGGCAGGATGGGCGCCAACATGGTTCGGCGCCTGCTGCGCGATGGCCACGAATGCGTCGTCTACGACATCAACCCGGCGAGCGTCGCGGCGCTTGTGACCGCCGGCGCGGTCGGAGCCGCCTCGATGGAGGACTTCGTCGGCAAGCTGACGAAGCCGCGCAGCGCCTGGCTGATGCTGCCTGCGGCGATCACCGGCCGGATCGTCGACCAGGTGGCCGCCCTGATGGAGCCCGGGGACATCATCATCGACGGCGGCAACTCCTATTATCATGAGGCCGTCGACCACGCCGCGCGCCTGGCCTTGAAAGGCTTGAGCTATGTCGATGTCGGCACCAGCGGCGGCGTCTGGGGCCTCGAGCGCGGCTACTGCCTGATGATCGGCGGCCCTGACAGCGCGGTCCAGCATCTCGATCCGATCTTCGCCACGCTGGCGCCCGGCGCCGACGCCGCTTCGCCTGCCCCCGGCAAGGACGCCGGAACCGCTCCCTTCGGCTATCTGCATTGCGGGCCAAGCGGCGCCGGCCATTTCGTCAAGATGGTCCATAACGGCATCGAATATGGTGTCATGGCCGCCTATGCCGAAGGCATGAACATCCTGAAGTCGGCGAATGCCGGCAAACGGCAGCGCACCGCCGACGCCGAAACCAGCCCGCTGGAAAACCCGCAATATTACCAGTTCGACATTGACATCGCCGAAGTGGCCGAGGTCTGGCGGCATGGCAGCGTCATCGGCTCGTGGCTGCTCGACCTGACGGCAGGCGTGCTGAAGGCCGATTCGGCGCTGACGCAGTTCGGCGGACGGGTATCGGATTCCGGCGAAGGCCGCTGGACGCTGAAGGCGGCGATCGACACCGGCGTGCCGGCGCCGGTGCTGTCGTCGGCGCTGTTCGACAGGTTCTCCTCGCAAGGCGAGTCCGAATTTGCCGACAAGCTTCTGTCCGCCATGCGCTATGCCTTTGGCGGTCATGTCGAAAAACCGAAGGCCGGCTCGTGACGGGCGACAGGGAGGCACGCCCATGAGCCAGGAACGGTCCGACACGCTGGTGCTTTTCGGCGCCACCGGCGATCTCGCCCACAAGAAGATCTTTCCCGCCCTCTACGCCATGGTGGCCAAGGGAACGCTGAACGAGCCGGTGATCGGCGTCGCCTTCGATCCCTGGGACCTCGCCAAGCTGCAGGCGCGCGCCCGCGACGGTATCGTCAATGCCATCGGCAGCATCGACGAGAAGATCTTCGCCAGGCTTGCCTCGCTGCTTCGCTATGTCAGCGGCGACTACCGGGCGCCTGCGACCTTCGAGAAGCTGAAGACCGCGCTCGGCAGCGCTGAGCGGCCGCTGCACTATCTGGCGGTGCCGCCGGCGATGTTCGAGGTGGTCGTCCAGGGGCTGGAACAGTCGGGCGCCGCCCAGGGCGCACGCCTGATGGTCGAAAAGCCGTTCGGCCACGATCTGCAATCGGCGCGCTGGCTGAACCGAGTGCTGCATCTGGTCTTCGACGAGAAGTCGATCTTTCGCATCGACCACTATCTTGGCAAGGAGGCGATCCAGAACCTGCTCTATTTCCGCTTCGCCAATTCCTTCCTCGAGCCGATCTGGAACCGCAACTTCGTCGAGAGCGTGCAGATCACCATGGCCGAGGATTTCGGTGTCGAGGGCCGCGGCCGCTTCTATGATGAGGTCGGCTGCATCCGCGACGTCATCGAAAACCACCTGCTCAACATCCTCTTGCTGCTCGCCATGGAGCCCCCGGTCGGCCGCTCGGCCGACGATCTGATCGACGAGAAGGTGCAGGTGCTGCGGGCGATCCGGACGCTGACCAGGGACGATGTCGTGCGCGGCCAGTTCGACGGCTATCTCAACGAGCCGGGCGTGGCGCCGAACTCGCCGGTCGAGACCTTCGCGGCGGTGCGCTTTTTCGTCGATACCTGGCGCTGGCAAGATGTGCCGTTCTTCATCCGCGCCGGCAAATCCCTGCCGGTGCACGCCACCGAGGTCATCGTGCGGCTGAAGCGGCCGCCGCTCGACGTCTTCGATCCGATCAAACCCGGCGACTGCAATCACGTGCGCTTCCGCATCGATCCGCAAGTGGCGATCTCGATCGGAGCCCGGCGCAAGGCACCCGGCGACGACATGGTCGGCGAACAGGTCGAGCTCACCGCGCTCGACGATTCGAAGGGCGACATGCCGCCTTACGAGCGGTTGATCGGCGACGCCATGAACGGCAACGGCCAGTTGTTCACCCGCCAGGACGCCAGCGAGCTCGCCTGGCGCATCGTCGGCCCGGTGCTCGGCGACACCACTCCGCCGCCTGTCTACGCGCCAAAGACCTGGGGGCCGGCCGAAGCCATGGCTGGATTCGGGCCGCCGAACGGCTGGATCAATCCAGCGAAATGATTTCTGGGAGGCGAAAGCGATGGCCAAAGCGGTGAAGCGACCGGCACCCGACGCTGAACAGATCGTGCTTGCGATCGACATCGGCGGCTCGCACGTCAAGATCCGCACCAGCGCCGGCGCAGAGGAGCGCAAGACCGCTTCCGGACCGGAGCTGACGCCGCAGCAGATGGTCGCTGCGGTGAAGACGCTCGCCGAAGGGCTGCACTACGATGTCGTCTCGATGGGCTATCCGGGTCCCGTGCACCACAACCGGCCTTTGACCGAACCGGCCAATCTCGGCAAGGGCTGGGTCGGCTGCGATTTCGCCACTGAGTTCGGCAAGCCGGTGAAGGTCGTCAACGATGCGCTGATGCAGGCCGTCGGCAGTTATGAAGGCGGCCGCATGCTGTTCCTTGGCCTCGGCACCGGCCTGGGGGCCGCGATGATCGTCGATAACGTCGCCCAGCCGATGGAGCTTGCCCATCTTCCCTACAAGAAGCGCGGCAGTTTCGAAGACTATGTCGGCGAACGCGGGCTGCAAAAGCGCGGCAAGAAGAAATGGCGCAAATACGTCTTCGACGTCGTCGACCGGCTTCGCACCGCCATGCAGCCGGATTACGTGGTCATCGGCGGCGGCAATGTCGATGAACTCACCGACTTGCCCGCCGATTGCAGACGCGGCGACAACACACACGCCTTCGAAGGCGGATTTCGACTGTGGCGCGACAAATCCCTGATTATCTGATATTGCTGATTGTCTGATATTATCGAGCACCGGCTCAGGGTTGTTAATCCCGCGCTGCCGTTAGTATTATTATTCAAAATAATGTGTGACGTGGTGCGGCGTCATTGCATTGCGCAGATTTGCCGACTAGGAATTTCTGCGACCCCCACGGACGGAGAGATAGATTGACCGACGACAACAACAACGCTCGCAAAGACATCGACCTGCTCGAGCTGACCGCCCATATCGTCTCCGCATATGTCGAGAAGAACCGCTTGCCGGCTTCCGGCCTCGGCGATCTCATCGCCAGCGTCAGCGCTTCCATAGGTGGGCTGGGGCAACCGGCAGTGCCGGTCGCCGCGCCGCTGACGCCTGCCGTCAATCCCAAGAAATCGGTGACGCCGGACTACATCATCTGTCTCGAGGACGGCAAGAAGTTCAAATCCTTGAAGCGCCATATCGGCGTTCATTTCGGGCTGACGCCAGACGCCTACCGCGCCAAATGGGGCCTGCCGTCGGACTACCCGATGGTCGCTCCCAACTACGCGGCCTCGCGTTCGCAGCTGGCCAAGGCGATCGGCCTCGGCCGCAAAGCCGCCCCGCCCGCGCCCGTCAAGAGCCGGGGCAGGAAGGCCAAGGCGACGGCTTGATACCAAGGCGAGAGCAGGTTTGATCCTTCAGCGATACCACGTGGGCAGGCGTGGGAGCGCGCTTCGTTATCCTCAGCGAAGCGACGTCGTGGAAACCTTGGTATCCATGCTGCGACTTTCTCCGCGTGGCGAAGGTGCGGAATTTTTTGGTACCAGAGGGACAGCGCCCCCCTCTGTCCTGCCGGACATCTCCCCCTCTAGTGGGGAGATTGGCTACCTCGCCAGTCGTCTCTTTAAACGCAGGAATCGCCTTTGACGCTGGAGGTTGGCGAAAGCCGTCGGGACGTCCAATCTCCCCCCTTGAGGGGGAGATGTCCGGCAGGACAGAGGGGGGGCGCGAAGGAACTCGACCTGTGCGCCAAATAACCTCTCCACCTCCGCCGAGCGCGTTTGCCATATGCAATTAGCATGGTAGCCCGAAATTCCTTGATCCAGGCCGGATTTTTGCGCGCGCCTTGCGCCGAACTGCGCTAAAGGCTCTCTTGGCCGGACCAGCGCCCATCGTGGAAGTGCCCCGCCGGCCGACATCGCCGCCACGGGGCCTTATTCCATGACCGCAGAATCCCAAGTACCATCCGACCAGCGCTATGCCGCCTTTCGCCACCGGCCGTTCCTGAGCTATTGGGCGGCGCGCTTCCTCTCGACATTCTCCACCCAGATCGTGTCGGTGGCCGTCGGCTGGCAGATCTACGATTTGACCCGCGACCCGTTCGACCTCGGCCTTGTCGGCATCGTCCAGTTCCTGCCTTCGCTGCTGCTGGTGCTGGTCACCGGCGACGTTGCCGACCGTTTCGGGCGCCGGCTGATCATGGCGCTGGCGGTGCTGGTCGAGGCGGGCTGCGCCTTGGCCCTCCTGCTGCTGACGCTGCGCGGCCTCTCCGGGCCGATGCCGGTCTTCATCGTGCTCGCCATGTTCGGCATTGCGCGCGCCTTCTTCGGGCCGGCCTCGTCATCGCTGTTCGCCAATCTGGTGCCGCCTGAGGATTTCGCCAACGCCATCGCCTGGAACTCGTCCGCCTGGCAGACGGCAACCATCGTCGGGCCGGTCGCCGGCGGCCTGCTCTATGGGCTTTCGGCCGAAGCTGCCTACACCACAGCGGCCGTGCTGATGCTCATTGCCGCCGTGCTGATCTTCACCATCCCGAAGCCTGCCCAGCGCAGCAGGACCGACAGGCCGACGGTACAGACCCTGTTCGCCGGCTTCGGCTATATCTGGAGCGAAAAGATCGTGCTCGGCGCGATTTCGCTCGACCTGTTCGCGGTGCTCCTGTCCGGCGCCTCGGCGCTGCTGCCGGTCTACGCGCGCGATATCCTCGAACTCGGCCCGTGGGGGCTCGGCCTGTTGCGCTCGGCGCCCGGCGTCGGCGCCATCTGCGTCGCCATCTGGCTGGCCGGACACCCGATCCGCAACCATGCCGGCCTTGTCATGCTTGGCTTCGTTGCGCTGTTCGGCGCGTTCACCGTCCTGTTCGGCCTCTCGACCATCACCTGGCTGTCGATCGCTGCTCTCGCCTTGCTCGGCGCCACCGACATGTTCAGCGTCTATATCCGCGAGACGCTGATCCAGCTGTGGACGCCGGACGACGTTCGCGGCCGCGTCAACGCCGTCAACCAGGTGTTTGTCGGCGCCTCGAATGAGCTCGGCGAATTCCGCGCCGGCACCATGGCCGCGCTGATCGGCACGGTTCCGGCCGTGGTGGTCGGCGGTGTCGGGGCGATCGCTGTCGCCGGGCTATGGGCGGTGCTGTTCCCGCAACTGCGCAAGGTGCGTCATCTCAAGGGGCGAAACTGATTACCGCAGCGCCGGCTTGCCGAAAATCATCGGCAGGAACTCGCTGAGCCAGCGCTTGAGGTGCATGTCCCAGATCAGCCGGCCGCCGAGATGGTCGCGGCCGGGCTGTGCGCCGGGCAGTTCGAAGCGGTGCGCGCCGCGCACCACCCAGCGCTGCATCATCGCCCGGGTCAATTCGCCATGGAACTGGATGCCCCAGGCATTGTCGCCATAGCGGAAGGCCTGGTTGGGATAGGTTTCGGCCGTCGCCAAAAGCGTCGCGTCCTTCGGCAGCGAAAAGCCCTCGCGATGGAATTGATAGACCATTTCCGGCCAATGCATCAGCCTGCTGCCCGCTTCGGTCGCCTTAAGCGGATACCAGCCGATTTCGACGAGGCCCTCACCGTGGCCCTCGACCCTGCCGCCAAGATGCTTGACCAGCATTTGCGCGCCGAGGCAGATGCCAAGCAGCGGCCGGTTCTCGTTGAGCGGAATTTTAAGCCAGTCGGTCTCGCGGCGGACGAACTCGTCGCCGTCATTGGCGCTCATCGGGCCGCCGAACACCACCGCGCCGGCATGTCCATCCAGCGTCTGCGGTAAGGCCTCGCCGAGCGGCGGTCGGCGGATGTCGAGGTCGAAGCCTTCCTCGATAAGCATATGGCCGACCCGTCCGGGGCTCGAATGCTCCTGATGCAGCACGATCAGGATCTTTGGTCTCGGGCTTGGCTTGGGCGGCATTGGAAGGCTGGACCCTGTCTATTCGTCGCTTGACGTTCCGGCAGCACCAGGAGCCGCGGCGGCCGCCTTGAGGCGCGCCTCGACACGGTCGCGACGTTCGACGCCGATCAGCTCGGCGACCCGCCAGACGGTATTGTCCTCGAGTTCGTGCAGCTCGCCATCGGCATAGACGATCTCCCACATCAGACCGATGAAGGCCTTTCGCGCCTCGGCGTCGAGATGGCGCTTGAGCACGCTGGTGAAGGCGTAGAGGTCGATCGCCTCATTGTCGGCCCGCTCGCCGGCAGCCGCCAACGCGTCGAGTTCGTCGCCGCTGATCGAGTAGCTTTCCGCCAGCACCTTCTTGAACCGCTCCCATTCGGTATCCTGGCGCACCCCGTCGGCGTTCATCACGTGGAAAAGCAGGGCGGACGCGGCAACGCGCGGATCGTCGGCGCTGGGGCTGGCGCCACCACCGGACGGCAGATCCCTTAGAAACGACAAAACGCGTTCGAACATTAAATCATTCCCAATAAGCCCGGGTCCACTCGACCCTGATCAGAACAAACGAAACCGGCGCGTCGATTTGTCCGCCGCGTCGTCGGGATCGACGCCGGGATCGTCGGGCAGCCGCGTCAGCTCCTGCGCCGGCTCGACGGCTTCGGCATCTTCCGGCACTTGGGCAAACGCCGCCGCGGTGATTGGTGTCACATGATCCTCGGCGGCACGGTTTTCGGTCCTCACTTCGGTCGCTGTGCCCGGTGTCTCGGCAGCAACGGCTGTGTGCTCGATCGCCTCGGCTATTTCCTGTACCGGTTTGGCTGGAGCCGCGATGGCCGGCATCGGTCCCTCCGGAGTCTCTTCATGGCTGTCGATCAACTGGCCGAGCCGCTCCATCGGCGCCCGCCATTCGAATGCGTCGAGCCTGCCGGTGATCGGCGATACCGGAGCCCAGCGTTCGGAGACGACGCCGTCGGCGACCCAGGCCGGGTCGCGCGGCGCTCTCACCGCCTTCGACAGCAACTGCCGCACCTTGCCCTGGTCACCGCTCTCGGCCTCCTCGATGTCGGCCAGCAGCAGATAGGCGCCTTCGCGGCGATCCATGCGGATGGCGGCTTCCGCCTCGCGGCGGGCGGTTGCAAAATCCTGCGCATCGAGCGCGGCGCGCGCCACGGCCAGCGAGGACTCGGCATGATTCTTCTTCAGCTCCTGCAGCTTCTTTGCCCGGTTCAGCCGGTCGAGCACGGCATCGCCCGGCCTGGCATGGACATAGAGCTCCGCGATCTCCGGGTGCGGCTCGGCCTTCCACGCCGCCTCGAGGATTTTCGAGCCTTTGCGCACGTCGTTCTGCCGAAACAGCAATTTCGCCGCGACGACCGCCGCCGGTGCGAAATCCGGCCGCAGCCGGTTGGCTTCGAGCGCCGCTGCCCTTGCAGCATTGGCATCGCTGTCGATCAGCGCCTGCGCCTTGGCAGTCAGCAGCACGGCGCGACGCCGGTTGGCCGCATCGCGCTCGATCTGCCGGGTCGACTTCTGGGCATCGACCAGTTTCAGCGCGCCATCCCAGTCGCCACGCCCGGTCAGGTCTTCCAACGTCGATTCGGCCGCCCAGGCCAGTTGCGGCGCTACCGCCGCGGCCCGGCCGGCATAGTCGCGGGCTGCGTTGCGGTCGCCGAGCCGCTCGGCCTCGAGATAAAGCCCGCGCAGGCCGAGCAGCCGCATTTCGGGATCGTCGAGCATGGTCTCGAACTTTTCGCGGGCGCCTTCATGGTCGCCTTCGAGCAGCGAGGCCTGCGCGTCGAGCAGCTGGATCAGCGGCTCCTGGTCGGAGCGGATCAGCTTTGCCGCTTCCTTGGTCTTCTTGCGGGCGAGCGCGCCGTCACCGGCGCCAGCGGCGATCATCCCGGTCGACAGCGCCTGATAGCCGCGGTCGCGGCGACGCACGCGGAAATAGCGCGAGATCGTATAGGGACTGTTCCACAGCGCCTTGACCAGCCACCAGACGATCATCACCGCGGCAACCACGGCAACGACCGCCACCGCCGCGACCATCAGGCTGACCTGGTATTGATAGCCGTTGAAGGTAACGAGCATTTCACCCGGCCGGTCGGCCAGCCAGGCGAAGCCGAGCCCGAGCGCAAAGACGACGGCAAGGAATGCGAGGATGCGGATCATTGGGTTCCTCACGCCTTCATCGCGCCGGCGATGAGCGAATCGATCTGTGTCTCGACCTCCATCCGCGCTTTCAGTTTCCCGGCAAAGTCGGCGCCGGCGGCCTTGGCCGCCTCAGGCAGGGCTTCGTATTCACTGAGCGCCTTGGCGTAGTCACCCTGATTGACCGCGACCTCCATACGGGCAACGGTTTCCGGGACGCCGGTGCCTTCGACGGCGCCGATCGGCCTGACCTTGACCAGCGATTCGGCGCTCGACAGCAGCTTTTGCAGGATGCCGGCATTCTGGTCGACAGGCATTGCGGCAGCGACCATGGCGTTGGCGGCGGCGTCCGCTTCGGCGGCAATCTCGGCCCGCGTCGGCACCCCCTTTTCGGCATAGGCGCGCAGCGTCGCGATCTCGGGCGCATCCGGTGAGATCGCGGCAAAGGTTTCGAGTTCGGCTGCGAACGGCGCACCTCGGTCGAGCGCAGCCTTGAGCGCCGAGGCGGCAATGGCCAGCGCGATCTTCGGCTGCGAAGCCTGTGCATCGACCTTGCCCGAGAGCTGGGAAACCGACTGTTCCAGGGCCGCAAGCCGGCCTTCCTGCGCCTTTGCCGTTTCGCCGGCTGACTTCACCAAGGCGTCGAGCGCGGCCAGCCTTTCGTTGAGCGGGCCGAGATCGACCGGCGCCGTGCCGCCGGCCTTGCCGAGGGCCGCGACCGCCTGCTCGATCTGCCGGACCTTGTCGCCAAGTGCCGCCAGCCCGGCATTGTCGCCGGCGCCGCCTTGTTCGACCGTCGACTTCAACGCCGCGACGTCCGCCCTGACCTGGTCCAGCGCCGACGACAGCCCGTCCACCTTGGCCGAGGCGTCATTGTTGGCGTCGGCCTGTCTGAGGTCCGCGACCTCGCGTTTCAGCGAAACGATCTCGCCATTGACCGCGTCGAGCGACACGCCGCCCGACCCCGGCGCACCGAGCAGGCCGGCAAATTGCAGCCCGCCGGCGGCGGCGAGCGCGATGACGCCGCCGACAATACCGGCGGCGATGCCGCTGATGCCGCTCCGCTTCGGCTGCGCTGCCATATGGTCGTCCCTCGCCTCAGCTGTCTTCTCGCCGGAGCCTGGGATCCCCGGTTCGTTGGCCCCGGTTGGGCTGGATGCATCTTCGAAACTGTAGTCGGAAGCCGTGGAGCGCCCGGCCGGCGCATCCGAACCGGCGGGATAAGAGGTTTCCGTTTCCCTGGTAGGATCGGCGCCGGCGTCCGCCGGCTCTTGCGTGCCGGCCGGCGCGGCTGCGTCGGCATGTTCCCACGGCTCGAGATCGGTCTGGTCGGCATGCACCGGCTCTTCAGGCGGCTCGGGCTGCGAGGCGTTCGCCGCTTCCTCGGCTTTCGCCTCGTCGGTTTGCGCCCCCGCTGACTCTGCACTGTCTGGCTGCTGTTTGCCGGCCTCCTGTTCGGCGGCGACTCGCGAGACGGCGCCGGGCTCGAGCTCGATGGTCACCGGCTCACGGCGGCTCTTGGAATGCCGCATCTTCGGCGTCTTGACCATGCTCGGGCTCCGCAAAATTCGCTTCGGATGGTTTGAAGGGTCTAGCACATCACCAAGCGGTGAAAAGGGGCGGCGTGATGACGCCACGGCTTTGGAATTCAGTTTTGGCAAAACGCCGCAGCGATTTTGGGACACGGCATGCGGGACCAGAAATGAAAAACCCGCCTCGGCGGCGGGTCGTTGGCGCGAATCAGCACCTAAGTGATTTTCTAGCATAGCTGCCGGCACAAAGCAAGAACAAAATGTGCCCGAGCGCAATCGCCTCAGCTTGGTGCTGCCCGCGAAGCTGCGGAATAGTGAGGATGCCAGCAGGAGGTATGCCAACGTCCGAAACAGGCAGATGGCTGTCAGCGCGACGCCTGCAAAAGCCCCAGCAAGGCATCCTCGCTGGGCTCAGGCGCAATCCGGATCCTTTCGCCGGCGACCTCGCCTAGGGCCGCGGCAATACGTCCCGACAAGGCGAGAAGGCGTGCATCTTCAAAAACACCGCGCAGCGCCGGACGGCTAGCCAGGGCCTGCATCGCCGTGGCCGCCTTGGCCGAATAGAGCAGCACCGCCTCGACCGGCCGGGCGGACAGGCGCGCAAGAACGGCCTCGTTGGAATAATCCAGCGCAAAAGTGTCGTAGGTCTCGACGGCGCGGACATGAACGCCCGACGCAAACAGCCGCTCCTCGAAGTCCGGAAAGCGCACCCGCCCGCAGAGATAGACGATGGTCTGCCCCGCGTAACCGCCAGCGAGCGCATCGGCCAGCGCCTTGGCATTGCCCGGGCCTTCGCCGACGGACAGAAACCCGGCCCTGCGGGCGGCTTCCGCCGTCTTCCTGCCGACAGCCTGGCACGGCAAGCGCGCGAGCGCGGCAATGACCTCTTTCGGCGCATGGCGAACCGCATTGGCGCTGGTGACCGCGACCGCCGCGGCGGCGTCAGCGAGCGCGCCGGCGTCGACCGGCAGCGCCGCCGTTTCGGTCAGCGGCAGCAGGATCGGCTGAAAGCCGGCATCCGCGAGCCGGCGCGCCGTGCGCGAGGCGCCCGGTTCGGGCCTCGTCACCAGGACGCGGAGCATGTCAGGTCCAGCCGTCGAAGAATGTTTCGCCGGCCTTGGCCCGAACGATCGCGGCGGCTTCCGCGCCGATGCCGGCAGCCTGTTGCGCCGGCCCTTCCAGCCTGACCTCATGCGACTGCGTGCCATCGGGCGAGATGATCAGCCCGGCAAAGGAAACCGTTCCGCCCGATATCGTCGCATGGCCGGCGATCGGTGTGCGGCAGGAGCCGTCGAGCGCCGCCAGGAAGGCGCGCTCGCAGGCCAGCGCCACGCCGGTCGGCCCGTCGTGGATCGCTGCCAGCATCTGTTCCACATCGCGGTCGCCGATGCGGCTTTCGATGCAGATCGCGCCTTGCCCCGGCGCCGGCGGAAAGACGTCGAGCGGCATCAGGTCGGTGACGACGTCCTCGAGCCCGAGCCGCTTCAGCCCGGCATAGGCGAGGATGGTGCCGTCGGCGATGCCGTCGTCGAGCTTGCGCAGCCGCGTCTGCACATTGCCGCGAAACATCACCACTTCGACGTCCGGCCGCATCCGCCGGATCAGCGCCTGGCGCCGCAGCGACGACGAACCGACCTTGGCGCCTTGCGGCAGGCCGGCAATCGTTCGCGCCGCCTTGCCGATGAAGGCGTCGCGCGCGTCCTCGCGCGGCAGGTAGGCGGACAGTTCCAGCCCCTCGGGCAACAGCGTCGGCATGTCCTTCGACGAATGCACGGCGATGTCGATGCGGCGCGCCAGCAGCGCCTCCTCGATCTCCTTGGTGAACAGGCCCTTGCCGCCGGCTTCCGACAGCGGCCGGTCCTGGATGCGGTCGCCGCTGGTCGAGATGACGACCACCTCGAAAGCTTCCGCCGGCATACCGTGCGCGGCCATCAGCCGCGCCTGCGTTTCATGCGCCTGCGCCAGTGCCAGCGGGCTGCCGCGTGTTCCGATTTTCAAGGTTGTTTGCATGACGCGCCGTCCGTGATAACCCCCGGCAGATCGAGGCGGTTTTTCCGGGTTTTCTCCTATCGGGGAAAGGCCGATTGCACAATCATCGAGGACAGCGACGAATTGATCCGCGTTCTGGGCATCGAGACGAGTTGCGACGAGACCGCCGCCAGCGTGGTGGCGCTGGACGGTCGCAGCACGCCGCAAATCCTGTCGAACATTGTGCTCAGCCAGATCGAGGAGCATGCTGCTTTCGGCGGCGTCGTGCCGGAGATTGCCGCGCGCGCCCATGTCGAGGCGCTCGACGGCATCATCGAGGCAGCGCTGGCCGATTCCGGCGTCGACCTCGCCGACATCGATGCGATTGCCGCCACAGCCGGTCCCGGTCTTGTCGGCGGGCTGATCGTCGGCCTGATGACGGCAAAAGCAATCGCCGCAGCAGCCAAAAAACCGCTGATCGCCATTAACCATCTCGAAGGCCACGCGCTGACGGCCAGATTGACCGATGGGCTCGACTTTCCCTACCTCTTGCTGCTGGTCTCCGGCGGCCATACCCAGATCGTCGCCGTGCGCGGCGTCGGCGACTACCAGCGCTGGGCGACGACCATCGATGACGCGCTTGGCGAGGCCTTCGACAAGACGGCCAAGATGCTCGGCCTGCCCTATCCGGGCGGACCGAATGTCGAGAAGGCGGCGGCAAATGGCGATTCGGCGCGTTTTGCGTTTCCGCGCCCGATGAAGGGCTCGGCACAGCCAGATTTTTCCTTCTCCGGTCTCAAGACCGCGGTCCGCCAGGCGGCAACGGCGATTGCCCCGCTGAGCGACCAGGACGTCGCCGATATCTGCGCCTCCTTCCAGGCGGCGGTCGCGGATGCGCTGGGCGACCGTGTTGCGCGGGCGCTGACCAGGTTCCGTCAGCAATTCCCGGACAAGGCCGAGCCTGCGCTGGTTGTTGCCGGCGGCGTCGCCGCCAATCGGACGATCAAGGCGACATTGCAGGGCCTGTGCAAGCAGGTCGGGTTCAGCTTCGTCGCGCCGCCGCTTAACCTCTGCACCGATAATGCGGCGATGATCGCCTGGGCCGGCATCGAGCGCCTGCGCGCCGGGATATCAGGCGAAAACGCCGCCGATTTCGTGCCGCGCTCGCGGTGGCCGCTGGACAGCATCTCCGCTCCGATGGTCGGCTCGGGCCGGCGTGGGGCCAAGGCATGACCGCCAGCGAGCACAAGGCGCCAAGCGGTTGGCGCGTCGCCGTGCTCGGCGGCGGCGCCTGGGGCACGGCGCTGGCGCTGGCCATGCTGCGCGCCGGTCATTTCGTCCGCCTCTATGCGCGCGACCCGGAGACCGTCGCGGCGATCGAGCGTGGCGAAAATCCGCGCTATCTGCCGGGCATCGCGCTCCAGGCCGGCATCGTGGCGACGAGCGACATCGTGGCCGCCCTCGACGGCGTCGACTGCGTTCTGGCGGTGGCGCCGGCACAGTCGTTACGGGTTATGCTGACGGCCGCGTCCAGCCATACGCCGAAAGGCGTCCCGCTGGTCCTCTGCGCCAAGGGCATCGAGCGCGACACCGGCGCGCTGCTGTCGTCCATTGCCGAGCGTATCCTGCCGGCAAATCCGGTCGCCGCTTTGTCGGGCCCAAGCTTTGCCACCGACGTCGCCAGGGGCCTGCCGACGGCCGTCGTGGTCGCCGCCCGCGACGAGGCTCTGGCCACCGACCTCGCCGCCCGCTTTTCGGCGGAAAACCTGCGCTGTTATTCGAGCGACGACCTGATCGGCGTCGAGATCGGCGGCGCGCTGAAGAACGTCTTTGCCATTGCCGCGGGTGCCGTCACCGGCGCCGGGCTCGGTGCCAGCGCCCAGGCGGCGATGGTGACGCGCGGTTTCGTCGAATTGCGCCGCATCGGCGCCGCCTTTGGCGCCAAGCCGGAGACGCTGATGGGGCTTTCCGGCCTCGGCGACCTGCTGCTCACCTGCTCGTCCGCGCAGTCGCGCAATTTCGCTTATGGGCTGGCGCTGGGGCAAGGCAAGCCGCTTGCCGGCTTGCCTTTGGCGGAAGGCGTGCCGACGGCGGCAATCGCCGCCCGCATCGCCGGCGAGCGCCGGATCGACGCGCCGATCATTGCCGCCGTCGCCGCCATACTGGACGGCACCATAACCATAGACCAGGCTGTATCGGCATTGATGACACGGCCGCTCAAGACCGAAACCGACATGTAATTCCCAATGATTGCGGAGATGGAAAAGATGCTGTTTGCGCTGATTTGCAAGGACAAGCCAGGAAGCCTGCAGGTGCGGCTCGATACGCGGCCCAAGCACCTTGCCTTCCTGGAAGGGCTGAACGGCGACAAGAAATTGGCCTTCGCCGGCCCGTTCCTCGACGCCGACGGCAAGCCGAACGGCACTCTCGCCGTCGTCGAGGCGCCAGATCTGGCTGCGGCAAAAGCCCTGTCGGCGGCCGATCCCTATACCAAGGCAGGGCTGTTCGAAAGCGTCGAAATCCGGCAGTGGAACTGGAGCTTCAACAAGCCGGCGGACATCTGATCGCGGCGGCACCTGAGGAGGAGCAACACAATGAACTACTGGCTGTTCAAATCCGAACCTTCGGTCTTCTCCTTCGAGGACCTCAAGGCCAAGGGCAAGGCCGGCACGCAATGGGACGGCGTGCGCAATTATGCGGCGCGCAACAACATGAAGGCGATGCAGATCGGCGATCTCGGCTTCTTCTACCATTCCAATGACGGGCTCGACATCGTCGGCATCGCCGAAGTCTGCGCTCTGGCCCATCAGGACAGCACCACCGACGACCCCCGCTGGGAGTGCGTCGATATCCGCGCCTTCAAGGACATGCCGAAGCCGGTGACGCTGGAGCAGGCCAAGGCCAATCCACAGCTGGCCGACATGGCGCTGGTGCGGCTCGGGCGGCTGTCCGTGCAGCCGGTGACGCCGGCCGAATGGCAAGAGGTTTGCCGCATGGGCGGCCTGACGCCGGCGCCATGACGGCGCTGACGCCGGACAGCGCCAGGAAATTCATCCTCGACAACACGGCGCTGATGGCGCCGCCGCATGTGCCGGAGGTCCGCCTGCACCTGGCCGACGAGGCACATGGATTATGGCAGCGGACCGAGGACGAGCTGACCGAAATCGGCCTGCCGCCACCCTTCTGGGCTTTCGCTTGGGCCGGCGGCCAGGGCCTTGCCCGCTACATCCTCGACAATCCGGCGGCGGTGCGCGGCAGGCGCGTGCTCGACTTCGCCTCAGGCTCCGGCCTTGTCGCTATTGCAGCAGTGAAGGCCGGCGCTGCCGAGGTGATCGCCGCCGATATCGACCCGTTCTGCGCGACCGCGATCCGCCTCAATGCCGAGGCCAATGGGACCGAGATCGAATTCCTCGCCGGCGATCCCATCGGCAGCGATGCCGGGTGGGACGTCGTGCTGGCCGGCGATGTCTTCTACGACAAGTCCTTTGCCGACGGGCTGATGCCGTGGTTCGCCCGGCTGAGGGCGCGCGGCGCCGACATTCTCGTCGGCGATCCCGGCCGCTCCTATCTGCCGAAGACCGGGCTGGAGCCGCTTGCCGTCTACGAAGTGGCGATGACCCGCGCGCTGGAAGACGCCGAGATCAAGCGCACCACCGTCTGGCGTCTTGCTTGACGGCATCGCCGAACAGGCGTTCCATCGCGCAATCGACCGGAGGGAACCATGGATTTTTCGGCAATCAACTGGCTGGCGGTAATCGTCGCCGCCGTCCTGGCGTGGTTGTTCGGCGCCGCCTGGTACATGGGTTTGAGCAAGCCGTGGCTGAAGGCCGCCAAGCTTGATCCGACGACGATGAGCAAATCGATGCTGCCCTTCGTCGTCTCCTTCGTCGCGGAGATCGTGATGGCGCTGGTCATGTCGCTGATCATCGGCGCGGTGACCGGCGGCGAACCGAGCCTGCTTGCCGGGGTGATCTTCGGCTTCGTTCTCTGGCTGGGGTTCGTCGCCACGACGCTTTCGGTCAACCATCGCTACGAAGGTTTCGGCTGGGATCTGACGCTCATCGATGTTGGTCACTGGCTTGGCGTGCTGCTTCTCATCGGCGCGGTGATCGGCTGGTTCGGCGCGGCGGCGACCGGCTGACCGTCAGGTCGGCGTCTTGGCGACTTCCTCGAGGAGCCAATCGCGAAAGGCGACGATGCGCGGATCATTCGCCGCCGTTTCGGGATAGACCAGGAAATAGGCGAATTCGGGCGCGACCTTGATGCCGAGTTCGAACGGCCGGATCAGCCGGCCTTCCGAAAGGTCGTTTGCCACCATGGCGAAATCGGCGAGCGCAACCGCGTTGCCGTCGAGCGCGGCCTGGACGGCATCGGTCGAATTGCCGAACACGATGGTCCGGCTGTCGTCGAAATCGTCGACGCCCGCCGCCGCCATCCACATGCTCCAGTTCGGCCAGGTGACGCCCTGGCGCGACCACTCGATATGCGCCAGCGTATGATGAAACAGGTCGCGCGGCTCCTTCAGGGGCGGCCCGGCCCGCAACAGGGCCGGGCTGCAGACCGGAATGATAACGTTTTCGAACAGCCGGTGCGAGCGAAGCCCCTGATATTTGCCGGTGCCGAAACGGATGCCGAGATCGACGTCGTCGCGATCGAAGTCGCGCACCTCGTAGCTGATGTCGAAACGCAGCTCGATCGCCGGATGCTGCTTGCGAAAATCGTCGACGCGCCGCATCAGCCACTTCGTCGCGAATTGCGCATCGAGGGTGACCTTCAGCAGCGCCGATCCGCGTGCCGTCTTCTGCGCCCGTGAGACGGCCCGGCCAAGCAGGTCGAGCGCATCGGTCGAAGCTTCGAACAGCACCGCACCCGCCTCGGTCAGCCGGATCGTGCGGCTGGTGCGTGTGAACAGCACGATGCCGAGCTGATCCTCGATTTCCTTGATCTGATGGCTGACCGCTGCCGGCGTCAGGCCGAGCTCGTCGGCGGCGCGGGTGAAATTGAGATGCCGGGCCGCTGCCTCCAGCGTCCGCAGCGCACGGGTTCCAGGCAGCAGGCGCGCCATCAGTGCCAGACGAGGAGAGTTCGGTCGAGCATTCCAATTCTCAAACAAAACTTGAAGATGCAGAAAAAACTACTCGTTTCCCGTTTTGATTTCAATCGGTCATGATCTGGTCATCGAAGAAACATCAAACCGGATTTGATGTCCGGAGAAGCGGATTGCACCATGTCTGACATCACCTTGCGCCCTGTTACCCTCCGCCCGGCCTGGCTGCGCGCCGTGCTTGACTGGTTTCGCTACGCAAAAATCGCGGTCAATCTTCCCTACGAGAATGTCGAGGATCTCTCTGATCGCCAGCTGCGCGACATCGGCGGCGAACGCAAGGACATCGCACGCGCCATGGACCGCGAACTTGGCCGGCTCGGCCTTCTCGACACGGGTTGGCAGCTGCCGAGGAAGCGCTAGGACGGTGTAGTGAGTAGTGAAGCTAAGCGGCGGGTCCGCGAATATCCTTCCCGACCAATTCGCTCACTATTCTCCCCTACCTTACCACCCTTATCACCGTCCGTTCCGACAGCAGCGGCAGCAGCCGCGCCATGGTGCGAGCCGTTACCGCGACGCAGCCTTGCGTCGGCGTAAAGCCGGGGCGCGCCAGGTGGAAGAAGATGGCGCTGCCGCGCCCGCGCCGCCGCGGCACAATGTTCCAGTCCAGCACCAGGCAGGCGTCATAGAGATCGTCGGTGCGCAGCATCCGCTCATGGCTGACGCCATAGGGGATTTTGACCGGGCGGTTGTAGTTGCGGTCCCCAGGCACTTCGCACCAGCCGAGGTCGCGGCCAATCGGCGTCATCGCGAGCCGCGTCCGGCGGCCGCCGGCAAAACGGTCGCCGCGAAAATATCCCGACAATATCCGCATCGAGGCAAGCGGCGTGGCGCCGTCGCCCTCGCGCTTGGCCGCCGAGATGCCGCCATGCCCCAGCGCACATGGAAACACCAGTTTGCCGGCCTGCAGAAAGCCTTGGCTGGCATGGCCTGGGCGCGCGCGCACGGTGAGCACGGCGAGCCCTTTCGGCAAAATTGCGCCGACTGCATTGCGATCGTGTTTTTTCTTGTATGATCGTGCCACGGAACAAATCACTGTGAACGGCTGTTGTGCCGGTCAGCTTCCGCATAAACAGGCTGCGGTCAACTGAAATCTCTTTTCAAAACAACGGATTGATCCATGACTTCACGCACCATTCTGATCGTCGACGACGATGACGACCTGCGCGGCACCCTTGTCGAGCAATTGTCGCTTTATGAGGAATTCGATGTCCTGCAGGAAGCGACCGCCGCCAAAGGCATCGCCACGGCGCGCGGCGGGCTTATCGACCTGCTCATCATGGATGTCGGCCTGCCCGACATGGATGGCCGCGAGGCGGTAAAGATATTGCGCAAGGGCGGCTACAAGGCGCCGATCATCATGCTGACCGGCCACGACACCGATTCCGACACCATCCTTGGCCTCGAGGCCGGCGCCAACGACTATGTGACGAAGCCGTTCCGCTTTGCCGTGCTGCTGGCCCGCATCCGCGCCCAGCTGCGCCAGCACGAACAGAGCGAGGACGCCACTTTCTCGGTCGGCCCCTACACGTTCAAGCCCAGCCAGAAGCTTCTGATCGACCCGCGCGGCGCCAAGGTGCGGCTGACCGAAAAGGAAGCCTCGATCATCAAATATCTCTACCGCG
Source organism: Mesorhizobium sp. M0174 (assembly GCF_040322275.1). Taxonomy (NCBI): domain Bacteria; kingdom Pseudomonadati; phylum Pseudomonadota; class Alphaproteobacteria; order Hyphomicrobiales; family Phyllobacteriaceae; genus Mesorhizobium; species Mesorhizobium sp. M0174. The sequence goes on from NZ_JAMYTB010000021.1 coordinate 78,701, forward strand.
CCGACCAGAAGGTGGTGACCCGCGACGTGCTGCTGGAGGAAGTCTGGGGCTACAATTCCGGCGTCACCACCCACACCCTGGAAACGCATGTCTACCGGCTGCGCCAGAAGATCGAGCGCGATCCTTCCAACGCGGAAATTCTCGTGACAGAAAGCGGCGGCTACAAGCTGGTTCCTTAAACATTTCATTATTCAAATAAGCGATCCGGGCGGGGCGCTTTTCGGGTACGGTCCTGAGGCTGGAGGTGGTTTTGGATCGGCCTCGTAGGGGAGGAGTCGGACTGACGGTTCGGGGACGTAGCTAGATGGCGCTGGATGACGACATCCGCATCCTGTCCACCGTGAGGCTCTTCGAGGGCTTTACGCAGGAACAACTGCGTCTGCTCGCCTTCGGCGCCGAAACCACCAGGTTGCAAGCCGACCACAAGCTTTACCGCGAGGATGACGCGGCCGATTGCGCCTATATCGTGATCAGCGGCCGCATCGTCCTCTACCGCGAGCACGACGGCGAGCGCATCCCGATCGGCACCGCCGGCCCCGGCACCATGCTCAGCGAACTGGCGCTGATCGCCGATACCAACCGGCTGACCAGCGCCTCTGCCGAAATCGATTCGGAAGTGCTGCGGCTCAGCCGCAAGATGTTCCGCCGCATCCTTGAGGAATACCCGGAGCTGGCGGTTCACCTGCACCAGCGCATCTCGGAGGATTTCCTGGCGATGATCCGCCGCATCGAGGAACTTGGGCCGCGTTTTGCCGGCTAATACAGCGCCTCTGGTCTAACCAGATCGGTTTCGGAACGCGAGTTCTCAAGGCCGGTGCGTTGCGGAAACAAGCTCGGCCTTGCGCCGCGCCGTCTCCAGTCCGAGCGCAATGAAACGGCGCGCATGTTTGGCCAGCTCCATATTGTCGGTCCACAGATTGCGCCAGATGGCGGTTTTCCGCGACAGGTTCTCATCGACGATTTCCGACGAGAAGGATTCGAAGCTGAGGTCGTCGCTGTAGCCGATGGCGGTCAGCGCGTCGAATATCGCGGCAAAATCGATATTGCCGGTGCCGAGGAAGCCGCGATGGCTCTCACCGATATGGACATAGCCGATCTTGCTTGCGGCGTTGCGAATGGCCAAGCCGACATCGGCCTCCTCGATGTTCATATGGAAGCTGTCGAGATGCAGGAAGATGTTGTCGGAGCCGCTGTCCGCGATGAAGGCCATGCCTTGCGCGGCGGTGTTGAGCAGGTTGCTTTCGAAGCGGTTGACGATCTCGAGGTTGAGGCTGACGCCAGCTGATTTTGCTGTCTCGGCCACCTCGGCAAGCGTGCCGGCGCTGCGCTTCCACTGGTCGCGCGTCGGCGCCTCGCTCTGCAATCCATGGCTGGTGCTGAGGATGCCAGCAACCTTCTGGCCGCCAAGATCGCGGGTCAGCGCGATCGTACGTCTCAGGATTTCGACTCCGCGCGCGGCAATCGTTTTGTTGGCGCTCGAAATATCGCCGTCGGCCGGCAGTCCGATGCTGATCGCGACGCCGAGGCCGAGATCGCGGATCCGCTTGGCCAAGCCGTCAATGTCGACATTGGCGGGGTCGAGATAGGAGAATTCGATCAGGTCGAAGCCGGCCTCCCTGGTGTTGGCCAGCGTCCGCTCGAGGTCGCCCTGCGCCGAGCTCGCCGACCAGACGAATGAGTGGATTCCGATGCGCGACATGATTGTCTCCGGTCATTCCAGGAGTAGCGGACCCAAGTCCAAATCGGCTTTTGGCAATCCATACTCCGACAAAAAGGTGGGGGGGGGGGGGGCCGGCCCCCCCCCGCGGGCGCGCCGGGCGGGAGGGGAAGACAGCAGGGGCGGGCGGAGGGGACGGGGGGGGGGGGGGGGGGGGGGGGGGGGGGGGGGTTAAAAAATGGGGGGGGGGGGGGGGGGGGG
>NZ_JAMYTB010000022.1:0-80502 GCF_040322275.1 Mesorhizobium sp. M0174
GGGGGAGATCGGCAGCTTCAGCGACGGCGCCTTCTCCAGGCTCACCACGAAAGCGTAAACGCAAGCTTGCCGAAATGCCGGCCGCCAGCTGCCATATGGGCGTAGGCCTCGGTCGCCTGGTGCTGGCTGTAGACCGTGTCGATGACCGGATCGATATGGGCGGCGCCGATGGCGCGCGCCGCGTCGCGCAGGTCGGATACCGAACCGGTGTTGTTGCCCACCACCTTGAGTGCCTTGATGATGATAGGCAGCAGGTTCGTGGTGGCCTCGGCGCCGGTGACGAAGCCGATGGCGAACACCGTGCCGCCAGGCGCCGCGGCATTGATGGAGCGGGCGAAGGTGGCCGAGCCGCCGGTTTCGACGATCAGATCGGCGCCGAGGCCATCGGTCAACTCGAGCACCTTGGCGTCCCAGTCCGGCGTCTCACGATAATTGATGAGGTGATCAGCACCCAAAGCCTTGGCGCGGGCCAGCTTTTCGTCAGACGACGAGGTGATGATGACCGTGGCGCCGGCTGCCTTGGCCAGCTGCAGGGTCAAGATCGAGACACCGCCGGTGCCGAGCAGGACGACGACCGATCCCGGCCCGGCATCGGCGGCGCGGATCGCATTCCATGCGGTGGTGCCGGCGATCGGCAGCGTCGCTGCCGCTTCGAAGGAAAGATGCGCCGGCATCGGCACGACGGCATTGGCCGGCAGCGCGACATACTCGGCGAGCGAGCCGGGCAGCGTCAGGCCGCGCATCTCTCTTGTCTCGTAAGGCCGAGGACGGCCGCCGATCCAGCGCGGTTTTGCGTGGGCGATGACGCGGTCGTTGATGGCGACCCTCGACACGCCCTCGCCGATGCCGACGATCTCGCCGGCGCCGTCGACGACGGGAATGAGCGGAAAGCTCGGACCTGGATAGTTGCCGCTCGCTACCGCGACATCGACAAAATTGAGGCTTGCGGCGCGCAGGCGGATCAGCACTTCGCCACGCTGCGGTTCAGGCGTGGGAACGGTGGCCGCGCGAAACGCGTCCAGTTTCGGGGCAGTCAGTTCGATCGCTTTCATGTCTCACTCCGGTTAATGGCCGATTGACGGGCCGGGATTGAGTGAAACTAGCTGCTGCGCTATTGGTATATAATCCTTGGCTTTTACATTTGAGCTCTGCGTCTGATGCAGCAATCGTACGAACCGGCAGCATTGGCCGAAATGGCCGCCTTCGCGGCAATCGCCGAAGCACGCTCCTTCACCAAGGCGGCGGCTCGCATCGGCCGCGACGCGACGATCCTGTCGCGGCGCCTTGCCTCGCTGGAAGAGCGGTTGGGCGTGCGCCTGCTGCACCGGACGACGCGAAGCGTGTCGCTGACCGAGGCGGGTTCGGAATTTCTCGTCCGCGTCCGCGCCATCCTGGCCGCGGTCGACGAAGCCGAGGCTGCCGCGTCGGCGCATGCCGGCGGCGGGCCGCGCGGCGTGCTGCGGCTGGCGCTGCCCGGCTCGTTCGGGCGCATGTGGATCGCCCCGCTGCTGCCGCAGTTTCTCGCCGAATTTCCCGACGTTCGTATCGAGGCCGAGTTCTCCAACCGTTTCGTCGATCTCGTCGCCGAGAATTTCGATGTCGCCGTGCGTCTCGGCGCACTGGAGGATTCGCGGCTGGTGGCGCGCAAGGTCGCGACACGGCGGCGGCTGCTGTGCGCGGCGCCGTCCTACCTCGCCCGCCGGGGCACGCCGACCGAACCTGAAGCGCTGCTGGAACACAGCTGTCTCGGTTTCTCAGGCTTCCAGACTTTTCCGGCCTGGGAGATGACCGACAGTTCGGGCCGGCGCGTCAGTATCGAGGTCTCCGGCCCCCTGGTCACCGATGATGCCGAGGTGCTGGTCGAAGCCGCCGTGCAAGGCGTCGGGCTGATGATGAGCACGGATTGGCTGGTCGGACGCGAGCTCGCCGACGGCCGGCTGGTGCCAGTGCTGGAGGACTGGACGCTTGCCGATGAGGGCGCCGTCTATGTCGTCATGCCTTCGGCCAAGGGGCAAGCCGCCAAGACACGTGCCTTCGCCGACTGGATCGGCAAACGCTTTGCGCCGGTCCCGCCGTGGCGGAGGTGAGGGTGCTGATCTCCCTCCTCGAGGCGGGAGATTACGCGCTCAGCCGCCTCCGCCTCCACCCTGCTTGATGAAATGACCGAGCAGATCCATCGGCACCGGAAACACGACCGTCGACGAGCGCTCACCGGCGATGTCATGGAGAGCCTCGAAATAGCGCAGCTGCATGGCCTGCGGTGTCTCGGCCAGCATCTTGCCGGCCTCGACGAGTTTTGCCGCCGCCTGCTGTTCGCCGTCGGCATTGATCACTTTGGCACGCCGCAGCCGTTCGGCCTCGGCCTGCTTGGCGATGGCGCGGACCATATTCTCGTTGAGGTCGACATGCTTGATCTCGACATCGGAGACCTTGATGCCCCAGGCATCGGTTCGCTGATCGAGGATCTCCTGGATGTCGCTGTTAAGCTTGTCACGTTCGGCCAGCATTTCATCGAGCTCATGCTTGCCGAGCACCGAGCGCAACGTGGTCTGTGCCAGCTGGTTGGTGGCGGTCATGAAGTCTTCGACCTGGATCACCGCCCGCTCAGCGTCGACGATACGAAAATACAGCACCGCGTTCACCTTCACCGAGACGTTGTCGCGCGAGATCACGTCCTGCGGCGGCACGTCCTGGACCACCACTCGCAGGTCGACCTTCACCATCTGCTGCACGAAGGGGATGAGGATGATAAGGCCGGGGCCCTTGACCCCGGTGAAGCGGCCGAGCGTGAAGACCACGCCGCGCTCATATTCCCGCAGGATGCGAATGGCCGCGGATAGGAACATGACCACGACGAGCGCTGCTGCCAGATAGGCCACATAACCGATGATCATTGCCTTGCTCCATCGCTTCTCACATTGCGGCGCCGTATCGTCAGCACAAGATCTCTGACATCGGCCACCTCGACGCTGTCGCCCACTGCAAGCGGTTCGTCGGCTTTTGCCCGCCAGCGCTCGCCCCGGGCGAGCACGTGGCCCTCGCAGCCCTGCCAGTCGAGGACCTCCGCCGGCAGACCCTGCATGGCCTGTGCCCCAACACGCGGAACGTTCTTGCGGACCGCCCACAGATAGCTGCCGGTCAACAGTGCCAGGCCGAGCGTCAGGACGGCGGCGGTGCCGATAACGGCCCACGACATCTCGAAGCCGGGCCCCTCGATCCTGAGCAGCATGGCTGCGCCCAGCAGAAACGCAGCCACGCCTCCCAGCCCAAGGACCACAGTCGGGTTCAAGGCTTCGACGACCAGGAAGATGATGCCAAGCAGCATCAAAGCCAGGCCGGCATAACTGATCGGCAGGAGATTGAGCGCATAGAGCCCGAGCAGCAGGCAAATCGTGCCGATCACGCCGGGTGCGACCGCGCCCGGGCTCGTGAACTCGAAGACGAGGCCATAGACGCCGACCAGCATCAGGATGACGGCGATGTTCGGGTCCGTGATGACGGCGAGAAGCCTGATAAGCCAGCCTGGCTCGAGCGTTTCGACCGGCAGCCCTTTGGTCGCCAATGCCTCTTTTTTGCCGGCGACCTCGACGGTCCGGCCGTCGGCCAGTTGAAGCAGTTCGGTGGTGTCGCGGGCGAGGAAGTCGATGACATGCTGCTGCAGCGCCGCGCCGGCCGACAGGCTGGCCGCCTCGCGCACGGCCTTTTCTCCCCATTCGGCATTGCGCCCGCGCAATTCAGCCAGGCTGCGGATCAGGGCAACGGCATCGTTCGTCGCCTTGGCGATCATCGCATCGCCCGCGGGGGCGTTCTTCTTGTCCTTGTCCGCCTCGGGGGCATCGTTCTTGCCACCGGGAAACGATGGCAGCGGCCCGCCCATCTCGATCGGCGTTGCCGCGCCCAGATTGGTGCCGGGCGCCATCGCCGCTACATGGGTGGCGTAGAGGATATAGGTTCCGGCGCTCGCCGCATGCCCGCCGGCGGGCGCGACATAGCCAATGACTGGAACCGGCGAGGCGAGAATGCCGGCGATCATCTCGCGCATGCTGGTGACCAGCCCGCCGGGCGTGTCCATCTGCAGGATGAGAGCCTCGACGTTTCGGTCCGCGGCCACCGCCAGCGCTTCCTCGAGCTGCCTGGCACTCGCCGGACCGATGGCGCCGTCTATCTCGACGCGCAACACAATTTTCTCCCGGCCGTTCGCCTCTCCGGTGGCGGAAGAGGGACAAACGGCCGCAACAGCCACGAAAGCCGCGGCAAGCAGGACCGCACGCGCGAGTTTCACGCTCAAAGCTCCACACCTAGGATATGGGCTGGATTTTGCCGAAATCCATGACGCTTCGCGGCGGGTGACGTCCCGCGGCTGTGCAGACCCGACGACATGTCGCGCCACATAGACGAGGTCGGCGGCCTTGCCTGGCGGCGGCGGACCCGCCGCTAAGTCCAGTCGATTTCCCCGTGATCGGTTCTTGTCGTTATCGCCGCGGCCGGCAGCCGATCACAAAACGCGACGACGTTCAGGCAGTCATATCGCGCGCTGGGCACGATCAGACCGTCATAATCGAGGAAATATGCGGCCTCGCCGATGTCTTGCGACCTCGGATATTCGGCGTGCTTTTCCTGATACGAAAGCTGGCCGTAGCGCGAGGTGTCGAGGCCAAGGGTCTGCAAGGCGGCCAGGTCGAGCAATCTGAGCGTCCGGTCCAAAGAAAGATCGATCTCGAAGAGATTGTATCTGACACGTGAAGGGACCACTGGCTGCCCCCGCGTCAGGTGGAATCTCATCTCGCTCAAGGCACCTTCGCGCTCTTGCGAGGTGTAGAGCACGTCGAATGTTCCATCGTCCCAACGGCCACCGGAGCTCGAGCATTGGATCGGGCTGCGGCCCTGGCGCACGACACGCCAAACCGTTCCGGAGTATTCGACCGGAACTATTGCCTCGATAGCGTCGATGAGCCGGCTATCGCGTCGTTTCCGCCCGGCGATCGCCAACTAGAGAAAGACCTCGTTCTCAAGCCGATCGATGACTTTGAGCACGTCGAGAGCACGGTCGTCGTGAATGAGATCTATCGCCCTTTCACCGTTCAATTGCGGGTGGCGAGCGTAAAGCCAGGTGCGGATATCGCTTGGCTCGTAGAATTCCTGCAGTCGGCCGACGATATAGTGCAGATCCGATAGAATGAGCTCGCTGCGTGGCTGGGGCTTGATGTCGCCGGCCTTCCACCTCGAAACCGTGGCCTTGGACACGTCGGTGATGTTTGCAATATCGGTTCCCTTGAGACCGCCAAACGTGCCCAATTCGTCCAGGAATCTGGGAACCGCCCGCAACGCCGTAGCCATATTTTCTCTCCGGCTTCCAAGCCAGCTTCGCCCATGCGTGTCAGCCTGACACTTTGACTGCATCGGCGCATTTCGGTTTCACAAATGGAAAATATGAAACAGAGATGCAAATGTCAATTGCCGCTTCGGTTCGAGGGGCGTCCAGTGCCTGGTCGCTTAGGCCCGAAGCAGCGCCAGCTCTTCGGCGGTCAGTTGGCGTGCCTTGCCCTTGGCGAGGTCGCCGAGTTGCAGATATCCGATCGCGATCCGTACCAGGCGCAGCACCTCGACGTCGTGGGCGGCGAGCAGCCGGCGGATATGGCGGTTGCGGCCCTCGTCGAGCACGATTTCCAGCCAGGCGGTGCTGGTGCCGCCGCGCAGCAGCTCGATCGAGCGGGCCGTCAGCAATTCGCCGTCGACTGTCGCGCCGGCGCGCAACCGCGTCAGCATGGCCTCGTCGGGCAGGGCGCCGATCTGCACGTGATAGGTCTTGGCGACATGTGAGGCGGGGTCGAGCAGGCGCTGCGCGAGGCGCGTGTCGTTGGTCATCAACAGCAGGCCTTCGCTGGCCTTGTCGAGGCGGCCGACCGGCGAGACGAAAGGCAGGTCGAGCCCGGCCAGGCAATCATAGACGGTGCCGCGATCCTGCGGGTCGTCACGGGTGGTGACCAGCCCGCGCGGCTTGTTGAGCATCAGATAGACCTTGCGCTCGGCGGCGACGCGGCGGCCGTCGACCTCGATGCGGTCGCGGCCTGGATCGACGCGCATCGAGCCGTTGCGCACGATCTTTCCGGCGACCCGCACGCGGCCCTCGGCAACCAGAAGCTCGGCCTGCTTGCGCGAGCACAGGCCAAGCTTCGACAGCGCGCGACAGAGGCTGACGCCGGGAGGTTGGGTCCCGGGGGCAGGGCGCTGCCGGGCAATGTTCGGTCGCGGCGACATGGCGTTGGTTCTCGTTCCGCGTTTCCAGTATAACCGGCTGCCGGCTGTGTCCATGCAAGGACTGGAATGTCGCCTCGGATGCATGTGGCCCTGTTAGATGAGCCTGGCCAGCCTTGCGGCGTCGCGTATGGCCAGCACGGCATCCGGATTGGTCACGGGATAGGCAGTGATGAAGCGTTCGACCGAAAATTCGGGGAATTCGGCTTTCAAACGGGCGGCAAACCTGGCCGCTTCGCCGGCCTCACCCGTGGCCGCATGCGCGAGCGCCAGAAACATCAGCACGTCCGGCGACTCCGGCGAACTCCGGCGGAGCGCTGCAATGGCTTGCCGGTGTCTGCCGGCGACGAACAGAATGCGGCCCTGCATGCCGAAATACCAGGGCGGGGCCAGTGGGTTAAGCCGCATGGCACGCTCGATGAGCGGAATTGCCTCGGCCGGATCGCCAACGACAAGCGCCTTGCTGCCGGCAAGTAGCGGCAATATGCCGGCATGATTGAAGCCGTATTCGAGAGCGCGCCGGTGGGCGCGCTCCGCTCCTTCGAGATCGCCAAGGCATGCTCTGAGGTTGCCAAGGCACGCGTGGGCGCAACTGTCCGTCGGGTCGAGGCGCAGTGCGTTTTCGGCCGCCGTCCGCCAGTTCTCGATCGAGGTCAGCACGTCGTCGCCAAAGCCGTTGCAGGCCTCGATCGAATAGGCATAGGCGAGTTCGGCCCAGCAGTTGGCGAAAGTGGGGTCAAGCTCCAGCGCTCGTAAAAACAGACGGATCGCCGCCGCATTGCCGGCGCGGCTGAACGTCGTGTGCTGTTCTACACCGAGCAGATAGCAATCATAGGCGCGCAGGCTGGCCGGCGGCTTGCGGCGAACCGCGTTGCGGCCGACGGTGGCGAGGGTTCCGTAACTGCCGGCGAACACATTGATGATGCTTTCGGTCAGGCTGTCCTGCAGCTCGAAAATGTCCTCGACAGGCCGGTCGTAGCGCTCCCTCCACAGGCTGACGCCGTTACGAGCATCGGCAAGCTCTATCGTCAAGCGAACCCTCTGGTCGTCGGCGCGCAACCGGCCCGAAACTATATAGGTGACGCCGAGCGTCTTGCCGTCCGCGGCAAAATCGGCCGGCTTGCTGCCCAGTGATTTCATCGTGTGAAAGGCTATGACAGGCAGGCCTGCGTAGCGCGCCAGGTCGATGGTGATGTCCGACGACAGGCCATCGGCAAAGCGACGCCATCGCTCTTCGGAATTGAGGCATTCAATCGGGAATATGGCAAGCGCTGGCGGGGCTTCGGACAAAGGCAAAAGCGCTTCCTGCGACGCGCGCGGGATACCGCTAAAGTAGGTCGCAAGCCCGATCTTGGTCCGTACGCCGAGCTTTTCGTAGATGCTCGCAAGGTGAGTGCGAACTGTGGTCGGGGCAATGAAAAGCGCCTTGCCGATTTCACGGTAAGTCATACCGGACGCGAATTTTTCCGCAACCGCGCGCTCGCGACCCGACAAGGCGTCGAGCGCCCGCGCTTTCGAAGCGTCGTTGAGCATCATGCTGGAAACCGTCCCCAGCGGAAGAATACTACATATGCAGGAGATCGAATACTGCATCTGCCCGATGCCGCCGCTGACGCACAAACTGCAAGATCGCCCGCAGCAACAGCTGTAGTCAGGGGAGGCTTCCATGCGTACCGTTTCGGTCGTTATTGCATGCACGATTTTGAGTTCTTCTGCGGCCCCGTCGCCGTCGTTCGCAAGAGGATGCAGGCAGGTGCTGGAATCGGATGTGAAAATCACGAGCATGCGACTCTACGCCGACATCCTGGCCAATGCCGCCCGCAACGGCTGGGACTACACGCCTGAATCGATCGTCAGCGGCTCAAAGCGGCATTTCGAGGAGATGAAGCTCCAGTTGAACAACGCCGGCTATGAGATCGTGCCCGTCGGCGTCCGCCTGTATTGCAAACGGTCCGACAAGCTCGCCGCCCGCTAGCAACCAGCGATCCGCCCCTTTGCGGCGCAAGCTTTCGGCAATGTTGAGCAGAAGACCGCGCCGGATCCATCTCGATCCGCTCAGCGCCGTGCGCTTTCAACGCGGCCAGGACTCTTCCCGATGCTGCCGCCCGACACCGGGCGACACCTCAGGTAAACGCGCGCCGGGTACACACCCGGGCAGCAAACCATCCCAGTGCCCACCGGACGTCCTAACTCATGAGGGGGAATTATGGGGCTCGAAGACGACCATGCGTCACTCCGCCTGGACCACGCGCTGTACCACTTGGACGGCAGCCGGCCGTTAGCCCTCCGCGCCTGAGCATCTCGATGATGGTTGAATCCAAAATCACCACAGTTCGGTGCTCGTCGAGCGAGCTTTCAGCAGCCTGGTTCCGCAGCCTAAGTATGTGCAACTTCGGAAGCTGCCGACATCAATTCCTCGGGATTCGGCGCTCTGAAGGTGTTGAGGCCATCCTCCAGAACTTCAGTGAAATTCCAGCGTACGATGCCCGCCCGGTCGATTAGGAACTGACCGACAAGCTGCGCCTGGCTGGAAGCCATCGCCTGCTGATCGACTTCCGTAATCTCATAACCTTCTTTCTTGTTAAGAAATTCATTCATTGCCATGACGTCCATAGGCTCGGGCAACTCGCCCGGGAGATGGAACGGTATCGCCATGACCGTTTCCATCCCGACCTCGCGCAAGCCGAAGGCACGGTGCGAGGCCCGCTCCGGGTCGGATGCAGCGAGAAGATCGGGTGCCGGGTGGTAACGGAAATAGAGCCGCGCCCGCTCGACTGGCGTATTGACCACCGCCAGGCATTCGACGCCTTTCTCACGCAGGGCCGGCTTAAGTTGCGCCATCGCCGCGACATGGCGCCGGCAGAACGGACAGTGCAGGCCTCGGAACAAACCGATCAACAACGGGCTACGGCCTCGAAAATCATCGAGCGCGATCTTGCCTTCGCGTGAGATCGCATTGAGCACAACATTCGGTGCCCGGTCGCCCGGCTGCAGCGGGCGGTCAACACTACTCGTGGACATGGACAACCTCCTCGCCCTGGGTCAGTCAGGGAAAGCAGCACACCCAGCGTTTCGGAGGCGATCAAGTTGCCGGGGGCGAAAGCTTCCTGTGCCAAGGCAATAGCTTTCGACCTCTGCCATATTGCCGAGGTCGAGATTACGCGTGTTGCAAGCGCATCATAACACGAAAAATTCATCTGCGGGTCGCCCGTTTCGCGAGCCGTCTCGAGCGCCGCGGAACAGTGGGTCGTCTCATCCGTGGGAGGCGACCCAGCGGCGAAGTCGATTTATCCTCCAGATGGGCGTCCTTGGTCGACTTGAGCCCTTACGCTTTTTAGAAGCGCAACAAATGGCACGACTGCGCGCATTGCGTGATCCACTTCATCGGATGCGGCGCAAGTCGGTAACCTTCCGAATAGAATCCTCGGAGGCGGCTCCAGGTTAGACGTTGCAATTTCGCAGGCCCGCATCGGCCGCTGCGGCTGTGGAGGGTGGCATAGGAGAAGGACCATGCCCAGTTGGAACACGGGCCACATCGTCGGCCAGAAGTCTCCGCCCAAGGCACGAGAGGTCTGGAGCATCGGAACGCGACTGCAGTATCAGATGCAGAACGCGATCTTGCGCTGTTCAATCTTGCCATCGACAGCAAGCTGCGGGGTTGCGACCTGGTCACGATCACCGTCGGAGACGTCGCCCTTTCCGGCAGCGTGCGTGATCAGGCGGTGATCGTGCAGAAGAGGAGCGGCGCTTTCACAAAGCGTCGCTCCGTGACCCGATTACAGACAACGAGACGGGTATCTGGACATCCGCTCTTGCCCACATAACCAACAGATCATTCGGCAGGCACAGTCGTTCGGTCTGGTGCGCCTTCGCGGTATTCGCTCCAGGCCTGCCGCAGGATTTGCACCGATGAGGTTAGAAAGATACCGGCCATAAGTGCGGCGACGGTCAGATCCGGCCATGCGCTTGACGTACTCCAAACGCCGACAGCTGCGGCCATCACCACCATATTGCCGATCGCGTCGTTGCGCGAGCACAGCCAAACCGAGCGGACATTCGCGTCACCATCCTTGTAAGGTATCAGAAAACCAACGGAAGCAAGATTGGCGGCAAGGGCCAGAAAGCCGATGATGCCCATGACTTCCGCGCTGGGTACGCCGAGGATCAGCGTCTGATAGACGGTCGAGCCGAAAACCCATAGCGCCATCAGGCTGAGCGACAGACCCTTGAGCAGCGCAGCCGTTGCGCGCGTCCTCAAGCTCGCGCCGATGACCGCGAGGCTCAGCCCATAGGTGAGGGTGTCGGCGAGGAAATCCAGCGCGTCGGCCTTCAGCGCCTGAGAACCGGCAAGTGAGGCGGCAGTCATTTCCGTCAGGAACATGGCCGCATTAATAGCGATGACCGTCCACAGCATACGCTTGTAGCGCGGGTTCATGCCGTCAAAGACCGGCACGCCGTCCGAACAGCATGAGGCTTCCGCTGCACGATCATGTGAATGACCGTGCAGCTTCGCCGGCAGAACCAGCGGCGGCGGTCCCGCACAGCTTTTGGTTTTATGATCGCAGCAAGCTTCAGACATGGGGTGACTCCTCAGTGAAGACACTGTAGGATCTCTAGTGGCTAGAGGTTCAAGAGGCTTTTTATGGATTTGTCGATCGGTGAATTGTCTCGTCGCGCGGAGGTGAAAATACCGACGATCCGCTACTACGAGCAAATTGGCCTGTTGCCCGAAACGGGTCGAACCGAAGGAAAGCAGCGACGCTATGGAAGGAGGGCAGTAGCGCGGCTTGCCTTCATCCGGCACGCGCGAGAACTCGGCTTCGAGGTTGATGCGATCCGTACGCTGCTTTCGTTGCAGGACGATCCGGATCAATCATGCGCCCGCGCCGATGAGATCGCAAAGGCGCGGCTGGTCGAGGTGGAGAAGCGCATCGCCAGTCTTAAGGCTCTGCGCAGGGAATTGCGGAAGATGGTCGAGGAATGCGCGTGCGGGCGGGTCGGCGAGTGTCGCGTGATCGAAACGCTCGCCGACCGAACGCATGCGCATGGGAAGTTGGCGGCAAGTTGATCGGAAAGGTGATGGCAGTGTTCACGGGCGGCGGCAACCGGCGCACCTTCACAGAATGTCAACCCCGACTCGAAGCATTCAGGCGTCAGCCAGAAGCGATAACGCACTCCGACTTGCGCGAGCACAGGCCAAGTTAGACAGCGCGCGGCAGTTTGACACCGGGAGGCTGGGTCCGGGGGGCAGGGCGTTGCCGGGCAATGTTCGGTCGTGGCGACATGGCGTTGCCTGTGGATTCTTGTATACGAGCATCCCACTATAGCCGGCCGCCGGCTATGTCCCCGGAAGGGAACTGCATGTCATTTGCATCGTGCGCAGCGGCTGCGAGGACTTGCATGAAAACAGCCGTTCGCCTTTGCCTGCTGCTCGCCTGTCTGCCGACATCGCTGGCGCATGCCGGCTGGCAGGCGGTCGAGAAGGTCGAGACCTATGCCATCTCAGGGCAATCTGGGCCGGAGCTCTATGCCTCGATCGGTGGGCGCGGGCCGCTGCTCGGCGAGCGCCGCGTCATCGCGCATACCAATTTCAAGCTGACCTGGGTGAGGGACTACCAGCCGCAAGGCGACGCCTGCGTACTGGTGTCGGCGCTACCGAAGCTGATCATCACCTACACCTTGCCGAAGCCGGCCGCGCGGCTGCCGGGCGCAATCCAGAAGAACTGGGAGATATTCTCAGCCGGCCTTGCTGCCCACGAGAAGGTGCATGGCGCCAGGATCATCGACATGGTGCATAAGATCGAGGCGGCCACCATCGGCCTGACCGTCGCCGATGACCGCGGCTGCAGCAAGATCAGGACCGAAGTGACGAGACGTCTCGCCGGAATTTCGCAGGCACAGCGGCAGGCGAGCCGCGATTTCGACCGGGTCGAATTCGGCCCGGGCGGCAAGCTGCGGCAGCTTGTGTTCACGCTGATGACCGGCGGATGATGCTGCAGGGCTGTGGAGGCGGCAGGGTACCACCTTTGCGGCCCTCACGCCTGCTCGGTCGGATAGAGGGTCAGGATGTTGACGTTGACCCGTGGCGGCTGGGTCACCGCGTACAAGATGGCGGCGGCGATGTCCTCGCTTTCCAGCTGCTCCATGTCGCCCAGCCTTTGCTCGACCGCTTGGCGCACATCGGCGCGCATATTCTGGGTGAACTCGGTCTTGACGGCACCGGGCTCGATGCAGGTGACGCGGATACCGTCCTTGCCGATCTCGCGGCGCAGCGATTCCGCCATCGCGCTCACCGCGTGCTTGGTGCCGGAATAGACCACCGAAGGGTGGATATAACGGCCGGTGCCGGACGAGACGACGACGATGTGGCCGGCGCCTTGCCGCTGCATCGAGGGCAGTGCCGCATGGATCGGATAAAGCAGCCCGAGAATGTTGACGTCGACCATCCGGCGGTACTCTTCCGGCGTCGTGTTGCGGAACGGCGCGGCGACGCCGACGCCTGCAACCGCAAGCAGAATGTCGAGCCGGCCGTACTCCTGCTGGACCCGTTCGACCATCGCCGTGGCTTGCGTCTCGTCGGTGACGTCGACGACAATCGGCAGCGCCGCACTGCCGGTCTCACGGATCCGCCTCGCCAGATTGTCCAGGCGCTCGGCGCGCCGCGCAGCAATCACCAGCGTGGCGCCCTCGGCCGCCAGCGCCAAGGCGGTGGCCTCGCCGATGCCTGAGGAGGCACCAGTCACCAAGGCGATCTTGCCGCTCAGTTTTCCTGTCTGCATCTTTTTCTCCCGAGGTTTTGGATACGCCCTGAAGCTAGGTGCGGATGCTCTGAAAGCAATGCTTATGGGCGACTGAAGGAACGGACGGCTTGCGGGACAGAGAAGGGCCGGGACAGCGCCCTCCGGCAAGCCCATGTCTGCGCAATTTTCTTTGAGCGAACGAGCGGGCCTTGACGTGACTGGAGCTGTTGCGTCTTGATACGGGCTGCGGGGCTTCGCATGAAAACAGCTGATCGACTACGTCTGCGGGTGGCTTGTTTGCATGCGACGCGCCTGTTGGCACCACCGCGATCCTCTCGTGACCGACCGGGCTGAGCGCAAGATGAAGGTTCTCGTCGTCTATTGCCATCCCTGCACGGACAGCTTCAATGGCGCCGTCCGCGATATGGTGCTGGAGACGCTTGCCGAACGCGGCCATCAGGTCCACCTGCTCGACCTCTATGCGACCGGCTTCGACCCAGTCATGCGCACGCAGGAGTGGCGCGGCTACCACGACAAGGCGGCGAACCTGCAACTCGTGCACGAACATGCGCAGGAGCTGCTCTGGGCGGAGGCGGTCGTCTTCATTTACCCGACCTGGTGGTATGGCCTGCCGGCGATGCTGAAAGGCTGGCTGGAGCGCGTGCTGGTGCCGGGCTTCGCTTTCGAGATGCCGACCGCACGACGCGGTCCGCGGCCCAAATTGCGGCACATACGCCGGGTGATGGCGATGACGACATGCGGTGCCACGCCGCTGATGTCGTGGATCATGGGACAGCCCGGCCGGCGAACCCTGCTGCGCGGCTTCCGCTCCGTCTGCCATCCGCTGTGCCGGACCAAATTCCTGGCGCTCTACCGGATGGACAGCGTCTCGGCCGCCGGACGCCAGGCGCATCTGCAGCGGGTCAGGAAAACGGTTGCAAGCCTTGGACGCGCTGATGCGGTCGCCGCCACAGTGCCTGGCTGATAAGCTAGGCGAGCCGTCACCGGCATAGGCGCGTTGACTCTATTCCCCATTTCTGGAAATCTGGAAATATGGACAAGACGCTCGCCCTTTCCGCACTTGCCGCGCTCGGCCAGGAGACCCGGCTGGACGTTTTTCGCCTTTTGGTGCGGGCCGGCGCCGAGGGCGTAGCTGCGGGCGAGATCGCCTCACGGCTCGCCGCGTTGCCGAATACGATGTCGGCCCATCTCAAGATACTGTCGCATGCCGGCTTGGTGCGGACCGAACGAGAGGGCCGCAGCGTGCGCTACTTCGCCGATATGACCGGCTTTCGCGATCTGCTGGCCTACCTCATGGAGGATTGCTGCAATGGCGCGCCGGAACTTTGCCAGCCGGTCATCCAGGCCGTGACCTGCAACTGCTAGAAGGGAGGGTACGCCATGAGCGAGCCATACAACGTTCTTTTTCTCTGCACCGGCAATTCGGCAAGATCGATCCTCGCCGAGGCGATCCTGAACCGCGTCGGCCCCGGCAAGTTCAAGGCCTATTCGGCTGGATCGCATCCGAAGGGAGAGGTTCATCCCTATGCCCTCCAGCTTTTAAAAAGCCTCAACTACGATACGTCCTTTGCCCGTTCGAAGGACTGGCAAGAGTTTGCCGTGCCCGGAGCCCCGGAGATGAACTTCGTCTTCACGGTCTGCGACAATGCTGCGAACGAGTCCTGCCCTGTCTGGCCCGCGCAACCGATGACGGCGCATTGGGGCGTACCTGATCCTGCAGCCGTCGAAGGCACCGAGGCGGAAAGGCATCTCGCCTTCGCCGAAGCGTACCGCATGCTCAACAACCGGATTTCGATCTTTGTCAGCCTGCCGATCAATGCGGTCGACAGACTTGCGCTGCAGAAGCGCCTCGATGAAATCGGCCGCAATCTGCCGAAGGCCGGCTGAGCATCGTGGCCAATCTTTCCCGCCGCCTTGCCGCCGAAGCCCTCGGCACAGCTCTGCTGGTCGCCACCGTGGTCGGTTCCGGCATCATGGCTGACAGGCTGAGCAATGATGTCGCCGTCTCCCTGCTCGGCAACACCTTGCCGACCGGGGCGATCCTGGTCGTGCTCATCACCATATTCGGGCCGATATCCGGAGCGCACTTCAACCCGGCGGTGACGCTGGTATTTGCGCTTCGACGCGAGATCGAAACGAACGCAGCGCTTGCTTACGTCGCCGCCCAGATTGCCGGCGGCATCGCCGGAACGTTGCTCGCGCATGCGATGTTCGAACTGCCGATCCTGCAAGTGTCGGCGACGGTGCGGACCGGAAGCGGGCAATGGATTGCGGAGCTGGTTGCCGCCTTCGGGCTGGTCTTCACCATCCTCGCCGGCCTGCGCTCACGTCCGGATTCGATCCCCTGGCTGGTCGGGCTCTATATCACCGCCGCCTATTGGTTCACCGCGTCGACATCCTTCGCCAATCCGGCCGTCGCCATCGCCCGTGCGTTCTCCAACACGTTTGCCGGGATCCGCCCCGCCGATCTGGCGGGCTTCATCGCCGCCGAGCTATTGGGCGCGTTGCTGGCCGTGGCATTGGCAGGGTGGCTGCTCGCCCAACCGAAACCAGTCGGACAGATGAAAGCTGCGCAATGACCATCACCATCTACCACAACCCCGATTGCGGCACCTCGCGCAACACGCTGGCCATGATCAGGCAGTCCGGCGAGGAGCAGGAGGTGATCGAATATCTGAAGAACCCGCCATCGCGGCAAAAACTCGTCGAGCTGATCGCGGCGATGGGCATGACGCCGCGCCAATTGCTACGAGAGAAGGGCACGTCCTATGGCGAACTCGGCCTGGGCGACCCCAAGTGGAGCGACGACGAGATCCTCGATTTCATGCTGGCGCATCCGATCCTGATCAACCGGCCTATCGTGGTGACGCCGCTCGGCACCATGCTCGCCCGACCCTCCGAAGCGGTGCTCGATATCCTGCCCAATCCGGATATCGGCCCGTTCACCAAGGAGAACGGCGAGGTCGTCATCGACGCCAGCGGTAAGCGCGTCGGCTAGATATCGTCTTATTTCGATCTTTGTCGAAATTCTCTTGACGTGCAGCGATTCTGGAAATAGCTTATTTCCATGAAACTCGAAAAAGCAGCCGCACAACTTGAAGCCCTCGGCAACCCGACGCGGTTGCAGCTCTATCGGACGCTGGTGCGAGCCGGCGATGAGGGGCTGCCGGTCGGGCGCATCCAGGACAGGCTCGGCATCGCCGCCTCGACGCTGTCGCATCACCTCAAGCGGCTGGTCGACACCGGCCTGGTAACGCAGGAGCGCCAGGCGACCACGCTGATCTGCCGGGCCAACTATCCCGCCATGAACGGGCTCATCGGATACCTCGCGGACGAATGCTGCGCCGACGGCACCTGTGCGCCGGCATCGGC
This sequence comes from Mesorhizobium sp. M0174, assembly GCF_040322275.1. Lineage (NCBI taxonomy): Bacteria > Pseudomonadati > Pseudomonadota > Alphaproteobacteria > Hyphomicrobiales > Phyllobacteriaceae > Mesorhizobium > Mesorhizobium sp. M0174. Next base: position 16,389 of record NZ_JAMYTB010000022.1, read on the forward strand.
GGAAGCGGTCGCCAAAACGGCGGCGTGATTTTTTTGGCATTATAATTCGAAATTACCGGAAGGATGGAAGACATGGAAACAATTGAAAAACTCCCCGTCGCGGTGATCGGCGCCGGGCCGGTCGGTCTGGCAGCAGCGGTCCACCTCATCGCGCAGGGCATTCCTGTCAAAGTCTATGAAGCCGGCAATGCGGTTGCATCCAATCTCAGGGATTGGGGCCATGTCCGGGTGTTCACGCCCTGGCGCTATTGCGTCGATCAGGCGGCCAGAGACCTGCTCGAGGCGCATGGCTGGCGGATGCCCGAGCCCGAGGCATTCCCGACCGCGGACGACCTCGTCGCGGACTATCTCGAGCCGCTTGCAAAGCTTCCGCAATTGTCGCAGTCGATCGAAACCGGCGCCCGCGTCGTCGGCATTTCGCGCTGGGGCGCCGACAAGGTGCTGAGCAAGGTACGCGAAAACCGGCCATTCATGCTGGTAGTCGAAACCTCCACCGGCACCAGGCGCGACAGCGCCCGCGCCGTCATCGATGCGTCGGGAACCTGGCAGATGCCGAACCCGCTCGGCGCCGGCGGAATTCCTGCAGAAGGCGAAGCCGAATTTGCCGACCGCATCGCCTACGGCATACCCGATATTCTCGGCCGCGACCGCAGCCTTTATGCGGGGAAGACGACGCTGGTCGCCGGCTCCGGCCATTCCGCCGCCAATGCGGTGCTGGATCTCGCCAGCCTGGCAAATGTGGAGGCCGGCACGGCTTTCATCTGGACAACGCGCGGCACCGATCTGGTGCGCATCTATGGCGGCGGCGATGCCGACCAATTGCCGGCACGCGGCGAACTCGGCGCCGAAGTGCGCGAGCTCGCCGAGAGCGGCGGCGTCAGGCTGGTGACGGGCTTTGCGGCTGTTTCGATCCGCGATGCCGACGGACGGCTGGTCGTCGAAGGCCAGACCAGGGACGGTTTGCAGGCGCTTGGCCCGGTCGACCGCATCATCGCCGCGACCGGACAACGCCCGGATCTGTCGCTGACGCGCGAGCTTCGGCTCGAGCTCGATCCGTGGCTGGAAAGCGTCAAGGCACTGGGGCCCCTGATCGATCCCAACGAGCACTCCTGCAGCGACGTGCCGCCGCACGGCCACCGCGAGCTCAGCCATCCAGAGCAAGGGTTCTATACGGTCGGCATCAAGAGCTATGGCCGCGCGCCGACCTTCCTGCTGCTGACCGGCTATGAGCAGGTCCGCTCGGTCGCGGCGGCGATCGCCGGAGACATGGTGGCGGCCGACAATGTCCAGCTCGTGCTGCCGGAGACCGGCGTCTGCACCGTGCCGACGATCGGTACTGCCGATAAGGGGTGCTGCGGCGGTCCGGCGCCCGCCGCTTCGGATGCCTGCTGTGTCGCCGATGTCGACGCAAAGGCGATCGGCAAAAGCGGTTGCGGCTGCAGCGTCGCCGCATGAGGCTTTCGCCGCCTTCGACGGCCATCCTGCGCAGCAGCGGCGCGACCATAACCACGCTTGGCCTGACGCAGATCATGGCGTGGGGATCGTCCTACTATCTTCCCGCGGTCATTGCACCGGCGGTCTCCTCCGATACCGGCTGGCCGCTGGCATGGGTTGTCGGCGGGCTGTCTCTCGGCTTGCTCATGGCGGGATTGATCTCTCCGCGCGTCGGTTCATCGATCGAGCGGCATGGCGGCCGCAACGTCCTGGCATTCAGCGCCGGATGCATCGGGGTCGGCCAGATCGGGCTAGCCCTTGCTCCCAACCTTGCGGCCTATGTCGCTGCCTGGCTGATCATCGGACTGGGCATGGGTGCGGGGCTCTACGATGCCGCTTTCGCCACGCTTGGCCGCCACTACGGCCACGGCGCGCGCTCCGCAATCACCGCGCTGACGCTGTTCGGCGGTCTTGCGAGCACGATCTGCTGGCCGATCTCAGCCTTGCTGCTGGGGGAGGTCGGCTGGCGCGGCACCTGCCTGGTTTACGCCGCCTTTCAGCTGGCAATTGCGCTTCCGCTCTATCTGGTGATCCTGCCCCGCGCGGCGCCGCAACCGGCAGTCAAACCAGAATTGAAGGAGGCGGCACCGGTCCTGGAAAACAATATGGATCCGTCGATCATGATCGTTCTGGCCGCGACCCTCACGCTTGCGGCGGTAATCTCCTCGACGCTGTCGGTGCATCTGCTCACCATCCTGCAGGGCAGCGGCATGGCGCTGGCCGCAGCCGTCGGGCTCGGCGCTCTGGTCGGCCCGTCCCAGGTGGCGGCGCGCGCGATCGAGATGATGATTGCGCGCTACCACCATCCGATCCTGACCAAGTTCGCCTCAGTTGCCTTTGTGGCGATCGGCGTTTCGGCGCTCTGGGCCGGCATGCCAATCATCCCGGTGGCGCTCGGTTTCTATGGCGCGGGCATCGGCCTCGAATCCATCGCACGGGGAACGCTGCCGCTCGCGCTGTTCGGCTCGAACGGCTATGCGAGACTAATGGGTCGCCTCGCCATGCCGAGCCTGATCGCCCAGGCGGCGGCACCCTCGGCCGGCGCATTGCTGCTGGAGCGCTTCGGCCCGCATGGGACGTTGGCCGCGCTTTCCGGTCTGGCGCTGGCCAACGTCCTCTTGGCATGCGGCTTGGGCTGGCGGATGCTCCGCCGGCGGGAATCGCAGGTTCAATCCCGATAGGATTTGACCAGCGTTCACCCCCTTCACCTGGGTAGCGGGAGATCTTCTAAGGGGTCGGCAAGGAAGGATGCGGCGATCAGATCGTCGGCATCCAGCCGCAGGGAGCCTTCGGCGCCTCCCATGATGGCGGCAACTTTCTGAAACGTCTTCATCTCGTGCTCGGTGATCTGGGCGCTTCGCATTCTGGCTTTGAGGTCAGCAACGCGCAGCCCCAAACTGTGGGACATTCCGATTTTACGGTTCGACATGGTAAGATGCTCCTCCCCGGCCCATGTTTGTTTTGCCACCCGCCCTTATTCGCATTTCCTCCGCCTGCCTAAATATGAGGCATCGCGAATACAGCGCCCGAACGCCCGATGCAAGGGAAGGTTCCGGCGCGCAGAGGTCACGAAATAATAATGCGAAGGAAGCACGGCCGATGGTCCGGCCGGAGGTAGGACTTAGGTACGACGCCCCGCCAGACAGAGGGTTCCGGAGGCTTATCGGCTGGCGAGGACCATGCGGTTGCCTTCGCTGTCGCGAAACTCCGCCACCGTGCGGCCCGGCTGCCACGGCGCCTCATGAGGTTCGGTGACGGTCTCGACGCCGCCCGCTTTCAACGCCGCGGTCATTGCTCCGACATTTTCGTCGACCAGCACCAATACCGGCTCCGCGGCGGGGGTGTCGTCGGCGCGCCTGATGAAATGCAGGTTCGTCACGGCATGCGGAAACGCCAGCTCGATCCAGCGCCAGCCGCCATCGCCCATCTTCTGGTCGGCCAGCACCTGACAGGCGAGATGCCTGGTGTAGAACGCCTTGGCACGGTCCTGGTCGAACACTGGAAGCTCGGCAAACTGGATATGCATGATCGTCTCTCCTGCTTGATGGCTGCCGCGCAGCCGCCCACGCGGAAAAGACGATGCGGGCAACCGAAAAGATTCTTCGGTAGTGAGAATCTTTTCGGCGCGGCCGGTCGTCCTTCGTTCATACCAACCAGTCAGGAGACGACGATGAACTATGCGCTTATTCGATATGGTGTGAACCAAGCCGACCTGGACAATAACCGCGCGCTGGTCGAAAAAGTGTTCGAAGCGCTGGGCGAGGCGGCACCGCCGACGGTGCGCTATCTCGTGCTCGAGCTGGACGATGGTTCGTTCGTCCACATCGTCGGTCAGGACGGCGATTCGTCGACGCTGACCGGGCTTGCGGCCTTCAAGGCGTTTACGGAAAACCACGCCCAGCGCCGCTCGACCCCGGCAATGCGATCGCCTGTCAAAGTCATCGGCAACTACCGTATGCTGGCGGATCAAAACGCCGGGTAGCGCCTGCCATGCCGCTCGCGCAGAAATGGGAAGCTACGCCGAAAATGAACAGGGCGACTTTGGAGGCGATGCTCGTCGGGTTGCGGCCAAGGCTGCATCGTTACTGCGCGCGCATGGCCGGCTCGGTGATCGACGGCGAGGATATCGTCCAGGAGGTGCTGATCAAGGCGCTGCAGGCGATCGACGGCGGCGCGATGGTCGAACGGCCGGAGCAATGGCTGTTTCGCATCGCCCACAATGCCGCGCAGGATCATCTGCGGCGGCGCAATCGGGAAAGGTCGCGCATGACCGAGGCCGACATGAGCGTCATCGAGGATCCCTCCGGCAGCGCCGACAGCCGGCTCGCCGCCCAGACCGGCCTGCGCTCCTTCATGCAGCTTTCGGTGCCGCAGCGCAGCGCCGTGATCCTGGTCGACGTGCTCGGCCTCAGCCTGCACGAGACCTGCGAAGTCACCGGCGCGACGCTCGCCGCCACCAAGGCCGCGCTGCATCGCGGGCGGGCGCAGCTCAAGCTGCTGGCGCTGCAGCCCGAGCAGGCGCTCGCGCCGAGGCTCGACGCCGATGACGAGCGCCGGCTGCGGCGCTATGTCGACCTGTTCAACGCGCGCGACTTCGACGCGGTCAGGGCTCTGATCGCCGAGGACGTCCGGCTCGATGTCGTCAACCGCGTCCGCCTGCGCGGCAAGGCCGAAGTGTCGACCTATTTCGGCAATTACGACCGCGCGACCGATTGGGCGCTGTCGCTGGGCTTTGTCGACGGCCGGCCGGCGATCCTCATCCGCAACCCTGGGGACCCGGACGGCGCCGTGCGCGGCTTCATGCTGGTCGAATGGGCGGGCGAGGAGGTCATCCAGATCCGGGATTTCCGCTACGCACCCTGGTGCTTGCCCGATGCGGAGATCAGTACGATAGAGCGGTGAGGGGCTTGCCGCGATGGCGCGCGGAGGCGACGGGGCCAAGGTTGCGCCACCGGACAAGTCTGCCATCGCCTCGGTCACCAAGCTGAAGGGTTCCGCTTCCGATTTCGGGGAGCGGTATCGTCGCGAAGAGGATCTACGGCCCACAGCCGTCATGCTCGATATAGAGCGGCGCCAGCTTTCGGATCAGGCAGCCTCTTCCTAGTTGACCCAAACGCAATTGCCAGATGGCCGCAAGTTCTTAGAGCGGTTCCGGCTCTCCTGGAACCGGTAACCCACTCTAACTATTTGTTTTGCCGCATTTATGCGGACGCAAAATGATTCCATTTGGCTGCAAAATGCTCTAGCCGACACGCACGCGGCGCGTCACCTGGCCATTGCTCTCCCAGTATGTGTGTTTCTTGGCAATCAAGGGATCGTCCATCGCCGGTTGAATTTGTCCCGTGGTGCTGACCGCGCGCGAGGTCACCGTGTGTTCTCCAGGAGAGGGATTTGCCCAAGCCAGGGACCAAATTTTCCAGGCGTGCTCTGCCTCCTCACTGTGGTCAATGGTCGCTGGTGCCCAAGGCCCCTGGTCGATTTGAACTTCGACCCGGTCGATCGGCGCCCCCCAGGCTGCGCCAACGATGCGGTAATCCGAGTCTTTCCGGGTAACCTTCGCAGGCGCGGACTTTATCAGCGCTCGCCCGACTGACGTCTCGGCCCATACGGTCTCGCCGTTGTGGTCCTCCTCCCGGATGGTGACATAGTCACGGGCCATCAGAAGGCTCATGAACCGCGTATCGCGAACCTCGATGCGCTTTAGCCACTTGACGTTGGCGATCCCGTACCAGCCTGGCGCAATGAGCCGTACCGGGAAGCCATTGGGCGCCGGCAAGACGGCTCCATTCATTTCATAGCAGAGGAGATTATCGGGGTTCATCGCGTGGGCGAGCGACATGCTGCGAGCGAAGTTCTGCTGCATCTTGACGTCGCGTATTGCGACCTCGCCTTTGTCAGTACCGAAAAAGACGACCTCGATGCCCTTCTCCAGAACGCCGGCTTCCTCGAGGATCGGGGCGAGCGGCGTCCCAGCCCAGCGGGCATTGCCGATGCCGCCGGTGAAGAAGGGAAACCCGTGGTTGCCCGAGCATTCCACTGTGAAAACGACCTCCTGCCGCGGTCGTGCCCTGATGTCGGCGAGCGTCAATTTTAAGGGCTTGTTGACCAGGCCTCCGATCTCCATCGACCATGTCTTCTCGTCGATCGTTGGTCGGTTGAAATGCGAGATGCTGAAGAACTTGTCGTTTGGCGTTATCCAGCTATCCAAATCTTCCCAGACAAGCTGTTTCTGGATACCTACCGGATCGGGATTTTCGGTCGGCTGATCCAGCCATGGAATAACTTCCTCGCTCGGCCGTGTTGGAAAAGCGTAAGCCCGACGCGAGGTATAGAGAGCAGCAATTGCGGCAAGAGCCGCGCTTCCTTGAACAAGAAGTTCTCTGCGCTGAAAATCAGGCATGTTGTTTACCTCCCAGTTGATCGTTGATCCGGAACGGGCTGCAACGTGCCTTCGGCCGTAGCCTGATCACGGATAGGCGACACAATGTGAAGTCTGCCCATTCGGAAGTATCCGGATGGCTCAGACAATCACCGACGCAAGTCAGGCATGTGAAGCGTTGGACGAAACTCTGGCTCGCGTTTCGCATGCCAAGAGTGCGCCTTTGAGAAGGACGTGTCCACAACTTGGACGGGACATGATGATGATTGCGACATTCCATGCCGATTTTCGGTCCTGCCAAATCGTTGCTGCTCGGATCGCTGCCGAACGCCCGCTTCTGGGTCATTTCGGGACCTTCGTGGGTTCTCGTCGAACCGGTGTTTCCTGCCGGCCAGTGGGTTGGTCGGGCGGCCGGCATCGCCCTGGTCGCCTGGGGCGGCGCAACGCTTTGGTCTGACGACCAGGGCTGCCTCGAATGTCGCATTTGCAGGAAACGATCCCTCCTGACGCAAAGTGCATCGCACCGCCCAGCCAGGCCGGCTCACAACGCGTCGGGGCGGACCGGCGGTGACGTCAAGCTTACGCAGGCATTCAGGCGTCGAGGAACTTTGAATCTTGGCGTCCGTTTATCCGAATGTCGGGTATGAAGGGCTCCGCCAATGAATGTCAGCGATGAAAGGACTGTATCGCTTTGGGCGGCAACCGAAGTCGCGCCTGAGGCGGTTCCGCTCGAGCGGAGTGAACAGGTCGATGTCGTGGTCGTCGGATCTGGCATTGCCGGACTGTCGGTCGCCTACCAACTGGCCGTCGCCGGGCAAAAGGTGGCGGTGCTCGATCGCGGCCGGATCGGAAGCGGCATGACGGCACGCACCACCGCGCATCTGTCGTCGATCTGCGACGACTATTTTTCGGAACTGATCAAATTGCGCGGCGAGGAACTGGCGCGGATTTACTACCAAAGCCAGTCGGCGGCTATCGACCGTGTCCAATCGATCCAGGAAGCAGAGGGTATCGCGTGTGATTTCCGCCGCCTCGACGGCTTTCTGTTTCCGGCGTCAGGCAGAAGGGAATCCGTCATCGAGCGCGAACTGGGCGCCGCTCTGAAGATTGGTGTCGACGTCGAGAAAACCGCAGGCGTGTCGTTTGCAGGCTTTTCGGATACGCCCGTCCTTCGCTACGCCAATCAGGCGACATTTCACCCCCTCGAATATCTCCGCGGGCTGGCTGCGGGCATTCGCGCGCGCGGCGGCATGCTTTATGCGCAGACCATCGTCGACAAGGTCGCGGAGACCGACGGCGGCGTCCGCGTAAGCACGGTCTCGGGCTTTACCGTGTCTGCCAGATCGGCCGTTGTCGCCACTAATTCGCCGATCAACGATCGGGTCGCGCTCCACACCAAGCAAGCGCCGTATCGGACCTACGCGATGTCGTTCGAGATCGCGCGCGACGTTTTGCCGGATGCACTCTATTGGGACACGCTGGATCCCTATCACTACGTTCGCCTGCAGCCTGGTGAAGGCAAAACCGACTTTCTGATCGTCGGTGGTGAGGACCACAAGACAGGGCAGGCCGACGATGCCGACAACCGCTTCGCGGCCCTGGCGGACTGGATCAAAAAATTGGTGCCCGATATCGGCGCGGAAACCAATCGATGGTCCGGGCAGGTGATGGAGACCGTCGACTATGCCGGGTTCATCGGCCGCAATCCCGGCAACCGGCATGTCTTCGTGGTCACCGGCGATTCCGGTCAGGGCATCACCCATGGGGTTGTTGCCGGCCAATTGGTTTCCGACCTGATCCTGAAGGGGGAAAGCCCTTGGCGGGAACTTTACGAACCCTCCCGCAAGACGGTACGGGCGATCGGCGACTATTTGGCGGAGAATGCGACAGCGATCAGGAGTTTTGCCGAGTATGTCGCGCCTGGCGAAATCGATTCCGCCGATAAGCTGCGGCCGGGAGAGGGCGCCATCGTGCGCGAAGGGCTTACCAAAGTCGCGGCTTTTCGCGATGAGGACGGCACGCTCCACAAGCGCTCGGCCGCATGCACCCATGTCGGCTGCCACGTCCATTGGAACTCATTGGAACGCTGCTGGGACTGCCCCTGCCACGGCTCGCATTTTGCCGTCGACGGCACGGCTTTGAACGGGCCGGCCGTATCGCCCCTGGCTCCTGTCGGATAATTTTTTTTTCGCCCCCGCCGCGCAACTCACAATTCCTTCTCGGCCAGCTCCCGAAATGCGTCGGGAACCGACCGCTGTAGTCCGAGCGCGACCGAGGCGTAGCCGACCGCCTCCCAGCCGAAGCGGTCGCGGATCTTGTCGATGGCGCGATCCGCGATCCAGCGCGCCGCGTCCTTCCGGGTGCCGGGGCGGCGGCGGTCGTCGAGCCCGAGCGGCAGCTCCAGTTGCAGCCCGGCATGCTGCTCCAGATGCGATACGGCGATCGCCAGCAGCGAGATGGTCTTTTCGTGCGGATGGTCGATGAGCACCTTGCGCACCAGCGCCTCGGCGATTTCGGCCAGCATGGCGGTTGCCGAAATCGGCTGGTCGAGCGTGACCGAGCGCGTCACCGAGCGCAAATCGGCAAAGCGGACACGAACCGTCACCGTGCGGCCGGGCCGGGATTTCGCACGCAACCTGGTGGCGACCCTGTCGGCCAGATGCAGCAAAGCGGGGACGAAGACCTGCTCGTCGGCCGGTTTTCGGCCGAGCGCCGATTGCGCGCCGGCCGAGCGCGCCCGGCGCTGCGTCTCAAGCTTGCGCGGATCGCGGTTCCACGCCAGCGCATTCAGTTTCTCTCCCGCCGCCGGCCCGAGCAGGCGCTCCAGCGCGCCACTGTTGGTCTTCGCCAACTCGCCGATGGTGTTGACGCCGATACCGGCCAGCCGCTCCCTGGTGACGGGGCCGACGCCCCACATCAGCTCGACCGGCAGCTCATGGAGGAATTCCAGCTCGTGGCGCGGATCGACCACCACGAGCCCGTCGGGCTTGGCCACTTGTGAGGCGATCTTGGCCAGATGCTTGGTGCGGGCCACTCCGACCGAGATCGGCAGGCCGAGCTCGGCCCGCACGCGGCGGCGTATCTTGCCGGCGATCTCGGCCGGCGAGCCGAACAAATGGGTGCAGCCGGCGACGTCGGCAAAGGCCTCGTCGATCGAAATCCGCTCGACCACCGGCGTGAAATCGCCGAGCACCTTGATTGCCGCATCGCCCAGCCGCTGATAGTCCTTGAAATGGCCGCCGACGAAAATGAGTTGCGGGCAGAGTTCCCGCGCCCGCCGTCCCGGCATGCCGCCGCGCACGCCGAACGCCTTGGCCTCATAGGATGCGGCAAGCACTACCCCGCCGCCGACGGCAATCGGCTTGCCGCGCAAGGCCGGGTCGAGCAATTGTTCGACCGAGGCATAGAAGGCATCCAGATCCGCGTGGAGGATGTTGGCTTCCATCCGGCCCGTTCGCTCGCGGCGGCTCGAACGCCGCATTGTCTCGCGTTATGATAGGAACATAAAGAGAACATTGCGGGTGAATTGTCAAGCAGCGCGGAGGCCGCCGCCGCAACCTACAGCGCCATCTTGTAGCCGAGATGACTGGCGGTGAAACCGAGGCGCTCGTAAAAATCGTGCGCCTCCCGTCGACCTTTGTCCGTGGTGAGTTGGACGAAGTTGCAATTGCGCGAACGGCACGTTTCAATCGCCCATTCGACCATCAGTTTGCCGACGCCGCGCGAGCGCCATTGCCGGGCGACGCGAACGCCTTCGATCTGGCCGCGCCAGGCACCCTTCCTGGAGATACCCGGAAGGAAGGTGAGTTGCAGGGTCCCGACCACTTGCCCGGCCTCGACAGCCACGGCCAGCAACTGGTTGGGATCGGCATCGATTGCGCTGAAGGCATCGAGATAGGATGGCGCAAGCGGCGTGGATAGGTCTTCCCGGTCTGCGCCGAGCACATCGTCGGCAAGCATTGCAACGATCGCCGGCAGGTCGGGCGCCTGCGCGCGACGGAATTCGATCTCGCTCATCGCGCGAAGACATACGGTGCGACGTCGGCGATCGCAATATCCGTTTTGACTTGCAAGGGAAGGCCCGCGCCTTCAGGTGATCTCGAACGCCCAGAGGCGGTGGCCGTAGCGGCGGAAGAAGCGGGCGAAGAGGCGCTGCTGTCTGGCACGGGCGAGGTCGGCGGCGCGCCTTTCCTGCCGCCAGCGCGGCATGTTGCGGAACATCGCCAGGAAGCGGGCGGCGTCCTCGAGTGCCTCCTCGGCTGTCTGCGCCGGGCGGATCGCCGCCAGGAACAGAACGCGGCTCGGCTTCATCTGGTCAATCGCCACCTTGCGCTGGCGATGGCCCTGGCGTGCCTTGCGGATGCCGTCCTGGCGGATGGCCGCGAAAGCGGCAAGCATGGCCGGGCTGTCGCCGCTATAGCCGCAGGCATGGGCGAACTGGGCTGGGTTCATCGTCGCTCCCTTGCTGCCGGCCGGCCGCGGTTCCGTGGCTCGCGCCGATTCCAGCCCGCATGAGATATAAGCATAACTCAAATAATTGAACAAGTGAAACTTTCACGTTGATGTAAGCGGAACCGACTCGACTCCGCTCCAAAAACCGATAATGATGTGAACAAAGCAGGAACAACGATGGGGTGGCCATGGCATTGGCGGGCAAGGAAGCGACGATCGCCGATGTCGTCTCGATTGCCGTCGAGTGCATCGATTGCGGCCGCAACAGGTGGTGGAAGCCGGCCGAGCTCAAGCGGCATGGGGTGAGGCCGGAGACGCCGCTATCAGCGCTTTCGGGGCGCCTCATCTGCAAGGCCTGCCGTGCCGATGGCCTGCCGGGCGCCGCCGTTTCGATCCAGGCCGCCTTCATCGACGACCGGCAACGGGTGCGCGCCGAGGCGCGCCTGCTCAACGGTCGAGAGCCGGAGCAGTCGAGGCGGGCTTGAGGGGGGAACTTCCTTCTCCCCTTGTGGGAGAAGGTGGATCGGCGCGTAGCGCCGAGCCGGATGAGGGGTGCTGGAAGAAACTCGGCGTTAAAATATGGAACGATTTTAAAGCCTTACGTAGCGATCCGTCCGGCACCCCTCATCCGACCGAGCTTCGCTCGGCCACCTTCTCCCACAAGGGGAGAAGGGAAAACCCTCCTCAATACCCCAGCAGTTCCTTGAGCGGGATGACGCGGAAGACGTTTTTGATGGCGTAGCGGTTGAAGGTCAGCGTCTTGGGCGGATTGTACTGCTCGACGATCAACTCGGCGGCGGTGCGCTTGACCAGCTTCTTGATGAAGGCCTTGCCGTTTTGCTCGTTCTCTTCGGGCAGCGTCTCGATCACCACATGGTCGCCGGGCACGGCGTCGCGGCCGCCGCAATAGATCATCTCGCCGGGCTCGTAGCGCGGCACCATCGAATCGCTCAGCACGTGCAGCGCAAACACATTGCGCAGATGCCGGATCCCCGGCGGCCGCTGGACATAGCCGGCCGGTTGGCCGTTGAAGGTGAAGTCGCCATCGTCGCCGCCGACGGCGGTGCCGAGAAGCTGGATGTCCATCGGTCCGGCGGGCAGGGGGCCGGGATCGGTGACGATCTCGGCATCGGCGACCGGTCCAGCATCTTCGAGGAAGACGACCTCGCCCTTGCCGAGCGCCACCGGATCGACGCGCAGGAAAGCGGCGGTCTTCAAAAGGTTCTCGGTCTTGGGCAGGTTGCGCCCGGTCTCCCAATTGCCGACGGCAGCGACGTCGGTGTCGTTGTGCTCGGCAATGTGACGCATCACCAGGCCGCGCTGCTTGCGCGCCCGGCGGATCGCCGCTCCGACCTTGATCGACAGTGCAGTTTTCGCCATGGCTCCCATCTGAGACATAAGATTCGGTTTCGTCTATGCAAGAATCGCTTGCATTATGATTTGAGTTATGCTCTTATGCGGGCATGCACAAGTCGCTTCACCAGCTTTCGGTCCTTAAATCCGCCGTTCAGCGCGCCGGCGGCGCTGGCCTGGAGGCGGTACCGCAAACGATCGCCAAGGCCATGCATGTGCCAACCGTTTCCCCTTCGTCGCGGCTGTCCTCCTCCCCGGCCGGGCCGATGCCCGAGGCTCGCGCCTCGGTTCCGGCAGCGCAAGCGGCCGGAACGGCCGGAGCCGTTCCCCTCACGGCTCCGGCCACGAATTACCCGTCGACCGGCAACGCGGGTGCCGCGGTTTCCTGGATCCGTACCGAAGACGGCACGGTCATCGCCTTCGACAAGCGGATGGGCAAGGCAGTCTCCGGCGCAACCAGGCAGGCGGCCGAGATGAAGCTCGATCGTAGCAGGCCACGCGAAGGCTGATCGGCTTTCCAGCCTGAGAGCCGGCGAAGCCGGCGCCACACACAACCACCCTTGCAGGGAATAAAACATCATGGCCGCCCGCTATTCCGCCTCTGAATTGGACAAATCGAGAACTTATTGATGAGCGGGCTGTCGGCCGCGAAGATCGCCACCCGGTTGACCGCGCTGGGCGGCCGCCCGGCCTCGCGCGCGGCCATCATCGGCATCGTCCACCGCACCGCCCGTTTGCGCACCATCGGCCTTGCCAGATCCAAGGGCCGGTGTGGCGGACGCTCGGGCGGCCGGCTCGGAGATTCGGCGCCTGAGCCATCAAATGCCGCAAGCCAAGCGGAGGCCGATCCGAAGGCCGAGCCACGCTGCCGCCCCGCCAGGCTGTCGGCCAGGCTGGCGCCGCCGGCCTGGCAGCCGGGTCCGGCTCGGATCACCGGGTCCGATGGCGAGCGGCTCGAAATGCCGGCGCCGCGCCCGATCGCCGCCGGCGGCCGCCAGCCACATTTCGCCGCCATGCGCTTCATCGATTGCCTTTTCGACCGTTGCCGCGCGCCGCTCGACACGACGCTGCAGGAGGATGCCGAAAACGATGCCACCGGCAGTCGCCCCGGTTTGGACATGCTGTGCTGCGGGCTGCGCACAAAGCCTTCGAAAAGTTACTGCGCCTATCACGCGGCGCGCTTCCTGCGCACGCTGCCGGCCGAAACGATTTGAGCCCAGTGGATGACGGAAATTCGCCAGAGCCCGACGACAAAAAACCAGGAGGACCGAGCCGATGAGCAGCAAAATCGCCCAGAAGACCAAAGCCAGGCCGACGCGATTGCCGAAGGGCGAGGCCGAGCAGGTGCGCATCCGCAAGGAGATCGGCCATGATTTCGCGCTGAAAGACGACAGGTTCGGCCGCAAGCGGCTGGCCAAAGGAACACAGGAGGCGGCGCGCCTCTATGAGGTCTCCAATGACGGCCACACTGCGACCGGCGGCATCGTGCGGGTGCGCAATGTCGACCCGCTGAGCGGCCTCACCTCGCTGTCGCGCCAGCAGCGCGAGGCGGGGATGCGCTACCGCCAGGATTTCCGCAGTTCGTCGGAGGCAACCGCCAAGCCGATGGCTTGGGCCGAGCGTGTCGACGGCGGCCGCACCGGCAGCGGCGTCGCAGAACACATCCTGTCCGCCGGCCGCGACCATGCCGAGGCCACCAGGGCGCTTGTCCATTGGGAGATCGCCGGCATCGTGCAAAAGGTCTGCTGTGCCGACGCAACGGTCAAGAGCCTGGCCGAACAGGCGGGCGAACCGCGCGACGTGGTGGTGAAACTACTCAAGATCGGGCTCGACATATTGGCCGTGCATTACGGCATGATGCTGATGCGCAAGCCGAGATGAGGAGCCCCGCCGATCCGGCCGGCACTACCGGCCGGATCGATCCGTCAACGACGGCAGACACGGATTCTTTCGATGATCCGGTGGTGATGACGCCAGTGCCTGATGACTTCGGTATGGCAGCGCCGGTGGTACCGGTACCGGTAGCGCGGCGCGTAGTCCTCGTTATAGACATCATAGCGGTAACGGGGGACGTACTCATCGTCGTAATCGGAATACCGATGGTGGCGATAATAATAGTCGTCGTCATAGCCGTTGCCGATGCCGATCGTGACGCTGCCGCCGGCATTGGCCGGGCCAATCACGGAAGCCGCCGAGGCGATGGCGATCACCGAGGCAAGCAGGAGCTTCTTCATAGCTACCTCCTTCATTAACGTCCCTCTAATAGAAAAACCCGCGAGGGGCAGGCTCGTTCCACAAATTAGCAAGATGCCCCCAACTGAGAGCCCCAATTAGCGCCGCGTGGGCGAAAATGCCTCTGGCTGTGCGGCAGGGTGGCCGTCGACGCAAGCCTCGAGCTGGTTGTGGTCCGCGCCGTATGTATCCCGGTGTCCCGTCAAAACAGCGACAATCGGGCGGTGCCAGTCCCGTCACCTTGCCGATCTATTGGACATGCCCCAGTTCCAGCAAAACGAAAGCGGTCGCACCCAGCACAGCGAGGGCGTAGGCCGCATAAAGAACAAGCAGCATCACCTCAAAGTCCCGGACGAAACTAGCGGCAATCCTGGTCTCCCTAGGCTCCGCCTTCTCGATGCGGTCGGCTTCCAGCTGCTCCGTTGCCACGACGAGGCAGACTATCCTGTCGTTGTCGGCCGCCTGCAATATCCGTTCGGTCAAATCGACTGCAATCACTGGATCATCGGCCAACTGATCCCGCGATAGCCGGCTTTCAGTGACGGTCTGGATTTCACGCTTTCTCACGCACGCATAATTGCGTCGACTAAATTAGGTTCCACTGAAATACCTAGTAAAATACATAGATTGCGCCCACCCGATCGCGATGGGTGAGGCGTGAGCCCAACTGCGCGGAACCCCGCCTGAGGCCCGCATTTGTCGACCGTCGAGGCGAATCTCGATCCGCATCCTCCGATCAAAGGGCGCCGGCTTCTTCATAGGCTGCTACGGTGCGCCAGTGCTGGTAGGTTGCAATGCTAAAGCCGCCAAACCTTCATATCGCGAACGCAGCGCCGACGTCTTCGGTTCTGACCGGTTATGACGAAGATCGCATGCTTACTTATATCCGGCTGCTCGACGCTTCGGCGGAAGGGACCGATTGGCGTGAGGTCGCCCGCATCGTTCTGCATATTGATCCGGAGCGGGAGCCGGAGAGGGCTTTCCGGGCGTGGGCGACACATTTGGCGCGTGCACGATGGATGACCAGGAAGCGGAACGAACTGCGCCAATTGCGTGATGAGTGGTGGGGATGAGCACCATCTAGGAACTGCCGTCCCGGTCTGGCCGTTGAGAGAGAAGGCCAACATGGAAAAGCGACCAATGACTTCTTGGCGAGCCAATACTTTCGAGCTGTGCTGCCTTCTTGCAGTTCCGCTGTCGCTTATCCTTACCGTTTTACTGGCTGGTCTCATCCTTAGCTGACCTGGCGTGGGTTGCTCGCCAAGGGCTGGTCGGTCGTGATCCGACAAGATCCCGCACTGTTACTTCACAGCCGCCGCCATCACATTCGAAAACAGCGCCCGTTCCACCGCCGGCTCCAGCGTTTCGGCGAAGGGCGTTGCCAGGTGGTGGCGGTCGCGGAAGGCTAGTTTGCCGTCGATGAAGACGTGGCAGGTGGTCTGGTCGCAAAACCGGTCGGTCATGTCGATGTAAGTGGCGTTCGGCGTCGAGCGCACGATGTCGCGCTCGACTGTGGCGATGTCGTCGTTTGCCGCCATGATCCTCGGCGTGTCGCATGTCGCGGGCGTCTGGCCCCGCCACAGCGCGCGCGCCACGCATTTGTCGGCGTAGCTTGCATTGTAGGGAACGTCCCTGATGACCGCGACCTTGATGCCGGCCTGGCTGAAGGCCTGAAGCGTCCAGGTGAGGCCCGTCCGCCACTGCGCTTGCCAATCGGCGTGCTTCAACTCCTCGGGCGATTCCTTCATCACATTGCCGATCGAGAATTCCGAAATCACCACCAGTTGCGGGTGCAGCGCGATGATGTCCTTGACCGACTGCTCGCGCCACTGGTCGCATTCGGTGTAGTCGCGCTTCAGCCGCCAGTTCCAGGTCGTCACCCGCGAAGCCCGGCAGGAGGATTTGAGAAAGGTGACGACGCGAAAATTGTTCTTCTCGGCCGCCTTGATCAGCGGCGTCGACCAATGGTCGGCATGCGAGTCGCCGAACAGCACGACCGAGCGTTGGGCATCCTTGCGGCCGAACATGCAGGGCTTCGGCTTGACGGTCTCGAAATCGAGCACGCAGCCGCCATTGGTCGCGCGCACGGTGGAGAGTTGGGCGGCGCTGTCGGCGATGACGTGCTGTTCGGGGCTGAGATTGTGCTCGGCAAAGCGCGCATTGCCATAGGCCGCCACCACGCCGGCGCCGGTCAGCGCGACGGCGGGCACCAGCGCCCGCGCTGCTCCGGCCATCAGCCAGCCATTGCGGCGGATCGGGTTCTCGACGAAATGATAGGTGAACATCGACAGAAGCAGCGTCAGCGCCGCGCAGGCAAAGCGGTCCAGGATGGACAGGTTGGGAACCACCATTGCCGCGTAGACGATGACTGGCCAGTGCCAGAGATAGAGCGAATACGACAGCCGGCCCAGCCATTGCATGGGCGGCAGCGCCAGCACTGCGCTCGGCAGATTGCGGCCGCCGCTGCCGCTGAGCAGCAGCAGCACGGTGCCGGCGACAGGCGCCAGCGCATTCACCCCGGGAAACGGTGAGTCTTCGTCCAGCATCAGATAGGCCCAGGCAATCAGCACCAGACCGAGGCATGCCTGGAACGTGGCGAGCAGCGGCCGGTCGCGCCAGATCTTTGCCGGCGCCATGGTCGCGAGCCCGCCGGCGGCGAATTCCCAGGCCCTGAGCGGCGAGAAGTAGAAGGCCCAGGGCTGCGACACTTCCGTCAGCCAGGCGCAGGCGGCGAAGGAGGCTAGGCCGGCGAGGCCAATGACGATTATAGCGGTGCGCTTGCCCGGGCGCAGCCATGCGGCCATCAAAAGCAGCGCCGGCCATGCCAAATAGAATTGTTCTTCGACCGACAGCGACCAGAAGTGGATGAAGGGGTTGTTGGTGGCGTCGGCGGCGAAATAGTCGAACGACCAGCGGATCAGCCAGAGGTTGATCATGTAGGCGGAGGCGAACATAGCGCCTTTCGAATAGAGCGCCTGTTCCTCCGGCGACAGGATGAAGTAACCAGCAAACAGCGTGGCGAGAATGACGAACGGTGCCGCCGGCAGCAGGCGCCGGGCGCGCCGGGCGTAGAAGCGCCAGAGGTTCAGCCGCCCGGTTTCGGTTATTTCCGTAACCAGGTGTTTTGTAATCAGGTAGCCGGAGATGACGAAGAAGATGTCGACGCCAGCAAAGCCGCCGGGCAGGCCGGAGAGACCAAAATGGAAGGCGATGACACCCGCCACCGCCAGTGCGCGCAGCCCTTCGATGTCAGGCCGAAATGATGCCGACACAATCACCTCGTGCAAGGAATGCCCACCTCGCAGAGGCTCGACCCGATGCGCCGATATTGCAATGCAACAAATCTAACGCAGTGCAACATAGGGCGAGGGGACAGGCTCCTCCCACTCGTCGCATGGGCGATTCGCTCACATTGGCGGTTCAGTCATGAGGCGATTGAGATGGAAGCGAAGGGTGCCGAGGCGATCAGGCCTTTTTCAAAAACTCGGTCTTCAGCACCAGGCCCTTCAGCTGCCTGGTGCTGCATGCGATCTCGCCTGGATCGCCGGTGCCGGCAATGCCATGCGGAGGCTAACCGGCGGGCTGCGAGCAGACGGGACCGCTCGGGGTGGCATTGCCACTCCGCGACATGCGTTCCGACCAGGCCATGCCGATGGCGCCACGGCAATCGAACAAAAGCCGTGGCCTTCATTGCGCGGATATTCCGGCGTAGCGACGTCAAATGGCTAAGCCGCCGTGCAGACTGGAAGGTCGCGCAATGACGGACCTGCCCGCCCTTTCGCTTGGTCCGTTATTGCGATCGGCAAGACGCCGGCGGTCACTTGTTACCGAGCTGGTTGGCCATCTTGCAGAAGTCGGCATGCGTCTTGGCAATGCCGGCGTCGCTGCATTCCTTCAACACCATGGCCCGGTCGCTCGTGGACATGGCCATCCATGCGGTCTTGAATTCGGCTTCCGACTTCATGCTCTTCATGCCGGCGTCGGTGAAGAAGGGTGACATTTTCTGCGGATCGTCGAGCGCCGAAGTGCCAGTGGCACCGGCGGCAAGCGCTGCGCCGGTCATCATCGAAAGCGCCATCGCGCCCATGCAAAGCATCTTGATGTTCATGATCATTCCTCCTGAGCTGCTGCTTTGAGGTTGTCCATCAGCGATCTACGAAGGAACGGTGTTTTGACCCAAAAGTTCCGCGTTCCGGCGCAGACATGGAACAGGATTGCCCGTGACGCCATTTATGCAAAAAATTCTACCGTGACTGAAAAATTCTACCGTGACTGAATAGCCGCGCTGCCGATCTGAAGCCCGACAAAGCCAATTAAGGTCCAGGGCAATCGGTGTCCAGTTGGGGGAGACGCTGCGAAGTTGCACGCCGGCTCAATATGCCCGATCATGGCGACGGCGGGGCGGAGGTATCAAGTGGCGGCAAATCGTCGAAACGGCGCGCACCTGTCGGAGCCCCGGCGGGCGGGCATTGTTGCCGCTGCCAGGGCGCTTCCGCGCACATCGTTGCCCAGCGTAGCGTCGGTAGTGACGGCCGTCGCGGCGCTCTATTTCGGGCGCGAGGTCTTTCTGCCAATCGCAATCGCCCTGCTGCTTACCTTTGCGCTTGTACCGATGGTGTCGGCACTCAAGCGCGCTGGCATTCCGCGTCTTCCTGCCGTGATCGCGAGCGTGCTCGGCGCATTCACGGTGCTGGCGCTGTTCTCCTTCATCGTCGCCACGCAGGTCAGTGAACTGGCGCAGAACATCCCGCTTTACCAGGCTAATATCCTGACCAAGGTCCGGTCCCTCAAGGACACCGGCGTCGGCGGCGGTATCGTTTCCAGATTGAGCCGGGTGATCGAACGCGTCGGCCAGGAACTCGACAGACCCGGACCTGTGCAACCCGCCGCCGATCAGCCTCCGCGGGAGCCGATCCCGGTCGAAATCGTCGCGCGCGAACGACCGCTCGAGGTTCTCCAGAATCTGATCGGCCCGCTGCTGAGCCCGCTGGGATCGGCCGGGCTGATCGTCGTGGTCGTCATATTCATGCTGCTCGAGCGGGAAGACCTGCGCGATCGTTTCATACGTCTCGTCGGCTACGGCGATCTGCATCGAACCACCGAGGCGCTGCAGGATGCCGGCAAGCGGGTCGGCCGCTACCTGCTCATGCAATTGGTCGTGAACATCGTCTATGCCGTGCCGATTACGTTCGGGCTTTGGGTTCTGGGCATACCCAATCCATTGCTGTGGGGCTTGCTGGCGCTGGCGCTGCGCTTCGTTCCCTATATCGGCCCGGTCATCGCGACGCTGCTGCCTCTGTTCCTGGCGCTGGCCGTGGCGCCCGGCTGGTCGCTCGTGCTATGGACCGCCGGGCTTTTCGTGGTCGTGGAACTGATCACCGGCAACGTGATCGAACCCTGGCTCTACGGCTCGCGCACCGGGCTGTCGCCATTGGCCATCATCGTTGCGGCGATCTTCTGGACCTGGCTCTGGGGGCCATTGGGCCTGGTTCTGTCGACGCCGCTCACGGTCTGCCTCGTCGTGCTCGGCCGCCATGTGCCGCAGTTCGAATTCCTCGACGTTCTGTTCGGCAACGAACCCGTGCTCGAACCGCACGCCCGGCTTTACCAACGGCTGCTGGCCGGCGATCCCGAGGAAGCGACAGACCATGCCGAGGAGATGCTGGAGGAAAACTATCTAGTCGAGTTCTACGACAAGGTCGCGATTCCCGCACTTCTGCTCGGCGAGCAGGACCGTGTGCGTGGTGTGTTGAGCGATGAGCAAAGACAGCAGGTCGCCGGCAGCGCGCTGACGATGGTGGCGAACCTCGACGACAGCGCGCAGGAGGAGGCGGAAGCGGACGATACGGCCGCGGCCGAGGACAATGGTGTACGCGAGGACAAGCAGATTCAGGGGGAGGACGAGGACGACACCGAACTGCCGGATGGCACGGGCATGTCGGTGCTGTGCGCCGGAGGGCGCGGCGAACTCGACGACGCCGCTGCCGCCATGCTGGCGCAGGTGCTCGAAGTCCAGGGCGCTACGGTGTTGAGGGCGAGCTTCGCCGATCTGGAACCGGGAAGCATTCGCCGCCTTGAACTCGACGCCGTCGATACCGTCGTCGTCGGATTTTTGAACCGCGATTCCGTCAAGCACGGCCGGTTCCTGGTCCGTCGGCTGAAACGCGCCAAACCAAGGTTGCGGGTGGGTATCGTGTTGTGGTCGGAACCCGACAGCGACAACCAGGAGGCAGACGCCAGATTGGCCAACGAGATCAATGCCGATTTCGTCGCACACGGCATGGTCGGCGCGGTGCTCGGCGCGTTGTCCAGCGCTCCGCCGGTGGCGCTGAAGGCTACCGCCAAACGCCGCATGCGCCGCTTGACGCCGGCGCGCAAGAAAGAGCCGCTCGCCGCGGCAAAATGAACGCGGCCGACGACGGCGGCAGGTCGGGTTATTACCGCTTTCGCGAAAGTGGTAATAACCAAACGGATCAGGTTATCCTCGCAAGGTCGCGCTGAACCGTCCGCCCCGGCAAACGGCGCCAACCTTCATACAGTCCAGAAATAGCGCACCGTATGGAAGAAGACCGGGGCGGCGAAGACCAGGCTGTCAGCACGGTCCATCATGCCGCCATGGCCTTCGATCAGATGGCCCCAGTCCTTGACGCCCTGATCGCGCTTGATGGCGGAGGCGACCAGCCCGCCGAGGAAGCCCATCAGGCAGGCGATGAAGGCGACGCCGGCTGCCTGCAGCGGCGAAAACGGCGTCAGAAACGACAGCAGCACGCCGAGCAGGCTCGATGCCGCCAGCCCGCCGACAAGCCCCTCCCAAGTCTTCGACGGCGAGACCGTCGGCGCCAGGAGATGCCGGCCGAACAGCTTGCCGAAGATATATTGCAGCACGTCGCTGCCTTGCACGGTGATGATCAGGAAAGCGATCAGCAACAGGTTGCGGCCTTCGAAGCCAGGCACATCGAGCGTCAGCAGCGCCGGCACGTGGCTGACGCAGTAGACCGAAATCATGACCGCCCATTGCTGCGCCGAGACGCGCTCGAGAAAGCGCTCGGTGTCGCCGTGCAGCGCGGTGATCGCCGGCATCAGCAGGAAGCAGTAGACCGGGATGAAGATGGTGAACAGGCCATACCAGGCGGTCCACACCAGCCAGTACTGGAACGGGATGACGATGCCGAACATGCCGAGCAGCACCCAGTGGTCGCTGCGGCGGCTGTGCGTCAGCGTCACGAATTCGCGCAACGCGGCGAACGAAATCAGCGCGAACAGGATGGTCATGCCGGGGCGGCCGAAGAAGAAGGCAACGGTGATCGCCACCACCATCACCCACCAGGCATTGATGCGCTGGGTGAGGTTGACCAGCGTCGGCGACAACGGCTTCGGCGCGCGCCACGACAAAACGCCGGCGACGACGCTGGCGCTGATCAGCACCGCCAGCAGGCCGACAATCAGAATGAGGGTTTCGTGCATCATCGGCAGCATTTTGCCTTGATCCTCAATCGTCTCGCTCCGGCCGGGGGTTCAGCGCCAGCAGCGTTTCGCGGGCGCGGTCGAGAAAGGCGCGGCGTTCCTCACCAGGTTGAATGGCGATCGGCGCGCCGAAGACGACGCGGCAGAGCAGCGGCACCGGCACGAATTGCCCCTTGGGCAGCACCCGCGACATGTTCTCGATCCAGCACGGGATGAGCTCGACATCGGGTCGCGCCATCGACAGATTGTAGAGGCCGGAGCGAAACGGCAGGAGCGGTTCGTCGGTCATGTTGCGCGTGCCTTCGGGAAACAGGATCAGCGAATGGCCCTGGTCGAGCACCGACAGCATGATCGAGATCGGGTGCTGCGTTTCATCCGTCCACTGCCGGTGGATCAGCACGGAAGACAGCATGTCCTCGGCAATGAAACGGCGCAGCCGCGTCTTGCCCCAATAATCGGCGGCCGCCACCGCATGGGTACGGGCGCGTTCCTTCTCGCTGAGGCAGGCCGACAGCAGGATGAAATCGCCGTGGCTGGCATGGTTGGCGAAGTAGATGCGCTGCCGGTCCGATGGCTGGCTGCCGTTCCAGATCGGCCGCACGCCGGTGACCGCCCAGGCCAGCGCCGACAGGCCGACCGAGGTCACCGTCTGCAGCAGGGTATAGGTGCTGACGCGAAGCTTTGTCATGGACGGGCTCAAAAGAATGCCGCGACGACCGAGGCCGCCGCGAACAGGCCGAACGCGATACGCTGCTTGGCGAGCAGGCGGCGCGTGCCGGCCATCCGCTGCTCGAGTGAGCGGCCGCCGGCAGTGGACTTCAGCCGCATGCGCGCCAGCACGTCGTCGATCGCCGCGCCGCCGCCTGCCTCGCTGGCGTGGCTGGCCATCAACCGAAACAGCAGCGCGTCGAACAAAAGCAGGGCCGAGAGAATGATTGTGGCTATGGCACTTGCGGCGGCGATCAGCCAGGCTACCGCGGACAGCGACGATGTTTGCGGCGCAACCGCCAGGCCGATGACCGGCGCCGCCAGCAAGGCAGCAGCAATCAGCAGCAGCGGCCATGCCACCTGCACCATCAGCCCGGCAGCGAACGCTTCGGCCCTGTCACGATAGGCGGTCATGCCGGTGCGTCCGTGCAAAGATGCACCGGCCGGCCCGCGGCGGCGAGCTTGCCTCGCGCCTGATCGGGCGTGGCGGCCCGGCCGCTGGCGACCAGCCATTCGGCGACCACGGCGGCGCTGCGTTGGAAGCCGAGCGCACAGCAGACCAGCACCGTGCCCTGGTTCTGCGCCGCCCCGATCGCCGCCACCGCTTGCGCACGCGCCTCGCGAGACGGCGGCAAAAGGTCGACCATGGGCAGGCTGACCCAGCGGATCGAGGCGCCACGCGGCCTTTCCAGTTCGCCGGCAAGGTCGATCACCGTGCCGAAAGGGTCGGCTTCGGCGGCGGTCGGAAAACGGCCAAGGGAAACACCGTCGGCAACGACGATATGCGCCGGAAGCTTTCGCGTCCATGCCCACACATTGGCCTTGGCGCCAAGGCGGTAGGGCCAAAGCAGTAGACGGCTGGCCAGCGACACGCGGCCATCGGCTGTTTTCTGGAACATTTTGGCGCCGGCGCCGGCATAGGCGAAAGCGACTATGGCCAGCGCCAGTGCCGGCCACAACAGGATGAGCCACAGCGCCGAGACCAACGCGCCGGCAGCGGCGCCGGTCAGTGCAAGGCTTGCGCCGAGCGCATAGAACAGCGCCAACCGCCGCGCCTTCGGGTCAGCGCTCAGGCGGAAGCCGGTGAACGGCAGCTCGCTGTCGCGCGGAAACAGCCACAGGGCGAAAAGGCCGAGCAGCGCGCCGGTCGGAATGTCGATGAAATGGTGCTGCCACGTCGTCAGCACCGAGGCGCCGATCAGGAAACACCAGACATGCCAGGCGAAGCCGGCGATGCCGGTCAATCTGTAACGCCAATGGTCCCAGATGATGACCAGCAGCGCGATATGCAGCGACGGCGCCTGGTTGAAGGGTTTGTCGAAGCCGCCGAGCACGGCGAACATGAAGCCGGGCAGGCCGCTCGTCTGCGGGCGCACGAAGGTCGCAGTCAGCGGGAACAGGATGAAGCAGGCGACGGCGACGAGCTGCGCCGTCAGATAGCGGCCGGCAAGGCGGTCGACGCCGCTCTTCGAATTGTTCAACAGCAACGACAAGCCATAGAACAGGTTGATCGACCAGTAGGGCACGATCGTCCAGGCAAGGAACGGGATGCCATGCTCCCAGCCGAAGACGATGCTGCCGACATCGTCGCGCCGCGACGCCAGCCAATTGGCGAAGCCGTAGGTGGCGTAGAAGAACGGCGCCAGAAATGCCAGCCACAATGCGGCGCGCAGGACGGTCCCGGGATACCGCTCACGCGGCAAGGCCGGAAGGGCAGGGGCATCGCGAGGTAAGGCAGAGGCAGGCAAGTCCATGTTCAGACGCGCCGCGCGACCGAAACGGTGAAGATGCCCCACTGGTCGATGCGCTGGTCGAGCTTCTCAAAGCCGGCGGCCGCCACCAGCTGGTCCATCTCGGCCTGCGTGCGGCGGCGCATCACCCAGGCCTGGCCGCCGCGATGCGAGGTCAGGCTGCGCGCGATCATCTCGAGCTGCGGATGCCAGGGCTGGTTGGTATAGACGAGCAGGCTTCCCGGCTGCATGGCGCTGGCCAGTCCACCGAGCGAGCGGGCGATCACGGCATTGTCGGCAAACAATTCGTAGAGCCCCGAGACGATGGCGAGATCCGGCGCCGGGTCGAGCCCGGCCAGCATCGTGGCGTCGAAGGCGTCACCTTGATGGAAAGTGACGCTCGCCGGCAGCTGGCGCTCGGCGATCAGCTTGCGGCCGAGCGAGACGTTGAGCTCGGAGAAATCCTGCAGCCGTACGCTTGCCGGCGGCTCGGCGCATTTCTGCACGGCATCGAGCACGTAGCGGCCATGGCCGGCGGCGATATCGACGATATGGACCGGCCGGCCGGCGGCCTTGAACGAGGCGGCGGCGCTGCCGATCAGTTCTTCCAGATGCAGCTTGCGCTGGCGGATGCCGCGCCAGCCGATGGCATCGAGAAAGGTGCGGTCGATCATGCGGCCGATGGGGCTGATGCCCCGCGCCTCGTTCTCGTAGACATAGTCGAGCGTCGAGCCCGAATCGAAGCCGGTGGCAATCCCCGTCTTCATACCGGACGACAGCCAGGCGCCCATGCGGATCGAAGCGCGGCTCATTGCCCAGTAGAGGCCCCTTAGCGACAGCAGCGGCAGCGGCGAGGCAAGCCGGTCGGCCTCGTCGCGCGTGTAGCCGGCGCGGTCGGCCTCGGTCAGGTCGACCGGCTTTTCCGGCGCCGCGAATTGCTTTTCAAGGAAAGGCCTGATCAGGTCGAGTGCCTTGTGGCGGTCGCGCTCGCCCAGCGTGTCGTGGAAGAAGCCGGCCAAAACATGCCGCTCCTTGGCCGGGCTCGCCAGATTGACGAAAAACTCGTGCTGCGGTTCATGCCGCACCACCCAGTCACTGCCGGAGATCAGAAGCTGTGTCGGCACCGTGATGGCGCGTCCGTCGGCGACGATGCGCGCAGCATGGTCGTAGAGCTCGACCAGGATGTTGGAGGCGATCGGCCGGGTGATCAGCGGGTCGGCGTCGAAGGAGGCGATACGCTCGGGGTCATGCGTCAGGAATTTCGCCTTGACGTAGGAATTCACGAAGAAGCGGCCCTTCAGCTTCTGCCACAACGCGATGCCTTGCTTGGCGAGGGGCACGTAGAGCTTGACCGAGAAGGCTGGCGAGGCCAGCACCAGGGCGCGAATGTCGGGCGCGTAATCGTGCACCCAGGCGGCGGCAAGCACGGCGGCGAAGGATTGCGCGATCAGCGCGATGTCGCGCCGGGCAAAGCCGTCGCTGTCGATCTCGCGCACCAAACAATCGATGTCGCGCACCAGCGCGGCAAATGACGGCGCATAGCCGCGTTCGCCGGCGGAGCGGCCATTGCCGCGCGCGTCCCAGGCATAGAAGGCGTGGTCGGGCATCTGGAACTCGTCGACCAGATGCGCCATACGGCCGCCATGCTCGTGGCCGCGGTGGAACAGCAGGATGGCGCCCTTGGGGTTTTCCGACAGCGCCGGCCAATAGCGATAGAAGATCTCTGTGCCATCGTGGCTCTTGAAGCTGCGCTCCTGCGCCACCCGCTCGATATTGACTGAAGCCACGGCGGCAACCGTCTGTTGGTGAAGCATGTTGTTCTCCCTGGCGAGACCGGAATTCAGCTACCGCTCCCGTTAAGGCCGCTGCGTATCCGGTTGATGGCGGTCGCCAGCGAGAGTGTAGCCATGGCCGGAAACACGAGCGGCGTGAGCGCCGGGACCCACAGGCCGGACGCGATAAGCACCGCGAGGATGCCAAGCGCCAGCGCCCGGTCGCTTTTGCCGAACGGGCCGGCATAGTTGCGCCCAGCTCCGGCCGCGATGCCGAGCACGCCGGCGAATTCCGCGATCATAGCCGCGATAGCGAATGCAACGACGCCCCAGGCAGGAAAAATGACAGTAAAGGCCAGGATCAAAGCGAGATCGGAGACGACATCACAAAGCTCGTTGAGATACATGCCGAGCGTCGAGGCCTGGCCATGTTCCCTTGCGAGCATGCCGTCAATGGCGTTTAGCGCCATTCGCGTAAACAGCACGAGCGGCATCAGCAGAAAGACCGCGCGGCGGCCTGCAAGGGCTGCCACCGCAAGGCCGGCAGCGAGCGAGAGGGCAGCGGCCAACAGTGTGATCTGGTTGGCGGTGACGCCGGCCTTGGCCAGGCCGTCGGCAAGCGGCCGCAGCCTGGCCTGGAAGGCCGGTTTCAGCGCATAAAGCGTCGGCATGTGCGAACCCCCCGGCCGCGGTGCAAATGATGTTGGCGAGGATGGTCAATTGGCGCGCAAGACGCAAGGGCGGCGCCCTGCCATTTTTCGACATCCGGATATGTCGGCGCTAGCTTTTCCTGTCATTGTCGACCGGGAACCGTGCTGGCAAGCTTTCTTCGGCCGTGGCCCAGGCGCGACTATGATAACGCCGCAGGACGAGAATGCATGTCGCGAAGACCGCCAGCCCGCAAATCACGCCGGGCGACATGCCTCCGCCGAAAGCGGACTTAACAACGATGCCGGTGAAGGCGCCGGCGATGGCGCCGTTGATCGTGCCCACCATCCCAGCGGTGGTCATGAAATATTGCAGCGGCGAGGGGCGGAGGCCCTTGTCGACCAGCACCGCCGAGAGGTCGTCATGCGTGGAGTTGACAAGGTATCTTTGCAGGACCGGCGCCAGCTCGACGAAATAGTGGCGGATCCTGGCCATGCCGCGGGCATGCACCATGTCCTCGATGGCAACCTGCACAGCGCGCACGAAGGTGACCAGGCCGATGAAGAAAAGGCAAGGTAGCAAGATAAGGCTGAACAACACGAACGGCCTGCCCATCTCCGTGACCTGGGCGACGAAGGACAAGGCAATCGTTGCGCTCGAGACCGACGTCAGGAACAGATTGGCTCGCTGGTTCGCTTCCTGAATGGTCGCGGCGCGAGCGTTTTGCAGCACGAAATGCTCGGTCGTCAGGCACTGCAAGACTTGCTGCGCCTGGTCAGGCGGAACCGGAGCGTCGGGAGAACGGGTCATCGACATTCCCCGCTTCTGCCCGCCGGAACCGGCAGGGCAGAAGCGGGCGTCGTCCTGCTGCGAGCCATCAGGACTTGCCGTTGCCGCCGTTGATGGCGATACGCTTGGCCTTGGCCTGAGCGCGCTCCGTCTTCGGCAGCGTCACGCTTAGCACGCCGTTCCGGAACGCGGCGTTGATCTTGTCTTCGTCGACTTCGTAGCCGAGCGGGATACGCCGCTCGAAACGGCCATAGAAGCGTTCGGAGAACTGCCTGTCCTTGTCCTCGGTCTCTTCACGCTTCTCGCCGCGCAGCGTCAGCACACCGTCATCGAGCAGCAGCTCGACGTCTTTCTCGTCCATTCCGGGGATCTCGGCGGTGACGCGGATCTCCTTTTCGCTATCGGAGATTTCGACGCTCGGCCAGCTGGCGCCGGCAGCGGAGAAGCCACCGAGCGACGGCAGCCTCGTGTCGAAGCCGCGGAACGCCTCGTCGAACAGGCGGTTCATTTCGCGATGCAGCGTCAGGAAGGGATCGCGATCGCCGCTGCGGAACAGGCTGGGGGCCTGATTATTCTCCCGGCCCCAGGGAATGAGATCACGAATAGCCATTGCATAGTCTCCTTTCTCGACTGGTTCGTTCAGGCAGCCTGCTTGTTTGCTTCGACCTGCGCGGCCTTCGGCCCGGTCTTCGGCGAGGCGACATCGGTCGCGATGGCGATGCGCCGAGGCTTCATCTCCTCGGGCACCTCACGTACCAGATCGATGCTGAGCAGGCCGTTGTCGAGCGAGGCGCCTGCGACCTTGACGTGATCGGCAAGCTCGAAACGGCGGGTAAAGGGCCGTGTGGCGAGGCCATGATGCAGATACTCCGCGTTGTCCGGCTCCTTATGCTGGCCGGAGACAATCAGGAGGTTGGGTTCATGAATGATTTCGAGGTCGTCCTCGGAAAAGCCAGCGACGGCGATAGTGACGCGGTAGTTGTTCTCGCTGCTGCGCGCGATGTCATAGGGCGGCCAGGCGTCGAAAGCCTGCGGCGCATTTTCCAGCAGGTTGAAGACGCGGTCGAAGCCGATGCTCGACCGATAGAGCGGGGAAAAGTCGAATGCGGTTCTCATAGCTACATCCTCCATCGAGCAACATAGATACGAGGAGCGCCAAAGAGCTGGCGCTCCCTGGTTTCGCCGGCCCCATTTCGGCGACCGGTGCCATCGATTTGGTTATTGTCCGCCGCAAGTCAAGACCCCGATGGCTCTCGCGTTGCCGGTTTTCGGGCCGGTTTTTGGTCGGTTCGGCGAGGCTGCCAATCTACTTGTGAGAGATGTCCGGCAGGAGATTGCCTGTTTGGCTTCAATCGCCAACGCCGAGTTCCCCGGCCGGTTATTGTCTGCCGCAGGTCAAGACCCAGATTCTTGTGTTGCCGGGCCCATTCCCGGCACTCGCAGATGGAGCTGACCATGACACGCGACGAGATCATTTCCGTGCTGGGCCCGGTCGACGACGCCGTTATCGCCGACATTGCGGCGACGGACGGGACGGTCCAGGAATTGCGTGAGGCCCTGGCCTGGATCGCCGCCGACGAGGCGCTGGTGAACGAAGGCCGACCGCTGCCGACGGCAAGAGTAGCGACGCTGATCGAACTGCTGCAAGGGCCGGACGAGGAGGAATAACCGCTGTTGCCGCGATGCTCTTGAACCGCGCAAAGGGACGAACCATGTCCTTCAGCGGCGCCGGCTGGTCGCCGGTGCCGCCAGCATGACGTTGCTTGCTCAAACAAGAAGACGATCAGAAAACAAGGAGGAAGTGATGGACGACGTCCGCTTCGCCGAGCCGATCACGTTGAAATTCCAATCCAGCGAGCGCAAGGTCGCCAGTAGTTGGGAAGCCATCGAATGCATGCGTCAGCAGTGGCCGGACCGTGCCCGCGGCCGGAGTTGGCGCGCCGCCTATCGGGCCTGCCGCGACGCGCTCGACGGCTGGCGCACCGCGCGAGATGCGCGCAAGGCCTTCGTCAGGGCGGCGCGCAACGCCGGATTGCTCGCCTGCGAGCCTGTCGACCACGCCGGCTAGCCCGGACCCTCCGATATTTGAACTCCAAAACAAGTTGGGGAAAAGGCAACTGCCTTTCCCCCACCGCGAGAGACTTTGCCCGCTGTCTAGCGGCAGATCGGCTTGCTCCTCAGTGGACGGTGATAATGCCGTTTACGGCCCGCCATTCGGAGGGCTGGATCAGGTGATGATGGGCGACGCGCACCGAATGCAGCGGGCCTTCGATTTCGCGCTCCCAGAAATCGAGGAAATGCTTCAGCGTCGGGAAATCGGGGGCAATATCGTATTCCTGCCAGATATAGAGTTGCAGCAGGCTCCGATGATCGGGCAGGCGATAGTGGATCTCCGCCGTGGTAAGACCAAACCCTTGCATCTGGAGCTGAAAGTCCCTGCTGGTCATGCGATCGTCCTTTCCGTTGAAATCTCGGTCCGTTGAAATCTCGGTCTGCAAAACGCCTCGCCTTCCACATAGGTTCCCGCCGCCACGAGCGGCTCCGGACCGGCGGCATTTTGAAATATCGCGCCAAAATTTGAGCCGCACTTTAGCTGAGAGCGGCTAATGTGCGAACGATTACAGTGCATTGGCACTCTCATGCGTCGAGTGCTAAAATTTTTGCGTGACCCTCTTGAAAGCAGAAAAAAGCGCGACTAGTTCGTATGCGCGCGATGCCTGATGAAGGGGTCGCGCACCCCGTGCCGGGCCGATATTGCCGGTTCGGTCAGGAGGATCTTCGAAAATCTGTTTGTCCCGAGAGGAGAACGACATGACGTTCCGTCCATTGCACGACCGTATCCTGGTCCGCCGTATCGAGGTCGACGAGAAGACCGCCGGCGGCATCATCATCCCCGACACCGCCAAGGAGAAGCCGCAGGAGGGCGAGGTCATTGCCGCCGGTCCGGGCGCGCGCGACGACAGCGGCCAATTGCAGCCGCTCGACGTCAAGGTCGGCGACCGCATCCTGTTCGGCAAATGGTCCGGCACCGAGATCAAGCTCAATGGCGAGGATCTGCTCATCATGAAAGAGAGCGACGTGCTGGGCGTTATCGAGGGCGCCGGCGAGATGAAGAAGGCTGCCTGAGTGGGCCTGAACAAGCATTCCAGTCAACGAAGCTGCCTATCGAAGGAGTGATCCAATGGCTGCCAAAGATGTGAAATTTCATACCGAAGCCCGCGAGAAGATGCTGCGCGGCGTCAACATCCTCGCCGACGCGGTGAGGGTGACGCTCGGTCCCAAGGGCCGCAACGTCGTCCTCGACAAGTCGTTCGGCGCCCCGCGCATCACCAAGGACGGCGTCACCGTGGCGAAGGAGATCGAGCTCGAGGACAAGTTCGAGAACATGGGCGCACAGATGGTCCGCGAGGTGGCTTCGAAGACCAGTGACGTCGCCGGCGACGGCACCACGACCGCGACCGTTCTGGCGCAGTCGATCGTCCAGGAAGGCGCTAAGGCGGTTGCCGCCGGCATGAACCCGATGGACCTGAAGCGCGGTATCGACAAGGCGGTCGAAGCCGTCGTCGCCGAACTCAAGGCCAATGCCCGCAAGGTGACCAGGAACGACGAAATCGCCCAGGTCGGCACCATCTCGGCCAATGGCGACGCCGAGATCGGCCGCTTCCTCGCCGAAGCGATGGAAAAGGTCGGCAATGAGGGCGTCATTACCGTCGAAGAAGCCAAGACCGCCGAGACGGAGCTCGAAGTCGTCGAAGGCATGCAGTTCGACCGCGGCTATCTCAGCCCCTATTTCATCACCAATCAGGACAAGATGCGCGTCGAGCTCGACGAGCCCTATGTGCTGATCCACGAGAAGAAGCTGTCCAACCTGCAGGCGCTGCTTCCGGTGCTGGAGGCGGTGGTGCAGTCGTCCAAGCCGCTGCTGATCATCGCCGAGGACGTCGAGGGCGAGGCGCTGGCGACGCTGGTCGTCAACAAGCTGCGCGGCGGCCTGAAGGTCGCGGCCGTCAAGGCACCGGGCTTCGGCGATCGCCGCAAGGCCATGCTGGAGGATATTGCCATCCTGACCGGCGGCACGGCAATCAGCGAGGATCTCGGCATCAAGCTCGAGAACGTCACGCTCAACATGCTCGGCCGCGCCAAGAAGGTGGTGGTCGAGAAGGAAAACACCACGATCGTCGACGGTGCCGGCTCGAAGAGCGAAATCCAGGGCCGGGTCTCCCAGATCAAGGCGCAGATCGAGGAGACCACCTCCGACTATGATCGCGAGAAGCTGCAGGAGCGGCTGGCCAAGCTCGCCGGTGGCGTCGCCGTCATCCGCGTCGGTGGCTCGACCGAGATAGAGGTCAAGGAGCGCAAGGATAGGGTCGACGACGCCATGCATGCCACCCGTGCCGCGGTCGAGGAGGGCATCCTGCCCGGCGGTGGCGTGGCGCTGCTGCGGGCGGCAAAGGCGCTCGACAATATTCAGGTCGACAATCCCGACCAGAAGACCGGTGTCGAAATCGTGCGGCGCGCGATCGAGGCTCCGGTGCGCCAGATTGCCGAAAATGCCGGCGCCGAAGGCTCGATTATCGTCGGCAAGCTGCGCGAAAAGCAGGAGTTCTCGTTCGGCTGGAACGCGCAGACCGGCGACTATGGCGATCTCTTCGGCCAGGGCGTCATCGATCCGGCCAAGGTGGTGCGCACCGCTCTGCAGGATGCCGCTTCCGTCGCCGGCCTGCTGGTGACGACCGAGGCGATGGTGGCCGAGAAGCCGAAGAAGGAAGCTGGCGCGCCGGCAATGCCCGGCGGTGGCGGCATGGACTTCTAAAGCCAGGCTTCCAAAGCGCGACTTCGAAACGGCAGATGGACCGTGTCCGCCAAAAGCGGGCACGGTCTTGCCGGTCCGGGACTAATGCTGAGCAGGTGTTGCCATGGATATGATGGACAGTTTTGGAAAGATCGCGGCGCCGACCCGCCCGAAAAACGATTTCAACTATGAAGCCGACTGCAGGGCGGCGCTGGCGCCTTTGGTCGACGGCTTGCTGGATATGGCCGAGTCGGCCGGCTGGGACCGCCGCAAGGCGGCCTACACGCTGATGTTTCTATCGGCTCAACGCGTGGGGGCCGGCACGGAGGAGCGCAAATGATCGCGGCGCGGATGCGCGAATGCCTGCGCCTGCTGCGGTGGTCGGAAAACGATTTCGCCGAAGAGGCGGGATACCCGCTCGCCAAGGCAAAGGCGTGGCTCTACGGGCGCGAACATCCGCCGCTGGGCGTGGCGGCCTGGCTCGAAGCGCTGGTCAAGGTGCATCGGCTGCTGCCGCGGCCGGGCATGCCCCCGATTGCGTCCAACTCGCAGATCGGTGGCATCGTTCTGCAGGCGGCCCTCGAGGATCGAAGCGCCCGCGCGGTGGAGTTCCGAAAGGAGCCGATTGAGCCAGGAAAGGAGAGTGTCATGGATCGTGCTTCGTTCGACAAGCCGGTTAATATCCTCACCGGCCTCGGTACACCGACGAAGATAGAAAGCGCGGCTGAGGCCTATGCACTTTTGGCTGAATGGCCGGCAACGAGCCGGACGGCCGCGCATGACATCGCCGCAAAAGCGTGCCGTGCAGCACTGGAAGGAGAGATCGACGCCGAAACGGCGCGCGCCACCTTCGTTGCCTTCGCCCGCCGCAACGACCTGCTTGCGCCGCAGACGAACGGGATGGTTGCCGGCGAGAGCGTTGCTGGCGCGACCGTTGCCGACTGGGCAACGCGCCCACAGCGCGTCAACGCCCCGGCCTGAGCGAGTGCCAATCTCCCTCCTTGAGGGGGAGATGTCGCCGAAGGCGACAGAGGGGGTCGGTACGTCCTGGCGCGACGCCATATTGGACGAAAGAGAAAGTTGGCGCCTCACGCGCGGCGCCCCCCTCTGTCCTGTCGGACATCTCCCCCTCAAGGGGGGAGATTACGCGCTCAGCCGCTTTCGCTTGCTAAGCCATCGGCAGCAGCCGGCGCATGATCAGCGAGGCGTGGCCGCCCACGCCGTGTGCAGCCGGCCGGCGCTCGACGACCTCGAAGCCGTGCTTGCGATAGAAGGCGATTGCGCGGTCGTTGCCCTCGATCACTTCCAGGGCGATGCTGGGAATACCCGCATGCGCGGCAAGAACGGCATGCAGCAGGTCGGCGGCAAGGCCGGTGCCGTACTCGCTTTTGTCTATATGGAGCCGCTCGAGCATGACCTCGCCCTTGTCGTCCATCGCTGCCATCGCATAACCGGCGAGCGAGCTGTCAGCCCGCTCGGCGACGAAGGACATCTTGTTGTCGTCCCCGAGCTCGGACGCCAGCCGCTCCGGCGCGTGCCTCTCATCCGACAGCCGTGCCGTGGTCGCGGCACCCAGGATCGGCGAATAGGTCTGTCGCCAGGACCCTCCAAGCAGCCGCGACACCGCCGGAACATCCTGTTCGGTCATGGTTCTTATTTGAGGCATCGCCACCTGCCGTGCAGTTTATGGCACCGCAGCGTTCGCTCGGCCATCACCGCATTACCCGCGATTTCAGCCAGCGGTCGAAGGCCACGGCGAGGATGAGGATCAGGCCGATGACGATGCTTTGCGTGTAGGACGAGACGTTGTTGAACTGCAGCCCATTCTGCAAGACGCCGATCAGTCCTGCACCGACCACCGTGCCGCCGACGCTGCCGATGCCGCCGAACAGCGAGGTGCCGCCGATAACGACCGCCGAGATCACCGTCAGCTCGTAGCCGATGCCGGCGACGGCTTCGGAGGAGTTGAGCCGCGCCGACAAAACGAAGGCGGCAAGGCCGGCGAAGAAGCCGACGATGATGTAGACCGAGATCAGGATGCGGTCGACGCGCAGGCCGGAGAGGCGCGCGGCCTCGGCATTGCCGCCGACTGCGTAGACCGCGCGGCCGTAGCGCGTGTAGCGCAGCACGATGTGGCAAAGGATGGCGGCAATCGCGAAGATGATCGCCGGCACCGGTACCGGGCCGATCAGGCCGGTACCGAACCAGCGCATCGAGGCGTCGAAGCCGGAGATCGGGCCACCATTGGAGATGGTCAAGGTCAGGCCGCGAAACACGGTTAGGCCGCCGAGCGTGACGACGAAGGGCGGCACTTTCAGCCTGGTGATGGCAAAGCCCTGGACGCCGCCGGCCACGGCGCCGACGACGACGGCGGCGAGAAGGGCGGCGAACCAGCCATAGCCCTGCGTGCCCGTTGTCGACAGCGACAGCGTGTTGGCGGTGCCGCCTTTGGCCACCACCGCCGCGACCATGCCGCAGAAGGCGAGCAGCGAGCCGACCGACAGGTCGATGCCGGCGGTGAGGATGACGAAGGTCATGCCGAGCGCGATCAGGCCGGTGATCGAGATCTGGCGCATGATGTTGAACAGGTTGATCGGGTCGATGAAGCTCGGCTTCAGCACAGTGAAGACGACGATCAGCAACGCCAGGAACATCAGCGGGCCGAAGCTCATCAGCAGGCGCGCAATATTGACGCCACCGCGCTGGCTCCGTTCGGTCGTACTGGTCATTGCGTTGCTTCCTGCTTCTGGTCGAGCGCCATCAGTTCCATCAGTTTCTCCTCGGTCGCCTCGACGCCGGGCATCTCGCCGGTAATGCGCCCGCGCCGCATGGTGACGATCCTGTCCGACACTGCAAGCACCTCGGGCAGCTCCGAAGAGATCATCATGATGGCGATGCCGCGCGCGGCGAGTTCCACCAGGATCTGGTGCACTTCCGCCTTGGCGCCGACATCGACGCCGCGCGTCGGTTCATCGACGATCAGCACCTTGGGATCGCGCGCCAGCCAGCGGGCAAGGATCACCTTCTGCTGGTTACCGCCGGACAGGCCCTCGATCGCCTGCTCGGGCGAAGCCATGCGGATCGACAGCATCTTCCTGTAGTTCGCCAGCGCCTCGCGTTCGCGCCGCTCGGCCATGAAACCGACACTGGAGTAGCGGTCGAGCGCGGCGATCGAGAAATTGGTGAGGATGGCGAGTGCTGCGAAGATTGCCTGGTGCTTGCGGTCCTCCGGCACCAGGCCGATGCCGAGCTCGATGGCGTCGGCGGGTGATGCCGGCGCGATCGGCTTGCCGTCGAGCATGATGGTGCCGGCGGCAATGCGGTCGGCACCGAAGATGGCGCGGGCGAGCTCGGTGCGGCCGGAACCGACGAGCCCGGCGACGCCGAGGATTTCGCCCGCCTTGAGGTCGAGATCGACGCCTTCGAGTACGATGGCGTGCGGCGCCTGCGGATCGCGCACCGTGCGCAGGCCGCGCACAGAGAGCCGGACGTCGCCGGCGACATCGCGCTGCGTCGGCCTGGCATAGAGCTCGGAAGCGGCACGGCCGACCATCTTCTCGATGATCTTCGGCAGCCTGATCGGCCCGCCTTCGCGGTCGAGATGGCCGGCCAGCCTGCCGTCGCGCAGCACGGTCATACGGTCGCAGATCGCCGATGCCTCCTCCAGCCGGTGGGTGACGAACATGATGGCGACGCCATCCTTGCGCAGCCGGTCCATGATCGACATCAGCCTGTGCACTTCGGTCTCGGTCAGCGCCGAGGTCGGCTCGTCCATGATGATCAAGCGGCTCTTCAGCGATAGCGCGCGGGCGATCTCGACCAGCTGCTGCTCGGCCACCGACAGTGCGGAAACCGGCGTCGCCGGGTCGAGATTGAGCCCGACGCGAGCGATGATCGTGCGGGAATCTTCCTCCATTCGCCGCCAACTGACCAGCCCGAACCGGCCGAGCGGCGCGCGGCCGATGAAGATATTCTCCGCCACGGTCAGCGTCGGGATCAGGCTCAGCTCCTGGTAGATTGTTACGATGCCGTGGCGCTTGGCATCCTGCGGATTGTGCGGGCTGAATTCGACACCGTCGAAGACGATGCGGCCGCTGGACGGCGGCATCACGCCGGACAGGATCTTGAGCAGCGTCGATTTGCCCGCTCCGTTCTCGCCGAGCAGGCCGAGGATCTCGCCGGGGCGGACTTCAAGCGAAACGTCGTTCAGCGCGGTGACGCCGGCAAAGCGCTTGGTCACGCCCTCGACGGCGAGCAGGGCGGGCGATGGCGCAATGGCTTCGACTGGCAAAGGATGCTCCTTGAATTGTGGTCCACCCGAAAGGCCACGGGACAGCGCCCCTCTCTGTCGTGCCGGACATCTCCCCCTCCAGGGGGGAGATCGGATGTCACCCAGGCTTTCGCTACTCCGGCGTTGAAGAGAAGGCGACGCGTTGAAACTGCCAATCTCCCCCCTTGAGCGGGAGATGCCCGGCAGGGCAGAGGGGGCGCGACAGAACGCTGCTTTTGGCGCTGTGCGCCCTCGGCGCTTACTTCGTCTCGCCCAGCCTCTCCGCCTTGTCGAGATTGTCCTTGCCGATGACGATCGGCGTCAAAAGCACCAGCTTTTCCTTCGGCTCGGTCTTGTCCCTGGCGTAGGCGACCGCGATCTGCACCGCAGTGCGCGATTGTTCGCCGGGGAATTGCTCGACCGTTCCGGCCAGCTTGCCGTCGCGCACGGCGACCAGCGCTTCGGGAAGCGCGTCGAAGCCGTAGATCTTGACGTCGGTGAAGTTGCGCGCCGCGCAGGCTTCAACCGCGCCAAGCGCCATGTCGTCATTGGCGCAGATGATCGCGTCGGGCTTGCCGTTGGCCGCAAGGCCGGCCTCGGTGACGGACAGCGCCTCGGCGCGGGCGAAGTTGGCGGTCTGCTCGAAGATGATCTGGTACTTGTCCTTCATCGGATCGAGGACATTGTGCACACCCTTGTTGCGGTCGATCGCCGGGCCGGCACCGGGCTGGCCCTGCAGATGGAAGATCTTGGCGCCGTTCGGGAACGCCGCCACCATGGCCTGCGCTTCGGCCTCGCCGCCTTTGACATTGTCGGCGCCGACATGGGCGAGGATGCCCTCGACGCCGTCGACGCGGCGGTCGATGGTGACGACGGGAACGCCGGCCTTGACCGCTTCTTCGATGGCTGGGGCCAGCGCGTTGACGTCGAGCGGCGAGATGACGATGGCGTTGACCTTCTGCACGAGTGCCGCCTCGATGTCGGCGGTCTGCTTGGGCGCCGAGTTCTGGCCGTCGCTCTCGATCAGGTTGACGCCCTGCGCCTGGGCTTCCGCCTTGATCTGGTTCAGCATGTGCACGAAGAACGGAAAGCCGAGGCTCGGCACCGAGCCGAGGATGGTCAGCTTGTCCTGGGCAAAAGCCAGTTGCGGAGCGGCCACCGCCAGGGCGCCCATCGCCGCGGTCGACAGCAGGAATTCACGTCTGTTGATCAATTTAGTCTCCTCCCAGATGAGCGCACGACCCCGGAACCGGAATGGGTTTTCCGGAAGGTTCCTTGCGTCGATTCAAAAATGGAGTGTCCTTCGAGCGCCCAACTCGTGTTTGAAGGGACGCAACGGCGCTCCAGCCGGTCCACCGCGACGTTCTCCTCCGCTCGGTGCCTGCCCAAGGATGCTAACCAAGGCCGGAGCTTTGCGCAAGAACGGGAGAAGGCAAGACCTACCGATCGATCATCACCATGGTGCGCTCGCCGTAGCGCGGACCGGCGACCTTGCCCGGCGCCAATGCGTCGTCGAGCACCTGCATCTCGGCTGTGTCGAGCTTGATCGAAGCCGCGGCGACGTTCTCCTCGAGGTACTTTCGGCGCTTGGTGCCGGGGATCGGCACGATGTCGATGCCGAAGCCGCTCCCCTTGTGGAGCAGCCAGGCCAGAGCAATCTGGCCTGGCTTGACGCGCTTGGCCGCGGCGATGTCGAGTACCGTGGCTGCCGCCTGCATGTTGGCGTCATAGTTGGCGCCCTGGTAGCGCGGGTCGCCGCGCCGGTAATCGCCCTCTGGATAGTCTTCGGCGCGCCTGACGTCGCCGGTGAGAAAGCCGCGGCCGAGCGGCGAGAACGGCACCAGGCCGATGCCGAGCTCCTTCAGCAGCGGAATGATTTCCGGTTCCAGATTGCGCTCCCATAGCGAGTATTCGCTCTGCACTGCCGACACCGGATGAACGGCATGCGCCCGGCGGATGTTGGCGGCACCGGCTTCCGACAGGCCGAAGAAGCGAACCTTGCCCTGAGCGATCAGCTCGCCGACAGCACCCGCCACATCCTCGAGCGGCACCGCCGGATCGACGCGGTGCTGATAGAGGAGGTCGACCTGGTCGGTGGCGAGCCTCCTCAGCGAACCTTCCAAAGCCTCGCGGATATGTTCGGGCCGGCTGTCGCGTTCGGTGCCGACTTGCTTGCCGTTTTCAATGCGGAAGCCGAATTTCGTCGCGATCGTCACCTCGTCGCGCCGGCCCTTCAGCGCGCGGCCGAGCAGTTCCTCGTTGGTGAACGGCCCGTACACTTCCGCGGTGTCGAGGAAGGTGCAGCCGAGTTCGATGGCGCGGTGCAGCGTGGCGGTCGATTCCGCCTCGTCGGCCGGGCCATAGGACTGGCTCATGCCCATGCAGCCGAGACCGATTGCCGAGACTTGCAGCCCCTGGCTGCCGAGTTTGCGCATCGTCAATGTCATGTGAAGCTCTCCGGATCAGCATCGCGTTCCAAGCCGCCAGGGCAATATAGCGCACCGGCTCGGTTTCCACAGAGCGGGAGGCGCTACCGCGCGCGGCTCGCAGCGACCGCCAAATTGACAGCCGACACGCTCTCGGCCATCCTTAAGGCACGCCGCCTTGCGGCTTGTGCGTGAGTAACCAGCATGGCCAGTTCCGTCGCCAGTCAGAAATCCAAGCGCGCCGCGGTGCGGAACGCGCTCGACCGCCACAAGGTGTACATCACCGCGCAGCGTTTTTCGGCCGGCAGCTACAGCGCGCGCGTGCTGGTCGACGGCGAGGCCTATTGGGTCGACGAATTCCGGCTCAGCCAGCTGCAGCAGGGCCTGTCGCCGGCCGAGCTCGAATTGACGCCGGCCACCGACGATTGAGCGGCGTGACGCCGACCTGCCCGATGCTGACAAAATGATTCAAGACATGCGCATCAAGCCGTTGTTTTTGCGCAAGAGCATGTGGCCGTGACCGCCCCGCCAAAGCTCAAGGCCTATCGCGCCAAGCGCGAGTTCACGAGGACGCCGGAACCAGCCGGCGGTCTGGTTGCCGATGAGGGCAATCGTTTCGTCGTTCACAAGCATCACGCCACCGCCGATCACTACGATCTGCGCCTGCAGGTCGGCGACGTGCTGAAGAGCTGGGCGGTGCCGCGCGGCCCGTCGCTCAATCCGGCCGATAAAAGGCTGGCGGTCGAGACCGAGGACCATCCGCTCGAATATATCGACTTCGAAGGTGTCATTCCCGAAGGCGAATATGGCGGCGGGCCGATGATCGTCTGGGACACCGGCATCTGGGCGCCGATGGACGATGTCGAGAAGAGCCTGCGCACCGGTTCCTTCAAGTTCCGCCTCGCCGGCGAAAAGCTGAATGGCGGCTGGATGCTGACGCGACTGAAACCGAAGCCCGGCGAGGATGAGGGCAAGAAGAACTGGCTGCTGTTCAAGGAGCGTGATCTGGCCGCCGACGCCAAGCTCGACATACTGGAAGCCCGGCCGGAAAGCGTCAAATCCGGACGCCGCATCGAGGAACTGGTGGCAACGCCGAAGCCGGCCGCCAAGCCTGCCAGGCCGGTGGTGCTGAAGCCAGGTGCTTTGCCGGGCGCCGTCAAGGCGCCGCCGCCTTCCCGGATCGAGCCGCAGCTGACTACGCAGGTTCCGAAGCCGCCGGGCGGCGATGACCCAGCGGCCCGAACGGGCGAAGTCTGGCTGCACGAGATCAAATTCGATGGCTACCGCACCATGGCGCATCTCGCTAACGGCGCAGTCAGGCTGATCACCCGCGCCGGCCTCGACTGGACGAAGCGTTATGGCGACCTGCCGCTTGCCTTCGCCAGGCTGCCGTGCCGCGAGGCGATCATCGACGGCGAGGTCGTCGCGCTCGACGCCAAGGGCATCAGCCGCTTTGCCCTTTTGCAAGACGCGCTGGCCGAAGGCGCCGGCAACAAGCTCCACTTCTACGCCTTCGATCTTCTGTATCTCGACGGCTGGGACCTGAGACAAGCGCCGCTCCGCCGGCGCAAGGCGCTGCTTTCGCAATTGCTGTCCGGTCTCGGCGCCAATTCGGCCATCCAGCTCAGCGATCATGTCGAAGGAGACGGCCAAGCACTTTATGACCAGGCATCCGAGATGGGGCTCGAGGGTGTCGTCTCCAAGCGCGCCACGGCAATCTACCAGAGCGGCCGTACCAAGACCTGGACCAAGACCAAGGCGCTTCAGACCGGCGACTTCGTCATCGCCGGCTACACAGTCTCCGATGCGGCAGAGGGGTTGGCTGCACTTGGCCTCGGCGAATTCGAAGACGGCGAGCTGCACTATCGCGGCAAGGTCGGCACCGGCTTCGATGCGGGGACCGCCGGCGAATTGCTGGCCAGGCTGGAGCCGCTAAGGGCGGGTGCGTCCGCGCCCGAAGGGGTTCCCCGCGAAATCATGCGCGAGATGAAGTGGGTGCGGCCGCTGCTTTCGGCGCACATCCACTACGCCAATCGGACCACCGACAATGCGCTGCGCCATGCCGTGTTCCGCGGCCTGCGCGACGTCGGCCTGTCGACGCCGGTTTCGGCCAAGCGCAAGCGGCTGATCGCCGAGGCCGACCTCGCCACAATCTGGGTGACCAACCCGACGCGGCGGCTGTTCGGCAAGACCGGCCCGACCAAGCTCGACATTGCCGTCTATTACGCGCTGGTCGGCGATTTCATGCTGCCGCACATTCTCGGCCGGCCGGTGTCGCTGGTGCGCTGCCCGACCGGCAGGCCGCAGGACTGTTTCTTCCAGCGCCACGCCTTCACCGGCATGCCGTCCTCTGTGGCGACTTTCGAAGCGACCAATTCGGAGGGCGAGACCAAATCCTATCTCTCGGTGGAAGACGCCAAGGGCTATCTGGCGCTGGCGCAGTTCGGTGTCGTCGAGTTCCACACCTGGGGCACCCATCGCACGCGGCTCGACAAGCCGGACCTGATCGTTTTCGACCTCGACCCGGGCGAGGGGATCGCCTGGCGCGAGGTGGTTGAGGCGGCGGTGCACATTAAGGGCGAGCTGGAAGCGCTAGGGCTGGTGCCGTTCGCCAAGACGTCCGGCGGCCACGGCATCCACATATCAGTGCCGGTGACGCAAAAGCAGAACTGGAAGAAACTGCACCAGGCGACCAGCGCCATCTCGACGCATCTTGCCGCCACCGCGCCCGACACTTTCACCACCACCATGGGCAAGGATAACCGCAAGCGGCGCATCTTCATCGATTATCACCGCAATGCGCGCGGCCACACTTCTGCGGCTCCCTATTCGCTGCGCGCCCGCACCAATTTGCCGGCCTCGACGCCGGTGAGCTGGAGCGATCTGGAATCCATCGACGCTCCGCAGGATCTGAATTATTCGTCGCTGCCTGGCCTGCTGGCGACGTCAGGCGATCCCTGGGCCGACATGGAAGATTTCGCCCGGGATTTGCCGTTGATAGCCACCGCGAGGTAGTTCTGCGGGCCCAGACTCCATCGACGCTCCGGAAAATTTGAATTATTCTTCGCCATGGACCTCTTGCGTGCAGGCGGCTCTCAGCGGAGGAAGATTTCGCTAGGGATTTGCCGGTATTGTAAGGGCCCGGTATTGTAAGGGCAATGTAGGATTTCGGCAGTCCCGTTCGTCCTCCGGACGAATGAACGCTGCGAACTGTTCGACAGCACAAGGCCGCGTAGGAGTTATTTCATGGCGCCCAGGGCAAGTTGGAAAGGTTACCTCAAGCTCAGTCTGGTCAGCTGTCCGGTCCGGCTCTATCCGGCGACGAGCGCCAGCGAACGCATCAGCTTCAACCAGCTGCACAAGAAGACGCACAACCGCATCAACATGAAGCCGGTCGACCCCGAGCTCGGGCTGGTCGAGCGTTCGGACCTGGTCAAGGGCTACGAATACGAGGACAAGCAGTACATCATCATCGAGGACTCCGATCTCGATGCGGTGCGCATCGAATCCAACCATACGATGAACATCGAGGCTTTTGTCGACGAGCATTCGGTCGACGTCATCTATCAGGACGCGCCCTATTACCTGGCGCCGGATGGCGCAATGGCCGAGGAGACCTTTGCCGTGCTGCGCGAAGCGATGCGCAAATCGGGCAAGCTGGCGATCGCCCGCCTTGTGCTGTCCAGCCGCGAGCGCGTCGTGACGATCGGCGCGCGCGAGAACGGCATGTTCGTCTGCACCTTGAGGAATCCGAACGAAGTGCGTGGCACGGCTGAATATTTCGGCAATATCCCGGCCGGAAACCCCGATCCCGAAATGCTGCAATTGGCCGAAGCGCTGATCAAGCAGAAGGAAACCGCCTTCGATCCAAAGAATTACGAGGACCGCTACGAGATCGCGCTGATGGCAATGATCCGCGAGAAGCTCAAGGGCCACAAGCCTATCATCGCGGCGGCGCCTGAGCGCGGCAATGTCATCAACCTCATGGATGCGCTGAAGGCGAGCCTGTCGCAATCGGCCAAGCCGCCGGCCAAGTCCAAGAGCAAGGCCGATGAAACGGCCAAGCCCGCGGCGAAATCCGCCAAGGCCGGCGCCGCCGCGGCCAAGGATAACCCGCTCAAGGCGAACCTTCTCAAAGCCGTCGGCAAGAGCAAGGCGTGACGGCTCTCGCCGGCACGGTCTTCGGCATCGTCGGTGCGCTGGCGGCCTTCCCGCTCAGGCTGGCGGCGCGCGAGGTCGAGCGTCGGCACGGCCAGTTGCGGCGCGGCGTCACTCGGCGCACCACACATGTCGTGTTGGGCCGCATGTTGCTCGCCAGGGCCGGCGATACCGAGATTGAACGCCGCGTCGTCACCGAGCGCGCGGCCGGGCGCAAGCTGGTCAGCGAGAACGGCTTCCTGCGCCTGCTCGGGCTGATGAAAGCGCCGGAGGCTTCGGCGCTGTCGCGGC
The DNA here is from genome assembly GCF_040322275.1 of Mesorhizobium sp. M0174. Lineage (NCBI taxonomy): Bacteria > Pseudomonadati > Pseudomonadota > Alphaproteobacteria > Hyphomicrobiales > Phyllobacteriaceae > Mesorhizobium > Mesorhizobium sp. M0174. The sequence goes on from NZ_JAMYTB010000022.1 coordinate 59,847, forward strand.
AGTCGCTGATCGACCAGTCGCGGCTGACCGGCGCGGATCTCGACCTTTTGTCGCTGTTCGATGCCTTCGAGCATGATTGCGAACCGTATTCCTTTCGCGACCTGATCCTCGCCCGCAAATATGCCGGGCTGGTTGCCGGCGGCGCCTCGTGGGGGGCGATCGCGCGCTCTGTGCATCGCTCGGGCCCGGTCGCCTCGCTCACCGCCAAGTCGCTCGCCGTCGGCTCGCAGCATGGGAGGGCCGACGCGATCTATCTCGAGGGAGGCCAGAGCGAACTCGACGGCCAGCTGCTGTTCGATCTGGGAACGCGGGATGACGACACGCTGGAAGAGCTGTTCGCCGATGCCGAGGCGGCGGAAGAGGCTGAAGACCACGAGCAGGCGGCGGCACTCTACCAGCGCTGCCTGGCCATCGACCCGAGCGATGCCATCGCCGCCTTCAACCGCGCCAACTGCCTGCGCGCGGCCGGCCACGCGGCCGAGGCGGCGCACGACTATGCCCGCGCCATCAAGTGCGACCCCGGCTTCGTAGAAGCCTGGTTCAATCTTGCCGGGCTGATGAGCGAAGAGGGGCGGGTAGCCTCGGCGCGCCGCCATTTGCTGAAGGCGATCGCACTCGATCCCAATTATGCCGACGCGGTGTTCAACCTTGCGAGGCTGGAGTTCGATGCCGGCAATTTCGCCGAGGCGCGGCGTCGCTGGGTGCGCTACCTCGAACTCGACGCCAATTCCGAATGGGCGCGTATGGCGGCCAAGGGGATACAGTTCGTGGATTTGCAGCTGGCGCGGCTGTCGGCGGGGTGAGGTAATCCAATGCCTGCGCTTGAACGCCCCCCTCTGTCCTGCCGGACATCTCCCCCTCAAGGGGGGAGATCGGCAGCTTCGGTGCCCCGCGTGCCTTTCAGCTTTAGTGGTTGGCGAAACCGGCGGCGACATCCAATCTCCCCCCTTGAGGGGGAGATGTCCGGTAGGACAGAGGGGGGTGGGACGGAGCGCGGCCTCTATAAGTGGACCGCCCCATGACCACCTTCCTCTTCGACGGCCCCGACACCGCCGCCATCACCATCCTGCTCGCGCATGGCGCAGGCGCTCCTATGGACTCGCCCTCGCTGACAGCCACGGCAAAAGCGCTCGCCGCGGCCGGTTTCCGCGTCGCGCGCTTTGAATTCCACTACATGGCCGCCCGCCGCTACGGCCATCGCAAGCCGCCGCCGCGCGCCGAGACGGTTAACCCGGAATACGTCAAGGCGATCGCCGACCTCCGGGCGAAGGGCGTGGAGGGTCCGCTCATCATCGGCGGCAAGTCGATGGGCGGACGCCTCGCTTCGATGATCGCCGACGAGATGTTTTCGAAGGGCGAGATCTCGGGCCTGCTTTGCCTCGGCTACCCCTTCCATCCGCCGGACAAACCGACGCAGCTTCGGACAAAGCACCTCGCCGATCTCAAGACGCCGACATTGATCCTCCAGGGCACGCGCGACGAGTTCGGGACCAAAGACGAGGTCGCGACCTATGCTCTGTCCGAGGCGATCGAGATCCTCTGGCTGGAAGATGGCGACCATGATCTGAAGCCGCGCAAAAACATCTCCGGCTTCTCCACCGCCGATCATCTGAAGACGCTCGCTGATGCAGTGAAGGCGTGGACCGAACGCATCGTGCGCTGAAGCAGGCCGATGAAGATCGCCACCTTCAACGTCAACAACATCAACAGCCGGCTGCCGAACCTGCTCGCATGGCTGGCCGCCGCCAAACCCGACATCGCCTGCCTGCAGGAGCTCAAGGCGAGACAGACGCAGTTTCCGCGCACTGCGCTGGCGGCCGCCGGCTACGGCGCGGTTTGGGTCGGGCAGCCGACCTGGAACGGCGTCGCCATCCTTTCGCGTGGCGCAGAACCCGTTCTGACCCGCGAGGCGCTGCCCGGCGACGATAGCGACCAGCAGGCGCGCTACATCGAGGCGGCGGTCAACGGTATCGTCGTCGCCTGCCTCTACGCGCCGAACGGCAACCCGCAGCCCGGCCCGAAATTCCAGTACAAGCTCAACTGGCACGAAAGGCTGGAGGCGCATGCGGCGCAGTTGCTCGACACCGGCCTGCCCGTGGTGCTGGCCGGCGACTACAACATCGTGCCCGAGGCGCGCGACATCTACCCGACCCGCTCCTATGACGACAACGCGCTGGTGCAGCCGGAAAGTCGCGCATCGTTCCAGCGGCTGCTCGACCAGGGCTGGCTTGACGCGCTGCGCAAGAAGTACCCGACGGAGACGCTCTACACATTCTGGGACTATCGCCGCAATCGCTGGCCGCGCGATGCCGGCCTGCGGCTCGACCACATCTTGCTCTCGAAGAAGCTGTCGCGCCGGCTGGTAGCGGCGGGCATCGACCGCGACGTGCGCGGCGAGACCGGCGCCAGCGATCACGCGCCTGTCTGGGTGGAGTTGCGGTGAAGCACGAAGACTGGCCCCGCCTTTCCGGGCGCCAACCAGTCAGCTTGGCCGCGCCGCTTCACGGGCGAATGCTTCGATCAAAGGGGCGTATCCCTCAAGGTCGGGCTGCGTAGCAAAACTGTGGGTAGCGGCGGTCGAAGCCCAGGGCAGCCTTTCCGATGTGAAGACTTCGACGAAAGGCACATACCAATGGTGCTCGTTCAGCATGGTCGCGCGAATGTTGACGAAAAAGTCCAGGCCATGCGGACGCGTGAACATCCAGTTCTTGCAATGCGGGCAGTAGAGTTGCCGGTGCGGGCCGTGCAGGCCGCCGACCACCGGCTCGCCTTGGGTGACGGCGAAACCGTCGCTCGGCACGGCGATGGTCAAGGAATACGCGCTGGCGCTCAGTTTCTGGCAGCCGGTGCAGTGACACGCCGTCGTCAGCAAAGGCGGCGCACTTACGCGAAAGCGTATCCCGCCGCATAGGCAACCGCCGTCCCAAGGTAGCTTCCAATCGTCCATGGCTGGCCTCGCGTTAGCCTCTGCCAGCGATCTAGCGCGCGACCGCCATGCTGCAATCTCTCCCTTGACGGTCCCTCAAAGAAGGCATCGGCAGCTTAGCCGTCCCCGAACCCGCGTTCTCGCGGCCGCGGTGATCGCAAGTTGAAGCGATCACATGATTGACGAAGCTGTTCGCGCCGAACCAGCGGGTGAACTGGCATTTCGTTGCCGACATGCCGTTGCGCGTCTCGTCGCTGCGCGGCCTTGGCGCCTATTGCAACGTCTTTTCCATCGAAAGCTTCATGACGAGCTGGCGCTCGAGCGGGTGAAGGCGGTGCTTAGGGTTCAGGATTTTATCCTGCCCCAGGAATCGTGAACACCACGTCGGCGCGGCCGTAGCCGCCATCGGCGACCTCCTCGATCAGCACCATGGTGTAGGGGCGCACGCCTTCGCCGAACATTTCGACGAACAGGGCTGTGGTCTTGTGGACGAGGTCCTCCTTCTGTGCGGCGGACAGCGCGCGCTCAGGTACCTTGAAGTTTGCAAAGGGCATGACGTCGATTTCCTGTTGGTTGTTGGAAGGTAAAGTCAGACCGTGCCGCCATTGGCGCGCAGCACCTGGCCGTTGACCCAGCCGCTGTCCGGTCCGGCGAGGAACGACACCACGCCGGCGATGTCGGCGGGCTGGCCGAGCCGCCCCAGCGGGATCATCCTGGTGATCGTTTCGACCAGTGCCTCAGACTTGCCGCCGAGGAACAGCTCGGTGGCCACCGGCCCCGGCGCCACGACATTGACTGTGATGCCGCGCGGCCCGAGTTCCTTGGCCAGCACATGCGTCATCGCCTCGACGCCGGCCTTGGTGGCAGCGTAAACGCCGTAGGTCGGCTGGTAGAGCCCGACCACGCTGGACGAGAAGCTGACGACGCGGCCGCCGTCGCGCAGCCTTCGTGCGGCCTCGCGCATGCCACGGAAGACGCCACCAAGGTTCACCGCGACCTGCTGCTCGAAACCGGTGTCGTCCATCTGCGCGATCGGCGCGAGCTTCATGATGCCGGCGTTGTTGACCAGCACGTCGAGGCCGCCAAACGCCTGCTCGGCTGCGCCGAACAGATGCGCCACGCCTTTGGGATCGCCGACATCGGCCTGAACGGCGATCGCCGTGCCGCCCGCCGCCTCGATCCCGCGCACCACGCCTTCGGCTGCTTCGGCGCCCCTGGCATAGTTGACGACGACCGAAAAGCCGTCGCGTGCCAGCCTTCTGGCAATTTCGGCGCCGATACCCTTCGAGGCGCCGGTTACCAGCGCCACCTTTGCATTCTGCGCAGTCATGTCAGCTCTCCAATTCTTGTCGGCTGAAAATAGGCGATAAATCCTGCGGGATAATCGCTCGGGACTTGCCAACACCATTCGGATATGGCGAACAATGGCGATGGACAGTCTCGACCGGATGCGCCTGCTTGCCCGTGTGATCGAGCGCGGCAGCTTCACCGCGGCCGCCGCCGATCTGTCGATGTCGCGATCGAGCGCCACCGAGGCGATCAAGGATCTCGAGGCGCGGCTGGGGGTGAGGCTGCTGGAACGGACCACGCGCCATGTCAGGCCGACATTGGACGGCCAGGCCTATTACCAGCGCTGCCTCGCAATCCTTGCCGATGTCGAAGATGCCGAGGCCGGCTTTCAATCGGCGCAGCCGCAAGGCCTTTTGAGGATCGACGTGCACGGCTTCATGGCCCGCCATTTCATCCTGCCGCGGCTCACCGAATTTCTCGACCGCTACCCCGGGATCGACCTGCATATCGGCGACGGCGACCGGCTGGTCGATCTGGTGCGCGAGGGCATCGACTGCGTGCTGCGTTCCGGCGAACAGGCCGACAGCGGCATGATCGTGCGGCGGGTGGCAACATTGCGCGAAGTCACCTGCGCCAGCCCCGCCTATCTCGAAAAGCACGGCATGCCGGCAACCCTCGACGATCTCGAAGGCCATCTGATGGTCGGCTTCCGCTCGTCGCGGACCGGCGAGATCATGCCGCTCGAATTCACCGTTGGCGGCGCGTTGCGCTATGTCACGCTGCCGAACCGGGTGACGGTCAACGGCTCCGACACGATGGCGGAGCTGGCGCGTCTCGGCTTCGGCCTGGTGCAGGCGCCGCATTACCGCTTCGCCGGGGATTTCGCACGCGACACGCTTGTCGAAGTGCTGCCGGATTACCCGCCGTCGCCGACACCGCTGTCGGCGCTCTACCCACAGAACCGCCAGCTCGCGCCACGGGTACGCCTGTTCATCGACTGGGTGACCGGGATTTTTGGCGAGGATGGGACATCGGGCCGGGTGTGATCGTGCACCGGGGGCCGCCGGCTACTTTGCGAAGGGCCCGTTCCTTCGGGCCCGAGGGACCCCAAGGGGGAATTGAACTGCCCCTCCACTTTCGCCAACCTCCAAACCGCAAGAAGGGCACCATCGTGCGGCTTTAGGACGGGCGCGCCGCCGGCGCCTATGAGCTGACAGGTGGGATTGGATGAGGACAGACGCTGCGATCTCCCCGCGTTCATCATCCTCGGCCGGCAAACTGTAGGAGTTCACCGACATCGTTGCGCTGATCGAAGCGAGGGAAACCGAAAAGCCGATGGTTGCGGAAGGTACAAAAACGGACCGCCTCACCTTCACGATGGAAAATTCGGACAGTTAGCCGACAACTCGGCCCATGCTCGATCCAATTCGAGTTTCGATTGGGTCTTTTCAATGCTTTTCGCGGTAGAGTTGTCGATGAAGTTGCTTTCGACCCGCATGACTCGAAAATTTCCACCTGACGGCCGCTGATAGAGGACAATATAGCCGCAGTAACGATCGATGTTTTCAAACTTCGCCGCTATGTCGACTGCGGCATAGACGCCAGGAAAGGCAGCGTTCTCTGGGTCCTTCAACCACGTGAATTTGAGTAGCCGGCGCTCGCGCACAGCGCCGGCCTGAGAATGAAAATGTTTACTTTGCTCCACGAAGGCGTTCGATGGGATCGAAGCTTTGGCGGTATCAGTTATCATTTCGTATGCCCGCCCATACTCTTGGCTATCGAGCGAAAGGAAATAGCGACCAACCGTTTCCGTTGCATCTCGAACCGCGTCCTCCGAGGGCGTCCACTCTTGCGATTGTGCGGGTAGGATCGCAACCAACACCGAAGTCACGATCGCAAGGAAAGCTACGGCTGCATGTGTCATGGGAATTTCTTCGCAGGAGCTTGCCACGAATGCAATCCGGTCACGGCCGATAGCCGGAATTTCGAACTGACCCACATCCCAATGGCGCGCTATGTTAGCGCCGCTGCAAGCGGATTGTCACATATCTCGAACTCCAGCCACTTGCGGTTGCCCGTGCGCGCCATCGCGGCCCTGATCCTTGATCAGCTCCGCCCTCGTGCTATAAAAAACCATGTCAGGGACCAGCCCCGCGGCCACGGCGCCGCTCATCGTGATCGACCTTCAGACCGGCATGTTCGACGGTGTTGCCGAACCGCCGATCCATGATGCCGACGGCATCGTTGCCCGCACCCGGGCGCTGATCGAATGGGCACGGCGCAGCGGGCGCAAGGTCGCCTTCATCAGGCATGACGGGCCGCAGGGCGATCCACTGGCGCCGGGTGAGCCGGGCTGGCCGGTGTGGCCGGCGCTCGGCCAGGCCGAGGACGAGCCGACGTTCGCCAAGCGTGTCGGCGACGCGTTCAGCAATGCCGCGCTTGCAGAATGGGTGGCCGGGCAGGGCGCCGGCGAGGTCGTTCTGATCGGCGCGCAGACCGATTTCTGCGTGGCGGCCACGGTGAAGGGCACCGTGGTTTCCGACGCCCACAGCACGCTCGACGCGGCCAGCGAGACCGCCGCGGAGATCATCGCCCGGCACAATGCGGCATTTGCCGCCGCCGGGGTCAAGCTGGCGACGACAAAAGCCCTGACCGATAGCTGATCCGCCGGCTCATCCCTACGCCGTCAAAGCCTGATCCAGCCGGGAAGCAACTGGGTTCAGACAATTTGGCGCGGGGCGCCTCACTACTGCGGGCTTCCGCCGGCGCGGCCTATCGCGTATTGGCGCGAGAACTCTCCTTTGGCCTTTCCTGGAAAACCATGATTCGTCTCGAAAGCATCAGCAAGCAGAACGGCCGGCAGATCGTCTTCATCGAAGCCTCCGCCGCGTTGCAGAAGGGCGAGAAGGTCGGGCTGGTCGGGCCTAACGGCGCCGGCAAGACAACGCTGTTTCGCATGATCAACGGCGAGGAGCAGCCTGACGAGGGCCAGGTCTCGGTCGATCGCGGCGTCACCATCGGCTATTTCAGCCAGGATGTCGGCGACATGTCCGGCCGCAGCGCCGTTGCCGAAGTGATGGACGGCGCCGGGCCGGTGAGCGAAGTGGCGGCCGAGATGCGTGAGCTCGAGCACGCGATGGGCGACCCCGATCGCGCCGGTGAAATGGACGAGATCATCGCCCGTTACGGCGAGGCACAGCACCGCTTCGAGGAGCTCGACGGTTACGCGCTGGATGGGCGTGCTCGCGAGGTGCTGGACGGCCTTGGCTTCAGCCAGGAGATGATGGACGGCGACGTCGGCAAGCTGTCCGGCGGCTGGAAAATGCGGGTGGCACTGGCCAGGATCCTTTTGATGCGGCCCGACGCCATGCTGCTCGACGAGCCGAGCAACCATCTCGACCTCGAAAGCCTGATCTGGCTGGAGCAGTTCCTGAAGAACTACGACGGCGCGCTGCTGATGACCTCGCATGACCGCGAGTTCATGAACCGCATCGTCAACAAGGTGGTCGAGATCGATGGTGGCTCGCTGACCGCTTACTCGGGGAATTACGAATTCTACCAGCAGCAGCGGGCGATCGCCGACCGGCAGCAGCAGGCGCAGTTCGAGCGCCAGCAGGCGATGCTGGCCAAGGAGATCGCCTTCATCGAGCGCTTCAAGGCGCGTGCCTCGCATGCCGCGCAGGTGCAGAGCCGGGTGAAGAAGCTGGACAAGATCGACCGGGTCGAGCCGCCCAAGCGCCGCCAGAAAGTGTCGTTCGACTTTCAGCCGGCGCCGCGCTGCGGCGAGGACGTGGTGACGCTGAAGAACGTGCACAAGGGCTATGGCAGCCGCTTGATCTACGCGGGATTGGATTTTCAGGTGCGCCGCCGCGAGCGCTGGTGCGTGATGGGCATCAACGGCGCCGGCAAGTCGACGCTGCTGAAGCTGGTCGCTGGCGCTTCCGAGCCGGACAATGGCACGGTGGCGCGCGGGCCCAGCGTCAAGATGGGCTATTTCGCCCAGCACGCCATGGAAGTGCTGGAGGGCGAGTGCACCGTGTTCCAGACACTGGAAGATGCATTTCCGCAGGCCGGCCAGGCGCCGCTCAGGGCGCTGGCCGGCTGCTTCGGCTTTTCCGGCGACGAGATCGAGAAGAAATGCCGCGTGCTGTCGGGCGGCGAGAAGGCGCGGCTGGTGATGGCGCTGATGCTGTTCGATCCGCCCAATTTGCTGGTGCTGGACGAGCCGACTAACCACCTCGACATCGCCACCAAGGAGATGCTGATCACGGCACTGTCGCAGTACGAGGGAACCATGCTGTTCGTCTCGCATGACCGCCATTTCCTGGCGGCGCTGTCGAACCGGGTGCTGGAACTGACGCCCGAGGGCATCCACACCTATGGCGGCGGCTATACCGAATATGTCGAGCGCACCGGGCAGGAGGCGCCGGGGTTGCGGAGCTGAGGCGCGCACCCAGCTCTGCCGCTCGATTCCGGAGGCTAAGCACGAGCTGTTCAGCCGTGTATCGCAATTTCGCGCAGCGGATCGCCGCCGTCGATGAACAGCCGGCCTTGCGCGGTCAACGCCGCGCCGAGCCGCTGCAGGGCGATTTTTCCTGCTTCGGGATGACGCCCGTCCAGCGCGCCGACGCGCACCGCAACGGCAATGTCGAAGTGCTTCTCGTCGGCCTCCAACTCGAAATCCTCGATGGCGACCTGGCGAAGGCTCAGCCGGCCTGCCGCAATCTCGGCGCGCGAAGCGGCCCCGGCCTGCGCGATGGCCTTGGCCGAGCGGTCGATCGCCAGCACGTGCCCGCCGCCGATCCGGCGCGCGATCTCGCGCGCTGCAGCACCCGGCCCGCAGCCGATCTCCAGCACTCGCATGCCCTGCCGCAAGGGCAGCGCATTGACAATCTCCAACAGCCTTGGCGACAAGTCGTTCGCCATACGCTGTTCTCCAGCTTTTTCGCAATCCGAGATTAGCGACCGCGGCCGGCGACGGGAAGGCCGAGAGACGCGGGCATCGCCGATGTGTTCAGCTGGTATGTTCAGTTGGGTGCTGCTTGAGCAGGGGGCATGATCGACATCGAAGAGGTCGACGATCCGGTCTCAGCCGCGGGCGACCGGGCGGACCCCGAGCGGCCCGGCGTCGTTGACCTGAGGGGTAGGGAGGGACTGGCGCCGAGCCTAACCGGTTGGGGGGTAGATGACCGGCCGTTTATGTGTATACGCTCAAGCTAATATGAGCGCAAGCTAATGTTGTGTCTCAGCGCTGTTGGACGATTGTGCCGATCAGTGGCCGGTTGTGGCTTCCTGCCGCGCCCTCCAACCCGGCCAACACCGCTTATTGTCTTCAAGTCCTGGCTCCAATGCTGTACCCCGGCCGAAATTGAAGGAGCCTGCAATGACCTCACATCCCGACATCCCCGACGCCAGCATGGCGGTCGATGCGGCCGGCATGACAGCCGATGACCGGCGCGCTCGCGAAGCGGATGCCGCATGGCGGGACGATGTTCGCGTCGGCGTGCGGCATGTAGGCGATCTGGATTCGCTGCCGCTGTCGCCAGCCGAGCGGGCGGCGGCCGAAGCTGCGGCCACGCGCCACAAGGTTCGCATCCCCAAGGCCTATCTCGACCTGATCGACTGGAACGACCCCGCCGATCCGATACGGCTTCAGGTCATCCCGTCGCCCGACGAGCTGGCAGAGCAGGAGGGCGAGCTCGACGACCCGATCGCCGACCACGCCTTCAGTCCGGTGCCGAGATTGACGCATCGCCATGCCGACCGGGTTCTGCTGTTCCCGACCTATCAATGCGCCGTCTATTGCCGGTTCTGCTTTCGCAAGGAGCAGCTGACCTCGATCGGCCGCGGCTATACGCGCGAAGCTCTCGACGAGGCCTTCGCCTATATCGCGGCCCATCCGCAAATCCGCGAGGTGATCCTGACCGGCGGCGACCCGCTGTCGCTGCCGGACAAGGCGCTGGCGGAAATCCGCGCCCGTCTCGAGGCGATCCAGCACGTGCGGCTGTTGCGCATCCACACTCGCGTACCCGTCGCGCTGCCGTCGCGCGTCACCGGCCGGTTGGTTCAAGCCTTGCAGGGCCGGCTGATGGTCACTGTCGTCACCCATTTCAACCATCCACGCGAAATCACGGAGGCGACCGAGCGGGCCTGCCGTACTTTAAGGCAGGGCGGCTTCGTGCTGCTGAACCAGAGCGTTCTGCTGAAAGGCGTGAACGATACGGTCGAGGTGTTGGAAGAGCTGTGCCGCGAGCTGATGTATCGCCTTGGCGTCAAACCCTATTACCTGCACCACGGCGACCTCGTGCGCGGAATGGCGCACCGGCGCACCACGATCGCCGAGGGCCAGGCGCTGGTCAGCGCCTTGCGTGCGCGCCTGTCCGGCATCTGCAATCCCGTCTACGTGCTGGACCTGCCGGACGGCGGAGGGAAAGTCCCGCTCGGCCAGTCCTATCTCGAGGCGTGCGAAGGGGAGACGTGGCGAATACGTGGGCTTGATGGGGTTGTGAGGGGTTATGGAGAGCTGGTCGGGGAGGAGGGACGCGCAGCCGCCGTCCAAGCCAGCCCACCTTGGTGACCTGACACACAGCCCTTGATCACGGAAGCATGCGTTAACTGCTGTTCTATTTGGTGGTTGCGCAATTGCCAAAATAGTGAAAACGTTGCTCCGGGGTAATGGGTTAGGGGAGTTCGTCCCGGCTGTTGCGAGTTACGGGGCGGCGCAAAAGCCATGAACTTTCCACGGTTCCTGGTGGGGCTGACCACCATATCGTCCATCGTGGCGATCTCGACTTACCTTGCGACGGGTTCAATCTGGAAGACGCTGGCCTGGACGATCTTGACCTTGATCGTCATGCAGGTTGGATATTTCCTGTTCGTCGTCCGGTTGATCTACGGATCCGGGGCGAAAAGCGCGGAGGTAAAGCCGCGGCGTCTGAGGGCAGTGCCGCCGAACCGTCGAGGTCGCGTTCAGCTTATGTAGTAATGTCCCATATAGATATGATGGTCTAGACAGGACATGTTCGGTTCTGGGAATGTGCATTGGACGTTCCGCTAGTTTAGTCAACTAATATATATCGCCCAACTCATATGGTCGTTTTTGAGCTAGCGGGAAAACCTGCCTGCTGCTTGTACGACCGTGCCCAACGCCACATTTTACAACCGGCTGGCAAGCTCCCTTTTTCCCTTTTGTTGATGCCGGCTGTGGATGGCGGCGGTAGAGACGGCCTGAGCAGTCGGCCGAAGCTGCCGATCTCCCCTACAAGGCGGGAGATCGGCGCGTCGTCGGCTTAGCTTTTGGCCGCCGCGAGCTTGTCTTGCGTCTTGGTCTCGAAATCGCTGGCATCATGGCGCTCGTGCAGTTGCATCGAAGGCTCGCCGAAGGTGCGGTTGACCATGCGGCCGCGCTTGACCGCCGGCCGCGCGTCGATGGCGTCGGCCCAACGCTGCACGTTCTTGTACTGCTCCACCTCCAGGAACTCGCCGGAATCGTTATACATGCGGCCCTTGGCCAGCCCGCCGTACCAGGGCCACACCGCAATGTCGGCAATCGTATAGTGGCTGCCGCCTAAATACTCGCTTTCAGCGAGGCGTCGGTCGAGCACGTCCATCTGCCGCTTGGTTTCCATGGCGAAGCGGTCGATGGCATATTCGATCTTCGTTGGCGCATAGACATAGAAATGGCCGAAGCCGCCACCGAGATAGGGTGCCGAGCCCACCTGCCAGAATAGCCATGACAGGGTCTCAGCGCGAGCCGGCTGCTCCGTCGGCAGGAATTCGCCGAATTTTTCGGCGAGGTAGAGCAGGATCGAGCCGGATTCGAAGATGCGGACCGGCTTTTTCCCACTGCGATCCATCATGGCCGGGATCTTCGAGTTCGGGTTGACCTCGACGAAGCCGCTGCCGAACTGGTCGCCGTCGTTGATCCTGATAAGCCAGGCGTCGTATTCGGCGCCGCTGTGGCCGAGCGCCAGAAGTTCCTCCAGCATGATCGTCACCTTGACGCCGTTCGGTGTCGCCAGCGAATAAAGCTGCAGCGGATGCTTGCCGACCGGCAGTTTCTTGTCGTGCGTCGGGCCGGCGATCGGCCGGTTGATGCTGGCGAAAGCGCCGCCATTTGCCTTGTTCCAGGTCCAGACTTTCGGCGGCGTGTATTGGTCCGTTGCGTAGTCGTTCATTTGGCAGGCCTTTGGAAGGGTTGGGTTGGGAGGATATCAGATATCAACGTGGGTAGTGGCGGAGGAACTTTGCATAGGGCAGCTTGGGATAGCCGTAGGTACAGATAGGGCTGCCGGCGCTGTTGCAAAACCCGGCGCAAACGGCGCGGCGCCGGTCCACGCCAAAGCCGGCGCCACCTCTTGCGCCTGATCACCTGCGCCATACCTATAGCCCATATCAGCCTGCGAACATTGCCAGGAACCAAAGCATGAATATCGAACCCCTTTTGCGATCCATCGTGGCCGTCCGCGCCACCGTGCCAGAGGACGCCTTCACGGCAAATACACTTGGCACCCGCCGCGAGGGCAGTGGCGTGGTCATCCGCGGCGACGGGCTGGTACTCACCATCGGCTATCTCATCACCGAGGCCGAGGAGGTCTGGCTGGCCGACCAGGACGGGCGCGTGGTTCCCGCCCATGCGCTCGCCTACGACCAGGAGTCGGGCTTCGGCCTGGTGCAGGCGCTGGCGCCGCTCGGGCTGCCCGCCATTGCGCTCGGCGATGCGTCCAGGGCCAAGATCGGCGATCCCGTCGTGCTCGCCGACGGCGTCGGCCGCTCCGTGCGGGCGCGGATCGTCACCAAGCAGGAATTCGCCGGCTATTGGGAATATCTGCTCGACGAGGCGATCTTCACGGCGCCGGCTCACCCTTCATGGGGCGGCGCCGGCCTCATCGGCGCGGATGGCAGGCTGCTCGGCATCGGTTCGCTGCGCCTGCAGATGAGCCGCAACGGCGAGGTCGCCGACATCAACATGGTGGTGCCGATCGATCTTCTGCCGCCCATCCTCGACGATCTGCTGACGCGCGGGCAGGTCGCCAGGCCGCCGCGGCCGTGGCTCGGCGCCTTCTCGGCCGAGAGCGACGGCAAGGTCGTGGTGATGAGCGTCGCCGAGGGCGGTCCAGCCGCCCAGGCGGGCCTTCGCCAAGGCGATGTCATCTCGGATGTCCGCGACACGGCGGTCGATGGGCTTGCCGATTTTTATCGCAAGCTTTGGAAGAGCGGCCCGGCGGGTGCCGAGATCCCGCTCCGGGTGCTGCGCGACGGCCGCGAAACCTGGCTGCGCGTCAAGTCCGCCGATCGCAACAGTCTGCTGTGGAAGCCGCCGCTGCAGTGAGGCAACCGAAACCTCTCACTCTCCGCAAGCGCTGAAGCCAGTGCCCGGAGTCCATTCCGCAAATGGGATGACCTTGCCTTCGACCGATACGGTCGCTTGCCTGGTGCTGCCGTCCGCCAACTTCTTGCTGCTTTTGCCCTTGCCGGTCAGCACATTGTAGTCGCAGTCGCCGGCAACATTGTCGTCCATGTAATCCCAATATTCATAGGCAAAACCGGCGACGACGAACGTGCCGTTGCGCCAGGCGAGCGTCAGCGTCTTGTTGGTCCGCTCGCTGCCGATCTCCATCGCCGGAACATAGAGCTTGATCGAGCCGTTGGGGAGCGCAGTGAGTTCGGGCTCGGTGTCGGATCTGGCGGGGCCCGGCCGCTCGTAATCCTTCCATTCGCCGTAAATCTGTTCATGCACGACCCCGGCAGGTCTGAGAAAATTACCGTCGCGGTCCCTGAGGAACAAATGCAGATCCATGGGATGGCCGGGCTCGGTCTCGACGATCATCGCCAGATCGGCGGCACCGTCGCCGTTCCAATCGCCGGTCGCCGCGGTGATGATCTTCTGCGTCTCGATCGGTTCTGCCAGTGCGGCCGCCGGCAGCAGCAGGACCAGACCGAATATTGTCGATCGCATGAAAATCCTCTTCGCCTGGACAGGCCTGAGACGCACGCGCTTCTCAGGAGGCCCGGCTCTGCCGCGTCTCGGAACGGCTCGTCTCGTTGAGCAGCCGGCAGAGCGAAACCGCTTCACGACGGCTCAGGCCGATCAGCGCGATTTCCGAAAATTGCGCCGGCAGATCGTGAACGATGTCCCACACCATCCAACGGCCGTTCGGCTCCATGACACATTCATAGCGCAATAATTGTTCCTGCATCCGACCCCCGGCTTTGCTCACCGGACTGGTACAGCGTCGAGGTAAATGAGTTGTTGCGCGGCGAGAGTATTCCGCGGCTGTCAAAACCAGGCGTTGAATCCCCACAGGGGCGAACCCGACAGGTCACGGCTGACGGTGCCGATACTCTCGACAAGGCGGCAGGGCAGGGACGCTTCCGGCGTGAACGGCGGCCGCCGCCAGAATTGGTTCAGGCGTTGCGGCTCGCCATATGCGCGTCGAGCTTCCTCCTCGAGGGGCCGTAACGCTTGATGATGGTCGCGGCCTCGCTTTGCGGTATGCCGTATTTGCGGGCAAAGGCAGCGACCTCGTAAGGCTCTTCGCCTGAGACCAGTTTGCGATCCTGCTTGGTCTTGGATTTGTCGTCGGCCATGGCGTCCTCCATCACATCTGGTCGTTATAGGGCTCCTTGGTCCGGCCGACCATCCTGGCCAGTTCGGCAAAGGACGGCACGCCGGTTTCGCCCTGGGCATTGTTGGCCGCCTGCAGCAGCCTGAGCGGAAAGCAGACGGCGTCGCGGTTGGATGGCGACATGTCTTCATAGAGACGCTCGTCGCTGGTCATCGCCGCCTCGGCCCGGCGCAACGCCATGTCGACCTCGTCGACCGACAGCAGGCCCTTGTGGACCAGCGCGTTGTTGACGGCCGCGATCGCCATCATCAATCCTTCGAGTTGGAGATTGGCGACGTTCATCGTTTTGCGTCCTCGCCGGGCTTCTTGGCGGTGGCCTTGTGGTCTGGCCGGATCGCTGCGCGCGGCGGGTTCTGGCCCTCCGAATGCCGGGTCTTGTCGTCGAAATCGTCAGCCGGCCTGGTCAATCCCATGCCGCCGGGAGGCGGCTTGTTGCCGGCCGCATCCTGCGAAAATTGGTCGGCCGCGTCGGGGCTCATCTTTGCCGGATATTTCCTCGCTCCGGTCTCGTAGCGGTTCGGGTCGTCGGCCATGTCCTGTGCTCCCGTTGCAATGAGCAGATAACTTTCATGCGGCGGCAGCGGTTCCGTGGCGAAATCGACGTTGCCGGTGCGCAAGCCGTCGCAATCTGTCGGGTTTTCGTGCATCCTTGTGCATGCCAACGATGCTTCGCTCCGACGCGCCGGCAAAATGCTGCTCCTACTGCGGTGGGCGCGACCACGACTACGAGGATTGCCCGAAGCGCAAAAGCGATGCCGAACGGCAGAAGGAGACGCCAGGCAACGCGTACTGCCGCGGCTGCAGGGGAAATCCGCTAGCCAGCCTGAACCACCCCGCCGGTCCGGGGCCGGCCGGCGCGAAGATCCTTCCATGTCGAGAGGATTGCAATGCCGCCGCTATTGTGGGCAAAAGCAGCACGGGCAATCGGGTTGGGGTGGGGTAATGACCGAAACGCAAGGCAATTCAGGCCGTCCGCAGGGCAAGCCGGGGACGGCGTCGGGGTCGATCGGTTCCGGCCTGGTCGCACTCCTCATCGTGGCGCTCGGCATCTTTGCGCTGTTTGGATCCTGGTACACGATCGATCAGGGCGACCGCGGCGTGCTCTTGACCAACGGGGCGCTGAGTTCGGTCGTCGATCCCGGACTGCATTTCAAGCTGCCGTGGTTACAGCGCGTCGAGAAGATCAGCCTGCGCCAGCAGGTGCTCAAATGGGGCTGCGAGAACCAGAACGCTTGCGGCGGCCTGCCGGCCATGCAGGCCTATTCGCGCGACCAGCAGCCGGCCGACATGCGCGTCACCGTCAACTTCCACGTGCCGGCCGCCGAAGTCAGCAACGTCTACACCAATTACGGATCGATCGAGGCACTGGCCGACCGTGTCATTGCCAGGAAAGCACCGCAGGAGATCAAGACCGTGTTCGGCCAGTACGACGCGGTGTCGGTTATCCAGAACCGGGCGAAGTTCAACAAGGACGTCGCCGACGCCATCGCGGCGGTAACCGACGGCCCGGTGATGATAGACAGCGTGCAGGTCGAGAACATCGACTTCTCCGACGCCTACGAGCAGGCGGTCGAAGCCAGGATGACGGCGCAGGTGGAGGTGCAGAAGCAGGAACAGAACCTGCAGCAGGAAAAGATCAAGGCCGATATCGCTGTCACCCAGGCCAAGGGCCGCGCCGACAGCGTCAAGGCCGAAGCCGAGGCCAGCGCCTACAAGACCAGGGTCGAAGGCGATGCGACCGCGGGCGCCATCAAGGCTCGCGCCGCCGCAATCGCCAACAATCCGCTGCTGGTCGAACTGACCAAGGCGGAGAGATGGAACGGCGAATTGCCGAAGTCGATGATCCCGGGTTCGACAGTGCCGTTCCTGGAGCTCAGCACACCTGCCGCAGCATCGAACTGAGGCGCGGCGCCGCGGCGCAAACCAGATCAGGACGGCGGCAAGGTAGCCGTCCCATTGCGGTCACGGCTGAAGCACGGCGCCTCGGGCGCTTGCTTGCGTTCGCCCGAGAAAAGCCGTCAGCAGCTCCATTCCCACCGGCCAGTCGCCGAGCCCGCTGTCGCCATTGATGTGGCCAAGCGGCCCGGCGATATGGAGATCGCTGCCCCAGCGCTCGGATTTCGCCCTGACATAGTCCAGCGAGCCGTAGGGATCGTTGGTGCTGGCGACAATCAGCGACGGAAAGCGAAGCCGTTGTTGCGGCGCGTCGGCGAAGGCCCGGGCGGAGGAGGGGAAGGCCGGCGACGCAGGGTCCGGAACCGCGACCAGCAACGCGCCGCTGATCTCGCGAGGGGAGATCCGTTGCCAGTGTACGACCAGCAGACAGCCGAGGCTATGGGCGACGAGCACCGGCGGTGTCCATGCCTGGCATACAGCGGTTTCCAATGCTGCCACCCAGTCGTCGAAATCCGGCGCGTCCCAACTCGCCGGATTAAACCGCCGCATCGCCGGGTTTGCCTGCTGCCAATGAGTCTGCCAGTGGGCTTTGCCCGATCCGTCGATGCCCGGCACAATGATGAATTCGGTCATGCGAAGCCCTTCTTTCCTGATGCAGCGCGTGCAATTCTAGGTCTTCTCCCCGGCGGCGGAATGAGAGATCATCGGAAAGCGGCAAAGAAATCCGATGGATTAAAGGCGATCATGCGGAACGGCGATTACCGGCCAAGGCTCGATCCCACCGATCTGGCGATCATTGAGATCATGCAGGAGGATGGCCGCATCGGCATCTCCGAGCTTGGCCGCCGCGTCGGACTGTCCCAGCCCGCCACCTCGGAACGGGTGAAGCGGCTGGAGGAGCGCGGGGTCATCACCGGTTACAAGGCGGTGATCAATTCGGCAGCGCTCGGGCTCGGCACCATGGCGGTCATCCGCCTGCGCACCACGCATGAGCATATCCAGGCCTGCCTGAAGAAGTTCGCCCAATTGCCGGAGGTGGTCGAGGTGCTGCGGGTGACCGGTGAGGATTGTTTTCTGGTCAAGGTCGTGGTCCCGTCACCGCCCGACCTTGAAAGCATCGTCGACAGCATCGGCCGGTACGGCACGGTGACGACAAATGTGGTTCTGCGCGCCGAGCAACCGAAGCGGCTGGGACGCGAATTGATGACCAGGGCCTGACTATCGCTTGGTCTGCGTATGCCCGACGGCATTGGCGAACGAGATGCCGCCCTTGATCTCGCGCATCGCCATCGAGGTAATCGTGCGCCGCACGCCGGGCAGCCGGCTGAGCTCCTCGCGCAGCATCCTGTCGAGCGCCATCATGTCGACGGTGACGATCTGCAGGAGATAGTCGGCCTCGCCAGTCGTGGCGTGGCAGCGGCGGATCAGCGGATGCTGTTTGACCGCCGCCTCGAAGGCGTCCGACAGTTCGAAATCGATCGACACCTGGATGAAGGCTTCGATGCCGAAGCCGAGCTTGGCCGGGTCTATGCGGGTCGAGTAGCCGCGGATGACGCCGGCATCCTCCAGCGCCTTGACCCGCTTCCAGCACGGCGTCTTGCTCAAGCCGACCTCGTCGGCGAGCGCGGCAAAGGAGGTGCGGGCATCGCGTTCGAGCGCCGCGACGATCTTCCGGTCGACCGCATCCAGCATCATTCGTTCTTCCTGTCTGCTTCAGAAGCAGCTTTCGTCCTTCATTTCTCGCCAATCGAATAACAGAAAGGGACAATGTTCGGCAAGAAAGCGATTAGACTCGGGGGACCGGGATCCAACAAACGCCTGCGGCCCAACGGCCGCGGCAAGGAGCATGGCCATGGACAAGCAGGACTATTATGCCCGCATCGAAACGCCTGAGATGCGCGACTATGGCGTCTACCTCAAATGCGACAGGCTGCTGGCCTGCCAGAAGCCGCTGGCCGAGATGGTCAATGCCGACGAGCTGCAGTTCCAGATCGTGCACCAGGTCGAGGAGCTGTGGATGAAGCTCATCGCCTACACGCTGATCGACGTCGTTGATTTCCTGGAAAAGCAGGACACGCATCGCATCGTCACGCTGATGGGGCGCGTGCACCGGCTGATGCGGCTGATGACGGCGCAGCTCGACCTGCTCGAAACCATGTCGCCCAAGGAATACCAGCAGATCCGGCTGCAGCTCGGCAATGGCAGCGGTCAGGAATCGCCGGGTTTCAAGCAGCTGTTGCGTCTGCCGCCGGATCTGTGGCGGGCCTTCAAGGCGTCATACCTCGACGGCCGCGGCCTCTCGGTCGAGGATGTCTACGATACCGGCTACGATCACGGCGACAGCTATGTCGTTGCCGAAGCGCTGGTCGAGTTCGACGAGCTGTTCCAGAAATTCCGCGCCAACCACCTCTACCTCATCCACCGCACGATCGGCCTCGGCGCGAAATCGCTGAAGGGCAGGCCGGTCGAATTGCTGGAGGCCGGCGCCCGCCACCGCTTCTTCCCGGAACTGTGGGACATACGCTGGGCGATGACCGACCGCTGGGGCAGCCAGTATGGAACCGTACGGGAGCCGATCAGCAAGCCGGGGGTGAACTTAGGGTAGTTCCAGGCTCGGGTTCCTCGCCTCGCGGCGGAGAGAGGGCCGCGAAGCGGCCGGAGAGGGCCTTTCTTTGCCGGCGCAGTCCCCTCTCCGTCGCGGCTTCGCCGCGCCACCTCTCCCCCATGAATGGGGGCGAGGAACCTGGTCTTGCGAGGCCTTCTCCCCGCGCACTTGTCTCCTGCAGGTTTTTCGGGGGATGATGTCGGGCTTGCGGCTGGTGGTGCGTCCTTGGGGCACAACCATCGTAACTCTTGGGAGGAGGTCGTGACCTTGGAAACCGCTCAATCAACCGTCCAGTCGCCGTGGCAGACCGCGGCAATCCTCATCGCCCGCCTGATCTTCGCAGCCGTCTTCCTGATGGCCGTGATCTTCAAATTCGTCGATATCGGCGCCACCGCCGGCTATATCGCGGCGGCCGGGTTTCCATTCCCGCTCTTCCTGGCCTGGTGCGCAGCCCTGCTTGAGGTCGTCCTCGTTCTATGCTTCCTGACTGGCGCCTTCTTCTCATGGGCAGCACTCGTCGCCGGCGCCTATGTGCTGTTCCTGGGCTTCGCCTTCCACGGGCCGTCGCACTGGGCCGGCAACCAGGCGGAGTTCGGCTTCTTCGTCGATCACTTCACCTTCCTGGCCGGGCTGCTGTTTGCCGCCGTGCACGGGCCGGGCCGCGTCCTGGCGCTGAGGCTTGGCAGGGGATGATGCCAAAGCTTGCTGCGGCGGTCATCCTCGATCGCCGCTTCACATCTGGTCGTTGTAAGGTTCCTTGATCTGACCAACCATGCGCGCCAGTTTCGAGAAGGACGGCATGTCCGTCTCCGGCTGACACTGATTGGCCAACTCCAGCAGTCGGATCGGGAAGTTGACGGCGTCGCGGCTCGACGCCGACATGCCCTCGGACCTTTCCTCGTTGGTCTCGCTGGCTTCGGCCTTGCGCAATGCGATATCTATATCCTCGACGGAGAGCACGCCCTTGCGGACCAGGACCTGATTGATCGATGCGATGGCCATAAGCAGGCCTTCGAGTTGCAGATTGGCGACGTTCATGATTTTTGCTCCCATTGGCTAAGGGTCAAACGCGCGAATGCCTGTTCTGATCCGGACGGTGGCGTCTCGCCGGACATTCCAGTGTGCTTCGCCAATCGGCTACTCTGCGTTTTTTCGCGTCTCAGGTGAATTTTGTTCTTGCTTTGTGCCGGCAGCTATGCTACTAATGTGGGTATGGTGCTAATTGGCTCCAACGACCCGCCCGCCGAGGCGGGTTTTTGTTTCAGGCTTCTTTTTCGATCAGACGTTACGTGAGCTGGCTATGAAGTCGGC
>NZ_JAMYTB010000023.1:0-78870 GCF_040322275.1 Mesorhizobium sp. M0174
TGACGCTCGGCTGCCTGAATCGCCACCCCGCCTTGGCGGGTGCTGTGGTCATGTCGTCCTGATCTAAATGCTACTGGGCCGGCTTGTAGATCTGGTCGAATATGCCTTCCTACCGAAGTGATGGCGCCGGACGTGTGGCACATGGCTGAAAAGCGCGGTTCATCGGTCGATGTAGCCGTGATGCGCGAGATAGTTGATAACCTGTTCGGCCAGCTCCTCCGACGCGCTCACCCCTGCCGCCAGCACAATTTCCGGCGACTCTGGCTCTTCATAGGGGCTGTCGATGCCAGTGAAATTTTTAAGTCGACCTAGACGCGCGCTCTTGTACAGTCCCTTTGGGTCCCGTTTCTCGGCCACGTGGAGAGGTGTACTCACGAAAATTTCGACATACTCTCCCGCAGCAAATAGCTCTCGGGCCATTTTGCGCTCGGCCCGGAACGGCGATATGAACGACGCCAAGACAATCAAGCCGGCGTCGACCATCAATTTCCCCACCTCACTGGCGCGCCGCAGGTTCTCGACACGGTCAGCATCCGTGAAACCAAGGTCACGGTTGAGGTCGTGGCGAACATTGTCACCGTCGAGAAGATATGTGTGCCGCCCCATTGAGACGAGGCGCTTTTCTACCAGGTTAGCAATCGTTGACTTGCCCGCCCCCGAAAGACCGGTAAACCACAAGATGACCGGTTTCTGACCTTTCAGGCGCGATCGTATGGCTTTGTTTATCTCCACTGCCTGGCAATGAATATTGGATGCCCGACGCAAGGCGAAAACAATCATTCCGGCACCGACCGTCTGGTTTGACAGCCGATCAATCATGATGAAGCCGCCCATAACGCGGTTGGACGAATACGGCTCGAACGCGATCGGCTCCTGCGTCGACAGGTTAAGTGCGCCGATCTCGTTTAGGTGGAGCGTCTTGGCCGCCAATTTTTGAAACGTATTCACGTCGACCTTGTACTTTATCTCCATCACGCTTGCACCCACAGTGCGCGAGCCAATCTTGAGATAATAGGTCCGCCCTGGGATGAGCTCGTCGTCGCTCATCCAGATCACGTGGGCCGAAAACTGATCAGAAACCTCGGGGCGGCTGGCAGCTGCACAAATGATGTCACCACGCGAAACATCAATTTCGTGTTCCAGAACCAAGGTAATCGCTTCGCCAGCCGCCGCCCATTCGTGCTGGCCGTCGTAGGTGATGATCGACTTGACCCTGGACGTACAACCGGACTGTGCGACAACGACTGGATCCCCAACGTTGACCACGCCACATGCGATTGTTCCCGAATAGCCACGGAAGTTCAAATTCGGTCTATTGACCCATTGCACCGGCAACCGGAATGGGCCGGCTGTTTCATCGCGGACCACATCGACGGTTTCGAGGTGCTCGATGAGCGTCGGCCCTTCATACCACGCCAACTTGGCGCTCCGCTCCGCCAGGTTGTCGCCAAAGCGTGCCGACATCGGAATGGAGAGTATCGTTTTGAAGCCAAGGTCCGCGATGAAAGTCTGATAGTCAGCGCCAATCCGATCAAAGGCCTTCTGGGAGTAATCCACCAGGTCGATCTTGTTGATTGCGGCAACGAGGTGCTTGATCCCAAGCAGCGACGCGATGAAAGTATGGCGGCGTGTCTGCGTGAGCACCCCCTTCCGCGCGTCGATGAGAATGACGGCAAGGTCGGCATTCGACGCGCCGGTCGCCATGTTGCGCGTGTATTGCTCATGGCCAGGCGTGTCAGCGACAATGAACTTGCGGCGATGGGTCGAAAAGAATCGATAGGCGACATCGATGGTGATGCCTTGTTCACGCTCCGCTTCCAAACCGTCCACCAGACGCGCGAAATCGATGTCATCTCCAGTTGTTCCGTGCTTACGAGAATCGCGTCTCAGACCCGCGAGCTGATCCTCAAAAAGCAGTTTGGCATCGTAAAGCAGGCGTCCGATCAGTGTCGATTTTCCGTCATCGACACTTCCACACGTCAGGAAGCGAAGCAGGTCCTTGCTTTCATGGCGCTCCAGGTACTGGCTGATCGCTGCGGGGTCTATCGGTATCGCGTTCATCAGAAGTATCCCTCCCGCCTCTTTTTTTCCATCGCCCCTGACTCGTCGTGATCGATTAGACGCCCAGAGCGCTCGGACGTTCGAGCAAACAGCATCTCGTAGACGATCTCCGCAACCGTCGACGCATCCGATTCAATTGCGGCGGTCAGCGGGTAGCAACCCAAAGTGCGAAAGCGCACCATTCTCATTTCCGGTATTTCGCCGGGCTCAAGCGGCAGCCGGTCATCATCGACCATTATCAGCACGTCCTGGCGCCACACGACCGGACGCTTGGCCGCGAAATAGAGCGAAACGACGGGAATGTTTTCCTTCAGGATGTACTGCCAAATGTCGAGCTCGGTCCAATTGGAAAGAGGGAAGACACGGATGGACTCCCCATGACGAATCCGCCCGTTGAAAACATTCCAGAGTTCCGGGCGCTGGGTCTTCGGATCCCAGTTGTGATTTTCCGTTCGAAAGGAAAAGATGCGCTCCTTGGCTCGGCTTTTCTCCTCATCGCGTCGAGCCCCGCCAAACGCTGCGTCGAATTTATACTTGGTCAACGCCTGCTTGAGTGCGTCGGTTTTCATAACGCTTGTGTAAGTGGAAGAGCCGTAAGTGAACGGGTTGATCCCTTCCTTCAAGCCCTGCATGTTGGTATGGACGATCAGATCCATGCCCGCGCACTCGGCAGCATCATCACGGAACTGAATCATCTGCTTGAATTTCCAAGTCGTATCGACGTGAAGTAGCGGAAAGGGCGGGCGCGACGGAAAGTACGCCTTGAGCGCCAAATGCAACATTACCGACGAGTCTTTGCCGATCGAATAGAGCATTACCGGGTTTTGAAATTCCGCCGCAACCTCGCGGAAAATGTGGATTGACTCTGCCTCAAGTCGCTTAAGGTGGGTCAATCTTCCGCTGGAGACGAAGGGGGTTCCATTCGTGGCCACCATATCGTGCAGCATCTCACGCTTTCCCTCTTCACGATCCTCCATCGACAGAGCGAGGCGTGCTTTTCATCCGCGGTGTGCTCGTGGAGCAATCGGGGACTACACCGAGCCTCTGAGCCCAATTTTTCCGACGTAGAATTCTGCTTCGCCGTAAGCGACAAGATTTGCAAAATCGACATCTGATCGTTGGCGCCCCCTTGTTGTAGGTCCCTCGAGATTAAGGACGATGCCACCAGCAACTCGCAGGATTGCGTCGCCAGCCGCCGTGTCCCACTCCATGGTTCTGCCTGGCCGGGGATAGGTGTCCGTCTCACCTGCCGCTACACGCCAGAGCTTCAGCAATGGCCCTGAGGGAACGGCGCTAACCATACGGTCCATTATGTCGATCCCGTCCAACTCTTCCGCCTGTGCGACTTTTGTACCGAGCTTTACGTGGGATACCGGGATACCTGGGATAAATGAGGCATATCGGCGACACTCGCTGTGACCGCGGACACAGTGAACTCGATATTTTCATGACAGGTTGGAGCAGCTGATATGCTGCTCGATCCGCAACTGCTCGATCCATTAAATGCGTTGCGACAAGGGGCTGAATTGGTTGGTTATGTGTATGACTGTCAGCCGTTCGAACACACGAGAGCGCGAATGTTGAATAGATCGGTGCGCTGGCGAGCAGGCAGCTGCGCCGCGCTCACATGCTTGTTACTCTTGTTCGTCTACGCGAACCTGTCGAATGGCCCTGCCCTAGCACAGGAGTACAACGTCGACGAGTACCGTCTGCAGACTGGCGACGTGATCGGCTTCGCGGTCATAGGCTATCCCGAGATGCAAAAGCGAGCTGTGATCGACCAGAGCGGTACAATTGTGTTGCCGGTCTTGGGCCCCCTAAAGGTTCGCCAGAAGACAATAGAGGATGTTCGCAAGGAGGTAATCGAGGTCCTAAAACCGAAGTCCCTTCCGCAACGATCCGCTGACGGCACTGAGAATTGGACCGGGTTCTATCCAGATCAGATTATAGTTGATATTGAGGAATACCGACCGGTCTATATCGACGGGGACATTGCCTCTCCTGGGACTCAGGCCTTCCGACCAGGAATGGCTGTCCGACAAGCTGTGGCTGCGGGCGGCGGCTATAAGCTCGGTCGCGGCGAGGTTGAAAACCCTGAAATGACAGTAGCGGACCTTGGCGGCCGCCGCTACGTTCTGCGCATCAAGTATCAGGAAAGCCAAATCAAGGCTGCTCGAATAGAGGCGCAGCTGAGCGGCGCCAGGGCGATCGAGGTTCCGGAGGCAGAACGTGACCCGAGCCTCGAACCCCGTCGCGACGAAGCTTTGCAGCAGGAACAGAAGCATCTTGAAGCTCTCTATGTGGATCAGGAGAAAGAGCGCGCTTCAATCAAGTTGGCCACGACCAAGGCGGCGGAACGGATGGGCTACCTGAAGGAGCAGCAGAAGGCGGATCAAGCTGGCGCGGCAGCGGATGCGGCTGAACTTGATCGCCTCAAGAAGCTCTTCGAAAAAGGTCTGATCCAGATCACCATGATCAACGATGCTCAACGCGCAGTGCTCTTGTCAGCGACCCGCGCTTTGCAAACCAACGCTGAGATCTCTCGACTTGAACGCGACCAAGGGGAATTGCAGCGCAGCCTTGAGAAGCTTACCGACCAGGGTCGAATTAACCTGTTGGCTGACTTGCAGACTGAAAGCGCGGCGATGATGGAAATGCGCGCTGAGATGGATTCTTTGGCCAAACAAATCGCCTATGTGAGGCAGCTGCGCAGCGACCTTTTGGCCGAAGGGGGCCGCCGGGTTATGATGGGTGTAACCCGTTCCAATGACGGAAAGACAGCGACGATCGAGGCGACCGAAGATACTCTGCTCGCTCCGGGTGACACCATCACAATTACGCTACAGGCCCCACCAGGAGCGGCGATCGCGAACTAACTGATTAAATATTGTTACGGCGTTCATCGTCACACCTCCCCTGCCAAACGGAGGACGAAACCCGCAAGCTGCTGCCGGGCACCTGAAGTGGACGACGGCCCGGGACTTGGTTCCGCCTTTTTACGCGGAGATAGAGCCCACCGCCGTCGCTATGTCGGTTTCAGCTCCTTGGCGCGAATAGTAGTTTCGGCTAATATATGCGTGAACGACCGATCCCAGCAACTCTGTGCCTAGGTTGCGGCGGATAGCAGCAAACGAAGAATGCTGAAAAGCAAAGAGATTCAGTGGTGGACGCCTGCACACACCAAGGGAGAAGGGTTTGGATGACACTCCGTCCGTCAATCTCTCGTCAGGTCTTTGCGAACTTCACGCTGCCTGATTGTCTAATTGATATCTCGTCCAAAAATCATTTCTGGCCAATATGGGGGCGATTGCAATTCTCTTCCTTCGGGCGCGACTAGGGATGGCGGATTTGCCGGGCAATTCACAGCACTCTGCCCACACGCTCGTGGCGGTTATCATCCCTGCCTACAACGCAGAGCCATTCATCGAGCGTACCTTGGCGTCCGTGCTCGCCCAAACGCATAAAAATACGGAAATAATAGTCGTTGACGATGGTTCGACCGACGCAACAGCATCGATCGTTCGACGACTGGCTGATGGCGACGGGCGCATCAAATTGCTCCAACAGAAGAATGGTGGCGTCGCGTCGGCGCGGAATGCGGGGGTGCGGGCAAGCAAGGGCATCTTTATAGCGCCTGTAGACGCCGATGATCTCTGGCACCCGACCAAGCTCGAAAAGCAGCTGCGTGTTTTCGCGGCGGCTGGCAATGATCTAGGGCTTGTCTACACACTTTACCGGACGATTGACGCCGATGATATGGTGATCATCACGCCGAAGCAGAGGCACCCAAATGGATGGGTGTTCATGCAGCATCTCGGACAAAATTTCATCGGCAACGGCAGTTCGGTGATGTTTCGGCGCGATGTTCTCTTCGAAATGGGTGGCTACTCCTCGCGACTGCGCGAGAGCGGTGCAGAGGGTTGCGAGGACTTCTTCATCCAACAGAGCATTGCCTCCAAATACCGTTTCGGCGTCGTTGAGGAGCATCTTGTCGGATACCGCCGAACGCCAGGGAATATGTCGGCAGATTTCGTGCGAATGCTCATCTCGCGTCGGATGGTGCTCGAGAGCGTACTTGCCCGCTGCACAGAGGCGGTGAAGCCGGTCCTGCTGGATGCGATCTTCCGCACCGATGTCGAGATTGCCAAGCTTGGGCTGATGACACACCGATTTGCTGCTGTCGCCAGGAACTGCACTAAAATGCTCTGGCGATCACCTGTGCAGTTCGCGAAACTCGTTGCCGCATTTACGGCCATTTTCCTGCGCAAGGCGAAGCGAGCACTTCCCCAACCGGAAAGCGAGGACCGCAGCTCAGGGGAAAACGGCTCGGAGAGCGGAGGAAATTTTTGGAACTACTCTATTCATGAGTTTGCGGATTCCGCCGAGAAAGCCGACTACCGCGTGGTGCTCAGCAATCTTGCTGTAATGGACGAGAAGCTTGGACCAAGCGGAGCCTATTTGACGCGGCTTCCCGAAGGAGGGACGCTTGCAATGCCCAACGAGGACACGAATTCGGACAGCCTATGTCCCCTTCGTGACATGAGATGAAGAAGCTGTTGCTGGCTGGAGGAGCAGGATTCATCGGGTCGCACCTGGTCGACCGGCTTCTCAAAAGAAACGATTTGGACATGCTGGTTGTGGTCGACAGCCTATGGACCGGCAGAGCAGAAAACGTTGGTCATATCCGAGATCAACGCCTAGTGCTGGTCCGCTCCGAGGTGGAGCATTTCAAATCCGATTTCCAATTCGACGAGATCTTTCATCTTGCCTCGCCCGCGTCGCCGCCGGTCTATATGCGGGAGCCCGAGCGTACCGTCTCAGCAAATCTAATTGGCGCTATGCGGCTCTTGAAGCTGCTCAAAAAGGATGGGCGAATCTGCTTTGCGTCGTCCTCGGAGGTTTATGGAAATCCGTTGGTCAACCCGCTGCCCGAGACGTATCGGGGGTCAGTGGACTGTACGGGCCCGCGCTCTTCCTACGACGAAGGCAAGCGCTGCACCGAGGCGCTCCTCTTCGAAAGCAACCGTGTCCGCGGCGTCGATGTGCGGGTTGCCAGGCTCTTTAACGTCTACGGCCCGCGCACCCGAGCCGATGATGGGCGTGCTGTTTCCAACTTTATCGCCAATGCGTTGGCCGGCAAGCCGATCGTCGTCCATGGTGATGGTCTCCAAACCCGCAGCTGGGGTTATGTCGACGATATTGTCGATGGGCTCGAACGGCTGTTCTGGCTGGAGAACTTCAATCATGTGGGAGCAGTCAACGTAGGAAACGACCGGGAAATTTCGGTGCTTGAGATCGCGCAGTATGTTGCAGGCCTCATTCCCGGAACGACCATTGTTCATGGTGAGCCGGCGCCGCAGGATCCGACCAACCGGCGTCCTGACCTGACCCTATGCCGAAGAATCTTGCCGGGGTGGTCGTGCAAAGTGCCCTATGAAGAGGGTCTCGTGCGCACATTGCGCTGGTTTGAGGCCAATGGTGGAATTGCGGAAATGAGGGCAACTCACGCGATCTAGAGCCAGCAATGATCGGCATGATCTGAGATAGGCGGGCGGCATGGACTGCGGAGCGGAAGGTGAATGAGTCAACGGTTCGCGTGACCGTCCTTATTGTCACTTACAATCACGCACGCTACGTGGCGGCTGCGATCGACAGCGCTCTCATGCAAGAGGCCGATTTCGGTGTCGAGATATTGATCAGTGAAGACTTTTCGACCGACGGAACCCGGAAGATTGTCGAGCGATATGTTTCCAACCATCCTGAAAGGCTGTCGGCGATCTATTCCGGCAGTAATGTGAGATCGAACGAAGTCGTCACGAGAGGACTCCGGATGGCGCGTGGGCGGTACGTCTCGATCCTCAATGGCGACGACCTGTGGACATCCACGACCAAGCTCAAAGATCAGGCGGCCCATCTCAACGCGCACCCGGAACTCTCCGCAATATTCCACAATGCAGTCGTGGCGGATGGCGATGAGTTCACATCGACGCGGTGGACGCGGGCGGACCAGAAACCCATCGTGACGCAAAGGGATATCTGGGAAGGCAATCCTTTCGCAACTTGCGCCGGCATGATGCGAACCGCGTGCGTTCGAAATGTGCCGTGGTGGTATGCTGATTTCTTTCCGATAACTGACTGGCCGCTGTATGTGCTTTGCGCAAGGACAGCAGATCTCGCTTTTGTCGACGAGGTAGCAGGTGTCTACCGTCTGTATCCGGGCGGACTCATATCGGCACTGCCAAACCGACCCAAGCTGGATGCAATAGAAGGATTCTACCGGCGCATGGCGCAGGTCATGGACACGCAGGTGGCAAATTCTGCCCGCGGCGGCTGCTCCCGCTACTTTTATGAATGGTCAATGCGGTATCTGGTAGAAGGCGATTTGCCATCGGCCAGATCGTGCTTCCTGCGGAGCCTTCGCAGCGGTGGCATCGGACGTGACGTGGACAAACGCGACATTGTCAGGTTGGGGCTGCACCTGCTGAAGTCCTCGGTGCTCCAGCGATGACGGCGGTCCGTGACTTCGAGTATCGCGATCCGATCTCGCCGTTGCCACGGGAGGCTGCACGCCCGAAATGGTCAGTGATGATCCCCGCCTGTAATTGCGCCTGCTTTCTTGCCGCAACGCTGGAAAGTGTGCTGGCGCAGGACCCCGGCCCGGCTCAAATGCAAATCGAGGTGGTTGACGACTGTTCTTCCGATGATCCGCAAAGAGTCTTGAATGAAATCGGTGGGAACCGCGTTGGCTTTTTCCACCAGCCGCAAAATCTAGGGCATATCGGCAACTTCCATACCTGCCTGGATCGTGCCCAGGGCGAACTCGTACATCTCCTGCACGGCGACGACGCCGTCCGCCCCGGCTTCTACGAATTGCTCGGACGAGGCTTCGATGCGGACCCGAGTACAGGCGCGGCATTCTGCCGGGCGATCTTCATGGATGCCCACGGACAGGAGCTGTCGATCCCGCCTGTAATGCAGTCAAGCCCCGGACGGCTCGAGAATGCGGCGGCTCGACTGGCGTTGGAACAGCACGTCATGACGCCATCAATCGTGGTGCGCCGCGCGGTCTACGAAGAACTCGGCGCCTTCGACCGGCGGCTCAAATGCAGTGAAGACTGGGAGATGTGGGTCCGCATCGCTTCTCAATTTCCTGTCTGGTACGAACCGCAGGCCCTTGCACTTTATCGGATGCACCCCCAATCGAACACAGGGCGCCATATCCGAAGTGCCGAGGACATGGCCTACACGCGAATGGCGATCGATATTTTCAAGAGCTATCTTCCAACCGAGCTTGCGGACGATGTCGCCGCGTCGGCCCGGCGGACCTATGCGCTAAGCGCTCTCGAGACTGCGCGGCGACTGTTCGGCGCCGGCGATTGGGCTGGATG
This sequence comes from Mesorhizobium sp. M0174, assembly GCF_040322275.1. Lineage (NCBI taxonomy): Bacteria > Pseudomonadati > Pseudomonadota > Alphaproteobacteria > Hyphomicrobiales > Phyllobacteriaceae > Mesorhizobium > Mesorhizobium sp. M0174. The sequence goes on from NZ_JAMYTB010000023.1 coordinate 9,450, forward strand.
CTTGGCGCAGATGAGCGAAGCGTTCCGCTTCGATCCCTCACTCAAGACAATTGGTCGTATGCTGCGGCTCGTTGCAAGACAGGGAGGCAGGATTGTCCATCCTAGTTGAAACCGCGCAGCGGCCTGCAGGACTCCGGGAAGATGAACCGGTCCGGCTCGTTTTGGCCGGATGTGGAGCTGTCACAAGGCTCTACTATGCGGAAGCGCTTTCACGCCTTCAAAGCAGAGGCCAAGTTGCAGTCGCGGGGATATTCGATCCAGATGCGAAGCAGGCCGCACTCGTTCAGGCGCGACTGCCCTCAGCCAAGGTTGCGGCCAGTTTCGACGGCCTTTTGGCTATGGACGCCGATATTGCGATCATTGCTTCGCCACCTGGATATCACGCTGATCAGTCGACACAAGCGTTGGAAGCCGGGATGCATGTTCTGTGCGAAAAGCCGATGGCCACGAGCAGCTCCGAGGCGGCTCGTATCCTTGCGGCAGCGGCAGCCAACAATCTTCATGTGGCAACAGGGCTCGTCAGAAGGCAGTTCCCTGCGACGCGGTCGATAAAGGCCATGCTGGAGGGCGGAATGATCGGACGGTTACGAAGCGTCAGTTGTTTTGAGGGCGGCTCCTTCCAGTGGCCGGTGGCTTCGATGAGCTATTTCAGCTTCGCGGAGTCCGGTGGTGGTGTGCTTCAGGATATCGGCACGCATTGCCTTGACCTCCTGACCTGGTGGTTTGGAGAGCCCGACGAAATCCACTACGCCGATGACGCAATGGGCGGCGTCGAGGCGAACTGCCTTGTCCGGCTGCGTTTTGGCGGCTTCGACGCGACGGTCAGGTTGAGCCGGGATTGGGCTCGCCCGAATCTGTACCGCCTTGAGGGCGAACGTGGCTCGATTTCCTGGACGGTCAATGAGACCGAGACTGTGGAGGTCGCCTTGAATGGAAGTCGCACGACAGGCTGCGTTTCCTTCACCAATGCCGACGGCCGGTCGCGCGATTTTGTCGATGCATTTTGCGATCAGGTTTCGGGCTTGGTGGATGCGGTCCGAAATGGGGCCCCCCTTTCCGTGCCGGCCAGTGTTGGGCGCAATGTGGTCGATCTGATCGAAGGATGCTATGCTAGACGGAAACTGATGGACATGCCGTGGCTCGGTCCGGAAGAATTGCTCCATGTCGCTGCTTCCGCCGGGACCAGACAATGACCGGCACTGTTGCAGTGCTTGGCGCCAACGGTTTCATAGGTTGCCGCACCGTGGAGTTGCTGCAACTTTCCGGCTGGGCGAATGTGAGGCCGATCGTTCGCAGGCCGGATGCTTTCGCCAGTCTGTCTCGCTTTGCGATTGACGCAATGGTGGCGGATGCGCGTGATATTCAGGCTCTTACCGCTGCCTTTACGGGCTGTCAGTACGTCGTACATGCAGTTGCCGGTGACGCCCGCACCATCGTCGATGCTATCGAGCCAGTCTATCATGCAGCCACCGCTGCCGGCGTGCTTCGTCTGATCTATCTCAGCAGCGCTTCCGTTCATGGCCAATCGCCCCCGCCCGGGACGGACGAAACGAGCGCGTTGCATGACGATCAGACGATCGAGTACAACAATACGAAGATTCATGCCGAACGCCGTCTCGGGCAACTGTCACGCGACGGCGCGGTGCAGGTAGTGGTGCTGCGGCCCGGAATTGTCTTTGGCCCACGCTCCAGTTGGACCGGTGGTTTTGCCGACGAGCTCATTGACGGTTCGGCCTACCTGGTGGATGGCGGTCGTGGTATCTGCAACAGCGCCTATGTCGACAATGTCATTCACGCGATCAAGCTCGCCATCGAAGTGCCCGAGGCCTCTGGGCGAACCTATCTGATCGGAGACCGGGAAGAGATCAGTTGGGCAGATCTTTGCCGACCGATCGCCGAGGCACTGGGGTTCGACCTGGCCGCGATTTCGGCTTCAGCGCCATTGTCATTTGCTCCGAGATGGAAACAAGGACTGAAGGAAAGCCAAGGATATCGGCGGCTTGTCCGAAGCCTGCCAAGGCCTGTTCGCAGCGGACTGAAGGCAGGCTATGCCGAGTGGCGGAAGGCAGGACGCAATGCGACCGGTGCGACTACGGCCCCAACGGTCATGGTATCGGAGGAGCGTGCACTTTTGCACCAGTGCCAGACGAAACTTCCATGGCGCAAGGCCGAGCGTGAGCTCGGATACCAGCCTGCCGTCAGCTTCGAGGAAGCATGTCGGCGATCTGTCGGCTGGTTGACCTTTGCCGGCTACCCGACCTGCCGAAACGGAGCGGGTGAGAGATGACCACCCGCCCCGCTGCATCCAGCGTTTCAGTTGTCATCACGACCTACAATCATGCGCGGTTCCTTGCCGAAGCGATCGACAGCGTCCGCAATCAGACCGTGAAGCCGGATGAGATCATCATTGTGGACGATGGGTCGTCGGACAATCCCGAAAGTGTTGTTCGTCGATATGACGACGTCCACTACATCCGCCAAAAAAACCAGGGTTTGGCCGCTGCCCGTAACACCGGGATGACGGCAGCGCGCGGCGAATTCATTGCCTTCCTGGATGCCGACGACAGGCTGCGCCCGGTAGCGCTGGCCACCAATCTTGCCTTGTTTCACGACAATCCCGATTGCGCGTTGGTCTACGGCGCTTTCCGCTACATCGACGAGGCCGGTGCAGTCAGGAATACTGTACCACTGAGGTCGGTGGGCGAGGACCCGTATGCATGCTTCCTGACCGACAACCTGATTGGAATGCATGCGACGGTGCTCTATCGCCGCAGGACATTGGAAGCCGCCGGCGGATTTGACCGGTCACTGCGGGCTTGCGAGGACTACGACGTCTACCTTCGCCTATCTCGGGCGAACAAGGTGGCCTGCATTCCGGAATACCTCGCAGATTACCGTCGGCACGCAACGAATATGTCGAACAGCAATCCGATGATGTTGCGCGCGGCGCTGAAGGTCCTTCGCCGGCAGCGGGACGTCGCGCAGACCAATCCGGATTGGGCGGCCGCCTACCGTCAGGGTGTCGAAAAATGGAAGTGCTATTATACGGACAAGCAACTGGGACAGCTTGGTACAGCGCTTCGGTTCCGCTCTTCACTCGCCGGTCAACTCAGCAGCACTATCGCCGTTTCGCTTGCAGCGCCGTTACAGACCGCTGTGATGCTCCGGCATCGTCTCAGGCGCCGGTCAAGTCGGCACCGCTCGAGCGCCCGGTTCGGTGACCTCGAGCGTACCGTACCCTTCAGCACGGAGTTCGGTTTTGATCGCGGCAAGCCATTGGACCGCCGCTATGTCGAGACTTTCCTCGCGTCCTGTTCGTTGAACATATCCGGAAGGGTCCTGGAGATCGGTGACAACGCCTATACGATGCGTTTCGGAGGCAGTCGGGTTACCGCAAGCGATGTTCTGAACCGTTATAACGGCCACCCGTTGACAACCTTCGTGGGTGATCTGGCGAATAACGACGATCTGCCGTCCGAGACCTTCGATTGTATCGTACTCACCCAGACCCTGCACCTTCTTTTCGATCTACCTGCTGCAGTCGCAACCCTGTGGCGGATCCTGAAGCCGGGAGGCGTTCTCCTGATTACAGTGCCTTGGGTCAGCCCGATTGACAGGAGAGAATGGGGCGAGAGCTGGTTCTGGTCGATAACTCCGGCTGCCCTAAGGCGACTTCTGTCGGACAGGTTCGGGGCGAAGAACGTCGAAGTCAGTCACTATGGAAACGCGTATTCTGCTACGGCCTTCCTCTACGGCCTGGCGGAACATGAGCTGAATTCGGCATTACTTGATGTGCACGACCCCTATTGTCCGGTAATAGTCGCGGCGCGGGCTTTCAGGCGATGAGCGGCGCCGTGACAGCGCGTCAAACTGTCAGCAAATTCCTGCGACGGGGGCGCCTGCTTGCCGGTTTCGGCCGACCTATCGTGCTGATGTATCACCGCATCGCAGAACCGCTCGTCGATCCTTGGGAACTCGCGGTTTCGCCGCAAAATTTCGCACGCCAGATCGAACTTCTTACGAAAGCGCGGGACATTGTTCCCCTGCAATGGCTGGCGCAACGGCTTGGGGAGAGACGGTCACCGAGAAATGCGGTGGCAATCACCTTTGACGACGGCTACGCGGATGTCCTCCAAAACGCCGTGCCGATCATGCGGCGTATGAACTGTCCTGCGACTGTCTTCGTCACCACCCATGCGATCACCGATCCCTCAGTGTTCTGGTGGGACATTCTATCCCGCATCATTTTGGAGATGCCTGCTCTCCCGAACACTCTGGAGATCGAGATCGCTGGCCGAAACTATGACTGGCGCGTTTGGGAGGACGCAATGCCGGCGGACTCCAATAACGCGATCAACCGCACGACGCTCCATTTCAACTTGCACGCACTGCTGAAGCCGTTGAGTCCACACGAACGCGAGAAGGCCCTTGAGCGGCTGGCAAGATGGGCAGGAACCGACGCCAGTCCCCGAGGGCGCGATCGCGCCATGACGCATTCGGAGCTGCGGCAGCTCGCCGACACCGATGGCGTTTCGATCGGCGCCCACACCTGTACGCACCCATCCTTGCCGCTACTGAAACGGGACGAGCTTGAACGCGAGATTTCAGGCAGCCGCCAACAATGCGAGGAGATTACAGGACGGCGGGTGGTGGGATTCGCATACCCGTTTGGAGATTTCGATGGCAGCACCGCCAACGCCGTAAGGTCTGCCGGCATAGACTATGCAGTAACTACCCTGCCGCGTGAAGCTGGGCCTCGCGTCGACCCTTACCGATTGCCGCGCGTTACGGTCGCCGATTGGGGTGAAGCTGACTTTCGGCGCATGGTGCTGTGCCATGGCTGACAATTCAGGCGGACAGCCGCGTGTCACGGCAATTATAGTCGTGTTCAATGGTGAGAGTTATCTCCGGGAAGCTGTTGACAGCATTGTAGGTCAAAGCTTCACCGACTGGGAACTCCTCGTTGTCGACGATGGCTCGACTGACCAGTCGCCCGCCATCATACGCGGTTATGAGCAGCGGCTGCCGGGCAAGGTGCGACTATTGTCTCACCATGACAATGGCAATCACGGTATCAGCGCCTCGCGCAACCGTGGACTGACGGAAGCGCGCGGCGCCTACGTCGCATTTCTCGACGCAGACGATGCATGGCTGCCCGAAAAGCTTTCCGAACAGGTCTCTATTATGGAAAGCGATCCGGCGCTCGGCATGATCTATGGCCGGACTCTGATCTGGCATAGCTGGCAAGAGGCTGCTGACCGCGCGGACTTCTACTACCCGCTCGGCGTCGAACCAGACACCCGATACGAGCCTCCCGTGCTGTTTGAGCTGCTACTTCAGAACGAGGTCCAGACGCCGACAACATGCAATGCCCTGATGGGTTCAAGCTTATTCGCAACGCTTGGGGGGTTCGAGAACAGCTTTCGCCTGATGTTCGAGGACCAGACGTTCTTTGCCAAGGCGCTCGCATTCGCGCCCGCCTACGTGTCCGGCCGGACCTGGGCAAAATACCGCCAGCATTCTGAAAGTTGCTCTGTTGCCTGCTCTGAGGCAGGCACTGACGAGGCCGCGCGTATCACGTTTCTCACATGGCTAAATCGCACAATGGCGGATAAGGGCGCCTCTTTCCGCATTCGTTCAGCAATCTGGAAAGCGCTTGCGCGCGAGCGCCGCAAGGTGATCAAGCGAAGTATCAAAGGATGGCTTCGGCGATGACTTCCCTGCCGCGAGTGACGATCATAACCCCCTTCCTCAATGCGGAGGCAACTCTGGGCGAAGCGATCGCCAGCGTCCAAGCCCAGACAGTTGCGGACTGGGAGCTTTTGCTGGTCGACGATGGCTCGACGGATGACAGTGTCAGGATCGCCAATGATGTTGCAGCAACCGATCCTCGGATCGAGGTGCTGAACAGGCCTCCCGGATCCAAGCGTGGCGCGGCGGCAGCGAGAAACGCCGGAATAGAGGCCGGCAGCGGCGATTTGCTTGCCTTCCTGGATGCAGACGATCTGTACGAACCGCATATGCTCCGGACGGTTCTGGCGGCAGCCGATGCCAACCCGGAAGCCGCAATGATCTTCGGGCCGACGAGATGGTGGTATCCAGACGGTGAGCGCCCCGACTGGATCGAGCCGACGGACGGGCTTGCTGGCCGTTTGCATCAGCCCCCGCGGCTTCTAAGGCGACTTCTGCTGATCCAGAACGGTCACGTTCCGTGTACCTGTTCGGTGCTCTTGCGAAGGAGCGCGATCAGCACGGTCGGCGGCTTTGAGGAGCGCTTCGATCTCTATGAAGACCAAGCTCTGTGGGCGAAGCTATTCCTGCGTCTTCCCGTCTTTGTCACGCCTGTAACTCTGGCACGCTACCGGCAGTATTCCGGTTCGACGTCGGCGGCGGCGGCTGAGCGAGGGGTCTACGACGGCATGGGGAAACACCCTGCCCGCGCTGCATTCCTCGACTGGGTCGCGCAACATTTGCAGGAGAGTGGACTGCGAGGCTTCCACGTCCGATGGACGCTGCGGCTGGCGCGTGCGCCCTACGTCGTGCCGCCGACGATTGGAAGCAGGGCCGACCGGCTTATCCTGAAGATCATGATGTGGACAGCAAAGCAACGGCGCCGGATTCGGCGTAAACTCGTGCGTGCTTCAGTTTGAAAGCAAGCGTCAACGCCTAGTCACCCATCGGTGCGGAAAGCTGACACTGCCGAAGCCGGGTTGGGCGGTAACCGGTCGGTTGTCGAGCAAGCCGGGCATGACATCGAACGCGGCGGCGGTCTCGACCTGGTCTTCGACCACTCTGTCGTCCGCCACTAGCGCCACATCAATCCTGTAGCGCCCTGGTCTCAGCATAAGGCTCTCTACATGCACCGTGTAGACTTCGCCCTGACGATCATGCTCGGAGTGCTCCATCGTGTCGAATGACGTCACAGGATCGCCGAGGTCGTCAATAATGGTAATAAGGCATTGTGCAAGTTCGCGCGGCCCATCGACCTGAAGCCGAAAAACCGCCGGCTGCCCCGACGCGACGGGACCCGTTTTGTTGAAAACCTCGATGCCGACGACACGCAGGCGGCCTCGCCCGGTGCGCGTCGTTCGTGTACTCAGATCGGTGCTCGCTCGCGCTTCCAGTGTCTGCAGATAATTCCGGACCAGGTCGCCCGTCGGGCCGTCGGCCAGGATCGTCCCGCCGTCGATAAAAATTGCGCGGTTGCAAAGCCGCTGCAGAACCGACATCTGGTGGCTAGCGATCAGCACTGTGCGGCCCGTTTCGGCGACGCTTTCGGCCTTGGCAATGCATTTCTTCTGGAATGCGGCATCGCCGACGGCCAATATCTCATCGATCACCAGAATATCGGGATCGACATGCGCGGCAACCGCGAAGGCCAAGCGTAAGTACATGCCGCTTGAGTAACGCTTAACAGGCGTGTCGAGAAACGGCTCGATGCCGGAGAAATCGACGATTTCATCGAGCTTGGATCTGATCTCGGCGCGGCGCATGCCGAGTATCGCTCCGTTGAGATAGATGTTCTCGCGGCCGGTCAGCTCCGCGTGGAACCCCGTGCCGACCTCCAGCAAAGCTCCCAGCCGTCCGCGTATCGTCGCGCGACCGGAAGTCGGCTCCACAATCTGCGCCAATATCTTGAGAATGGTGCTCTTTCCCGCGCCGTTGGGTCCGATCACGGCAAGGACTTCGCCCGCGCGCACCTGGAAGGAGACGTTCCTCAGGGCCCAGAATTGATCGTCTCCACCGTTGCGTCGACCCAAAGCGGACTTCCTGTGAAGGATTCGCCTTGCGCCGCTGGCCAGCGCGTCCCGCAAGGTAGGGAAGCTATTGTTCGCCACCCCCAGTCTGTAGGCCTTGGAGAGATTGGTGGCTTCAATCACTGTGTCGGTCATTGCTCAGATCAGGTCCGGAAACGCGCGTTCGGACTTTGAGAAAATAGCCAGTCCGGCAACGAGAAGGGCCAGCGAGGAGAGAGTCGATATCGAGATCATGACCCAATCGGCGGGCGTGCCCAGTACGCTCCAGCGCATGGCTTCGACTATCCCCACCATAGGGTTCAGGCTGTAGAGCGGCCGCCAAAAGTGCGGCACGAGATTGCCCGGATAGACAACCGGAGTCATGAACAGAACTATCTGAAGGCTGAACGGCACGAGATATCCCACATCGCGAAAGCGGACATTGATCGCAGATAGTGCCACTCCCAGCCCCGTCGCAGACGCAGCCATGACGAGCACGAACAGTGGCAGGAAGATCACCTGCGGTGCCGGCCAGATTCCGAATGCCAGCAGCGCCGCGAACAAAAGAGTGAGGCCGACGATCATATCGGTCAGGCACGTGGCCATAGCGGATATGGGAATGATCAGACGCGGAAAATAGACGCGCTTCACAAGTTCCTGGTTGCCGACAAGGCTGCCCGTCATGCTGCCAACCGCTCGCGAAAAAAAATTCCACGGCACGAGCCCACACAGGACAAACAGCGGGTATGGCGCTCCGTTTGATGAGATGCCCACGAGTCGGCCAAACAAGACGCTGAAGACCGACATGGCAACGAGCGGCTGCAGCATTGCCCAGAGCACACCCAGATAAGTCTGGCGGTATTTGACCTTGAAGTCGCGCCAGGCCAGGAAGAACACAACTTCCCGATATCGCCAAAGTTCGGAAAGGTCGATCAGCCGCCGCTTGCGGGACGGATCGATCACTGTCTCAACAGCTAAAGGTTGCGGGTCTGTCCGTACCGACACTATGATGGCGTCCGCCCTCCCTTGACGGCCCCATTGAGGCCTACATTTCCGCGCAGTGCAATCAGGACTTTCTCCGAAGTCTATTCTCGGGGAACGCTCGAATGCCTGGACTATTTTTTCAGCCTCCGCCAGCCGGCTCTGCGAGAATAGCCACCGCGGTGATTCCGGATCAGAAACAGGAGCCCTAAGACCCCTGCGCCGAAACTGCCGAGGCAAAACGCCCAGCGCCACGCGTCGAGCCCAAATGGCTGGAGCGGCGCAAGCCAGCGGGCGATGAAGATGTAGCAGTGGGGGCCAAGGGCGGCGGTGGTGCTGACGAGAAGGATCAGCATGCCACGGCGTCTGGGCGGCAGGATTTCCGTCAGGTAGGAAATGACCAGAGGTGGAAGGCCCCAAGAGCGATGCCCGAATGCCACGCAGCACTGTAAAGGATTGGATGTCTCGGCTAAACGCGGCAAGGAGCGAGACCACAGTGAGGAACAGCAACACGCCAGAGAGCACCAACTTTCGCCCGTAACGATCGGCGACCCATCCCGTGGGGCCCCAATGAACATCGAGGACAGTAGCCAGGAGAGTTGCGCCGGATCAACCGGATTGGGTGGCTCGGAGAATACTGCGGAAGGGGCGCTGTCGATGCGATTTCCGCGACATCGAAGCAGAAGGCGTCGGCACAAACGATAAGCACCAGGAGGTGTAATCTCGTCAAGTCAGGCCGAGGTTTGGTGCAGCCCGCCATGGTCGAACGCACACAAGATCGCTTTGTCATCTCACAACCGGCGCTGTGCCGCCGCCACCTCATAGCTCGTCTCGCCCGCTTCAAGGCGTGCCATCGCCCGCTGCCGCAGATCTACCGAATAGGCTTCGCCATCAGTCACGACCTCCACGGCCGGGACATCGAATTTGATTTGCTCAATCTTGGGAATCTGGATTCAGCCAAAACGCGAACCGCTCTAGCCTAGGAGTCTAGGCTACGTGCGCCTCCGATAGCAGATGGCCTCTTCGATAGTGGGTCTCGCGATGTAGCGCTCTCCGCTAGCACCTAATCAATCAAGATCAAGCAGTTGCGTGAGCAACCGCTACCACCAGCCACACTCTGGGTAGACGTCGACGCGCGTCGGAGAGTTTTCGTTAGTCGGCGGTGGCACGCGCCGGCGGGATTGTCTTGATGCGACGCGGGATCTATTTCGCGAGCCAGCCACCGTCAAAGCGTCAAACGGCAGGATCGCTCCATCACGTACGACGCTGCGCCCGCGCCCAGGTAGGACAAAGTCTATATATTTTAGTTACCGAGCAATCTTCAGCGCGGCCGATGGATAGCCGGAAAGTATCTGTGCGCGCCAAGCATCTTCTTCATTCGGAGCTGCTGTCAGCCTCTTATGAGTGACTCGACGAAACCGGCCAGCACAATCAGGACAAGACCTCCCAGCAGCCCTGCTATTCCGGCTCCGATTAACATGGTCGGCGTCAGGCCGTCGGCGTGGTGGCGGATGAGGCGCCCAACCCCCGGAATGCGCGCGGAGGGCCACACAAAGAGCAAGCCGCCGATGCCGCCAACAAGCAGTCGGCTGTCCTGCCAAGACAAAAACTTGGCACCCAGCGACCCAGGCCATTCCGACCGCGGCGCCGCAGACAAATTCTACAAACAGCAGTATGCTTGGGACCCCAGGCATGGCTAAGGGAGCTCCACCATAGAATCCTACGTCGCTGGGTCTGCGGACGCTCCGAGTGAGCGCATCGCGCAGAGCCTGTTCCCACAACGCGCCGAGTTGTTGCACGCAAGCATTTCGATATATCCGGAGATCGTAGTGCATGAAGGAGACGAGCCAAATGTCGTCGGCGACTTCGGTGATTCCGAGCCTCTGGCCGGCGAGCACGGTGGAGATGTTGATCTTCTTCTCTTCTTCCTGTGCATGCAGCTGCGCAGATGCCGCCGCAGGGCGGCGCTCCTCCTCCCTGTGTCTCGCCGCCGCCACGTCATTGCCAGGCAGCCGAAGGCAACGGCCCGTGGCCAATTCAGTGGTCCGCGTCCGATCCCACGGCTGATCTCGCAACGCGGTCGGCCTTTCCGCGAGCATAGCTAGGCATCTTGACGGCAATGATGGAGAGAATACCGATGATTATGCCGGCGATTACATCTATTAAATGATGACCGCCTTCAGGCAGAGTGGCCACAATCATGGCGGCATTCACCATGGCCAACACGACAAAAAGTGGCCGGATGGTCCGCGCGGCATAGACCAATGCCAATCCAAGTGCCGTGTGGAACGACGGGAACGTGACGAGCCCTGTGCCTTTAGTCATAATTAGATCAAACGGCTCGCCTGATCGCAGCGCCATAAGCACATGATGGTGCCACATTCCGGCATCAGTGGTGAAGTTCGAAAATAGCCCGCGCGCCGGCTTGAAATAGGCATAAGCGCCTTCAGCTGGCGCCAACGCCATCAGTGCGCCCGTGAAGACCGAGGCAACCGCTAGAAGAGCCACAAACTCCAGTGCTCGTTCTCGTTGGTTTCTCACCGCGTGGACTAACAAAACGAGCGGCATTTGAAACGCCAGCACATGATAAGCAAAAACCAGGACGGATGCTGTAGTCGGCTGGTTGGTCGTGGCCAGAAACCACCGCCAGTCGAAACCGAGGCAGGAATCGATAGAAGCTAGAACCGGGTCTGCCAGCGGCCTTGAGGTGGCCGACGCCAGGTACATGAAGACGGTGGTTGAAATGGCGAGCGGTATGAATGCAACTGCGGAAACGACCAGGATTCTCAAGCAGCCACAAAGATGTTTGATTATGCTGGCGATTGGGCTTGTATCAGATCTCAATCTATGGAGGGCAATTGCCGATGCCATCCAAGATGCGCTGAGGACAAGGGCCACCTTGCCTATGTCAACCCAGTTCCTCGGTGAAAAATCGACTGTAGAAAATGGCAACCAAAAAATGTCAATCAGCCCGAAAAGAGCTGTGACCAAGGCAATAGTTACTAAGTGATTTCGAGTTTCAACACCTCCGTCAGCCAATGAAGCATTCCTAACGCCGCCGTGTAAGATCACCAGGCATGCCCTTACATCTGTACACTGCAGGTCAGCATGGGGCACAGTCACTGCCATCGGCACAATGAGGATAAAGACGGAATGAGCATTGGCGTGGTCTGCCCATAGGCTTCGTATTCGGGGAACACCGCTCGCAAGACCCTCTCCTCGTTCACGAGCCGCCGATATTGGAAAGCCAGGGCAATCGCGCAGATTGCGACGGTCGCCCATGTCGCGTTGCCGAGAAGAATGCCGAGCAGGACGATCGCTTCGCAGACGTAGAGCGGGTGACGCACGATCTGGTAAGGCCCTGCCGTGACGAGCCGCCTGGCCTGCGCGGTGATGCTGAAGGATCTGCCAAGCCAGAACAGGCACAAGATGCAAAGAGCGAAACCAACTATGGTGGTCAGGTCCGCAACAAACTCGATCTGCGGAGCTGCCTGGATGCGAGGGACCGCGATCAAAGTTGCGGTGGCAAAGCATCCGATGAGCGCAGAGATTCGGGGTTCAATTCCGTGCGCTGTTCCCAGGGGCGGAAGACGCGCCACTGTCATCACAACGACGAGCACGAGAAAGCCGAGAGCGGCGACATCTGCGGTGAGATCGATAATCCACGCCACCGTCCATTCTGCGCCGGCAAGAGCTACCAAGAACGTTGCGGCCTTCAAAGTCGCGCAGAACGTGAAGTAGAGTGTCATCGTTGCACGCCCGGCGAAATCACGTATCTCTGGCGGAGGGAGCTTCATTGATTCTGCCCTTCGGAATCACTGGATAGGCGAGTTGCTCGACGTAAGTTGATGGAATCGGATCATCGACGCCATAGCGCTCCGGGACAGCGTTACCGGGCAGGTACATCGTTCCGAAGAGCGCATCGATCAATGAAAGTTGACCTGCGAAGTTCTTGTCGTATGCCGCGCGCTCGTGAGCGTGATGCCAATGATGGAACTGGGGTGACGCGATCAACCACCGAAGCGGGCCGATATTCAGCCTGACGTTGGCGTGCAGCAGAAGTCCGTGGACGTGAAAAATTATTGCAAACAGGGCGATCGCCGGGCTGCTGAAACCCAGCAGATATACAGGCACGAGCGACGCGCTCTTTGTCAGAGCCTGGTCAACAGGATGAACCCTGTGCGCCGCCAACCAGTCCAGTTCTTCAATGCTGTGATGAATCGAATGGAAGCGCCACAAAAAGGGAACGGCGTGAAAGGTGCGGTGGGCCAGGTAAAAGCCAACGTCCGCAATGACAATGATCTCTGATACCTGGAGCCAAACAGGTTGCGATGATACTGCGCTGCCGACATAGGCCGGCACCAGCCGCCCCACCGTACTCGTTGCTACCGTGATAGCCGCGATCAGGCCAAGGCTTATCGGGATGCCATTAAACAGCGCATAGACGAGATCATTGAAGAAGGCTTTCCTAAATATCTTCTGATGGGGGCGCAGAGCGAACAGGTATTCGATCGGAACGAAGATCAGAACCGCAATTAAGAGCGCTTTGATATTCAGAATGTCCATACGGCGTCCCGCCGGCAAGACGCAATCCAAGCACTTCGCCAATTTGAGCGCAAGCTAATGATCTCTCACAGGTTGATTGAAAGTTAGTTTGCGCGCCAAACATGTCAGACTGAGAGCCCGCCTAGAACCGTGCGTTGCCATAGATCTGAAGCCCTAGCGTGCAGATAGCGGCGATCGAGATCGGCACACCGAAAGGGACGACGCCTTTGCGATCCAGATGCTGAACGTAGAGGCGGAAGGCGCCTTCGGGCAGCATCAAGGGGTTCTTCACGACTAACGCGGTCGCAAGCGCGAAGACCAGCAACAGCACGGAAAACACCAGGAGCCCGCTGCCGCCGATCAGAAACGAAATCACCGCCATCAGCTTGACATCGCCGGCGCCGACCTTGCGGATGGCCCAGAACGGGAAAAGCGCAACGAACAGCAGAAGGCCGGCAAGCGCGCTCAGGCCCATGTCCCACCACGACCCGGTGAGGATCGACACAAACTGCAGCGAACCCACCCCAAGGCACAAAAGCAGCAGCACGTCGCGGTTAGATATTTTTTGGGTGGTGAAGTCGAGCCATGCAACCCTTGCCAGCAAAGAAACCGCCAGCCCTTTCATCAGCAGCGCTCCGGCAAGCAACATGCTAGCGCCTTACCGTTCGAGGTTCTTCACGCTGGATGACAGGAGTCGCAAATTGTTGGCGACGGTCGGATCGTTGGGAGCCAGTTCGTACGCTTTAAGGAAATTGCTGCGCGCGTCCTGCAGCTTGCCGCGCAGCAGATAGGAATAGCCGACGTTATTGTAATATTCGGGCGTAGGCCCAATCAGCCGGAAGGCCTGGCCATAAGCCCTGTCGGCGAGATCGAAGCGGTGGATGCGGTCGCTGCAGGCGGCGAGGCCCAGCCATGCGACACCATCGTTGGGGGCAAGTTGCGTTGCCTTGTAGAACAGGGCGCCCGCATTGCCATAATTTTCCGAGCGGAACTGGTTCTTGGCTTCGGCAACGGCTTGGTCGGAGGCATAATATTCGACGTCGCTGACCGTCTTCAGTCCGTCGAAGGTATCGCCGAAGGCAGTAAGCTCCACTTTCGCCGGCTCGTTAGTGCGGACGACTCCCGTTGGATCCGTCGCATTCGACTGACATCCGGAAAGCACGACTACCAGCAAACTGGCAGCGGCAACGAGGCACATTGGCCTTTTCATTTTATCCCCCAGGGATCTTTCCGATCCCGTCCCCTGACCAAAGCACATCCCGGTCTAGAAGAAAATGCCCTTCATTCGAATGATCACTGGAAGCATCACAACCATCATCACAACAGGAAAGATGCATAGCCCCAGTGGTATCATCATCTTGACAGGCAAAGCGTTGGCGCGTTCCTCGGCGAAGAGAATTCTTTGTCCCCGCATTTCGTCGCTGTAGACGCGCAAGGCGTCCGTCAAACTGGTGCCGAGCTCTTCGGATTGACGGAACAGCACAGCCAGCGCGCGCGCCTCCTCCAGTCCAACGCGGTCGGATAGTTCGCGCAGGGCCTCGCGCAACGGCTTGCCCGCGCGCAACTGAAGATTCATGATCGCGAGTTGGATACCGAGCCATCTGTGGGTGCCAGCCAGTTCGCTGCCGACACGCTCGACAGCCGCCTCGAGGCTCATGCCGGCATCGGCGCAGGTGATCATCATGTCCATGAAATCCGGAAAGCCGCGACGATAAATCTGCTTTTGTCCCTTTTCGAATCGATCGAGAGCAATGCTCGGAATGACGATGCATCCCAGCCCAAGCAGGGCAGAGCCTGCAAAGGTGACAAGACCGGGAAGTCCGGGTGGCAATATCCGCGACAGGAGCGCAAACGTCACGGAAAAGCCAAGACAGACCGCACCAAGACGCGACAGAGTATAGATCATTGGCGCGCTTGACTGATAGAAGCCGGCGCGAAAGAGCTTTGCGTCCAGCGCGCTGGGCTGGTCGCGTTCTTTTTCGATCGATCTGAAATAGGCGTCGACCGGCCGCTGTGCTGAAATCTTGGCCAGTTCTTCCTGGCCCAAAAGCGAGCGGCGGTTGGGAATGCCCTCTGCCAGCAGGCTTTGCGCAACCAGTTTCCTCGTCTGCAGCGCCGGCAAGACGACGAGCGCGCCCACCAGAAACAGCGCTACGGCCGCCAGGAAGACGGCGATGGACACCAGAAGGCTCAGATCCTGGGTCACAACTTCTATAGCTCCGATCGCTCAAAAATCGAAATTGACCATACGGTACATGATGAAGTCGCCGAGCAGCGCCCAGAACCCGAAAACCAAGAATACAGGCATGATCAAGGGGCTGCCCCATACATCACCGTAGTAGCTGGGGGCTAGGCCCGTGAGGATGGCGAGCATCAAAAGAGGAAACAGGGAAATGATCCACGCGGACATTCGCCCCTCGGCAGAGAGCGCCCTAATCTTCAACCTGAGTTTCTGCCTTTCGCGCAGCACCACTGAGAGATTCGACAGAATTTCGGTAAGGTTGCCGCCGGTCTTGGCCTGAATCGACAGCGACACCGACAGCAAATGCAGACCTTCGAAACCGACGCGCTGCGAGAGTTTTCGCACCGCGTTTTCAAGGCTGAGGCCAAAGGTGATCTCGTCGGAAACAATGCCGAATTCGGTGCCCAGCGGATCAGGCATTTCTCGTGCGACAAGGCTTATAGCCACGGAAGTCGGATGACCGGCACGCAGCGAACGCACGATCATCTCAAGGGCATCCGGCAATTGCTTCGCGAATTTCTGGATTCGCCTGGCGCGCGCGCGGCGGAGAACCAGAAACGGCAGGAGGAATACGATGAGCAGAAAGATGATAAACGAAAACACGGCGGAGAAGTGCAGCAGGAACGCAAATACCAGTGCCAGGGCCAGTCCACCGAGAGCAAATGTCGCGACGAACGACAGCGGATTTCCGGTAACGCCGGATTGCGTGTACAGCCTGTTCAGGCCGACCGCATTGAAAAGAAAGTCGCCCGAGCTGGTAAGCCCACGTTCTTGCAGCAATCGCTGCAAGGTCTGTTCGGCCGGAGCGTCGTCGGCGAGCCGCTTCAGTCGACGGTTGATCGTGCTGACCGTTGAGCGCCGCTTGGAGTAAGTCACATACAGAGCCTCGGCCGCGAGGATGAGCGAGGCAGCCGCCAGTACATAGATGAAGTAGAGCAATGTCTGGCCGGTCAACATTAGAGCGGGACCTGTGGGTTGAACGCGTCCCTGGCGAACTGATGGCCAAGGGTCGCCGCTTCCTGGGCAAAGCGCGGACGAATGCCGGTCGCCCGAAATTCACCAACGATCTGGCCCTCGGCAGTCACATCGCGGCGGACGAAATGGTAAAGTTCCTGAACCTGTACGACATTGCCTTCCATACCGGTGAGTTCTGATATGGAAACAACCCGCCTTCCACCATCGGAAAGCCGTTGCGTCTGCACAATGATGTCGATGGCCGAGGCAATCTGAGCCCGTATTGAATCGTGGCTCATCGGCATGCCGGCCATACCGACCATCTGTTCCAATCGCGATATCGCATCTCGGGGCGTGTTGGCATGAATGGTGGTCATTGAACCTTCATGGCCGGTGTTCATAGCCTGCAGCATGTCGAAGGCTTCCTCGCCTCGCACCTCACCGACGATGATGCGGTCCGGCCGCATGCGAAGCGCATTTTTTAGCAATTCGCGCTGGCGAACTTCGCCCTTTCCCTCAACATTGGGCGGACGCGTCTCGAGACGGCCCACATGCGGCTGCTGCAGTTGCAGTTCCGCTGCGTCCTCGATGGTGATCAGGCGCTCCCTGGCTGGGATGTAGCTCGACAGGGCATTGAGCAGGGTCGTCTTGCCGCTGCCTGTGCCGCCCGAAACCAGGATCGACTTGCGGGCCTGCACGGCAATGCGCAACAGGTCGACCATCGGTTGCCGGATCGAATTAAACGCCATCAGACGTTCGAGCGAATAGGGGTTCTTGGAGAACTTGCGAATCGAGACCAGCGGGCCATCCACCGAGATCGGCCGCACAGCTATATTGACTCGCGACCCATCTTCCAGCCGCGCATCGACCATTGGCGCCGATTCATCGACGCGCCGGCCGATAGCCGAGACGATCTTGTTGATGACACGTAGCAGATGGGCTTCATCGCGAAAGCGGATCGCCGTCTCCTCTATGACTCCCCGCCGCTCGATGAAGACTCGCTTGTGGGTGTTGATCAGAATATCGGAAATCGAATCATCCTTGAGCAAAGGCTCGATCGGACCCAGCCCGAGCATCTCGTCAGCGGTGTCGCTGGTCAATTGGTCAAGTTCGCGGGCGTTAAGCGGCACGTTGCGAGCACGAACGAATTCCCGCACTATGGGGCGGATCTCGTTCAGGATTTCCTCCTTGGACGCACTTTCAAGGGCCGTCAGGTTGAAGCGATCAATCAAGTGGCGGTGGAGCTCGACCTTGAGCGTAAGGAAATCATCCCCCGGCGATTCGAATTCCGCAGAACGGGACAGTACGGGGACTGCCGGCACGATCGGATCAAGCTTCGGCTCGACCCGCGGCTCGCTTGGCCCTTTCGTGAATCGGCCCAGCATTTTGCGCTACCCCCCTTGGACACGCGTTGGGGGAACCTAAACGTCAACCCCGCAAGACGACAGCACCAAGCACTTCCACGAACTCAATGCTCTTGCACAGTTAACACTTAGGTCAAAAAAACATCTCATCTATTCGAAGGAGGCGTCCGGCCGTAAGTATACAAGGGCCTGCCAAAACATCCCCTGTGTCTTTTTGACCACAAGGCGCTTTACGGGCTCCGGCAAGGCCTTGGATATAATGGCATATGCCTATCCGCTAATATCGCCTCGCTTCTGCCACAGGCGCGGCGAAATTGTGAACGGATGGTTACAGACAGGCGAAAAGCAGGCAGATTCAACGTCTTGCTGCAGACAGAATCTCGAAACGTTATTACTATTTCAGGCACAGCCAGGTATAAAGAAGTCAAAGAACCGTTAACTTATTTGACTCTGCTTTTTATCGGCCCCTAGGATTAAGTCGACGGAGGATGCTTAGGTATGCGATTTCATCCTTGGCTCGTCTCGTCAGGGTTTGAACCTCCAAAGGGAGAAATTGGCATGAAAAGGCTCATGACGATGACCCGGCAGTTTCGCGACGACGAACACGGCGCTGCCATGGTCGAATATACCATCCTGCTCGGCATCATCACTGTCGCAGTGATCGCCACCATCATTCTTGTCGGTGGCTGGGTTACCGGCCAGTGGACAACGCTCCAGGCGGCGCTGCCGTGATATCCTGATTGTCATCATTGACGCCGGGAGGTCTCCCGGCGTCGATCCAGGCGGTGGGTGAAGGAGTCTGGCGGGGAAAGAAAGTGCGTGCAAACACTGTCATTATGATCGTTCTCGCCGGCGTATTCGGCGTGCTCGCAGTGGTTCTCGCCAATATCTGGCTGACCAGTCAACGCAGCGCTATGGCGAACACGGACGTGCCGCGCGACACCATTGTGGTGGCGGCCGTGTCTTTGAAATTCGGCGACACGCTGTCGGCCGATAAGCTGCGTGAAATTACATGGCCGGCGGGCGCGGTTCCGGCCGGTGCTTTCAAGACGACAAAAGATCTACTCGCTGGCGAAGGCACAAAGCAGGCGCTGCAGGCGATCGGCGCCAATGAACCCGTTCTTGCCACCAAGATTACCGGTCCCGGCCAGCGCGCCACTCTTTCGGCGGTGCTCGGCGAAGGCATGAAAGCTGTTTCCATCAGAGTCAACGATGTGCTCGGGGTCGCAGGATTCGTTTTCCCAGGTGATCGGGTCGATGTGCTCTTGACCCGCACCGTGCGCAATCCTGGAGGTGCGGACCAGAGTTTCGTCGACGTGCTGTTGCAGAGCATGAAGGTGCTCGCCGTCGACCAGGTCGCTGATGAAAGCACGGACAGTCCGACGGTGGTGAAATCGGTGACCGTAGAGGCTAGCACCAAGGACGCTCAGAAGCTGACGCTGGCCGCCGGCGCCGGCCAGTTGTCGCTGGCGCTTCGCCAGGCAGCAGCCGGCAAGGACGAGATCACCCAACGCATCACGCTTTCCGACCTGACCGGCGAAACGCCGGCCGATGTCGCAGCCAGGCAAGCCGAACTCGCCAGGCAGGCGACGGCGGATGCTGCTGCGGCAGCCGAGCGCAAGCGAGCCGACGACAAGATCAATGGCCTGACTCGGGCCGTCGAACAGGTCGGAAGCCGGCTCGACGACTTGAGCAAAGCAAAGCCTGCTCCGGCCGTGACCTCGGCACCCGAAGCGCAAGAGGTCGTTAATGAAGTGATCAAATATGTGCAGCCGGAGCCGTCAGCCCGTGCGACTATCGGCGTTTTTCGGGGCGTGAAGCTCGAAACATATGACGTACCGCGACAAAGATAACTCTGGTATATGGGATAAAGAGCGTCCGAAGAGCCGCCAAAAGGGGGAATGCAGATGCGAACGGTCCGGAAAACACTGGCAGCCGCCGCGCTGGCCTGTTCGGTGATATTACTGCCGATCGGCCTTGAGGCTACGGCAGCCGATCGCCGTATCGACGTGTCGAACCCCAAGGTCCATCGTGTCTTCCTGCCCATGTCGCAATCGCTGACGATTGAGGTGAATGCCACTCTTGGCGATATCGTCGTCGCCGACGAGAAGATCGCAGATGCCCAGCCGATGACCGACAAGACGCTCTACGTCATTGCCAAGGGCGCCGGTACCACCACCGTCAATCTCTTTTCCGAAGACAAGCGCTCGCTTGGCGTAATCCAGATCGAGGTCGGCGTCGACGTCAATGATATGGCGCAGGCAATTCGGCAGGTAGCGCCCAGATCGCGGATCGATATCGGTTCGGTCAATGGCAAGGTCCGGCTTGGCGGGCATGTGAAGGACGGCGCCACGCTGGCGTCGATCCTGGAAGTGGCCCAGCAATACGGTCCCGACGCGATTATCAATGCCGTTACCGTTGATGACAGCCAGCAAGTTAATCTGGAAGTGCGCGTGCTTGAGGCCAAGCGCAATGCCGGTCGTGACCTTGGTGTGTCGATCCGGAGCACGAACAACAGCGGAACGACACGAACTGGAACGGGCATTGCCGCCGTCGATGAAGATAACGTGGTGCTCGGACCGGGCGGTCTGCTCACTGGCCTGCTGTCGAACACCAATCCATTCGCGGCGCTGATCACTCGCGTCATCGACAGCAACATCAAGGTCGATCTGATCATCGAGGCGCTTGAGGCAAAGGGTGTCGTGCGCATGTTGGCCGAGCCCAATCTCACCACACTTTCCGGCGAGCCGGCCAGCTTCAACGCCGGCGGTGAAGTACCCATCCGCAGCCTCGACAGCGATGGCCAGATCAACATTGTGTACAAGCAGTTCGGCGTAAATCTGCAGTTCACGCCGATCGTGCTCAACGACGTCAAGATCCATATCAAGCTAGCGCCGGAGGTAAGCGACCTGAACGGCTTCACGCCGGCCGGTGACCCGATCTTCACCACCCGCAAGCTGGCGACCGTCGTCGAGTTGCGCGACGGTCAGAGTTTCGCCGTCGGCGGGCTTTTGTCCAGCAAGAATACCAAAATCCAGAGGCAGGTACCATGGCTGGGCCAAGTGCCGATTGTCGGCGCGCTGTTCCACAATTCAAGCAATCAGAAGGAAGAGACCGAACTGGTCGTCATCGTCACCCCGCATATTGTTCGCCCAGTGAAGCCCGGCGAGCAACTGGCGACCCCATTCGACAAGACACGGCCGGCCAACGACCCGGAATTTTTCGTGCTTGGCCAACTGGAAGTAACCAAGGACATGGTGCGCAAATATGAAGTAGGCGAAGGCGTCGTCGGCCCCTATGGCCACATGCTCGACGTGAAATCCAAGGACAAGATGATCTATGTCAAGAAATAGGGTGTTGATCATGCTTTTGTGCGCCAGCGGGCTGACGGGCTGCGCCGACTATCTGAACCGCTACGACACGGTGACATTGGCCGCGGGCGACACCCAGAAATACAATTCGCTTCTGCAGACGGTCGACCCGCTCAATCCGGCGTCGAAAAAGACCACTATTGAAGGGGATGGCGCGCGCGCTGCTGCTCTTGCCCAGAGTTACAAGTTCCCACCGCCACCGCCGCCGCCGCCAGCGATAACGGTCAATGTCGGGACGCCGAAAGACACAGCGGATTGAACGGAAGGATCAGCGCGTCAGGTAAACGAGGGATCCTGGCGCCAAAGAGCAAAAGAGCAAGGCCATGCTGCGTATTGTTCGCGCGTTCTGGCACGATCAGAGGGGAATAGCGCTGATACTGGTCAGCGTCATGCTGCCGGCGATCATCGGGTTTTCTCTGCTGGTGATCGACATGAGCCGGGTCAACAATCTGCACAACGATCTGCAGAAGGGGGCTGATGCGTTTGCGCTGGCGGGCGCGGCTGAGCTGGATGGGACGTCGGACTCTATCAGCCGTGCTGACAGGGCGATCGCTACGCTGGTAAGCAATCGATACACCTTCTCGACCGCCGGCCCTCCTCAAATGCTCGCTTCTGCCGGAGTAACACGCCGATATCTTCGCTCGTTGCCGGCCACCGACAATCTCCCGATTGTGCCCGCCAATGTGATCACCGACGAGCTGAATGACGCCAAACTTGCCCGTTTTGTTGAAGTCACTGTAACCCCGGTCGGGTTTGCCGCAATCTTCCCGGCTTCCTTCTTGTCATCCGGCGCCAGCAACAGTTTCAATGTCGGCGCAGTCGCCGTGGCGGGCTTCACCTCCGCCGTCTGCGATTTCACGCCGGTCTTTATGTGCAACCCCTACGAGACGGTGAACGGGACGAATGCAGCGGGCGGATACACACTTGAGCAAGCCATCGCAAATCCGGCTGTCCATCGTCGACTGATCGAACTGAGGAAGGTCGGAAACGGGGCTGCCGCTGGTCCTGGCAACTTCGGTTTCCTCGAACCTCCGGCCGGTGTGGGCAACGGTGCTCAAGCTCTCGCGCAAACGATTGCAACATCAAGGCCGATTGGTTGCTACAGCTCCGCTAGCGTTAGCACGAAGACTGGCCAGAACGCCGGCCCAGTGCAAGACGCCTTCAATGTTCGTTTCGGCATTGCGGCAAGCGGCAACCATTTTGATAGTGCCGAATACGGTCCAGCCGCGAACGTCCGCAAAGGGGCAATTAAGACCCGAGGGAGCGCAAACCAATGTCCTTCCATGAACCAACTTTCATTCACCGAAGCTGGAACAATGGGCCTTCCGCGCGACGCGACCACTCCATACCTCGGCGGCCGAATGGGCGATGGAAATTGGAATTTCTCTGGTTACTGGAGCACCAACTTTGGCTCCGCTGCCTATCCATCCTCATGGAATACGACCAAGCCGACGCGCTATCAGGTCTACCGTTACGAAATATCGGCCGGGTTGGTAGGCACGGCGTCGACCGGTGGAGAGATCGGAACCCCGTCGGCAGCTTGCCAACCCCCTGTCACGACGGTTGACCGTCGGTTGATTTACGGCGCGATCCTGAACTGCAATGCACTCCAAGCAGCCGGCAGCGATCTGTCCGGCCACAGCACGGGTCTGCCGGTCGAAGCTTTTGCAAGCTTTTTGCTCACTGAACCGGTTGCGTCGCCGTCGGAAGACGCATCCGTGATGGTTGAACTGGTAGACGTTACTGGGGGTGGTGGCCAAGGCACGCTAGACAATTTCCTCCGCGACGAAGCTCAGCTTTACCGGTGATGGCGATGATTGGAATTCTATTGCGTCATCTCGATAGATTTCGATACGACCAGCGCGGTGCAGTGCTCATCGAAATGACGCTGATCACGCCGCTGATGCTGATTTTGGCGGGTGGCGTGTTCGAGTTCGGTAATCTGATTCACGAAAAACTCTTGATGGAAGCCGGGCTTTCAGATGCAAGCCGCTTCGCCGCGCGCTGCAACAGCCAATTGTATACACAAGCCGGGCTTGCGGCGATCAACTGCGCCGACATTGCTGCAAATATCGCGGTGTTCGGCAATGCGGCGGGAACAGGCAGTGCACGCGTCGGCGGCTGGCAGAAATCGAATGTGACGGTGACAATCGCTGCCGCCGGTTCCTGCCATGACGCTGTGGTCGCCGGCGTCGCCCAATATCGATCAACCACCGCGCAGGTCTGTATCGTCAGGGCTGCGGGTACCTTGGCGTACAGCGGGGTCGGCATGCTATCGATCATCGGCCTCGGCCCGATCACGCTGAACGGCTCTCATGAGGAGCGGCTGATCCGGTTCTGATCATGATCAAGCGTTTTGCGGAATCGGACGACGGCGCGGCGATGGTCGAAATGACCATCGTTTCGACGCTGCTGTTTGCCCTTGTCCTCGGTTTCGTCGATTTCGCTCACGCCTTCTACCAATGGAACGCTGCTACCAAGGCGGTCCAGCTCGGCGCCCGGCTGGCCTCGATTTCAGACCCCATTGCGACGGCCCTTGCGACTGCGGCGCCGACGACGACACCGGGTGCGCCTGTCGTTGCCGCGGCATATGGCCCCTTCGTCTGCACATATACTGCTGGCACAGGGGCTTGTACCAACGGGGGCGCATTCAATGCCGCCAACTTCAGCCGTGTCTTCCGCGGGGACACGGCAAACACCAACGATGATGCCTGTCCCCCACTCGCAGCAAATCAACGGCCCGGGATGTGCCACTTCTTTCCGCGCTTGCGCCGCGACAACGTGGTGGTCACCTACAGCGCGACTGGCTTGAGCTATCAGACCCGGCTGGGCGGACCGGTGCCGACAATCACCGTAAGTCTTCAAAACGTGACCTTTCAGTTCTTCTTTCTGCAAGGGCTGATGGGCTTTGCGAACGTCACCATGCCGTCCATGCTAAGCACGGTTACGGGCGAAGACCTGAAGAGCACATCACCATGAACGCTATCAACACCAAGGTTCTCCCAACCAAACGAAAGCAGGTCGCCCTGTTCTCGTCGGATTCGCAGTTCAAGCATGACGTGGCGACGCGGCTCGATGCGCTGGCGATCTATGACGTCCGGATTTCCGAAACGGATGACTTTCTCAAAGGCCCGACCCCCGACACGCGGCCGGGCATCGTAATCCTCGATCTTGCCAATGGCGATCTGCTTGGCAAGCCCGGCATTGTCGAGGGGCGCGCCCTGTGGGCGGCCGTGCCGCTGATTGCGGTTTCAGACGAGCTGACCTCTGAACAGACGCGCATCCTGGTGCGCATGAACGCCTCGGACTGGCTGCACAAACCACTCGATGCCAAGGAGCTTCTGAATGCGGTCACCTTTCACGACACCGGCAACCAGGGCACCAAGAGCCGCATCATCACCTTCATCAGCGCTAGCGGCGGCGCCGGCGCCACGACGCTCGCTTTGTCGGCCGCGGACTTCCTGGCCTCGAAATCCGCCGAACGTGCAGCTTCGACCTGCCTCGTCGACCTCGACTTCCAAAGCGCCAATTGTGGCGCCTATCTCAACCTCTTCAACCAGTTCGACCTTGCCGGCATCATCGGCCAGCCGGAAAGGCTCGATGTCGAACTGATGGACGTTATCAAGCTCTCGCGCCCGTCCGGCCTGACGCTGTACGCCTTCGAAAGGCCGCAACTGCCATTCGAGCCGCAGGGCGCGGATTTCGTGTTCCGGCTGCTGGACCTCGTCGCCTATCGCTTCGATGACATCGTCATCGACCTGCCCAACATCGAAACTCCCTGGCAGAATCCTGTGCTTTCCACGAGCGACGCGATCTTCATCGTGTTCGAGCTCAACGTCGCCTCGCTGCGGCAGGGCAAGCGGCTCTACAAGAAGATCCGCGATTTGCGCGGCAATTTGGTGAACATCACGCTGGTCGCCAACAAGCACAGGCGCAAATGGTTCGGCAACCACTTTTCGCGCAGCGAACTCGAAAAGATATTCAAGGCACCGCACATCAAATCGGTTGCCCTGGACAATGCGCTGCTGACCGATGCGCTGAACCGAGCCATCATGCCTTCCGAAGTGGACGGGCGGGCACGCTTCAACAAGGATTTGAAGCGGATGTTCAAAGAGCGGCTCGATGACACTGCCCGATAGATATCGCTTCGTTCCAACGCTTGCGGGCGCCTGCATCATGGGCCTGGCATTGGGGGCATCGGCCTGGGACTGCGCCGATGCCCGCTCCGCGCTATCGGACCAGCCGCCGCTGCCAGCCATGGGCCCCAGCCTGCGCAAGTTCGTTGTTTTCCAAACCGCGGAACAGCCGGGCACGATCATTATCCGCAAGCAGGAGAAGGCGCTCTATCTTGTGACCCGAGAGGGTGAGGCGCTGCGCTACCAGATCAGCGTCGGGCGTGACGGATTTGGCTGGACCGGCACCGTTGAAGTGGGGGCGAAAACCGAATGGCCGGAATGGCGCCCACCAAGAGAAATGCGCGCGCGCCAGCCGGAGCTGCCGGATATGGTGCCGGCCGGTCCCTACAATCCGCTCGGCGCACGGGCGCTCTACTTATCCCGAGACGGACACGACACGCTTTATCGCATACACGGCACCAACGACCCTTCAGGCGTTGGCTTCGACGGCACATCGGGATGCTTTCGTCTTACCAACACCGATGTGATCGATCTTTTCAGGCGCGTCTCGGTCGGTGCAAAGGTGGTGGTCCAATGACGATGATTAGCGACCCGGACATGCCGGCGATCGACATTGGGCCGGCGACCCAACCTATAGAGCAAGCTGTCGCTGGGAAACCGAGCAATGCCAGGATGATCGGCGTTGTCGCTGCAGGCGCCTTGCTGATCACAGCCGCAAATCTAACAGCCGCGTTCTATCTCTTCCGCGGCATCAACGATCTGCGCTCTGTCGAAGGGAGGCTGGAACAGCTCGGATCGTTCGAGCAACGGATTGCGGCCCGGCTCGACACCGTCAATAACGGCTTTCAAAGCCGGTTCGAAAAACTGCACAATCAACTGCAGGGTAGCTTCAGCCAGATCAACGGCAGCATTGCCCGGATTGAACAGAACTTACCGCTGGTCCACGACGACGTTTCTAGCGTGGCGGAGCCTCTTGTTGAGACGACCAGCGCCACGGCGGAGCCGCTCAGCGATCTCGATGGTGAAGAAGCGACCGAACACAGTATCGTCGAAGCACCACGCCCGCCCAAAAGGAGGAGCGCAGCACCGGTGCCTCCTGCCCCAAGCTCCTCCTACCGGCGCATAGAGCAGCCTGACGGCAAGGTGTATTATCGCAAGATCGATTAGAGCGGGATACGGGAGCGTAGGGAATGCTTGCCAGACAAGATCGTCCGCCACTTTTGGCGTCGCGCGTGTCGCGACAGACGAATCGACGCTCGAAAGGGAGGCAAGACTTATTCGGTCATTCGGGGGCATGATGTGCTCAGTCGACATCGAGACGGGTCGCAATACGACTCTGAGTTACCTTTTGAAGCCGATCATCAAGGCGTCAGGAGATCATGAGTGAGCGATATCGCCACCTCTCCTCCCACCAATCGTGATCGGCTGCTTCTAACGATCACGAAAGAGGATTTCGGGCTGGAATTCCGGGTGGTCGCGCGTGGCGGCATACGCCGCGGCATCCGTCTGGAAAAGGCTTTTTGGATATCTCTGAAGCAGATGGCTGAAAGTAGGAAATGCACGATCGGCATGCTGATCGAGGAGATCGCCGAAAGTGCGACCAACACTGGTAACCTGACATCGGCGATACGGGTGGCCTGCATAAACGGGCTCGCCGATGAAAACATCGTCCTGCGGAAGCTTGCATCGATCAGGACGATCAATGCCATATTGCTTGCCTGCCCCTCGCCCGCTTTTGCCTTGGCGTCATCGAAGAAGATCCTGACGTTCAATGCTTCGTTCCAGCAATTGGTCAAGCGTCAGTTGCCGATCGGAGCAAACAATGATGCACGACTAAATCTCAAGCTGGCGCTGGATCTTAATGTCGCCGACATCTTTGCCCAACTCGACGCCGGCGAAGTACCGATCGCCAGCGGCTTTGTAATCGGGGCCGGCGAACTTCGGTATCGAGGTCAATTGAATATAGTACGGGCGCCCGTACCCGAACCGGAGTTGCTGATGGCGTTCGTCAACAGTTAGAGCTGCGGCCTCCGGGGAGCGAGGCTCAATCCGGGATGAAGATGCTTCGTGTCATTTAGGGCGAATAGGAACTGTCTGCGAGCCTTCGCTTGGACCCGACCGCTATGGCCAGCACGACGGCCCACGCCGTTTGGCAGGATCGGATTCTACCATCGCCAATCAACCGAATTCATTACAATGAAGGGCGACAACCTCGAAGAGAGAGGGCATGACGACGTACTGGCGCCAGAGAAGGCTTGGCGAGCGTAAAAACGGAATTGGATCCGAACTCGGGTGATCATCGCGCAGATCCGCGTGGAAAAGCTACGCAAGCTGCAAGAAGAAATATCGCAGGATCGAAACACATGTGTTGGCTGCAAAATAGTAAGCTTCCTCGATCCGCGAAGGTAATTGCCGAGGCTGAGCACGCCGAACGTACCGAAAAAACAGCAAGACTGAGATCGCTTCGGATGGCAGCTCAAAGTGACCTGAAGGTTACGTTCGTCGAGGAGCTCGATTGCTCTTTACTTGTCGCGGCACTGACTAGAGGCGAATTATCGGCTGAACCTCCCGACGGCCTGAATGATCGCATTGGCAGGGGCCGAGCAAGGACAGCGGGCAAAAACCAGTATTCCTCCGCGCTCGCCAATTCGGATTAGCGAGTGTTCCCTCGTCCGATGATTCAGAAGGCGATCTTGACACCCGGCTTGCCGCTGACAGTGGAACTGTCTTGAGACCACCTTGCCGCGAATTTCACTGCTGGGCGTGGTCGATTGAGCGTTGAACCCAGACGACATTGCGACATTGCGACGAGAAGTCTGCGTCTTCAAACTCACTCTTCGCCCTCAACGCTTGCCGTGTTGGAATAGCCGAAGCGCTCCTGGATATCCGCTCGCGCATACGGGCTGATCACCATACCGTCGCCGAACAGAAAATCGGCGTAAACTCCAGGTTCGAACTTGACTGCGCCAAACGACAAACGACTCTTTCGATACGAGACCTGAGCCCGTCAACAGCGCAGCCTTGGCAAGTTATTGGCTACCCTGCAGACGGGTCATTGGGCCCATTTCCATCATCGATGCCGCAGCTTTGATGTTCGCCGCACCTTGGGTTCGCACGCCTACAAGTTCGGTCTCCATGCTGTTCTCGATTGGCTGCGGCGAAGCTTTGCGCGCGATGCTCCGTTACAGGAAACGGCTTGAACGCTCCCCGCGCGGCTTGGGGCCGGCTCGCTTGGGCTGTTCTGTCTGGCGACAGCGGCTGTTTCACGCGAATTTTGCAAAAAAATGAACTGGTGCATTTGAAAAAGGATCTCGTGCTGTAGGCACCGCAGCTATATCCCTCGATTGGGTGATTAGCCGCTGGCGGTCTCCCGACTGGAACCCCGAACACTTTGCGAATTGTTGGCGGATCCGACAGGACTCTGAGGCATAGCTAAGATCGCTTTAGCTCGCGCCCGAGCATGTTCCCGTCTTCGATCATCTGCGCGGTCATCCCGCATCTTCTATGACATGGGCTTCAACGGAACCGGCATTGCACAGACGCCCATCGGCGGCCGCGTGCTCGCCAGTCTGGTGCTCAGCGCAAGGACCGGCGGAGCGCCAGCGGTCTTGTCGGCATCGACCGGCGGCTGGCATTGCCTCCAGAGCCGTTCCGCTATCTCGGCGCCAGACTTGTACGCGGCGCAATCCGGCGCAAGAGCGACATCGAGATCCGCAATCGGAACCCGGATGTTCTCACCCGTTTTCTTGCGCAGCTTACGCCGAGGCATCGCAAGCAGTAGTAGTCGTGCCCAGCAGTCCGCCTGGGCTGTCATTCAGCCGAGCCGATCCCGATGGCCGATGTTGTTGTAGGCAAGCGAAGAGACATACGACACGTCAATATCCGTGCATGGCCTCAACCTCGGCATAGACGCGCTGCAATTCAGCTCCAGCCAGACCGTCGCGGCCGGAGATCAGACGGCCTCGCGGTTGCGGTGAACCGCAATTGAATTACGCTCCACCAAGCGGGCCGCCAGCACACGGTGCTCGAAAGGCAAACTGGCCTCCCCTAACCTCCTCAAGAGAAGCTCCGCCGCCGCCGCTCCGATCAATTGTGCTGGCTGCGCGATGGCTGTGATGCCGTGGGCCACGAATTGCATCCAGTCGAGATCGTCGAAGCAAAGCAGCGAAAGGTTTCCCGGGATCGCAAGCTTCAGTGCCGATGTCGCCTCCAGAACGCCTGTCGACATCACGCCATCGGCGGTAAACAGGGCGGACGGCGCATTGCGCATTGTCAGCAGGTCGAGTGCCTCCTTGCGGGCCGCCTCGCTAGAATAGATCGCCACGCGGCGGATCAACTGCGGATCCGGTGTAATGCCCGCAGCGCGATGGGCTTCGAGGTAACCCAATAGCCTTTGCCAGCTTGGATGATGATAGCGAATATCAGCGCTGGAGAGATCGGCGTTTGCCACAAACGAGCCAACATCATCGCGTTGGCCCGGTCCGAGCTCCGCCAGAATTCCGATGCGGCTGTGTCCGGCGCCGATCATCGCCGCGATGCTGCTACGCGTTATGGAAACATTGTCGACCACCACTGTATCGGTTTCCAGGCCCGCGACCATGCGGTCAAACTGCACGACGGGACAGCGGGCTGCGACTGCCTCACGAAGATGATCCGGTTCGTCCACGAAAGTCGACGAGACAACTAAACCGTCGACCTGCTTTTCCAGCAGGAGCTGCACCGCCTCTCGCTCGAGTTCGGCATTTTCGTCACTATTCGTGACGATAACCCCGAAGCCGCCACAGCGCGCGACATCCCCTATTCCGCGCAGGACGCTGGCATAGAAGGGGCTTTCGATGTCGCCGACGACAACTCCGATAGTCTGCGTCTTACCGGTGATCAGGCCTTTGGCCAGGCGATTGGGCCGATAGCCCAGCGCAGCTGCCGCGGCGCGCACCTTCTCCTGAACCTCGGGGCTGCTGTAGCCGTACCCACCAAGGACACGCCCGGCCGTGGCGGAACTCACCCCGGCCCGGCGAGCGACCTCTATGATAGTTGCGTTTTTCGACGATCTTTGAGTCACTCGGCAAACCCCGCCGCCCATGCGCGCGTTGTGACGGGGACCTAGCGGCAGTTAAGCCCGCGCCGCAAGGCCGAACACCGAAGCACCCGCCGTTGCGCACACCATTGCAATCACAGCACCTCTGACAGAAAGCGCCGAAGACGTGGACTCTGCGGATTGTCGAAAAGGTCCTCTGGTCGTCCTGCCTCGACTATCCGCCCCTCGTCCATGAATACGACCTGGTTCGCGACTTTGCGAGCGAAGTTCATCTCGTGTGTAACGACCACCATCGTCATCCCGCCCCGCCCGAGGTCGGCCATCAAATTCAGGACACCTTTGACCAATTCCGGATCGAGGGCACTGGTGACTTCGTCGAACAGCATAACCTCAGGTTCGAGGGCCAGGGCGCGCGCGATGGCCACCCGCTGCTGTTGCCCACCCGAGAGATTAGCCGGCCGATGATCTTTGCGCTCCAGCAGTCCGACTTCATTCAGCCTCGCTAAGGCCGCCCCCTCAGCCTCCTCGCGCGACATGCGTTTAACTTTGCGCAGCGCCAGGGTGATGTTGGCGAGGGCGCTGCGGTCGGGAAACAGATTGAACTGCTGGAAAACCATGCCGACGCGCCGCCGGAGTTGGTCAGGGGTCTGTTTGTAGATGTTTTCGCCATCGAGCAGAATGTCACCGGCTCGACACTCTACGAGGCGGTTGAGGCAACGCAGCAAGGTCGACTTGCCCGAGCCGGACGGCCCGATGAGGCAGGTGACGGTCCCGGGCTGCACTTTCAGACTGACGTCATGGAGCACCTGGACGACGCCGTAGGCCATGTCGATATTCTTGACCTCGATGCCGCCGCCCTTGAAGCGTGTGGGCGCCGCTGCAGGCAACGTCGCTGCGCCCGGCACGATCGCTTCGGCAAGCTCGGCGACTTCCTTGAGGCCGCTCTGCACAGCGGTGATACGTTTGCCGACGCGCATGCGAGCGTCGATGTAATTGACGAGGTGGGTTAGCGGCACCGTGATCACGAGATAGAACACGCCGGCCAGCAACAGTGGTGACAGATTGCCGGTCAGCACGGCCTGGTCCTGGCCGACGCGAAACAGTTCGCGTTCGGAGGCGAGCAGGCCAAGGAAATAGACCAGGCTGGAGTCCTTGACGTTACCGATGAACTGGTTGACCAGTGCAGGCAGGACGCGGCGGATGCCTTGCGGGATCACCACCAGGCGCATGCCTTGGCCGTACGTCATACCGAGAGTGCGCGTTGCGTCGATCTGACCACGCTCGACGCTCTGAATACCGGCGCGAAAAATCTCTCCGATGTAGGCGCCGGCAATCAGGCTGAGTGCCAGAATGCCCAGCGGATAAGGCGATGGACCGAACAGATCTCGGCCCAACCGCGCGAAGCCTTGGCCAATAATCAGGATCGTGACAATGGCGGGAAGCCCGCGGAAGATATCGGTGTAGACTCGGGCAAGGAGTTTCAGCGGCCG
Source organism: Mesorhizobium sp. M0174 (assembly GCF_040322275.1). NCBI lineage: Bacteria > Pseudomonadati > Pseudomonadota > Alphaproteobacteria > Hyphomicrobiales > Phyllobacteriaceae > Mesorhizobium > Mesorhizobium sp. M0174. The sequence continues at coordinate 41,307 of NZ_JAMYTB010000023.1, forward strand.
GTTTTCGGAAATCCCCATGACAGCGAGGACGATACCGATCAGCGTCCCGAAAAACGTCGAGGCAAGGGCCAGGATCAAAGTGTTCTTGAGGCCGACCATCACCATGTTTGGCAGAACTTCTGCCATCGCCTGGAAATCAAGGAAGCTGCGGGCGAAGGTATCGAACCAGCTCATATCAAGTCCATCTATAACTCGGCCGGGCACCGTTGCTCACGGGCCCGGCCGGAAACGAAAATGAATACGCGCGAATTTACTTCTTGGGCAGATATTGATCGGGCATCGGAGTGCCCGGGAACCACTTCTCATGCAGCCGTTTCCAGGTGCCATCGTCCATGGCCTCGCGCAGCGCCTTATTCAGCGCCTCGCGGAAGGCATCGTTGCCTTTCTTGACCACGAACCCGGCCGGCGCATCGAAGGACGGCACGTTCATTGTTATCTTCAGGTTCTTATAGCGCTCCACATACTGCTTGGCCGACTCATAATCAGTGAAATGGCCATCGATCGTCCCGTTATTCAGCGCCGCCACCGCAGTGTTGTTGTCGGGGAATTTGACAATGTCGCCCTTCAGATTCTTCTCGGCATAGATTTCCTGCAGCGTTCCCTGGATCACGCCGATGCGCTTTCCGGCGGTGCTCTCATTGCTCGTCAGTGCCGGATCCGCCGAAATGATCGACAGGTAGCCGGCGAGATAGCCGTCGCCAAAATCCACGGTCTTCTTGCGCTCCGCGGTCGTGCCGATGGCCGCGACAGCGACGTCGAAGCGGCCGTTGGCCACCGACGGCAGCAGCGCCGAGAATTCCTGGCCGGTGAAAACGACCTGTTCCTCCTTGAACCCGAGCCGGCGCGCCACATCACGGAACAGTTCGGCGTCGAAGCCAGTGAAGTTACCGTTGGCGTCGGTGAAGACATAGGGTTTCGCATCGCCCATGGTTCCGACGCTGATCACCGTCGGGTCGATGAGGTTGTAGGGGTTGTCGGCCGCGTTTGCCTGCGTTGACGAGGCCAACGTGCCAAGTCCTGTCAACAGCGCGATCGTCAGCGCCAGACCGGATTTCACCAGTTGGCGCCTGCTCAAATTCGTGTGCATGTCTTCTCCTCTTACGATTGGCCGAACTCGGCCCTGCGATCCCACTCGACGTCTCATTTAAACGCTCTTAGGTGGCGTTTTGGTCAGATAGGTGAGAACGTTATCATTTTCACTAGCATTGTCCATTTCTCGCGTCAATTGCTTCGGAGAATTTCGCTGCTAGACGGTTTCCAGTCTTGAGCGTGCCTAGCTCCGCGAAGGATCTCCGGCGTCATCTTTCCTAACTCGATTGCTGTCGCGTGGCCGATCGCCCCGTAGTACTGGCAGGTAGCGGCCGCCGCCTCCGCGGCATGGCCGAGAATGTCTTGAGGCGCCTCTTCCTTAAGCAGGCCGAATAGCGTTCTGGCGATGAAGGTGTCGCCCGCGCCCAGGGTGTCGACGGGTTCGACCAGCCGCGCCGGGGTGCTGTAGGAGACGGTGTCGCTGTGAAGCACCGCGCCAGCTCGACCTCGAGTCACCAGAACCCATTTTGAACCACATGCAAGCAGTTCGGATACGATTGCAGCCAATTTATCGTCGTTGAGACCGTCGCCCGAGACGGAGGCCAGATAGCAATAGCGCCCAATCTCGCGCCGGTGTCCCGGCTCCCGCCGTGTAGAAAAATCGTAAGATAACAGGGATTTGCTCGATACCGCGGCAACCCACGGGTCTAACCCGCTGGATTGGCCGATGTGGACGGCCTGAAAGCCCGAGAGAAAATCCAGATCTTCTTGCGTTGGCGTGAACATCGAGACGCCGAGGTCGAAGTCCAGGAAAATCCGATCAGCGTTTCGGTGACCTATGAGGCAGTAGGCAGTCGACCCTTCGAGGCGACGCAATCGGGTGACGTCCACGCGTTCCGACGCCAGTGCAGCGCAGATCAGGTCCCCGGCCCGGTCTTTGCCGATCGCTCCAACATAGGCCGACTGCCCGCCGAAGCGGCTCACATAGACCGAGACATTGAGGCAGTTTCCTCCGGGGAACATCTCGCCGCGAGCAAGATAACAATCGACCACGTTATCACCCATCGCGGCAATCTTGACCATTGCATGACTTTCAGTTTAAAGGATATGAGAACGTTCGCACAATCACCACTATCTGTCAATTGTGCCCCCGGCCAAGCTTGTCAACGAGACGAGGAAGCTCATGATTTCCGCCCTGCCCGCCGACGTGGAACGCGCCCTGACCGCTACGACGGGCAAGCGATTTTCGCACCTATTCCTCGTGGCGTGCGGCGGCTCGCTCTCGATCATGATGGCAGGCAAATACTTCGTCGACCGTCACAGCGGCACATTCGCCTGCGACATCTACAACGCGGATGAGTTCGTCTGCCGAGATCCGCGACGGTTGGGACCTGACACGCTCGTTGTCCTTTGCTCGCAGACAGGAACCACCACGGAGACCGTGCGGGCGGCCAATCACGCAAAACACCGAGGCGCAACGACAATCGGTATGACGCTCGACCAAACATCGCCCCTCGCGCGGGCGGTCGACCACCCGGTAGCCTACCAGGCATCCTACACGACGGGCAAAGCAATCGATGCGGCCTACAGCAATTACGGCGTGCTCTATATGTTGCTCGCTGGCCTGATCGATGCTCGGGAGGATGCCAAGCTAACCGCCGACCTGCTGATGAGCCTGAGCCATCTTCAGCCGGCCATCGAACGTGCGCACCGGATCTATGCCGACCGGTTTCGGGCCTTTGCACCCCGTTTCGCGCCGCGCAAGGGGATCTACACACTTGCCAGCGGTGCCAGCTATGGCGCGGCCTATTCCTACGCCATCTGCGTGTTGATGGAGATGCAATGGTACGACTCGCAGGCCATACACGCCAACGAGTTTTTCCATGGCCCCTTTGAGGTGGTGGACAAGGATGCCGGCTTCGTCGTGATGTTGGGCTTGGACGAAACGAGGCGCCTCACGGAACGCGCCCGCGACTTCCTTGTCAAGTACGGCAGCCGGGAAAACACCCTGGTGCTCGATGGAGCGGAACTCGACCTCAGCGGTATGTCCAATCGCATCAAACCCTATCTCGTGCCCTTGGTCTTCTTCGACACTCTGTGGCGTTTTGCCTACGAGCTGGCCGGTCTGCGCGGCCGGCCGATGCTCGAGGGCCGGCGCTACATGAAGAAGCTAACGGACTACTAGTTCCGCCGCGCTCTGCAGCGATCTAACAACTCCAGCCCGTCTTCTGCGAAGAAGGATTTCTCTATGACTGCATTCCCAAAGCCGCGCCATGTCGTTGTTATCGGCGCGGGCATCTTCGGCATCTCTTCCGCGTTGCACCTCGCTCGTCTTGGCGTTGATGTAACCATTGTCAACGACGGCGCGCCCGCCAATGGCGCATCCAGCCGTTCACTTTCCTGGCTGAACTCAGCACGACGTGCGGACACTGCCTACCACCGCCTGAGGCTTGCAGGCATCGACCGTTATCGGACCCTGGCCGCCACAAGGCCGGAAACGGCGGCCTGGCTTCGCTTTGACGGCGGCCTCACCTGGGATGCGGATGACGAGGCGAACCAGATCGCGTCCATCTGCCAGCTGGAGCAGGATATCGGGTATGACGCGCTTCTGCTCGGCCCTGCCGAAGTCGGCGCAGTGGCGCCCGGCGTCAACGCCAGCGCCATCACCCCGCAGGGTGCCATCTTCAATCCTGGCGAAGGATGGGTTGACCTGCCCTGCCTGATCGATCTGCTGCTCAATGAGTTCCGCTCCCGCGGCGGCAAACTCGTGCAGAACGCTGGACGCGTGCGGATAGATGCCACAGATGGTCGCGCGCGTGGCGTCGTCACTGCCGACGGTATGCCGTTAAAGGCGGATGCGGTGGTCCTTGCCGTTGGGCCAGCGACGCCCGCCATGCTCGCGACGGTCGGAGTTCATGTCCCCGACGCCACCCCGATTTCACTTCTCTTGAAAACCAAGCCGATCAAGACCGAGCTCCGTGCCGTGCTGAATACGCCCCGCGTGGCGGTGCGCCCGACGCCGGATGGCGCACTTGTTTTGGATTCGGCGTGGTCGGAGGAAGAAGTCATGGTCAACTCCGACGGAACCTACACCGTGCACGACAAGACCGTCAAAGGACTGCTCGAGGAGGCTAGTGCGGTGCTCGAGGGCAATCCGCGGCTCCAACTCGCTACCTATGCAGTTGGCCCGAAGCCGATCCCCGGCGATGGCGAGCCAGTGCTTGGCTCCGTCGAGACCGTTGCCGGGCTTCACGTCGCCTTTAGCCACAGCGGCGCCACGCTTGGATTGATCGTCGGCGAATTGCTTGCCAAAGAAATCGCCTCAGGCAATCCGCATCCCATGCTTGCAACGTTCCGCCCTAATCGTTTCAACTGAAAGGGCAATTGGGCAAGGCCGAACCGTCCAGATGGCCGCGGGCCTGGGGAATCTTGCCCTTACCGAGAGAGGGGTGACAGGATCGCGTGATCAGGTCGTCGTCTTATGGTCAGATGGCCACTCGCGATCCATTGGAGTGCGCTGACCGCGACAAGTTGCAAGCCTCTGCATCTTCGAAAACCAGATAACCGCGCACGATCAGAAGCCCCGTTCCACCAGAACGAACAACTTCACCTTGTTGAGAGACGGCCCGCCTTGCGGTCTGCGAGGGGTCGGCAATGTCCAGGCCTAGTGACTTGACCAAGCATTGACCAAGCGTCAGCATTGCGCCTATTGTTGTGTACAGCGATTGTCGGGCAATCCACACTCAGCTCAACGGCAATGAACACGGCTCGCCGCGAGGGGCCCCGACGTGTACAAGGACAGAAAATGCCCATCACGGTGAAAGTTGGCGAGGCCAAGACGCATCTCTCGGAACTGCTTTCAAGAGTCGAAGCAGGCGAGGAGGTGATTATTTCGCGCGGCAACGATCCCATCGCTAAACTGTCGCGGATTCAACGGCGCAACGATGTCGAAGCCGTGATCGAAGAGATCAGCGCTGCCCGGGCCCGCGCCAAGCCCGTGACGCAGGACGAAATTCGGGCCTGGCGCGATGAAGGGCGCCGCGCTTGATGGCGATCATCGTGTGATGCCTTTCGTTGTCGACCTTTCCATGGCGGCTGCCTGGATTCTTCCTGATGAAGACAGCGAGGCGGCGGCCGCCCTGATGCGACGATTGCCGGGAACAAGGGCGCCTGTCCCTTCTCTGTTCTGGCACGAGGCGCGGAACGTCGTACTGATTGCCGAGCGGTGTGGCCGCATCGCGGCGGGCGAAGCTGCCACCACCATGGCACGGCTGCGCCGATTGCCGCTAGAGGACGCGGGCGGCGGGTCGGACGGCGCGGTGCTGAGCCTAGCGGCTTCGCACGGGCTCAGCGTCTATGACGCCGCCTATCTTGCGCTGGCAATCGAAACCGAGTTGCCCCTGGCCACCCTCGATCGTAAGCTCGCATTTGCCGCGCGCGGCCAGGGAGTCCGAATTCTGGGGCCGCTCGCGAATGGCAACTGACCTCTTCGCTCGACCACCTGCCAATGTTGTTCGACGTGCCAAAGTCTCTCGTTTCCGTGCTGCCCTTGGATCGCCGCAAGTTTCTGGCCGAACTTTGACCGACGACGCCCGCGCCCTGGGAACCTGCCCCATCTGGCTAGGAAGGCATTTTGTGCCCAGAGGCGCTTGACCGCCGGTCGGCCCGGAAAACCGGTTAAAATCCTATTTGCGGAAAGAAACGGGCACAAGCGACCTTGGCAGTTCGATAACGCGCCGATATGCGGGCCAAGGGTGGCTGCAATGCTGGGGGGCCAGATGCTGCTGGCATGCCGCCTCATCACTTCGACGAGGCCGGCGTGGTAAAGCCGACCCATTGGACCATCGGCGACAAAGCAGTCGCGTGGCAGACACAAGCCGCGTCGGGACGATCCACACGTATCCAACTGTCGGCGAGCGCAGCATCGAAACGGCCGGCGCCGGAAAAGCGGCCGGAACAGAAAGAAGCGCGAGCCGGCCAACGACGCTGAGGCGACCTTGGATCGTGGCCGCGGTGTAGAATCCGAGCCGGGCTTTCTGGAGCCCAAGAACAACCGCTTTCGATGAGAGGCGGCATATCGAGACAATCGGGCCTTCGAGCAACGGTCGCGCGTTTGCGCCTGAGCGCAACAGCCTGATGGTGCTGCGCGGCTACGCCTATCTCAACTGCGGGAACAGACACAAAGACCCCGGTGGTCTACCTTGTGGGAATCAGGTGGAGTGCAGACTTCCCGCCCTTCACGGCCGCCGCCGACAGCTTGCGGTCAAAGCTTGCAAGCTGGCCGCCACGCGCCTTGGCGAGCGCGAGAAGATAGGTGTCGGTGACCTGTGCCGAGGTCAGGATTTTCGCTGCATCTATGTTGCCAGAGCCAACCAGGCTCACATCGTCGGGCCAGAAGCTGTGCCCGTGCAGAGTCCGCAACTTGCTAACGATTTGCGCAACGACGGCGGGCGAGCCGGGACAATTGGGATATCTTTGGTTGCCGACGATGCGCAGGACGCCGTTTTCGGTGATGGGACACGTAGCCCATGCGGCGTTACCGGTCACTTCGAACCAGCCATGCGCGTCGTCATGGGCGACGTGGCCAGGATCGATCAGCGCGACCAGCACATTGACGTCGAGCAGGAACGTCAAGGCAGTTCGTCTCGCAAGGCGTTGACCGTCTCAAGCGTGACAGGAGGTGCGTCCGGCCGAGGCGACAGAAGAGGAATCCCGTTACGCTCGCCGCCGGCTTGAGGCCGGCGCAGCGAGCGCCGTGCGAGATCGGTGATGACCTCGCCGAGGCTGCGATCCTGCTGCTGGGCGATGGCCTTGGCCGCGACCAGGACATCGTCATCGATCGCAAGTGTGGTTCTCATATCGCCCTCCTTGGTGCGCATCAAACATCACGCATCATATAGAATAGCGACGTCGGATACTCAAGCTGTGCGACTTCCGACAGCGGTGCGACTTCGTAGCGTCGTAAGCAGATGAGTTGTCCGGATTCCCTCATACTTTGACTCCCGACAAAGTTGCGCAGGGCCGAAAGGACCGTTATGGCCGCGCTACCTAAGGGACGTGCCTTCCGGAAGCTTATCAGCTCGGGAGACTATCGGCAGAAGCTACGGAGGCTGCAGCAAGGACCGACGCACCCCCTTTGAGATGCGTCGGAGCAAAGGTCTACGCGTGGCGGATTTCGGTTCCCAGCACCTTCAGGCATTCGCGGATGAACGCAGCAAGCGCCGTCCAACCTTTTGCCGAAACCATCGTCCCATCCACATATGCCTCCGTTGGAGACAGGTCGATATAGGTTCCGCCCGCAAGCGTCACCTCCGGCTCGCATGCCGCCAGTGCACCGACCTTCTTGCCACGCACGACGCCATCTACCGCGATCAGGATCTGCACGCCGTGGCAGATCGTGAAAATCGGCTTCTTGCTTTCGTGGAAGTGACGCACCATCGCCTGCACGCGCTTGTCCGTGCGGATGTATTCGGGCCCACGACCGCCAGCGCAGTAAACAGCGTGGTATTGCTCCAGCTGCTTCTCGGCGTCGGAGAAGGTCTTGTTGATCAGGGCATAGTGACCGAGCTTTTCGGTGTAGGTCTGATCGCCCTCGAAATCGTGCAGCGACGTTTTGATCAGGTCTCCGGCGCTTTTGTCTGGGCACACGACGTGAACGGTGTGGCCCACCGCTTCCATAGCCTGCTGGTAGACGAAGATTTCGTATTCCTCGGTGAATTCACCGGTCAGCATCAGGATCTTTTTGCCTGGCATGGTACTTCCTTTCCTGTGAGAACGGGGCCGGGCGAGACCTGTACTCGCCCGGTAAGCTTGAGTTTCTAGAAGGCTGAATCGGGGAAGTAGTCTTCGTTGGCACTGGCCTGCGTGATGATCGTCGATGGCGGGTACGGGGACATCGGGACAGTCTCAGTCGAACGCCAACAACAAACGGTCGCGGGAATGCTCAATATGGCGACGCATCGCCTGCTCGGCAGCAGCAGGATCGGCCGCAGCGAAAGCGGCCAGAATGGCCTCATGCTCGTCAAGCGCCTCCTCGGTGACGCGCGAATGGAACATCAGGCGAAATATGTGGAAGTGGGTATGCTGGTGAGCCAGTGTCTCGCGCACGAGTTCGTTGTTGGCGAATTCCATGACCTTGTCATGGAAAATGGCATCCTGGCGGGCGAAGTTGGAATACCGCAGGCGCTCGTCCTTGCCCTCATGGCGCGCCATGACGCCGGCGGATTTCTGAAGTTGTGCGAGCTTTACCTCATCCATGAGCACCGCTGCCTTTGCTGCACCATGAGGCTCCAGCAGCAGGCGAAGCTCGTAGAGTTCGTCGAACCGCCGTTTCGTGATCTGCGGCGCAGCGCGGTAACCGATCAGATGCGTCTTCAGCACCAGGCCTTCGCCCTCGAGCCGGCCGAGCGCCTCGCGGATCGGCGTGTGGGAGACGTTGAATTCCTTGACCAGGCTGTCGACCGTGATGCGCGAGCCCGGCGCAATCTTCAGCGACATGAGTTGCGCAAAAATCGCCTCGTAGACGTCCTCAACCAGGCTGCTGGAGCGCTGGATACGCCCGCCGCCGAGGTTCGTATCGTCTGCATTGAGCAAGTTAATGGCCTGCATGTTTTGCCTCTTGACACATTGAGTTGCTAACACGATGCTCCGGCCAATGCAATCCTATATCCTATACGATTTTATAGGGATATCATTTGCCGCGGTTACGAGACGAAGCAATGGCGCTAGCGGTGGTTCTGCGGGAGCAGCGTGCCGCGCCCGCAGCCTTTCCAGACATCATCATAGGACGCAGGTCATGACCCTTTTCGCTGCCATAAGGCTGCCGCGCGAAATCCTCTTCGGGAAGGGCCAACGCCACGTCATTCCGGTTGTCGCGGCCAGGCTCGGGCGTCGCGCGCTCGTCTGCACCGATGAACGTTTTGCCGCAACGGGCTCGTTCGCAGAGATTGTCGCGGCGCTGCGAGCCGCCGCGATAGATGTGCTGGTGCATGACCGAGTACTACCCGACGTTCCCCGAGACACGGTTGCCGTCTGCGTTAAGGAGGCGCGGAAGTTCGCGCCCGACATGGTGATCGGCATTGGCGGCGGCAGTTGTCTCGACATGGCCAAATGCGCCGCGTTGCTCATCAGCCACGGCGGTCAGCTCCAGGATTACTACGGCGAGTTCAAGGTGCCCGGTCCAACGCTGCCGTTGATCGCGGTGCCGACGACAGCCGGGACCGGCTCTGAAGTGACCCCGGTTGCCGTGATCTCAGATCCGGATCGCACACTGAAGGTCGGCATCTCCAGCCCTTATCTGATCGCGGCCGCAGCCATATGCGACCCTGAACTGACGATGACATGCCCGCCGGGATTGACGGCGATCGCAGGCGCCGATGCGCTGACGCATGCAATCGAGGCCTTCACCGCCGCCAGGCGCGGAACCGATCCCGGCCTTCCGCAGAAACATGTCTTTATCGGCAAAACCGCCTTGACCGACCATTTCGCCCTGCTGGCGATCAAGCTGCTTGGCCGAAGCCTTGAAACGGCATACCGCCGGCCCTCTGACGAGGACGCTCGGGCCGACGTGATGATGGGCGCACTTGCAGCCGGCTGCGCGTTCGGAACGGCCGGCACGGCGGCAGCGCACGCCGTACAATATCCGGTCGGCGCGATAACCCACACCGCTCACGGATTGGGTGTCGCCACCATGTTGCCGTATGTCATGAAGTACAACAGAACAGCCGCAGCGACCGAGATGGCCGAGATCGCCAGCGCGCTCTGCCTCGATGGAAAGGGCCGGACGCCGGACGAGTTGGCCGACGCGACCATTGGCGAGGTCAGTCGCCTGTTTGGGGCAATCGGGATCACCCCCTCGTTGGCCGAGCTAGGGCTGCCCGCCGACAAGCTCGATTGGACGGCGGAACAAGCGATCGGTATCGAGCGCCTCATCAAGAACAATCCGCGGCCATTCGATTTGAGGTCCATGCGACGCCTGGTCCAGGCCGCCTTTGATGGCGACCTCGCCAGCTGCGCCGTGTAAACAATCGGGAATATCGAGATGAACACGTTTTCACAGGTTCTGTCGGATGATCAGGGCGTCAGCGACTTCCACACAATTTCGCACGGGCTCTATATTGACGGCCAATGGCGGCAGTCCGCGGATGGCAAGGTAATTCCGGTTATCGATCCCTCGACGGAAGCCATCATCGCTGCCGTACCCGATGCGACCTTGGAGGACGCGGCCGCCGCCGTTGCCGCCGCTGCCAAGGCAGCCCATGGCTGGCGGACAACGTCGCCGCGAAAGCGCTCCGAGATCCTCCGACGCTGCTTTGAACTGATGACGGAACGATCGGAAGCGCTGGCTACTCTCATCGCATTGGAAAATGGCAAGGCCCTGCGGGATGCCCGAGGCGAGATCGCTTACGCAGCGGAGTTTTTCCGTTGGAATGCCGAGGAGGCGGTTCGCATTACCGGTGAATTCGGTACTGCGCCTTCCGGCACCAACCGCATCGTGGTCGACTACGAACCGATCGGCATCTGCGTCCTGATCACGCCCTGGAATTTTCCTGCCGCAATGGCGACGCGCAAGATCGCGCCGGCACTTGCCGCTGGATGCACGGTGATCCTGAAGCCGGCCAGTGAGACCCCGCTTACCGCCTACGCGCTGGCTGCGCTCTACCAGGACGCAGGCGTTCCACCGGGGGTGGTCAACGTCCTGACAACTTCCAGTCCCGGGCCTTTGACAGCCGCCATGCTGGCCGATCCGCGAGTGCGCAAACTCTCCTTCACCGGCTCGACGGGTGTGGGTCGCGCTCTGCTGGCAGAAGCTGCCAGGCATGTGGTTTCGTGTTCGATGGAGCTCGGAGGCAATGCCCCTTTTATCGTGTTCGACGACGCCGATCTCGAAGCGGCGCTCGATGGCGCAATGGTGGCCAAGATGCGCAACGCCGGCGAGGCCTGCACCGCCGCGAACCGCCTCTACGTGCAATCCGGCATCTACGAAGCCTTTTCGGATGGCCTCGAGAAGCGGATGTCGTCGCTCAAGGTCGGCCCCGGCACTGATCCGGACACGGAATGCGGGCCAATGATTACGAAAAAGGCGGTCGAGAAGATAGACCGCCTTGTCACCGACGCGGTCGCACGCGGCGCGCGGGTCATGTGCGGCGGCTCAGTCCTGCCCGGACGTGGCTTCTTCTACCCTCCGACAGTGCTTCGCGACGTGCCAGGCGACGCAAAGATGGCGCATGAGGAGATATTCGGGCCGGTGGCGCCAATCTCCAGCTTCGAAACCGAGGCCGAGGTCATCGCGCGCGCCAATGACACTGAATATGGGCTTGCTGCCTACATCTACACGCGCGATCTGGCGGGCGGGATGCGGGTGGCCTCCCGGATCGAGGCCGGGATGATTGCTCTCAACCGCGGGCTGATGTCCGATCCGGCTGCCCCCTTCGGCGGCGTCAAGCAGAGCGGGCTCGGCCGCGAGGGAGGGCAGCATCACGGCATTGCGGAATTCATGGAGGCGAAATACCTCGCCATCAGCATGTGAGCAGAAGAATGCAAGGCGACCCCTTTCGCATCCGCGACCACGTCGCGGAATTTGACGAAATCGTGCAGGACTTCGTTGATCGCAGCAAGGCCGCCCGCGCCACTATTGCGATGACCGCGGACGTGGCCTACGGACCGGATCCGACCGAAACCATGGACCTGTTCTTCCCCGCAGGCAAAAGAACGGCCCTGCCAGTGCACGTCTTTGTCCACGGCGGCTACTGGAGAATGTTCTCCAAGCGCGATTATTCATATATGGCGACGACGATTACCCAGGCCGGGGCCATTGCCGTCATCCTTGATTACGCTCTGATGCCCAAGGTCAGAATGGCGAGGATCGTCGACCAGGTGCGCCGCGCCAAGCAGTGGGTCCTGGCCAACATCGCCGATCATGGTGGAAACCCGATGGCCCTGACTGTCAGTGGTCATTCGGCAGGAGCACATCTTGCAACGTTTCTGTTCGAGGGAGAGCATACCCCCTCGAATGTGAGGGCAGCCCTTCTGTTGAGCGGGCTCTATGATTTGAAGCCGCTCCAGGATTCCTTTCTCGCCAACGAGATTGGAATCACCGACGAGGAAGTCGCCATGTTCACACCTCTCGCTTGTCGGCATGATCCTCAAACCAAGACGGCGGTTCTGGTCGGAGCCAATGAGACGCCACCCTTCCATCAGCAAGCCGATCGATTCAAAGCAAGCTTGCTGCGGCAGGGATCGCTAGTAACGTCGCATGTGCTCCCGAACCGCAACCACATGGACAGTGTCAGAGATCTTGGCGTGCCGGGGACTGAGGCTGCCGATTGCCTGGCAAAACTGATCGCCAAGGCCTGCTGACTAACTCGGGTTCTCGGGGCGGTTTGTTTTGCGCCACTCCTCGTACTCCCCGCGGGCATCGTCATGCAACGGATAGTAGCGTTGCAACGGCCCGCCCTCCATGAGCTTCGCTCGCGAGAACTCCTCCCAATCGTGATGCTTCTGTGATTCTTCGATCACCTTCGGGGCCATTACGACGGGAAGCACCACCACGCCGTCGTCGTCGGCGACGATGATGTCGCCGGGGATCACCGTGACACCGCCGCAGGCAATCGGGACGTTGACGGCATTGGGATAGATGCTGGTCTGCACATGATAGTTTGGCGTCCAGCCGCGCAGCCATAGGGGCAGGTCGAGCTTTTCGACATTGGGCCGGTCGCGCATGCATCCGTCGATGACGATACCCGCCCCACCCCTGCCCTTGAAATAGGTCGACATCATATCGCCGAAGACGCCCGAGCTCATGTCGCCGCGCGCGTCGACCACGACCACATCGCCCTCCTGCGCGTGATAGAGCACGTGCCGGTGCAGTTGCGTCTCCGGATCGGCATATTCTCCCTCGGTGAAGAGGTCCGGCCGCTGCGGCAGGAACTGCAGCGTCAACGCCGGCCCGACGATCGATTTCCCGTGGTTTTGCGCCACCGGACCGACCATGTGCGGATTGCGGAAGCCCATGTGGCCAAGCGTGCCGGCCACCGTCGCGGCGCCGATCTCCCTTAGCGCGTCGATCAGGTCTTTAGGCGGCCGCATGATGTCGGAAGTATGCGTCATTGTGGACTCCGATTGAATGGAACTACCAGTTCGTAACAGAACCGTCGCGGCGCCTAAGGTGAGGCGCTTCCCAGAAACGCAGACTTTGCGCCTGGACCGCAACTTCGTTGACCTCGACGCCGAGCCCCGGCAGATCGCCGACCGGGTAATCGGTCCCGTCGAGCCGTGGTTGCACGGGGAAGAAGTCGGAATTGTCGAAGCCCAGCTTCGTTTCGGGCGCCCTGGTCTCGAGCCACGCGAAGTTGGGTACCGCTGCAGCGAGATGCACGGTCGCGGCCGTGCACACTGGACCAAGCGGATTGTGCGGCATCAGGTCCACATAATGCGCCTCGCTCCAGCCAGCGATTTTCATCGCCTCGGTGAGCCCGCCGACATTGCAGACATCGATCCGGTTGAACTGATGGATGCCGCGCTCGATGTAGGGCAGGAACTGCCACTTGCTGGCAAATTCCTCGCCGATGGCAAAGGGGATGTCGGTCATCGTGCGCAGTGATTCATAGGCCTCCGGCGTCTCAGCCCGTATCGGCTCCTCGAGGAAATCAAGCACGCCGCGGCCGAGCTTGTTGCAGAAGCTCGCCGCCTCTGCCACCGACAGCCGATGATGATAGTCGAGACCGAGGACCACGTCGCCGCCCAGCGCCTCGCGCGCCTTGTTCAGCATACTCGCGGTAGCGCCGATGGACTCGCGCGGCTCGAAGATGTCCTTGCTGTTTTGCCCGAAAGGGAAGAAGCGGATTGCCTGCCACCCCTGTGCGCGAAGCTCGCGCGCCCGTTCGATGGCAACATCGCCTTCGGCCTCGTCGCCGGTCGAGGCGAAGGTGGGGATGCGGTCGCGCTGCTTGCCGCCCAGCAGCTCATAGACCGGCACGCCCAGCGCCTTGCCCTTGATGTCGTGAAGGGCGATGTCGATGGCGGAAATCGCCGCCTGAAGGACTCGCCCGCCTTCGAAGTACTGGCTGCGGTAAACCTCCTGCCAGATCCGCCCGATCTGCATCGGGTCGCGGCCGATGAGAAACTCGCGATAGTGCTCGACCGCGCCGGCCACGGCCCTCTCGCGACCGCTCAAGCCGCTCTCGCCCCAGCCGAAGATGCCTTGGTCGGTCTCGATCTTGACGAGCATCTGATTGCGGGTTCCCACCCACACCGGATAGGGCTTGATCGCGGTGATCTTAAGCTTCTCAGTCATCCACGCCCACGTTTCACGCGCATTCGCGCTATCTCAGTTGGCCTTGAGGGCCATTTCAGTTTCGCCGTCGAACAGATGCATCCGCTCCTGGTCGAACTCGAGCCAGATCTGCTCGTCGGGCGCGACGGCAATGTTCGGCGGCACGCTGACGTTGACGATGGCGCCGGACAGGAACGCCTGAACAAAGGTGACGTCGCCGGTCGGCTCCACCGTATAGGCCTTGGCAGGGACGCTGCCTGGTACCGCACTCTTGTGGAGCTTGATCGTCGAGTGACGTGCGCCGAGCACGACTTTCCGGGTCGTCGCTTTCGCCACCTTCTGGGCATTGCGCGCTGAGAGCTCAAGGCGCCAGCCCTCGGCGCCGGTCAACACCGTGTTGCCGTTTGCCATCGAGGCCTCTAGCGGAATAAGGCTCATCGCCGGGCTGCCGATGAAGCTGGCCACGAACATGTTCACCGGATGGGCAAAGACCTGCGCCGGTGAATCGTATTGCTGCAGGTAGCCGCCATTCATCACCGCCATCTTGTCAGCCATGGTCACGGCTTCGAGCTGGTCGTGCGTCACATAGATGATCGTCGCCTTGAGGTCCTGGTGGAAACGCTTGATCTCCGACCGCATCTGCACGCGCAGTTTGGCATCGAGGTTAGACAGTGGCTCGTCCATGAGGAACACGGCGGGGTCGCGAACGAGGGCACGGCCAAGGGCCACACGCTGCTGCTGTCCGCCCGAAAGTTCGCGCGGCTTGCGCTCGAGCAGATGCGTCATGTCGAGCACTCGCGCCGCTTCCTTGACCTTCTTGTCGATCTCGTCCCTGGGGAGTTTGCGCATTTGAAGCGGGAACGCCAGGTTCTTGTAGACCGATTTCTGCGGGTAGAGCGCGTAGTTCTGGAACACCATTGCGATGTCCCGGTCCTTGGGGTCGAGGTCGTTGACCACCCGCTCGCCGATGATGATGTCGCCCGATGAGATCGGGGTCAGCCCGGCGACGAGATTGAGCGTGGTTGTCTTGCCGCAGCCTGAAGGGCCGACGAGCGCAACGAACTCGCCGTCATTGACCGTCAGTGAGACGTGGTTGACAGCTTTGAAGCTGCCATAGCTCTTGACGAGATCTTGGAGGACCACGTGGGCCATCGGCAACTCCCTAGTGCTTGACCGCGCCTTCTGTAAGGGCGCGTACAAAGTATCGTTGCAGGACCAGGAACAGCACCACGACGGGCACGCTCATCATGAAGCTCGCCGCCATCAGGCCCGGAAAGTCCGTCGTATTTTCCGAGAAGAAGCGTTGGATGCCGACCGGCAGCGTCAACTGCTCGTTCTTGGAGAGGAAGGTGTAGGCGTAGATGTACTCGTTCCACGCGCCGATGAAGGAATAGATTGCGGTGGCGATAATCCCCGGCGTCGAGAGCGGCATCACGATCATGATGAAGGCCTGGAACCGTGTGGCGCCATCAATGCGCGCCGCCTGCTCAAGCTGCACCGGGATGTTGTCGTAAAAGCCCTTGAGCAGCCAGATCGCCAGCGGCAGGCCGAAGGTGAGATAGGTGAGGATCAGCGAGCCGTGCGTGTTTATCAGACCGATGGCGCGCATCAGGATGAAGAGTGGCACGAGAAAGATCACCGCCGGGAACATATTGCGCAGCAGCACGGCAAAGAACAGGAAATTCCGGCCGGGGAAACTGAAGCGCGAAAACGCGTAGGCCGCAGGGACAGCCACGATCACCGAAAGAATTGTCGTGACGGTCGACACGAAAAGGCTGTTCCAGAAGAAGCGGAGGAAGTCCTGGCCGACGCTGTTCTGCGGATCGAGCAGTTTCTGGTAGCTGGCGAGGGTAGGTTCGTCCGGCCACCATTGCGGCGGGAATTGTGTCGCCGCGAATCCGGACTTGATCGAGGTGATCAGCATCCAGATCATCGGCAACGCGGTATAAAGCAGCATGAACACGAGGAATATGCGCCCGGCCCACCGCCATCCGTCGACGCGCATGCGGCGACGGGCCTGGGCTCGAGGGGCTGTCTCGGCAATCGTGCTCATGCGCTCCCCTCTTTCCGTTCGTTGCCGCTTAACGCACGGACGTAGAAGTAGCCCAGCGTCATCAGTGTGAGGAACAGGAGCACCGAATAGGCCGATGCCACGCCCCAGCGCTGCCGTCCGAAGGCGAGCTCATAAATATGGGTTATCCAGATATGCGATGCATTCGACGGCCCGCCGCCGGTCATGATCCAGGGGATGATGAAGGAATTGAAGTTGGCCACCGCGAGCAGCAGCATCGTCACCACCGAGACGTTGCGCAAGTGCGGGAAGGTGACGTGCCAAAAGCGCTGCCATGCATTGGCACCGTCGACTTTTGCGGCGCGCAGCAACTGGTCGGGGACTGTCTGCAGGCCGGCCATCATCATGATCATGGCGAACGGAAACTCGCGCCAGATATTGACGACGATCAGGGAGGGCAGCACCGTGCTGACATTGTCGATGAAATTCGGCGGCTGGTCGGCCAATCCGAGGCCAACCAGCACCGCGCCGATGATTCCGAAGTCCGAATGGTAGATCCACTTCCAGATGTAGGAGGCGGCGACGGCACTGATGACCCAAGGGATGATCAGGACAGCGCGCAAGACGCCACGGCCGATGAAGTCGCGGTGGAGCGCCAGCGCTGTGGCAAACCCCAGAACAAAGGAGATGAAAGTTGACCCCAGTGTCCAGATCAAAGTGTTCCAGGTGACTTTCCAGAACACCTGACTGGTGAGGATGGTCGTGTAGTTGTCGAAGCCGATGAAGGTCTTATCGCGGAGCTGCAGGCCAGGCGGTGTCTTAAAGAACGACAGCTCGACCGTGTAGTAGATCGGATAGGCGATGACGATGAGCATCACGGCGATCGCCGGGAGCACGTACGCGTAGTCCGCGCGATGCTGCCAGATCTTCCGCAGCGCGCCGGCGGTACCGGGTTGCAATCTTCGGCGAGCCTCGGCCTTGCCGGTCACGATCGTCACTTGTGGCGTGCCCTTATTCTTCGGAACGAACCGGCTGGACCATCGGCCAAGCCGGTCAGGTCTGGGCTAGAGTCCGCCCATCAGCTCTCTCACCCTCTTGGCTGCGTCGTCCGCTGCCTGGTCGACGGTCATCGCTCCGGTCAGGGCGTTCTGCAGCATGTCCGGGATGATGATGTTCATGATCTCGGGGGCCTGCGGCAGCGCTGGGAACGGGATGCCGTATGGCAGCATCGACGTCGTGACATCGAGGAACTTGATGTTGTCCAGACGTTCCTTCATCCACTTGGTCTTGAAGCCGTTGAGGTTGCCCGGATTCGAGCCGGCGTAGGCCATCTTCAGCGACCATTCGGGGCTCGTCCACATGCAGATGATGGCCTTTGCAGCCGGCTCGTCCACCTTGCCGCCCTCGACATATTCGGGCTTCAGGATGTGAATGTTCGAGCCGCCGAACACGACGGCGCGCTTGCCGTCGGGGCCGGTCGGGATCAGGCCGTAGCGCATGTTGTCGATGACCGTCTGCGCCTTGTCCTTGTCGGTGCCCGTCGCCTTTTTCTGCAGGTCGAGCATCACGTTGTAATCGGACGGGTGCGAGATCATCATGCCGAGCTGGCCGGCGACGAACAGGGGCTGATTATCGGCCTGCTGGTTGGTGAGTGCCGAAACCGGAACCGACTTGTCGCGAACATACATGTCGTAGGAGGCTTGCAGCGCTGCCTTGCTCTGCGGGCTATCGAGCTGGACCTGCTCATAGGTTGGATTCGGCGTCGCTTCGTCGAAGACGCCGCCGCCATAGGCCCATAGCTGCGGCATGAAGCGGTACGGCGTATTGCCGGCATTCTTGCGAGCCACGAGGCCATATCCGGCAATGCCGAGCTTATCGTGGATCTGCTTGGAATACTTGACCACGTCGTCCCACGTTGCGGGCGGCTTGTTCGGATCGAGGCCGGCACGCTTGAAGATGTCGGCGTTCCAGATGAACGCCATCGTCTCGTTGTTGGTCGGAATGCCGTAGGTCACGCCCTCCCAGGTCACGGCCTTCATGGCGCCGGGCCAGAAATCCTCGGTCGAATACCCCACATCCTCTGGCTTGAGCGGCTGCAGATAGCCCTTTGAGGCGAACTCGGTGCCACCCAGGATTTGCAGGCGAACCGCCATCGGCGCGGCATTGCCCAGGAGCGCGGTGCGGAACTTGTCGAGAAGATCGTTATAGGTAAGGGCTTGTTCCTCGAGCTGGATGTTCGGATAGGTTTTGCGGAAGGTCTCGAAGAAATCCTTGTAGTACTGGCGCAGGAGGTCGGGGTCGCCCTCGAACACGCCCTGATACCAGAAAGTCAGTCGCCCCTTGTAATCGAGCGGGGTGACCTTGGCGCAATCGGCCGCCGTGTCAAAATCCTGTGTGCCCGCAATGGAGCGCACATATTCCGGCGACCACTTGCTCAGGTCGACCGGCGGTGCACCCAGCGCCGATGTAGACGTCAGGGATGCGATCAAAGCAGTGGCGACAGTGCCGCGCAGGACGGCACTGCCGAGGGCAATTCTCGTCATAGGTATCCTCCCTGGTTCTCCCATGCCGCCCTAAAGCGGTCCTTGCTCGTTTCGATCGCGAGGATGCTTCTTTCAGATCAGTGTATCCGCTCGATCGCTTGGTACGTTTTCAGATCATGGATTGCCTGTCAACGCGCAGAATCGTACATTGTTTGCGAAAGCCGTGTGTGATATCGGGCAAGGTATGTATTAAAATGGGGAGCCGGCCTTGGCCGAAACAAGCGATTTCAAAGCGATGCCACCGGTGGGGACCGATCCCATCGGAGCCTCCAGCGAGGGCGCCTCGCTTTATGAATTGATCCGGGAAGACATCATCGAGGGACGGCTCGCCCCCAACGAACGGCTTGTCGTCACCGATCTCGCCCGGCGTCACGGCACCTCGACCAATCCTGTGCGCGAAGCCCTGCAGCTGTTGCGCGGCGAAGGGTTTGTCACCTTTGTCGCCAACCGCGGGGCGCGCGTCCGACCCATAGATCAGGATTTTGTCCGGGATATCTACGAGATCGGTGTTCTGATCGAGCCAGCCCTGACACGATGGTTTGTGAACATGGCTACCGGCGAGGACATCGCCGAACTCGAACGTCTCCAGGGCCTGATCGAAGAGAACAACTTCGCCGACACATTCAGGCATAGTGAGCTGGATACCGCTTTCCACACCGTGATGTACCAACGGCACTACAACCGCCACGCCGCCGAGCTTTGGTGGAAGCATCGCGAAGTGCTGCGAGCCGTGAGCCGTCGTTTCAATTTCACGCTGGCGCGACGTGCCGCGATCATGCGCGAGCACCGCGAACTCATCGCGCTTGTCAAGGCGGGAGAGGCCGACAAGGCGGCCGAACTCGTTTCCCGCCATGTCGAGGGTTCGGGCAGGCATATTCTGGAACAGATGCGAGCGCGCAACGCGGCTCGGGCCGGATAGAATGTCCAGTCCAAAACCATCGTTAGCTGACTATTTTCAGGCAAAGGTAGTTGAGATGAAAATCACGAGCATTCGGCCGTGGCTGATCAAGTCCGATGCTTCTTACTGGGGAGAGTTCCTGTTCGTCGAAGTGACGACCGACGAGGGAGTGAGTGGCTGGGGAGAGATCACCACCACGACAAGGCTCGCCAACCGCGCTCTCTGCACGATCCTGCGGCAGATCGGCGTCGCCGTGACAGGCGAGGATCCGGCGCGCATCGAGCATCTCTGGCACAAGATCTTCCGCAGCTTCACCTACATGGGAAGCCGCGGCGCCGCCGTCGAATGCGTGAGCGCTATCGACATAGCCCTCTGGGACATCAGGGGCAAAGTCCTCGGCAAGCCGATTTACGAGCTGCTGGGCGGGCCGGTACGCGATGAGATCGCGCTCTACACCCATCCCAACCAGGCCAAATTCACCAGCAAGGAGGCTGTGGTCCGCGAAATTCTAGACATTGTCGAGTCCGGACACACTGCGCTCAAGTTCGATCCCTACCCCCACCAGGGCCGCAGCGCCGATGGCCTGCCCCGCGAACAGCGGGACGGCTACCTCGACGGCAGCATGACCCGCAAGGACGAGCGCGAAGCCGCCGAGCTCACGGCTCTGATCCGCGAAACGGCAGGACCCGATATCGACATTCTCATCGATGCGCATGGCCGCTTCGACGTCCCCACCGCCATTCGCCTCTGTCGGAGTCTCGAAGAGGCCGGCCAGATCGACTGGTTTGAGGAGCCCTGCCCGCCCGAGAGCCTTAACGCCCTCAAGCAGGTGCGTGAGAAGGTCAATACCGCTATCTCATGGGGCGAGCGCGGCCACACGAAATGGGATTTCGTGCCGGTACTTGAGAACAGGCTCGCCGACTACATCATGCCCGACGTTACCTGGACCGGCGGCATTACCGAACTCAAGAAAATTTCTGCGCTGTGCGAAGCCTACTACGTGCCGGTCTCGCCACATGACGCCGCGGGACCAATCAACGTGGTTGCGGGAGCGCAGGTGATGATGACTGTTCCCAACTTCTACAAACTCGAAACGTCGGAGTGGAACCTGGGCAAATACGATCACCTGATCGACAGACCACTCGACATTTCGAACGGCAGCCTCAAGCTGACGTCGAAGCCTGGTCTCGGCATTGAGATGGACCGCGACTACCTGCAGGCCCACGAGATCGAGCTGGGCTAGCAACACTCTGTGCCGGCGCAGGGTGCGGGGCGACAAGCCGAAACGAGGATAAGTCATGGCAAAGACAGCTGGCGCCGACGAAGCGCTCAATCGGGTGAACGCGAACTCCAAGCCATCCCAGCTTCGCATCACCGACATGCGGATAGCCGAAATCGTCGGCGCGCCGTTCACCTCAACCCTGCTCAAGATTTACACCAACCAGGGCATCGTCGGGCTTGGCGAGGTGCGCGACGGCGCCAGCGCCACCTACGCGCTGATGCTGAAGAGCCGGCTGCTTGGCGAGAACCCTTGTGACATCGACCGCCTGTTTCGCCGGATCAAGCAGTTTGGTGGGCACGGCCGGCAAGGCGGCGGCGTCTCGGCGGTCGAAATTGCGTTGTGGGATCTCGCCGGCAAGGCCTACGGCGTGCCCGTCTACCAGATGCTCGGCGGCCGGTTTCGGGAGAAGGTGCGCGTCTATTGCGACACCGACGCTACCGTGCCGAGCGGCACCGAGACCGGCAAGCGCCTCAAGCAGCGCATGGCGCTCGGCTTCACCTTCCTCAAGATGGATCTGGGGCTGATGCAGATCGCGGATGTACCCGGTGCGGTCGTGTCCCCTGCCGGCTCACTTGAAGGGTACCGCGTCCATCCCGGCCGCGGCCCCGTCAAGACCCTTGAGGAGCGACGCGCCCGCAATGCCGCCTACGATTTGCACAACGTCCCCCATCCGTTTACCGGCCTCCACTTTTCCGACAAGGGCCTCGACCTGCTTGAGCAGTACATTGCCGAGGTTCGCGATGTGATCGGCATGGATATTCCGCTCGCCATTGACCATGTCGGCCACATCTCGCTGCAGAACGGAATTCGGCTCGCCAGGCGGATTGAAAAATACGTGCCGGCCTGGCTCGAGGATGTGATCCCATGGCAGTACACCGAGCAGTACCGGCAACTGCAGGCCGCGACCACGGTGCCGATCTGCACGGGCGAGGACATTTACCTCAAGGAGGGTTTCGAACCTTTGCTCAAGACTGGCGGTGTCTCGGTCGTCCACCCGGACCTGCTCACCAGCGGAGGCATCCTCGAGACCAAGAAGACCGGCGACATGGCCCAGGACCACGGCGTCGCGATGGCCATCCATATGGCCGAAAGTCCCATCGCCGCAATGGCGGCGGCACATGTGGCGACCGCGACCGAAAACTTCATGGCGCTCGAATACCACTCTGCCGATGTCGACTGGTGGGACGATATCGTCACCGGCGTTCCCAGGCCGCTCGTGAAGGACGGCTTTGTCACTGTTCCGGACAAACCTGGCCTGGGGATTGACGACGTCGTCGACGAGGTAATCTCGCAGCATCTGCAGCCAGGTGTCACCGGCATCTGGCAGCCCACGGATCACTGGGATAACGAGTATTCCTGGGACCGCACCTGGAGCTGAGGCGAAAAGAACCGAAGATGAAGATCACCGACCTCCGCTGCGCCGTCATCGGCAAACATCCCATCGTCCGCATCGTTACCGACGAGGGCCTCTATGGCCTTGGCGAAGTCGAGTTTACCAAGACCTACCTCAAACCCTGGGTGCTGCATTTCCGCGAGGCGCTGATCGGCGAGGACCCGACCGACGTCGAGCGGGTGATGCTGAAGATCCGCCAACGCGGCTCTTTCAAGCCCTATGGCGCGGCGGTAAGCGCTATCGAGCATGCGCTGTGGGACATAGCCGGCAAGGCCGCAGGCGTGCCGGCCTACAAACTGCTCGGCGGCAAGGTGCGCGACAAGGTGCGCGTCTATAACGGCTCGATCCGCCAAAAGCGAACGGGGGACCGGCCGGAGGATTACGCCGCTGACGTGAAATGGATGATGGAGCAGCCGCAGAACTTCTTCATGATCAAGCAAGGGATCTCGTTCCACTCCAACATGAAGGACACCGTCGAGGGCTTCCATTACGGCGTGACGCAGAAGAAGGCTGGCTATCACGGTGCCATGGATCAGGGCGTGATCAGCGAGCGCGGTTTCAACCACATGCTCGACTGCGTGATCGCGATGAAGGAAGTGATGGGCGACAAGGTCAGCCTGGCGCTCGACTGCGGCCCTGGCTGGATGCTGCCCGATGCGATCAAGTTCGCTCGCGCGGTCGAGAAGTACAATTTGATGTGGCTCGAGGACATGCTGACCGGCGACTATGTGCCGTGGGTCAATCCGCAGGCCTATCGGGAGCTGACCACCTCCACCTCGACGCCAATTCATACCGGCGAGCAGATCTATCTGCGGCACAATTTCAAGGAGCTGATCGAAACTCAGGCGGTGCGCGTCATCGGTCCCGATCCGGCCGATATTGGCGGCATTGCCGAGCTCAAATGGGTCGCCGAGCACGCCTATATGCACTCGATCCTGATGGCACCGCACGGCACCGCGAACGGCCTTCTAGGCCTCGGCGCGCTGATCAATGTCTGCGCCACCCTGCCCGCCAACTACATCGCGTTTGAATACCCGAGCGCCTCCGACCCGTGGTGGGAGGACCTCGTAATCGGCCTGCCGTCGCAGATCGTGAAGGACAGCATGGTGGACCTGCTGGAAGCGCCGGGGCTGGGCCTCGACATCGACGCCGAAGCAGCCAGGAAGCATCTCCGGGAAGAGGATGCGGGCTTCTTCGACTGAACCATGTTCTTGCGCCACCCTGCACCGCGCGGACCGCTTCACGCAGCCTGTCATCCGGAATGACCGTTTCGGGGCCCGATAGCGGAATGGCGGCTTTAACGTTTGAAGACCGATTGCAGACGTTCAGCCCGACGGCACCAAAGTTGCTCCTAGGTCTAGCCGCTCCCCGTCTCAATGGCATCCCGGATCGCCCGGTGGATCTGCGTCGCCAGTCGCGGGTGGCGGAGCAGCCACAGGGTGGACATTTCAGCCCACATGGAAAATGATCATCTTGCCATGCACAACACTGCAGTGCTCTGATTTCGACGAGTAGCCTGAACGTAGAAGCGGATCAACCGGCCTCCGGGTCCAGCGAGCGGGGACGCAAATGGACACCCTAGAGAATGGGCAATTGCATGGCGACGCGGGCGGGCGACCCCGTCGATCGGCCGACTGGCTTGCCCGCGCCGCCGTATCGGCGACATTCCTGCTCGGCATGGCTTTCAGCACTGCGTTTGCGCAGGACCAGCAGCTACCCGTGGTGACGGCGGCCAAGCCAGTGGTCCGTGAAATCGTCGAAGACGACGAGTTCGTCGGGCGCTTCGAAGCCGTCGACCAGGTCGCCATCCGTTCGCGCGTCAGCGGCTATCTGGACAAGGTCAGCTTCCAGGACGGCGCACTGGTCAACAAGGGAGACCTGCTCTTCACCATCGACCAGCGTCCGTACCAGGCGGCTTATGATGCCGCCAAGTCGCAAGTGGACGTCGCCAAGAGTCTGCTCGAATTCTCCAAGATGCAGCTGGATCGCGCCGACGAACTCGCCAAGACCGGCAACATCTCAACCGCGACGCTCGACGACCGCCGGCGGGAATACCTTTCGGCGCAGGCGCAGATGCAGGGCGCGACGGCTGCTCTGACGACGGCCAGCCTGAACATGGAATTCACCGAGATCAAGGCGCCCTTGTCCGGCCGCATCGACCGCCGGCTGGTGTCGGTCGGCAATCTCGTGCAGCCGGATTCCACCTTGCTGACGACCATCGTTACGCGCGATCCGATTGACTTCTATTTCGACGTCGATGAGCGCCTGTATTTCAGCTACGCCCGCGACGCGAAGGAGCGCGGCGGCAGCATGCAGGAAGGCGCCGGCGGGCTCGAGGTAGTGGTTCGCGTCGCCGACCGCACGGAGGCGGTATTCAAAGGCAAGCTCGATTTTGCCGAGAACCGGATCGACAACGCGACCGGCACCATGCGGGTGCGTGCAAGGTTTCCCAACACCGACGGCATTCTCCAGCCAGGCATGTTCGGGCGCATCAACGTGCCGGGGTCGCTGCCGCATAGCGGCGTGCTGGTGCCCGACGAGGCGATCGGCGCCGATCAGGATCGCCGCATCGTGTTCCTGGTGGATGAGGCCGGGATGGTGTCGGCGAAGCCCGTGCGCACCGGCCCGCTTCTCGACGGCTACCGGGTGATCCGCGGGGGCCTGACCGGCAACGAGACGATCATCGTCAACGGGCTGATGCACGCCAGGCCCGGCACCAAGGTGAAGGTCGAGATGGTGACGTTGCCGCCCAAGGCCGAGATCGCCGAGTTGCAGCAATGAGGTTCGCACATTTCTTCGTCGACCGTCCGATCTTCGCATCGGTCGTTTCGGTCGTCCTGCTGATCCTCGGCGGGATTGCTTATACCCAGCTGCCGGTCGCGCAATATCCCGAGATCGCGCCGCCGACCATCGTCGTTCGCGCGCAGTATCCGGGCGCCGACGCCGAGACGGTCGCAGCGACGGTGGCAACGCCGATCGAGCAGGAGATCAACGGCGTCGAGGGCATGCTCTACATGTCGTCCTATTCGTCGGGCGACGGGGCGATGGCGCTGACCATCACATTCAAGCTGGGCACCGATCTCGACCAGGCGCAGGTGCTGGTGCAGAACCGCGTGTCGGTCGCCGAGCCGCGGCTGCCCGAAGAAGTCCGACGCCTCGGCATCACCACCACCAAGAGCTCGCCCGACCTGATGATGGTCGTGCACATGCTGTCGCCCGACAATACCTACGACCAGCTCTACGTCTCGAACTACGCCCGCTCGCGGGTGCGCGACATACTGCTCAGACTCGACGGCGTAGGCGACCTCATCATCTTCGGCGAGCGCGAATATTCGCTGCGCATTTGGCTCGATCCGGAAAAACTGTCCGCCCTGGGGATGACCTCGGGCGATGTGGTGCAGGCGCTGCGCGACCAGAACGTCCAGGTGTCGGGTGGCTCGATCGGCGCGCCGCCGACCAGCACCGGCACGGCGTTCCAGTACACGGTCACCACGCAAGGCCGCTTCAACGACGCACGCGACTTCCGATACGTGATCGTCAAATCGGCCGCCGACGGCCGCCTGATCTCGCTGCAGGACGTGGCGCGCATCGAGCTCGGCGCCAAGGATTACGTCACCAACTCCTATCTCAACGGCAAACCGGCGGTGGCGCTCGCCATCTTCCAGCGGCCGGGCACCAATGCGCTCGCCGCAGCCGCGGAGATCCAGGACAAGATGAAGGAGCTTTCCCGCGACTTCCCGAAGGGGCTGAGCTACGACATCGTCTACAATCCGACCGAGTTCGTCGCCGAGTCGATCCAGGAGGTCTACAAGACAATCCTCGAGGCGATGCTGCTGGTCATCATCGTCATTATCGTCTTCCTGCAATCGTGGCGCATGGCGATCGTGCCGATCGTGGCGATCCCCGTGTCGCTGATCGGCACGCTGGCGGTGCTTTACGCCGCCGGCTTCTCGCTCAACATGCTGACGCTGTTCGGCCTCGTTCTGGCGATCGGCATCGTCGTCGACGATGCGATCGTCGTGGTCGAGAACGTCGAGCGCAATATCGCCCGAGGGCTGGCGCCCAATCCGGCGTCGCACCTGACCATGGACGAAGTCGGAACCGCGGTCATCGCGATCTCGCTGGTGCTGATAGCCGTGTTCGTACCGACAGCCTTCATCCCCGGCATTTCTGGGCAGTTTTACCTGCAGTTTGCGATCACCATCGCGGTGTCGACGGCGATCTCGGCATTCAATTCGCTGACGCTT
Organism: Mesorhizobium sp. M0174; assembly: GCF_040322275.1. Taxonomy (NCBI): domain Bacteria; kingdom Pseudomonadati; phylum Pseudomonadota; class Alphaproteobacteria; order Hyphomicrobiales; family Phyllobacteriaceae; genus Mesorhizobium; species Mesorhizobium sp. M0174. The sequence goes on from NZ_JAMYTB010000023.1 coordinate 67,983, forward strand.
TCGCCGGCGCTGGCCGCACTGCTGTTCAAGCCGCACCACGCCGCGGCGGCGCCGCCGCGCTTTTTCCTGGCGCGGTTCGGACGGGCGCTCGCCGACGGCTTCAATCGCGGCTTCGACAGGGTCGCCCACTGGTATTCGAGCATCATCCGCGTGCTGATCGGCTCGTGGATAACGATCGCCGCCATGCTGGCCGTTTTCGCGGGCCTCATCTACGCCACGGTCTACCTGGTGCAGGCGGTGCCGCGCGGTTTCATTCCGTCGCTTGACCAGGGCTATGCGATCGTCGTCGTCCAGTTGCCGGACGGCGCTTCGCTGTCGAGGACCGATGCGGTCATCCAGCAGGCGTCGCAGATCATCCAGAAAACGCCAGGCGTCGACTACGCAGTCGCCTTCGCCGGCTTCTCCGGCGCGACCTTCACCAACGCCAGCAATGCGGGCGTGATCTTCGCCAGGTTCAAGCCGTTTGACGAGCGACTGAAAGCCGACCAGTCGGCAACCCAGGTCATCGGCAATCTGTTCGGCAGCCTGCAAAGCATCAAGGAAGCCTTCATTATCGCACTGCCGCCGCCGCCGATCCGCGGCGTCGGCAATGCCGGCGGCTTCAAGCTGCAGATCCAGGAGCGCAACAGCGCCGACATGCGACAGGTCCTGGCGCTTGCCTACGAAATCGCCGGCAAGGCCAACAAGACGCCGGGGCTGACGGGCGTGTTTACCACCTTCTCCGCGTCGAGCCCGCAATTCTTCCTGGCGATCGATCGCGACAAGGCGCGCATCCTGAACGTGCCTATCCCCAACATCTTCGAGACGCTGTCGATCAATTTGGGCACCGCCTACGTCAACGACTTCAACGCTTTCGGGCGCGTCTACCAGGTGCGGGCGCAGGCCGACCAGGCGTTCCGCATAGATCGCGCCGACATCTTGAAACTGAAGGTGCGCTCGGCGACCGGCGCGCTGGTTCCGCTCGGCACGTTGGTCGAGATCCGCGACGCCACCGGCCCGGCGTTGGTCCAGCGCTACAACATGTACGTCTCGGTGCCGCTGCAGGGCAACGCCGCGCCCGGCGTTTCCACAGGCGACGCGCTGGCATTGATGGAAGGGATCACGGCAAAGACGCTGCCGGCCGGTACCTCCTATGAATGGACCGAGCTCGCCTATCAGGAGCGCAACACAGGCAATGCCGCTCTCTATATCTTCGGACTTTCGGTGCTGTTCGTGTTCCTGGCGCTGGCGGCGCAATATGAAAGCTTGGTGCTGCCGTTCGCCATTGTGCTGGTGGTGCCGCTCGGCGTGCTCGCGGCGTTGCTCGGCGTGTCGTTCCGAGGGCTGGACAACAACATCCTCGTGCAGATCGGCCTCATCGTGCTAATCGGGCTTGCCGCCAAGAACGCGATCCTGATCGTCGAATTCGCGCGGCAGGCGCAGGAACGCGGGCTGTCGGCCGCCGAGGCTGCCGTCGAAGCCTGCCGGCTCAGGCTGCGGCCGATCCTGATGACCGCCTTCTCGTTCATCCTCGGCGTCGTGCCGCTGATGATCGCAACGGGCCCGGGCGCAGAAATGCGCCAGTCGCTCGGCACCGCGGTATTCTCCGGCATGCTCGGCGTCACCTTCGTCGGCCTTTTCCTGACGCCGGTGTTCTACGTCACGCTCAGGTCGCTGTTTTCGCGGCGCAAGCCCCGTGCCGAGGCCGAGCCTTCGGGGCCGGCAGGGGCGCCAGCGGAGACGGCCGCCGAGTAGGTTACGAATTCGCCGCGTCGGGCAGGGCTTACCACTCCAGAAAATCGGCGCGGCGCGGCAACGGCCACGATCTGCGCGACTTCGGCGTCGAGGTACAGCGGAGACCCTTGCTCGCTCTGAGCCAGCAATCCAGCCCAACAGCCGCATCCAGCGAGACGATGCCGGGCGGCGAGGCCAATGCGATCTTCTATCTGGTCGGCCAGGCGGGGCTTAAGGGCGCAACCGCGACCTCCGGCGTCCTCGCTTGCGGTGTCTGCTTTCAGAACGCGGACAAGCTAATCTCAATGGCCGAGATTGCGGCGCAGAGCAGATGGTCGGCTTTCAAACCCGGAGCGACGAGAGCAGACCTTTGTTCGGCGCAAGTGTCGTCCTGACGTGACGCGACGCGGTCTTCCGTTGCGAGCGCCGCTGGCTGGAGCTGCGTTAAGTCGGTCGGAGGCCAATGGTATTTTCAATGGAACGCTAATATACATGGAAACCCCAACGAGCAGCGCCTGCCAGATACTTGAGGAATGCCATGCGAAGGCTCATCTTCACGGCGATGTGTATCGCTGCCGCAACAGCCGCTAACGCCCATGATTGGTACGAAGACAAGATTGACCCGCAGACCAAATTCAAGTGCTGCGGCGGTTCAGATTGCCGCGCCATACCTCGGTCTTCGGTGCGGTCCAGGGTAGACGGCGGCTACACTTACTTGCCGCATAATTTCACCATCCCACGGGACCGTGTCCAGGAATCCCCGGACGGTCAATACCACATATGCGAAAATAAATATGCTGTAACCAATCAGCTGTATTGGCGTTGCTTCTTCGCACCTCGTGTAGATGTATCTATACTTCTAAAGCATTAATCGGTCGCCGCTTCCGCAATTCACTTCCGCAAGGCGCTAGTCCATTAATTCTGTTGGACTTTCTTCAAAATTGTCGAAGCTCAAGCCGTGCGCGACTGCCCCAGGGATTTTATGACTACGCCGCGGCTATCGAGAGCCTGCCCGCCCTGGGTGTAACTCTATTGGGCCCGGCCGCGGGTGACTTCTGGCGACTCCGCGAATTCGGACAGTCCAGATTTTATCGTGTCGGCGCGGCCGTGGTTGTGTAGATTGGCTACGTGGCCCGCCTTGCCGCATTGTCGTTCCAAGTCCACTCGCCACGTGACGCAAACGCGGTAACGGCTGGCGATTTCGACCACGAGGGACAGCCAAGCGACAGGGGATAACTGCCGCGGGATCATCAGCACGGTTCATGCGGGAGCGGCATTCGCCGGATGCGGCAGCTGCGGCTGAAGTCTCGAATTTGACGCATCGGCACTTGCAAATCGTCAGCCGAGGTCTTTTGCTCGCGCGATAGTTGCCCTTGACCGTTGAATGGTTGGCGAACAGATGAACAAGATCGATCGACGGCGGCCAGAGTCAGAAACGGACGCCACCGCAAATGCCGCGAGACTTGGAACTCGGCTGCGCCTCGCCCGCCAAACACACGGCATGACGCTGAAGACGCTGGCCGCGGCTGCGAATTGCTCGGAAAGCCTGCTGTCCAAGATCGAGAACGGTAAGGCTTCGCCGTCCCTGCCCATGCTTCACCGTCTGGTCGAGGTTCTCGACACCAACATCGGCTGGATGTTCGAGCAAGTCGACGACGACGAGGCGATCGTATTCCGGGCGGGCGCAAGGCCTTTGATTGCGCTCGACGCGCTACGGCGCGGCGAAGGCATTTCGCTCGAACGCATCATTCCATATTCGCCTGGCCACCTCTTACAATGCAACATTCATCACATCGAGGCGGAGGGCTCGAGCGAAGGTCCGATCCAGCATTCCGGCGAGGAAGTTGGTTATGTGCTCGCCGGCCGGATCGAGTTGATCGTCGACGGCAAGAGCCATGCTCTCGCCACGGGTGATGCCTTCGTGTTCAGGTCGGAGCTGCCGCATCATTACCGCAACATCGGCGAGGAACGCGCCAGCATTTTCTGGGTCAATACGCCGGCGACTTTCTGAGCAACGCTCGGCGTTCATTTGGATTGACAAATATTCAAGTCTCTTGAATGGTTGCCTCGTGCCTGTAGCACCAACGGGACCAGCCGAGGTCTGGTCCGCAAGCAAGGGGAACCGAAATGCGTCTGTTCAAACTTCTCGCCGGCTGTGCCGCCGCCATTGCCATGGGCTCGGCAGCCATGGGCTCGGCGCTTGCCGATACGTTCGCTCTCGTCAACATCAACCAGCAGGCCCTGTTCTTCAACCAGATCAACGAGGGCGCGCAAAAGGCAGCCGACGCCGCCGGCGCCAAGCTGGTCATTTTCAACGCCAATAATGTGCCGAGCGCGCAGAACGACGCGATCGAGAACTACATCACGCAGAAAGTCGATGGCATCATTCTAGTCGCCATCGACGTCAACGGCGTCAAGCCTGCGATCACCGCAGCCAAGGCGGCCGGCATTCCCGTCATAGCCATCGACGCGCAGATCCCCGACGGCGACAATGTTTCGTTCATCGGCGTCGACAACACCAAGGCCGGCGAGGACATCGGCAAATTCTACGCCGACTATGTGAAGACCGAGATGGGCGGCAAGGCCAAGATCGGTATCGTCGGCGCACTCAATTCATTCATCCAGAACCAGCGGCTCGACGGCTTCAAGAAGGCGGTGACCGAAAGCGGCCAGGCCGTCACCTTCCTCGACACGGTCGACGGCCAGAACGTTCAGGAGACCGCGTTGAGCGCTTCGGAAAACCTGATGACCGCCAATCCGGACATGAACTCGCTCTATGCAACCGGAGAGCCGGCCTTGCTCGGCGCAGTTTCGGCCGTGACCAGCCAGGGCCGCACCGGCGACGTCAAGGTGTTCGGCTGGGATCTGACCAAGCAGGCCGTTCAGGGCATCGACGACGGCTGGGTGGTCGCGGTCGTGCAGCAGGATCCAGCCGGCGAAGGCAAGGCTGCGGTCGAAGCGCTGGGCAAGCTCAAGAAGGGCGAGAAAATCGATCCGATCATCAATATCCCGGTGACGATCGTGACCAAGAAGAATGTCGACCAATACCGCGCGATGTTCAAGTAAACTGCGTCGGCGACCGGGCCGCGGCGCCGCCTGGGGCTGCGCCGCGGGCACCTTGCAATCGCGTGGAATCCCAGATGAGCAGTGGCCAGACCTATCGGGTGCGGATGAGCGGCATCTCAAAGCGCTACAACGCCATCCAGACGCTCGATGACGTATCGCTGACGCTGAAGCCGGGCGAGGTGCTGGGGCTGGTCGGCGACAATGGCGCCGGCAAGTCGACATTGAGCAAGGTGCTGTCGGGGGCAGTGGTTCCCGACGCCGGCACCATCGAAATCGACGGCAAGCCGGTGATCTTCAGCTCGCCGGCGGACGCACGTGCGGCGCGCGTCGAGATGGTCTACCAGGACCTGTCGCTGTGCGACACGGTCGACGTCGCCGGCAATCTGTTTCTCGGCCGCGAGCCGCGCCGCCGCATCGCAGGCATTTCCTTTCTCGACAAAAAGCGCATGCATGACGAGACGCGCCAGATGCTCGATCGGCTCGGCATCGTCATTGCCGACACGCGACTCAAGGTCGAAAACCTCTCCGGCGGGCAGCGCCAGTCGATCGCGATCGGCCGTGCCGCCTCGTTCGAGCCGGCCGTGCTGATCATGGACGAGCCGACGGCAGCGCTTGCCGTGGCCGAAGTCGAAGCGGTGCTCGAACTGATCCGCGCGGTCAGTGCGCGCGGTGTCAGCGTCATCCTGATCACCCACCGGCTCCAGGATCTGTTCCTCGTCTGCGACCGCATCCAGGTCATGTACGAAGGGCGCAACGTAGCCGAGCGGCTGATCGGCGAGACCAACATCGAGGACGTGGTCAATCTGATCGTCGGCCGCAAGTTCAATGCGCGTTCCGCCACCAACGGCTACCGCGGTGGAGCGCCGGCATGAGCGACGCGATCCACGCCGCCCAGCCCTCACGTGTACGCAAGGGCACCTGGCGCGATGCGCTCCTCGCCAATGGCAGTGTCGTCTCGATCGCGCTGTTCTTTCTGGTCGTCTGCATCATCTTCTCGGTTGCGACCGACGCGTTTCTGACATCGCCCAATCTGTTGAACATCCTGCGGCAGTCGGCGCCGCTGCTGATCGTTGCCGCGGCAATGACTTTCGTCATCACCACCGGCGGCATCGATCTTTCGGTCGGCTCCGTGCTGGCGCTGGTGGCGACGCTGTCGGCGACACTTTTGCAGTTTGGCCTGCCGTGGCCAGTCGTTATCCTCGTCATGCTCGCGCTCGGTGCCCTGCTTGGCGCGGTGCAGGGCTATTTCGTCGCCTATGAGGGCATCCCGTCCTTCATCGTCACGCTTGCCGGGCTTTCGGTGATCCGGGGCGTGGCGCTGCTGATCACCGGCGGCTATTCCATCCCGATCGAGCCCGGAAGCGCTTTCACCGTGCTGGGCCGCGCCTGGTTCCTTGGCGTGCCGGTGCCGGCGCTGATCGCGCTGGCGATCCTGGCGATCGCCTATCTCGCCTTCAACGAGACGCCGTTCGGCCGCTATGTCACCGGCATCGGCGCCAACGCCGAGGCGGTGCGGCGTGCCGGCGTCAACACGCGGCAGACGACGCTCTTCGTCTATGTGATTTCCGCCACCGCGGCGGCCCTTGCCGGCATCATCATTGCTGCCCGGCTCGGATCGGGATCTTCAAATGCCGGACAGGGTTTCGAGCTGGAAGTCATCGCCGCCGTCGTGCTCGGCGGCACCAGCCTGTTCGGCGGCCGTGGAACGATCATCGGCACGGTGCTCGGCGCGCTGACCGTCGCCGTCATCGGCAACGGCCTGATCCTGGCGCATCTGTCGCCCTTCCTGACGCCGATCGTCACCGGAACGATCATCCTGATCGCCATCTGGCTGAACTTCCGCCTGTTCCGCGGCGCCGTGCGGAGCCGTTGAGCCGATGAGTGGTCTGTTCGATGACGCAGCGCCCAGGCAGCGGTTGCCAATCGGGGTCGAAACCGGCCAAGTGATGACCGTGCTCGGCCCGGTTCCGGTCGAGGACATGGGGATAACGCTCATGCACGAGCACATACTGCTCGACGGCGCACGCAGCTGGAAATGCCCCTGCCATCCCGATGACATAGCGATCGCCGAGCAGCCGGTGAACATCGAGATCATCGGCGAATTGCGCATGAACCCTTACGTCAACCGCGACAATGTCTCGCTCGACGACGCCGACCTGGCGTTGTCGGAACTGCAGCGCTATCGCGCGCTGGGCGGCCACACCGTCGTCGACGCCACCAATATCGGCATCGGCCGTGACCCCGAAAAGCTCGCCCGCATCAGCCGCATGTCCGGCCTCAAGATCGTCATGGGCACCGGGTTCTATCTCGAGCATACCCATCCCGAATGGCTGAAGGCCATGGATGTCGACGCCGTGACCGAGTTCATCGTCAACGATGTCGGCGGCGGCGAGACGCAGCCGCCGATCATGGCCGGGCTGATCGGCGAGGTCGGCGTCAGCAAGGATTTCACCGCCGAGGAACGCAAGTCGCTGCGAGCTTCGGCGCGCGCTTCGCGCATCACCGGGGTGCCGCTGTCGATCCATCTGCCTGGCTGGGAGCGGCTGGCGCACGACGTCCTCGATATCGTCGAGGCCGAGGGCGCCGATCTCCGCCACACGGTGCTCTGCCACATGAACCCGAGCCACGACGATCCCGATTACCAGAAAAGCCTCGCCCGGCGCGGCGCGTTCCTCGAATACGACATGATCGGCATGGACTATTATTATGCCGACCAGGACGCGCAATCGCCCTCCGACGAGGAGAACGCACGCGCCATCGCCGCCCTTGTCGAGGCCGGCTTCGGCGACCGCCTGCTATTGTCGCAGGATGTGTTCCTCAAGATCATGCTGACGCGCTTCGGCGGCTTCGGCTATGGCTATATCCTGAAGCATTTCATACCGCGTCTGAAACGCCACGGCGTCGAGCAGGCGGCCATCGACCGCATGCTGATCGCCAATCCGAAAAGCGTATTCGCGCGGCTCTAAGCGGCCTGGAACTACACGGGAGTTCAAATGTCCAAGAAGAAGATCCTGCTTGCCGGCGAATCCTGGGTGTCGACCGCGACCCACATCAAGGGTTTCGACCAGTTCCCGACTGTCACCTATCACACCGGCGCCGACGAATTGCTGGGCGCGCTCAAGGCGACCGATTTCGACGTCACCTTCATGCCGGCGCATGAGGCGCAGCGTGGCTTTCCTCAGACGATGGAGGCGCTGTCGGCCTATGACGCGGTCGTGCTCTCCGACATTGGCGCCAACACCCTGCTGCTACATCCCGACACCTGGGTCCACTCCAAGCCGACGCCGAACCGCCTGCGCCTGCTCCGCAATTACGTCAGCGACGGCGGCGGTCTGTTGATGTTCGGCGGTTATTACAGCTTCCAGGGCATCAATGGCGGCGCGCGCTACCGCAAGACGCCGATCGAGGACGTGCTGCCGGTGAACTGCCTGGCCTACGACGACCGCGTCGAGGTTCCCGAAGGCTTTGCCCCGGTACCGAAACCAGGGTCGACACATCCTATCCTCAGGGGCCTCGGTTCGGACTGGCCGATCCTGCTCGGCTTCAACGAGGTGACACTGAAGGACGATGTGGAAGTTCTGGCCAGCGTATCGTCGGATTATGGTTCGCTGCCGCTGCTTGTCACCGGCCATTACGGCAAGGGCCGCACCGTGGCCTGGACATCCGATGTCGGGCCGCATTGGCTGCCGCCGCAGTTCATCGCCTGGCCAGGCTACAAGACCCTGTTCGAACAGATGCTGGGTTGGGCGACCGGCGAGAGCTGAGCCATGCATGTCCACGTCGTCGGCAATGCCTGCATCGATACCATGTTTCGCGTCGGCCGCCTCCCTGCCGCGGGCGAGACTTTGAATGCCGTGAGCTATGCCGACGGGCTCGGCGGCAAGGGCGCCAACCAGGCGGTCGCAGCAGCGCGGACTGGTGCAGAGGTGACGTTCTGGACGGCGCTCGGCAAGGACCGCGAAGGCACATGGATCAGGAGCCGCCTCAACAGCGAACTGTCAGACCTCGAGGTCAGCGAATTCGAGCTGCCGAGCGACCGCTCGACCATCGTCGTCGATCGAGGCGGCGAGAATTTCATTGTCAGCGGCGTTGCCTGCAGCGACGCGTTCGATCCGGTGGCGCAAACAGCACTTGTCCGCTGGATCGCTCCCGGCGACATCCTCGTCTGCCAGGGAAATTTGCGTGCCGCCGCGACCGATGCCAGCCTCAGAGCAGCAAAGGAAAACGGCGCACGCACCGTTCTCAACGCCAGCCCGATCGATGCGGCATCCGTTCCCGATCTTGGCCTGGCGGAGTTTTTGGTTGTCAACCAATCCGAGGCGAAAACCCTGACCGGCCGGGATGACATGATAGCAGCCGCCGGCGCGCTGGTAGCCAAAGGTGCAGGCACCGTCGTCATCACGCTCGGCGCCGCAGGCTGTCTGGTGCTTGGCCCGGGCCAGGAAGAGCCGCTTCGTTTGCCGGCGCCGCAGGTCGAGGCGCTCGACACCAGCGGCGCCGGCGATGTGTTCTGCGGCTGTCTCGCCGGCGGGCTTGCTCGGGGCATGTTGGTTACCTCGGCGCTGGAGCTTGCGCTGGCGGCCGCCGCAATCGCCGTGACACGGCCGGGCACGCTGGCATCCTGTCCTTCCGCCTCCGAGATGGCGGTGCTCATCGATCAAATGGAGCTCTCATGACCCAGATCGGCCAATCCGGCGGCGACGCACTCTTCCACCTTTTCGGCCGCACCAAGGTAGTGATCGGCGTCGTTCACCTGGCGCCCCTGCCCGGCGCGCCGCGCTATGACGGCGAGGCCGTGGAGGTGATCTACCAGCGCGGGCTCGATGACGCTAAAGCCTATCTCGACGGCGGCTGCGACGGCGTCATCGTCGAGAACCATGGCGACATCCCTTTCGCCAAGCCTGACGATATCGGGCCGGAGACGGCGGCCTATATGGCGGTCGTTTCCGACCGCATCCGCCGCGAGCTCGGCAGGCCGGTCGGCATCAACGTGCTGGCCAATGCCGCGATCCCGGCCTTGGCGATCGCCAGCGCTGCCGGCGCCGGTTTCGTCCGCGTCAATCAATGGGCGAACGCCTATGTCGCCAATGAGGGTTTTGTCGAGGGCGAGTCGGGCCGCGCAGCGCGCTATCGCGCCAGGCTGCGCGCCAACGGCATCCGCATCTTCGCCGATGCCCATGTCAAACACGGCGCACATGCCATCGTCGCCGACCGTCCGGTGGAGGAACTGGTCAAGGACCTGGTCTTCTTCGATGCCGATGCCATCATCGCCACCGGCCAGCGCACCGGCCACGCCGCGGATTTGGGCTACATAAGCATGATCAAGCAGGCCGCCGGCCTGCCGACGCTGGTCGGAAGCGGCGTGACGCCGGACAATGCCAACGATATCCTCGCCATTGTCGACGGGGTCATCATCGCCAGCGCGCTGAAGCACGACGGCGTCTGGTGGAACCAGGTCGACTCTGCTCGAGTAAAGGCGTTCATGGGTGGTCTGAAGCGATAGCTCACTTCAACCGCCTAGCCCACCGCTCGGGCCACCTCGGTCAGAGACGACGGACACCCAGGATACTGCGCGAACAGATCGTCGACGGTCAGCAATGTGACGCCTTCCACAATCGATTGAGCAATCAGGATCCGATCGAAGGGGTCCTTGTGGATGGGTGGAAGCCCCTCCACCGCAATGGCGTGCTCGCCGGTGATTGGCGGCTCATGATAGCCATTATCTATCAGGCCCATAAAACTTAGTCTAATGGGCCCGATCTTCGAGTGTCTATCTCTCCGCCGATAGGATGGGATCCAATTGCCCATTCCCTCGACCGTGCCCGATCTTCGCGCTGGGCGCAGGCCAATGGCGCAGTCGAGGCGATTGAAATGGGCAATGCCTGAAAACTAGGGCGTCGAGGCCTACGCTCTCGGCGCCCCGTATCGGCATCACCGCCGTCCTTCACAGGCAAGGCTCCGCGATGACCCACCGTCCGCACCTGCACGTGATCGTGCCGGGCGGCGTCGCCCGGCTCGATCGATGATGGTCGAGCGGCTACTAGGCCGGCAACGCGCCGGATCTTTTGGCCGTCCAGGTGGCGATATAGTCCATCAGGCCAGGATTGAG
>NZ_JAMYTB010000024.1:0-70834 GCF_040322275.1 Mesorhizobium sp. M0174
CGCTCGTGTCCTCGAATGGCATCCCGAACCCCCCAGCGCAAAGCGCGCCAAACTGTTCGCGATGTCCTCGCACACCTGTTCGCGATGTCCCCGGTCCAAACAGTGGGGAGATCGGCAGTTTCAGCGCCGTTATCCTTGCGGACCGAAACCGTTCATGCGAAGAGCCCGAGAAAGCAGGGAAAGAGTATGAGCAAGCGCAAGAACGGGCTCACCTATGCCGAAGCGGGCGTCGACATCGACGCCGGCAATCTCATGGTCGAGAAGATCAAGCCGCTGGTGCGCGCCACCCGCCGGCCGGGCGCCGATAGCGAGATCGGCGGCTTCGGCGGCCTGTTCGATCTCAAGGCAGCCGGCTTTACCGATCCGGTGCTGGTCGCCGCCAATGACGGCGTCGGCACCAAGCTGAAGATTGCCATCGATGCCGGCAAGCATGACACGATCGGTATCGACCTCGTCGCCATGTGCGTCAACGACATCGTCGTGCAGGGCGCCGAACCGCTGTTCTTCCTCGACTATTTTGCCACCGGCAAGCTCGATCCCGACCAGGGCGCTGCGATCGTCGGCGGCATTGCCGCCGGCTGCCGGCAGGCCGGTTGCGCGCTGATCGGTGGCGAGACGGCGGAAATGCCCGGCATGTATCACGACAAGGACTACGACCTTGCCGGCTTTGCAGTCGGTGCCGGCGAACGCGGCCAGTTGCTGCCGACCGACGACATCGTCGAGGGCGACGTGCTGCTCGGCCTTGCCTCGTCGGGCCTGCATTCGAACGGCTTCTCGTTGGTCCGCCGCATCGTCGCCGTAAGCGGCCTTGGCTGGGGCGATCCGGCGCCGTTCAATGACGAGGCGACGCTGGCCGAGGCGCTGCTCGAGCCGACGCGCATCTATGTCAAGTCGATCCTCAAGGCGATCCGCAACACGCATGGCATCAAGGCGCTGGCCCATATCACCGGCGGCGGCTTTCCCGAAAACATCCCGCGCGTTCTGCCCAAGGATTTTTCGGCCGAGCTCGATCTCGGCGCCATCGAGGTGCCGCCGGTGTTTTCGTGGCTGGCCAAGACCGGCGGGGTCGCGCCGGAAGAGATGATGCGCACCTTCAATTGCGGCATCGGCATGATCCTGGTCGTCGCCTCCGGCCAGGCGGCGCAGGTCGCCGCCGTTCTGCAGGAGGCCGGCGAGACGGTGACGCCGATCGGCCAGATCGTGCCGCGCCGCGATGCCGGCGTCATCTATCGGGGCTCGATCGGCCTATGACCAGAAAACGCACCGTAGTGCTTATTTCGGGGCGCGGCTCCAACATGACGGCGCTGATCGCGGCGGCGAGCAACCCGGCCTATCCGGCCGAAATCGTCGGCGTCATCTCCGATCGCGCCAATGCCGCCGGCCTCGGCATCGCCGCGGCGCGCGGCATCGCCACCAGGGTGATTTCGCGCTCGGACCATGCCGGCAAGGAAGCGCATGACGGGGCGATCGACGCGGCCCTTGTCTCTTTTGGCGCCGAGATCGTCGCGCTGGCCGGCTATATGCGCATTCTCGGCGCGCGTTTCGTCGAGAAGTGGCAGGGCCGCATGGTCAATATCCACCCTGCCCTGCTGCCTGCCTTGAAGGGGCTGGATACACATGCGCGGGCGCTCCGCGCAGGCATGCGCATCCATGGCTGCACAGTGCATTTCGTCACGCTCGACATGGATGATGGGCCGATCATCGCCCAGGCCGCGGTGCCGGTGATGGTCGGCGACAATGAGGATACGCTGGCCGCGCGCGTGCTCAAGGCCGAGCACCAACTCTATCCGCTGGCGCTAGGGCTGGTCGCCGAAGGCAAGGCGCGGATGGAAGGCGGCCGCACGGTGTTTTCGCGCTTCGCCGACGATGCCGACAACGCCGCGTCGGTGGTGATCGCGCCCGACCCGCTGCGCGAAGAGACCGATCTCGAGCACCTGGCGCGGATCACCCCGTGAGAGTCAGCGTGACGCTTTCCCCGTAACTGGGGGAGATGGTGCACGCGACGTTTCGGCCTTATTTTGAAACGATGAAGCAACTGCTGCTCCTCCGCCACGCCAAGTCGAGTTGGGACGATCCCGACCTCATCGACTTCGACCGGCCGCTGTCCGCGCGCGGGCTGAAGGCAGCGCCCCTGGTCGGACGCGAACTGGCCCGGCGCGGCTGGCTGCCGGAGCTGGCGCTGGTATCGCCGGCGCTGCGCACCCGCGACACGTGGCGGCTGCTCTCGGCGGAATTGCCGGCGAAGGTGCAGGCCAAATTTGCCCAGGCGCTCTACGAGGCAGCAGCGGCGGATATCCTCGCCAAGGTGCGACAGGTAAAGGCGGGAACCGGAACGCTGCTGGTGCTTGGCCACAATCCCGGGTTGGAGGAGTTCGCGCGCGGTCTTGCCGGGGCTGGATCGGATGAAGCGGCGCTGAAAAAACTGGCGGATAAATTCCCGACCGCGGCCCTGGCTCGGTTTGACGTCGATGGCGATTGGGCCGGTCTCACCTTCGGCGGCGCCCGGCTGACGCACTGCATCTGGCCGAAGGATCTTCGCTAGGGATTGCCTGGCAGGCCGGGGGATCGCCGACCTTCGGCCAAACCCGCTTCGCACCAAACAAGAGCGGCGGGCCAAGCCCGCCGCTCTTTGTGCTCCGGGGCCGTGATAATCAGCGGCCCCAGATGCCTTGGCCGGATTCAGGCGCCACCGACTCGGAAGTCGTCTTGGCACCAGCATGCTCGGAAGTAACCGGCTTGCGGATCGAGCCGGTAAACGTGTTGTCGACGTTGGCAGCAGGAGCGGCCGGCTGGTTGACGTTGTCCGAGCCATAGTGGTCGCTGCCGGCAAAAGCAGTGCCGGTGGCAACAAGGATGGCGGCGACGGTAAGAGCGATCTTGGTCATTTCGGGTACTCCGGTAGTCTTTGTTCTGTCCGTCAAGTGGCGTGCCTTGGGAGGAATTCGCGTCGCTCGGACCACCCCGAGATGGGTCGGCAAGCCTGTCGTTTCCAATCACGAAAATTTTGTTCGGGTGCGCCAAATTGGCCGCTTGAAATTCGACATGCGGCTCCTTCCGCCACACTGTTCTTCTTTATTGTCAATTGGTTACGCGGTCATTGGTGATTTTCTTGGCGAACATTCTGGGAGCCGGCGTTCACCCTTTCCTGTACGCTCCGTCAACAGAACCGAACCGTTCGGTTCGAGTTCTTTACGTTTGACTGATCAGCGCTTCAGAGCCTCAATCGACATGTCTACCGACGGGTCAGTGCGCGCCATGAAAATCACGCCGCCAGCTCAGCGCCAGCGGCGTCATGCTTGGGCCGCGCGCTGGCCAGAAGCACGACGGGGCAATTGCAGGCGGCCAAAACAGCGCCGGCGGTTTCGCCGAAGAACAGGTCCCCACCCGGACGTTGGGTGACGCCCATCACGACGATGGCCGCGCCTTTGGCCGCCTCCCGGGTAATCGCCTTGTCGGGTGTGACGCGGGTATGGAACGCTGTGTCAATATGCAGGCCGTAGCGGCCCGCCAAATCGGCGATGTCTTTCAGCACGGCCTCTTCGCGGCTATGCGACACCGATGTCGACCTGCGGCCCTTGGCTGCCTTTTGCGAAACGTAGAGAACTTTGATCCGTGCCCGGTTTGGACGGGCCAGCGCCAACGCCAAGTCGGCGGCGCGATGCGCCACCTGGGTACCGTTGACGGGGACGAGAATGCTGGTTCCGGCCTTCAACGTCGGCATCTTTTCGGCGGCATTGCCGCCGTTCAGGACCAGGCAAAGCGGGCCGTCAAATCCTGCGGCAATGTCGTTGAGGGCCGGCGCGAAGGTGCCATCGGCGGTCAGCACATTGTCAAGGCCGACCAGCAACAGGCCGTATCCCTTGCGGGCCTCTTCGGCGATCGTCTCACCCGTGGCTTCCAATTCGGTGCGGGCCGTCAGATGGACTTTGTCGACAAGCGTGTCTTCGATCCGTTTCACCGCCTGGGCGCTTTTTCTTGCACCCTTCTTGATTTCCTGCAGGGCGCGCTCCTGTCCCTTGCTGTCGGTTGGCCTGTCAATTCGGCCGTCTTTCGGCTGAAGCAAGGTGGTGGGCATGCCGCTGCCTCCGCCGACCAGTCCGGCGAGATAGGCAGTGAACTTGCCGATCCTGCTGTCATCGACCAGCACCAGCAGCCGCTCCAGCCTGGAAATGAAGCCGTATTCGTCCAACGTCTCGCGCTCGACACGCTGCTGCTCGTCATGCCCAACCGGCAGCCGGCCGAGCGCCCAGCGCAGCATCGGCGGCATGGCCAAGGTGGTGATCACGGCCATGGTGACGATCATGGTGAAGAGATTGTGCGACAGGATGTTCATCGACAGGCCGATGCTGGCGACGATCACCTCGGTCGAGCCGCGCGCGTTCATTGCACTGCCGACGGCGATTGCTTCCTTGAACGACATGGCGGCGAGCTTGGCGCCGATGAATGCGCCGCCAAACTTGCCGATGCTGGCGATGACCACAAGTGCGCCCGTCAGCATGGCAAGCGTCGGGTCGGCGAGCACTGTGAGATCGGCGGAAAGCCCCGCCATGCCGAAGAAGATTGGCATGAACAGCGCGGTGATGACGCCGCGCAGCTGGCCTTCGATATGGCTGGAGAGGATAGGCGATTCCCCGACAAGGATGCCGGCGACGAACGCCCCCAGCACCGTATGGACGCCTATCATGTTGGTGATCAGCGCCATGACGCCCATGATGATAAGGATCATGGTGATCACCGCAAACTCGCTGCGGAATTGATCGTTGGTCCAGCGGATCAAGGTGAAGACAAGACGGCGGCCAATGGTGAAGGAGAACACCATGAACAGTGCCACGGCGGCGATGGTGGTCACCAGCGGTACGAGCTGCAGCCTGCCATTGGTGGCGATGCCGAAGGTAACGGCGATGACCAGCCAGCCGATCGTGTCCTCGATGATCGCCGAGGAGATAATCACCTGTCCGAGATTGCGGCGCATGAAGTTCATCTCGCGCACCACCATGGCGACGATCTTGACTGACGAGATCGACAGCGCGGTGCCCAGGAACAGCCCGGCAACGGTGCGTTGCGTCGGGTTGGGCAGCAATGCGTCCGGCAGGAACTGCGCCAGCGCGAAACCGCAGATGAAGGGCACCACGACGCCGGTAGCCGAAATGGAAAAACAGGCCGCGCCAACCCGGCGTACCAGCCGCAGGTCCGTCTCCATGCCGGTCAGCAAAAGGAGCATCAGGATGCCGAGCTGCGAGACGGCGTCGATCATGCCCTTTTGCGCGGGATCGGTGGGAAAGATCAGGTGCTGGGCCGACGGCCATAGCCAGCCGAACAGCGAAGGACCGAGCAGGATGCCGCCGATGAGTTGGCCCATGATTGCCGGCTGGCCATAGCGCTGCAACACTTCGCCCAGGCCGCGCCCGACAAGCAGCAGAAGCACGATCTCGGCGACGAAAGCGCCTTCGCCCGAGCCACCCATGCCGGAGGCCTTGGTCCCGGCAACAAGCGTCTCCGCTGCCCCGGCCGCGCCTGCGGGGACGAAAGCGCAAACCAGCAGCGCCAGGCTGGAACGTGTCGGAGCCTGCCAAGCCATGAAACCCCCATCGCCCAAATGCACGTGTCCAACAACGCGCGACAGGGCGTTGCGTTGCTAGACGTGAACGTCACCGAAGGAGAGTTCGCCGTCGTCGCTCTCTGTCAAAAAGGCTGTCACCAGCAGGCCTGCATAGAGGATGGCGACCAGCACGACGATGGCGCCACCAGGAACTGGACCCAGCGCAGCACTGGCGACGGCCTCACGCATCGACCCGACGAAGCCGATGGGGACGCCTTCGGTCAGAAGACTGGGGGTCGACAGTTTGAGGATCCAGGCCAGCAGCAGAATCAGCAGCATGTAGATGTAATTGCGACGCAGGCGGCGCGCCAAAGCCACGCGTTGCGAAATCAGGAATTTCGGCGCGCGCAGGCTCTCGCCGACGATCAACAGCCAATCGGACGCGAAGTCCGGCTGCGGCGAGAATATCTGCGCGAAATAGTGCCGTTCGAACTGGCGCACGCGAGCCCGATAGAAGTCGAAGAAGCGATATCGGCGGGCCTCTATCCACAGTAGCAACAGGACAAGCAGCATCGCAAACAGCAGCACGCCATGGTGAGCGCTGGCCGTCGAAAGCGAAACGGAGAGCATCGCCGCGACAACGGTTATCGCCCAGTTGCTCGTCCGGTCCAGGCGGTCGCGCCACCCAGCCATGCGCGCAATCTCGGCGCGATGAAAGTGGGACATCGTGGTTACGAGTTCGCCGGACGACAATGTCCTTCCGATGGGATCCGGCGCCCGCAACACTTCTGCCATGACAATGCCTCCACCCGCCACGCGAAAACGGCAGGATGGAGATATCGTTCCGACGCTCAATCCGCGGGGCGCAGCCAGACCTTGTTGTCGTGGAAGGCGGCGCCGCCATAGGGCGCCGGCGCATCGGCGCCCGTCAGCACGTTGATGCCCTCGCCGCGCTCATGGGCGCTGTTCGGCCAGATACCTTCGGCAACGACCACGCCACGCTTGATCCCGTCGAACAATCTTGCGTGCAGCACCACTTCGCCACGCCGGTTGCCGACCTCGACACGGCCGCCGTCGGCGACCCCGAGTGCCGCCGCATCATCGGGATGCAAGAGCAGCTCCGGCCGGCGCTCTTTTGCCTGCGATACCGGCGTTTCGGCAAAGGTCGAATTGAGGAAATTGCGCGCCGGCGAGGTGGTCAGCCGGAACGGGTGCGCCGCGTCCGCCACCTCGATCAGGTCGACATGATCGGGGAATTCCGGCAGGCGTGCCACCGGCCCGAACAGGCCCATGCTTTTCGGTGGCCGATTGGGCGACGCCTGCCCGGTCCAGTCGGCGCGAAAATGGAATTTCTTGTCGGCATGGCCGAAGCCTTCCAGGAAATGCGCGGCCGCGAAATCCGGCTGCAAATCGACCCATTTCTGCTCTTTCAGGCTCGAAAAGCTGCCCAGCCCGCGCTTGCCCAGGATGATATCGATATGCTGCTGCTCGGTCATGCCGAAGCCCGGACGGTCGGCGACACCGAGCCTCTTGCCGAGCTCCTCGATGACGAAATGGTTGGTGCGCGGGCCTTCCGGCGGGTCGATCAGCTTCGGCCCGAGTGTGATGTGCTGGTTGCCGCCACCCTTGTAGACGTCGTCATGCTCGAGAAACATCGTCGCCGGCAGGACGACATCGGCGAGCTTGGCGGTGTCGGTCATGAACTGCTCGTGCACGCAGGAAAACAGATCGTCGCGCAGAAAACCTTGCTTCACCAGCCGCTGCTCCGGCGCGACATTCACCGGATTGGTGTTCTGGATCAGCAGCGCCGTCACCGGCGGGCCGCCATAGAGCGCATCCTCAGCCCCGGTCAGCACCGGGCCGATCCGCGAATGATCGAGATGACGGATCGCGGGGTCGCGCATCCGTGTGCCTTCGAGCAGTTCCTGGTTGAGCTTGAAGATGCCCGAATTGGAATGGAAGGCGCCGCCGCCCTCATATTGCCAGCAGCCGGTAACCGCGGCGATCGAGGCTGCGGCATGCATGTTGACCGAACCGTTGCGCTGCCGCGAAAAACCGTAGCCGAGGCGGAAATAGGTCTTCTTCGTCGTGCCGACGAGACGGGCGAAGGCCCCGATTTCGTCGACCGAAAGCCCGGTGATGTCAGCGGCCCATTGCGGCGTCCTTGTCTGAAGATGCGCTTCCAGACCGTGCGGATCGTCGGTGTATTTGTCCAGATAGGCGCGGTCGGCCATGCCGTCACGGAACAGCACGTGCATCACCGCGCAGGCCAGCGCGCCGTCGGTGCCGGGCTTCAGCACCAGGCCGAGATCGGCCTGCTTCATCGTTGCATTTTCGTAGACGTCGATGACGACGATCTTGGCGCCGCGTTCCTTGCGCGCCTTGATGGCGTGGGTCATGACGTTGACGTGCGTGACCACGGCGTTGGTGCCCCAGATCACCACGCAGTCGGACTTTGCCATTTCGCGCGGGTCGGAGCCGCGCAGCGCGCCGGCGCCCATCATCCAGCCGGTCCAGGCCAGATTGGTGCAGATCGAACCGAAGAAGCCGGAGTATTTTTTGGCGTGCCTGAGCCGCTCTATGCCGTCGCGCTGCACCAGCCCCATCGTGCCGGCATAGTAATAGGGCCAGACCGTCTCCGAGCCGTATTTTGCCTCCGCCGCGATGAATTTTTCAGCGACCAGATCGAGCGCCGCCTCCCAGCTCGCTTCCTTCCAGGCGCCGTCGCCCTTGGCGCCGGCCCGCACCAGCGGCTTCAGCAGGCGGTCGGGATGATGGACGCGATCGGCGTAACGGGCGACCTTGGCGCAGATGACGCCGGCCGTATAGCTGTTGGCCTTGGCGCCATGGACGCGGCCGATGCGCCTGGCGTCGAGCAGTTCGACCTCGAGCGCGCAGGTCGAAGGGCAATCATGCGGACAGGCCGAATGGCCGATTTTGAGCTTGGCGTGCTGATTCATGGGAGCAAACTAGCCGGTTGTTATGGCGACGTGTAGGGCCAGATGGGCGGGCCTACATCCCCCTCTGGGCTATTCGTCGGAAAGGCCGATCAAGTCCAAGAATGCATCAAAGTCCGGCGCAATGGGCCAAACGCTTTCGACAAGATCAATATTTGTCATGTCAAACGCAACGAGCGGATAAAGCCCCACTGTGCGTAGATCGAACGCAATCGCCTCGCCGCCCCCGTTGCTGCCGATAACGAAAAAACCCGGAAAGAACTCCTTGAATGTCCCCTGTTGCTCTATTTCGATCACCTCTTCCGCAGCGTGCAAGGCAAGCCATAGCGGCTGGACTGGCAGGGGGCCCTCACCACCGTTGCTGAAAGAGAGAAGGGCAGCATAGCTTTCAGGCAGGACCAAAGGGCCCACTCCCCTGAGTTTCTCGATCGCTTCGTCTGACGCTCCATCTTTTTTGCGCCACTCCCGACCTTCAAGCATCTCATTCACCTCCTACCGCGAACCATTTGGGTATCCGGGAACGTACCCGGCCACATGACCGCGACACGCTTGAGCAACGCGTCGTAGGCGCGGCATTTCGGGCATCTCCCCCGCGAGGGGGGAGATTGCGCTCTTCCTACTCCGCCGTGCCTTCCTCGTACTCCGCCGACATCGACAGCCATTTTTCCTCATGGCCGGCCAGCTGTTGCGCGAGCTGGGAGCGCTCCTTGGCCAGCCTTGTCGCGCTCGAGGGGTCCTTTTCGTAGACGGCCGGGTTGGCGAGTTCGTCCTCGATCAGGTCGATGCGCTTGCGGATGCGGTCGATCAGCGCTTCGGTGGCGCGGATTTCCTTGGCCAGCGGCTCGAAGGCGGCGCGGCGCGCGGCTGCATCGCGGCGGCGGTCGGCCTTCGACGCTTTGTCCGCCTCGCGCTTGCCGCGGCGGTCCCCGGAGACGCCGGTGACCAGCGTCTTGTAATCCTCGAGATCGCCGTCATATGGATTGACCGCGCCGTCCTTGACCAGCCACAGCCGGTCGGCGGTCGCTTCGAGCAGATGGCGGTCATGCGAGATCAGTATGACGGCGCCGGGAAAATCGTTCAGCGCATGGATCAGTGATTCACGGCTGTCGATGTCGAGATGGTTGGTGGGCTCGTCGAGGATGAAAAGGTTCGGCCCCTCGAAGGCCGACAGGCCCATCAGGAGCCGCGCCTTTTCGCCGCCGGACAGATCCTTGGCGGCGGTGTTCATCTTTTCGGTGGTCAGGCCGAACTGGGCGACGCGGCCGCGCACCTTGGATTCCGGCGCATCCGGCATCAGCCGGCGGACATGCTCATAGGCGTTTTCGTCGGGCCTGAGATCGTCGAGCTGGTGCTGGGCGAAGATTGCCACCTTAAGCCCGGGCGCCACCGTCATGCTGCCGGTCTCCGGCTTCAGCCGGCCGGCCAAAAGCTTGGCGAAGGTCGACTTGCCGTTGCCGTTGGCGCCGAGCAGCGCGATGCGATCGTCGGCATCGATGCGCAGCGTCATCTTCTTCAGGATCGGCTCGCCCTCGGTGTAGCCGACGTTGACGTTGTTGAGCGCAATGATCGGCGAGGCCACCGTCTTCACCGGCTCCGGAAAGGAGAATGGCCGCACCGTGTCGTTCACGATCGCGGCGATTGGCTTCATCTTCTCCAGCGCCTTGATGCGCGACTGCGCCTGCCTCGCCTTCGATGCCTTGGCGCGGAAGCGCTCGACGAAGGATTCCATGTGCTTGCGCGCGGCTTCCTGCTTGACGCGGCCCTTCTCCTGCAATTCGCGCTGCTCGGTGTATTGGCGCTCGAACTGGTCGTAGCCGCCGCGCCAGAAGGTCAGCTTCTTCTGGTCGAGATGGACGATCGAGTTGACGGCGCGGTTGAGCAGGTCGCGATCGTGCGAAATCAGCAGCACGGTGTGCGGGTATTTCGACACGTAGTTTTCCAGCCATAGCGTGCCTTCGAGATCGAGATAATTGGTCGGCTCGTCGAGCAGCAGCAGATCGGGCTCGGCAAACAACACGGCGGCCAGCGCGACGCGCATGCGCCAGCCGCCGGAGAAGGACGAGGCCGGGCGCCGTTGTGCGGCGTCGTCGAAGCCGAGGCCGGCGAGAATGGTGGCCGCGCGTGACTCGGCCGAGTGCGCATCGATATCGGCCAGCCGCATGTGGATGTCGGCGATGCGGTGCGGATCGGTCGCCGTCTTTTCCTCTTCGAGCAGCGCACTCCGTTCAAGATCGGCCTTGAGCACGATCTCGATCAGCGGCTCCTCGGTGCCCGGCGCTTCCTGCGCGACCTGGCCGATGCGCGTGTTCTTGGGCAGGCTGATCGAGCCGGTCTCGGAGGCGAGGTCGCCGGTGATCGCCTTGAACAGGGTCGTCTTGCCGGTGCCGTTGCGGCCGACAAGGCCAGCCTTGCTGCCGGCCGGCAAGGTCAGTGAGGCATGGTCGAGAAGCAGGCGTCCGGCCATGCGGAGCGAAAGGTCGTTGATGATCAGCATGGCCGGGCTTTTGCACGGGACAACCATGCTTCGCAAGGGCTTGAGCCCCGGTTCGCCGCATAAGCCGCGAAAACCGGCAAGCAAGTCAGCGGCCGCGCCACGACTTCCCGCAAAACGCAAAAAGAACCCGCTATCCTGAGGGGGGGACAAGGAGAGCGGGTTCTTTCGTGAACGGCGGCCTTGGGAGCGTCCGATCGACATCCAAACACGCAGCAGCTTGGTTTGTTCCATGGGAAGAACGAACTATGTGATGAACAAACGCTGCTGTGGCCGGCAGGTTTGTCCACAGGGGCGTGCCGTCTGTACGCTATCGACCATGACGCTGCGGAAAGACTCGGCTATCCTTGGATGTGCGGCGGGCCTGATCTCCGCCTGGCCGGCGCCATCAGCTTCCTCCCAAGCGGCGCCGGCCACCTTCCTTGACCGGCGCCGCTTGCCCGATCGACGCCATTTGAGGCGGTCATTGTTTCGGCGGCGTGCCGGGCTGATCGCCGCCGGTCGTCGACTTCGGCACCGGATTCTTGTCGACCTGCGGGTTCTGATCGACCGTGTCGCCAGGGGCCTTGGTCGGCTGGATATTGTTGTCGCAACCCGCAACAGTCAGAGCTGCCATAAGCAGCAGGATTGAGCGCTTTTTCATCGCAATCTCCTCTCGCCCGACAACGAGGCGTCGGCGATTTGGTTGCGCGGCCGGTGTCGTTCCCGCATTCGCCAAGGGGCCTGGGAACAAAATGCCGCGTCTCCGGTTGCTGCACAATCAATGGAGGAAGGCATGATCCGTCTGCTCATCGCCGGGGCAATCGTCTATGTCGCCTATCGCGTCGCCAAGAAAGTGATCGATGAGGTGCCCGACGATTTCGATCCGCTGCTGTTGCCACCGCCACAGGACGATCGCGAGGCGCTGCGGCGGCAATCGGCAAGCATGGGCGTCGAGCCCGAGCGTTAGTCGACAGGCCTGCCCGCAAGGCTTCTTCGTTCACGGGCCCTGTTCCGGCTCCGCAAACCGTTGCGAACAAAGCAGAAACGATGCTTGATGGGCGATGAACCTCGCCGCCCGTGATTCGTCCTTCCAGCCGGCCTATCTGGCGAAGCTCAATGCCGAGCAGAGGCTTGCCGTCGAACATGGCGACGGCAAGATCGCCGGGCCGTTGCTGGTGATTGCCGGCGCCGGCTCCGGCAAGACCAACACGCTGGCGCACCGGGTCGCGCATCTGATCATCAGGGGTGCTGACCCGCGGCGGATCCTTTTGATGACATTTTCGCGCCGTGCCGCAGCGGAAATGGCCAAGCGGGTCGAGCGCATCGCCGGCGAGGTGCTGGGGCGCGATGCCTCGGTGATTACCGATGCGCTGAGCTGGGCCGGCACATTCCACGGCATCGGCGCCAGGCTGCTGCGCGATTACGCGCTGGAGATCGGTCTCGATCCGGCCTTCACCATCCACGACCGCGAGGATTCCGCCGACCTGATGAACCTCGCCCGCCACGAGTTGGGTTTTTCGAAGACCGAAGCCCGCTTCCCGACCAAGGGCACCTGCCTTGCGATCTATTCGCGCGCCGTCAACGCACAGGCGCCGCTTGGCGAGGTGCTGGGTTCGGTGTTCCCGTGGTGCGCCGGCTGGGCCGAACAGCTGAAGCAATTATTCGCCAGATATGTCGAGGCCAAGCAGGCGCAGAATGTGCTCGATTACGACGATCTGCTGCTCTACTGGGCGCAGATGGCCGGCGAGCCGGAAATCGCCGCGCATCTGGGTGCGCGTTTCGATCATGTGCTGGTCGATGAATACCAGGACACCAACCGGCTGCAGGCATCGATCCTGACGGCGCTCAAGCCCGACGGATCGGGGCTGACGGTGGTCGGCGACGACGCGCAGTCGATCTATTCGTTCCGCGCCGCGGAAGTGCGCAATATCCTGGATTTTCCCAAGCAGTTCGCACAGCCGGCGGAAGTCGTCATGCTGGAGCGCAACTACCGCTCGACCGAGACGATCCTGGCGGCCGCCAATGCGGTAATCGGCGAAGCGTCGGAACGTTTCACCAAAAATCTCTGGACCGAGCGCAAATCGGCGGAAAAGCCGAAGCTGGTGAGCGTGCGCGACGAGACCGAGCAGGCGAGCTATGTCTGCCAGGCGATACTCACCGAGCGCGAGGCCGGCACCGTTCTCAAAGCCCAGGCGGTGCTGTTTCGAGCCTCGCACCATAGCGGCCCGCTGGAGATCGAGCTGACGCGCCGCAACATCCCCTTCGTCAAGTTCGGCGGGCTGAAATTTCTCGATGCAGCTCACGTCAAGGACTTGCTGGCCGTACTGCGCTTTGCCGAAAACCCGCGCGACCGCGTCGCCGGCTTTCGCGTGCTGCAACTTCTGCCGGGCATCGGCCCTTCGGCCGCCAATGCGATCGTCGAGACCATGGCGACGTCGCTCGACGAGACAATGGGGCTTGCCCGCTATCGGCCGCCGCAGCGTGCCGCCGACGACTGGCCGGGCTTTGTCGCGCTCTATTGCGGCCTGCGCGCCGGCGCGCAAAAATGGCCGGCCGACCTCGAGCAGGTCAGGCTCTGGTACGAGCCGCATCTGGAACGCATCCACGAGGATGCAACGACGCGCCGGGCCGATCTCCTGCAGCTCGAGCAGATCGCTTCCGGCTATGCGTCGCGCGAGCGCTTCCTCACCGAGCTGACACTCGATCCGCCTGACGCGACCAGCGACGAGGCTGGCCCGCCGCACCGCGACGAGGATTATCTGATCCTGTCGACGATCCATTCGGCCAAGGGCCAGGAGTGGAAGAACGTCTTCGTGCTCAACACCGTCGACGGCTGCATCCCGATCGATCTCGGCGTCGGCAGCAAGGAGGACGTCGACGAGGAGCGGCGGCTGCTCTACGTGGCGATGACGCGGGCCAAGGACAGCCTGCACCTGGTCATGCCGCATCGTTTTTTCGTCCACGGGCAGGCGGCGCGCGGCGACCGCCATGTCTATGCCTCGCGCACGCGCTTCATCCCGCGCTCGATCCTATGCGCCTTCGAACAAGTGGCTTGGGCCAGCGTCCAGGCCCCGGACGATCCGCGCCGCCAGCCGCAGGTGCGCGTCGACCTCGGCGCCCGCATGCGTGGCATGTGGAAATAGGCATCCGCCTCGCCGCTGGCGCCGCTCTCACGGCGACCGCTCCCGGAGCCAGCGAAAAAACAATCCCGGCAACATGGAACCTCGCGCCGTGACCCGCGTTTCTGCCCGACCCCCAGACCGGAGAACGGCGTCCGCCGTGACCTCCGCCCATTCGAGAGGCCAGAATGCACGACAGGACGTTTTCCACTCCGGTTGCCCTAACCGTTGGCGCCGGCTACAAGCGTACGATCGCTTCGTTCTCCGAGATGCACGAATTCCTGACCGAGTTCCCGCCTTCGCGCCGGCGGCTGAGCTATGGCGCCGCGGTAAAGGCCTGCGAGGCGGCACGTGCCGGCGAGATCTCGGCCGAAGCGGCACGCGACGCCCTGATCACCTTCGCCGTGACGGCAGGCATCCTCTGGCCGGCCGCCCAGCCGGCGGTCTCGGTCAAGCCGGTCGCCCGGGGCCTCGGCGGCTACGCCGCCTGACCGAAACGACCATCAATGGACCGTCATCGGGCCGCCGCCCGGCGGGTCGTCCGCTGCCGCGGGTTCGAAACTGACCTGATCGCGGCCGTTCGATTTGGCCCTGTAAAGGTGCTTGTCCGCCACCACGAACATCTCAGCGTAGGTGGTCGGCCCGCTGAAGGCGACGCCGCCGATGCTGACCGAGAGAGGACACGGCCGGCCGCCAGGCGAGAACTCCGCCTCACGGACGCGTCGGCGAATTGTCTCCGCCACCAGCCAGGACTGCGAAGGATCTGCGCCGGGAAGGAAAACCGCAAACTCCTCGCCGCCGATCCGGCCGACGATATCGGCGCCGCGTAGCTGGCCCTGGATTGTCTTGGCAATCAGCTTGAGCGCCTGGTCTCCGCAGTCGTGGCCGAGGCGGTCGTTGACGGATTTGAAATGGTCGGCATCGACGATCAGCAAGGCGCCGGCATTAACGACAGAATGGCTGCGGGCCTGTTCGAGATAGGCCTCGACGAGCATGGAAAACGCACCCCGGTTGAACACCGCCGTCAGGCTGTCGGTCGCCGCGACGACGGCCAGTGCCTTCTGCGCGATCGCCAGCTGGCGCATTTTCCACATCAGGAAAAAGAAGAACGAGCTGGCCAGGATAAGTGGCAGCAGCAGGTCGGTCAGCTGCGCCCGCCACAGCGCTTCCGGCGACAAATATGGGAAATTGAAGGAATCGACGAGGAATGCGGCTGCAATGCAGACCGCCGTGCCCGCAACGGTAACCGCCACGACCCTGCCCCAGCTCGTCGGGGACAAATCGATCTGCATGCTTTTGCTCCTGCTTCAGCCGGCTACCTTGAAGCAACAGCACAAACGAAGTCCTAAGACTTTGCTTTCAATTCGATCGCAGTCGAAGCGAACCAGCCGTCGAGATGGCGGCCAGATAAGAAGATCGGTCCTAAATCAGCTGCCTTCTGATGCTCATCCGCGTCACCGCGGTCACAAGAATGGCGCCGATCATGAAATAGATGGTCGCGACGATGTCGCCCTGATGGAAATAATAACCGGAGTTGAGAAGCGCCAAGACCACGGCGAAGAACGCCACAAGGCGCAAGGGTTCATTGGGCATGCGTGCCAATTCTCGCTGTTGCTGCTGAATGCTGCTGAAGCGGCCGCCCTCACGACCGTCCGCTCCATAAAATGTTTTGGCGCGTTTTGCAATCTCGGCAGATTGTCCTCTATCCACCGTCCGCTTCACCAGCCGCCCCAGGTTCAGGCGAAAGCCCTGCCCTCCTCGCTACGCTGGAACATCGTCAGGTCCAGTCCGAGGCTTGGCTTGCCCAGAATGGTCAGGATCGCATGTGCCTGGCCGCGGTGGTGGGTCTGGTGGTTGAAGAAGTGGTCGAGCGCCGGCGCCAGCCGCTGGGAGACGGTGCGCATATCCGAGACGGTCATGTAGGAGAAGCGGCCCGACAGCGCCTTGTCGCTCAGGCCGTCGACCCAGTCGATGATCCGTTTGTCCTCGGCCTCGCGCGCCAGCCGCAAGCCTGGCACGGCGCGGTGCAAGATCGTGTCGAGCCTTGCCGGCGCGTCGCCCTCGCCGGTGAAGCGTTTCATCCAGATACGGTCGGCTGCCAGGAGATGGTTGAGCGTTCCCATCATCGAACCGAAGAAGACGCCGACATTGCGGTCGAACTCTTCCTCGTCGAGATCGGCGGCGGCATCGTAGATGCGGCCGTTGGCCCATTGATTGTAGGCCGCAAACATCCTGAAATGCTGTTTCATTCTTCTCTCGACCTGCGGGACCCTGTTTCGCGCGGGTCTGTTTCGGCCATAGTTAGACTGCAAGGACGCTGCCGCCAATGACCATTCTGCTCTACGACCTTGTTGGACGCGACGCCGCTCGCCCATTCAGCCCACATTGCTGGAAGGCGGCGATGGCGCTGGCCCACAAGGGACTCGACATCGCCAGCGTGCCGACCCGTTTCCTCGAAGTGCCGAAGGTGGAAGGCGGCGTCTCGAAGCTCGTTCCGGTGATCCGCGACGGCGAGACGGTGGTCGCCGATTCCTTCGCCATCGCGCTCTATCTCGAGGAGACCTATCCCGAGCGGCCGACATTGTTTTCCGGCGACGGCGGTAAGGCGACGGCGCGCTTCATCGAACGCTGGTCGCAGCTGACCATCCATCCCTACGTCACCACCGCGGCGCTACTGGACCTGCATGCCATGCAGGACGAAGCGAACGCCGCCTATTTCCGGCAGAACCGCGAGCAGCGCTTCGGCAGGTGCCTGGAGGCGGTTTACGCCACCCGCGACGCCGGGCTCGCCGGCTTCCGCGCCTCGCTGGAGCCACTCCGCTCGATGCTCGGCTATCAGCCCTTCATTGGCGGCCCGTCGCCGCCATTTGCCGATTACATCGTTTTCGGCGCGCTGCAATGGGCGCGCATCGCCACGCCCTACCGGCTGCTCGACGACAGCGATGTCGTGGCTCAATGGTTCGAACGATGCCTCGATCTGCATGGCGGCCTCGGCCGCACGGTCGCGCCGGCAGCGATCGCCCCGCTCGCAAGTTGAGCTCGGCAGCTTCATCGGCAACGCCACATTCTGTTCTTGCTTTGTGCCGGCAGCTATGCTACTAATTTCGGTATGGTGCTGATTCGTACCGACGACCCGCCCGGCTTGCCGAGGCGGGTTTTGTTTGCCGATCAAGGTTCAACGGCGTAGATGACGGCAACGTCGCCCGGCCTCGGCTAAAGCGCGTCGCGTTCGACCGGCCTCATGTGACGCGCTTTAGGTTCTTGTTTTGATGCATGTCGTTACCGCAAAACCGCTGCACACCTTTGCGCGGCATGCACTTGTTTGTCGTTGCCGCAAAACCGCTGCACACTTTTGCGCGACATGCATTAGAATTCCCGCCCGGCGAAATGCGACAATGCGGGTAGACGAAGTGTCGCTTGAGGCGCCGCATCACTGCCCGGATCGAAGCAAACAAGACGAAAAACCGGCGAACCGGGCAACCACAACAGAGGCAGCGCGCCATGACCGCAAACCCAGAGTTCCCGGCCGATTTTCGCGCCGGGCTTGCCAAGCTCTTCCTGTGGCGGCGCGACGTCAGGCGGTTCAAGCCGACGCCGCTCCCGGAAGGGGCGCTGGAGCGGCTGCTCGAGCTTGCCAGCGCCGCGCCGTCCGTCGGGCTGAGCCAACCTTGGCGCTTCGTCATCGTCGAGAGCGAAACATGCCGCGCCGCCGTCAGGGCATGCTTCGAGCGCTGCAACGCGGAGGCACTCGCAAATTTTTGCGGTGAACGCGCCTCGCTGTATGGGCGCCTGAAACTTGCCGGCCTGAACGAGGCGCCCTGCCAGCTTGCGGTTTTCGCCGACCGCGCAACCGAGCAAGGGCATGGGCTTGGCCGCCAGACCATGCCAGCCACCATAGACTATTCCGCTGTCATGGCGGTCCACACGATGTGGCTGGCGGCGCGCGCCGAGGGAATAGGGATGGGCTGGGTCTCGATCCTCGACCCGGCCGAGATGGCGACGATCCTGGACGTGCCGCCGGAGTGGACACTGATCGGTTACTTCTGCATCGGCTACCCCAGCGAGAACCACAGCGTGCCGGAACTGGAACGGGAAGGCTGGGAAACGCGGCGGCCGTCTATCGTGACAAAGCGGTAGTGGAATGGCGGCGCTGCCTTCCTCCTTGCGGGGAAGAATGACTCCTCCCCTGCAGGGCTGTGGATATCATGGATGGTTCGCCGATCGTCAGCATTGCCAGCAAGACACCATGGCAAAGCCAGTCGTGAAGGCCTTGACCTGAGGAAGTGCATAGAATGTTTCGCTACGACATGCAGGCCGAGATCTGGGTCTATCCGGGCAAGGGCGGCTGGCATTTCGTGACCCTGCCGCCGGAGCTTGGAGCCCGGATCAAGACGGCGATGGTGGGGATGGCAAGGCCCTGGGGCTCGCTTGGCGTGGAGGCCGTCATCGGCCAGACCAGATGGCGGACATCGCTGTTTCCAGACAAGAAATCCGGCAGCTTGCTCTTGCCGATCAAGACCGCGGTGCGGGTCCGCGAAGGCCTCGGGGCTGGCGACACGGCCAACCTGACGATCGAGATGCAGTTATGACGACGTTGGGTCAGGCTGACGACGACGCGCTATAAGGCGGCCAGTCGATCGGACCCAAGTGGGTACCGGTTGTCGGAAAATCCGATGCTCAACAAAAAGATGAGCGGCGGCATGGTTCGACTTGAAAGTCCGCCCCAGCGCAGAAATGCGCGCTGCGCCGGCCTCCCCTTGGCAAGGCGGCGGGCGGCTTGTATAGAGCCCGCCACCCTCAATTCCACTCTCCATCACAAGGACGACCCCATGGCGCTCGAACGCACCTTTTCAAT
Source organism: Mesorhizobium sp. M0174 (assembly GCF_040322275.1). Taxonomy (NCBI): domain Bacteria; kingdom Pseudomonadati; phylum Pseudomonadota; class Alphaproteobacteria; order Hyphomicrobiales; family Phyllobacteriaceae; genus Mesorhizobium; species Mesorhizobium sp. M0174. The sequence continues at coordinate 18,944 of NZ_JAMYTB010000024.1, forward strand.
GATCAAGCCGGACGCGACCCGTCGCAATCTCACCGGCGCTATCACCAAGATACTGGAAGATGCCGCCCTGCGCGTCGTCGCTTCGCGCCGGGTGTGGATGAGCCGCCGCGAGGCGGAAGGTTTCTATGCCGTGCACAAGGAACGTCCGTTCTTCGGCGAGCTGGTCGAATCCATGTCGTCGGGCCCGACAGTCGTGCAGGTACTGGAAGGCGAGAACGCCATTGCCAAGAACCGCGAAGTGATGGGCGCCACCAATCCGGCAAGCGCCGCCGAAGGCACTATCCGCAAGCTGCACGCACTGTCGATCGGCGAGAACTCCGTGCACGGTTCCGATGCGCCGGAAACCGCCGCGCAAGAGATCAAATACTGGTTCTCGGATACCGAGATCGTCGGCTAAGCCGGCATTCCGAACCCCATCAAAAGGCCGGCGCAACGCCGGCCTTTTTCGCTAAAGCGCGTCGCGTTCGATCGGTCTCATGCGATGCACTTCAGGTTCTTGTTTTGATGCATGCCGGTATCGCAAAACCGCTGCACGCTGCTGCGCGATATGCAGTAGCGGACATTTTCAGCTTCAGGCTCCTCGACGGGTCACCGGTCCGTTAAGCTCGGAGGGCGGATCAAACGCCGTCCCGACAATGAGGATTTTGGGGAGCCGACAAGGCCATGACCAGCGCCATTCCCGGCTTCTTCCAGGGCACCGAAATGCCAACCAGCGGCTGGTGGGAAGCGCTGTGGCCCGAGCCCGCCAGCGTCCTGGCGGCAGTAGGCATGAAGCCCGGCACGGACGTGGTCGATCTCTGCTGCGGCGACGGCTGGTTCACGCTGCCAATCGCCAGGGTCGCCCGTCATGTAATCGCTATCGACATCGATGCCGATCTGCTCGAAGTCGCAAGGCGGCGGTTGGCCGAAGGCGGCGCGGGCAATTGCGAGTTTGTGGCGGGCGACGCCTATGAGCTTGCCGGGCTGGTGCCTCAGACCGTCGACTTCGTTTTCATGGCCAACGCTTTCCATGGCGTTCCGGACCGGCCGCGCCTTGCCCGCGCCGTGCGGACGACGCTTGACCCTGCCGGTCGTTTTGCCATCGTCAACTGGCACCAGTATCCGCGCGAGCAAACCACGCTCTTGGGCGAGCGGCGCGGGCCAAAGACCGAGCTGAGGCTGTCACCCAAACAGACCATCGCGGCGGTGGAAGCGAGCGGGTTCAAGCTTGCCGAATTGGTTGATGTGCCGCCCTATCACTATGGCGCGGTATTCAAACAAGCGACAAATTGAGAATGCCGGGCGTATGCGACTTTGTCGCTAGGATGTGTGTCGCCCGCCGCCCCCTAGCGGCGGGTTCTGTCAGTCTATTTCGCCTGGCGTTCCTTCACGTTCGCATGTTCATTCGCCGCCTCCGTGTCGGTGGACGGGGTCTTGGTCTCTTCACCTGAAAACGGGCTGCCCTGCCCCGGTGCGAGATCGCCGCTATGGCCGGCCTTGTTGGTCTGGAACGGTTGGCTGTCCGCTTTGAGACCGTGGTCAAGAGCATTGACAAGATGGTCGTCCGCCTTGGCAAGGCCGGTAAAGGCAAGGAGCGATGCACCGGTGGCGGCAAGGATAAGCGTGTGCGTTTTCATGTCTGGACTCCTTTGAGTTAAGGCCAGAACGAGCCGCAGCCATTCTGGCGGCTTCAACGAAGGGACAAATGTCCCTTTTGCCTTACCCGCCATTTTATGTGGAACTAACGCGCCCTCTGCCCGGCCTCTTCCCGCTGAAACACATCGTGATCGACATGCGGCTGCCGCGCGGGCCAATCGGCGCGGACTAAGCGCTAGCTCGCGGCATTGAAGCGCAGGATGTCGCGGCCATCTCTGTCGGCGATGACAAGCTTGCCGGCGTCGACGTGGTAGGATGCTGCTTTGGCCAGCGCCTCGAACAGCGCCTTTTCCTCGGCCATGACCTGAGGCGCGCAGGCCTTAAAGGTCGAGCCGATGTCGCTGATAGCGATCGTCGAGCCGTTTATCCTGGCGGTGGCGAAATAGACGTTGCAAGGGCCGCTGCCGCCGGCCTTGCCGGCTTCGCTGATGCGGAATGTCGCCCGCGGCTCGGCAATCACGCCGACGCCGTCGATATATTCGACCAGCCAGCTTTGGCCGAACACGGAAGGTGCCGCCGGCTCGTCGCCCGGCGCCGCCATTTTCAGCATGATGGTCTGTGGCGCGTCGCTGAGCGGGTCGACCTGATGGCGCGTATCGGTGACGAATAGCAGCCGGTCATCGACGGTGATGCGCGCCTGCAGCGCGTAGGTCATATCAGGCCGGATCACCCGCGGGTCGAAGCTGATCTCGAACTTGATCGGCACCTGGCCGGCCGGCACCACCTTGCGCTCGCCGATGATTGCTGCCGGCGCGTCGGCCAGCGACACGTCGGCAAGCTGCACGGAAAGCACGGCATTGGGCGGCAGCGCGATGCGCTCGCGATACATCACCTCGCCCTTGAGGGTCTTTTCGGCAGCCACGGAACGATCCGGAACGGCAAGTATGCCAACGGCCAGCGGCACCAGTCCGAAGATGAAGAACTCGGCGATCCTGTCCAGCATGATCCTGCTCCCCTTCGGCAAAGGTTTCGCAGGATTGCGGTCAATGAATGGCCGGCGGCGTATGGGCATGGCTGTCCCGGGAATTTGTTTGGACGGCGGGGCGCTTCCAGCGGCCCGCCGCCTTGTCGTCGGCCTTCTTGGCCGCTCCGCAAACTCTGTTCAGTCCACGCTCGGCGACTGTCTCGGAAAAGCCCATGCCGCAGGATGAGCTCCAGTCGGGCGATCTCGGCCGCCGGTTTGACTATGCGGCGGCATTCACCGCCGGTTTGCTCGATCCTGACCGTGCCCCGCCTGACTCTGTCTCGGGGCCGAACGGGAAGGCTGCGATCAAGCGATATGCCGTCTACCGCAACAACGTCACGGTCAGCCTGATCGATGCGCTGGCCGCCAGCTTTCCAGCGACGCTGCGCATCACCGGCCCGGATTTCTTTCGCGCGATGGCGCGCTTTCACATCCGCGAAACGCCACCCACCTCGCCGCTTCTATTCGAATATGGCCGCGACTTTCCCGATTTCATCGAGCGCTACGAACACGCGCAGTCGATGCCGTGGCTGGCCGACGTGGCGCGCATCGAGCGGGCCTGGCTCGATGCCTATCATGCCGCCGACGCGGAGGCGCTGTCGGCTGAGGCACTGGCGTCGATCCCTCGCGAGAGGCTTGCCGACACCGTGCTGCGGCCGCATCCGGCGACGCGGATCGCGCGCTCCCGGTTCCCGGCAGTCACAGTCTTCGCGGCAAACCGGAACGACGCTCCTGTTGGGCCGATCCGGGCAACGGGCGCTGAAGATGCGCTGGTCACGCGGCCCGGCCTCGAGGTCTTCGTCCGCCACCTACCGCCCGGCGGCGCAGTATTTATCTCGCATCTGGTCGCGGGCGAGTCGCTCGGTGCAGCGGCCGCGGCAGCGTTTGCGGAGAGTGCCGAATTCGAGCTTTCCGCCAACATTGCCGGTGTGCTGGAAGCGGGAGCCTTCACGACGGCACATCAGGAAAGGTGAGCACGATGAGCCATAGGCAGAACGCGAGCACCGAACCGCGAGGGTTCGCCGCTCTCGTCGAAAGGCTGAATGCCGCCCTGCGCACGATCGCGACGCCATCGCTGACGCAGCTTGTCCTGCGCTGCGCGCTCGCTGTCCCGTTCTGGCGGTCCGGCGTCAACATGGGACGGTTTTCTACAGTTGAACGATGTCGCAGTGCTGCTTTTCAGCTCGGAACTCAAATTGCATCTGCCGGGCGGTCCTTATGATTTTCCGGCACCCGCGCTGGTGGCGTTCGCTTCAGGGTCAGCGGAGATCGTGTTGCCAGTTCTCCTTGTTTTCGGCCTGGCGACGCGACTGGCGGCGTTCGGGTTGCTGCTGATGACGCTGGTCATCGAGCTCACCGTGCCGGACGGCTCGCCGCTGCACATTACCTGGGCGGCGATGGCGCTTGGCATCATGGCCTGGGGACCCGGCCGGATTTCGCTCGATCATCTGATCGGCACTGACAAAGGTTGAGGGCTCGCGGAAGCCTGGTCAGTCTCGCTTCCAGCGGCTCGCCGCCTTGTCGTCGGCCTCCTTGGCGTCGACCCAGCCGCCTTCGGAACCGTCGCTATGGTGTTCCTTTTTCCAGAACGGCGCCCGTGATTTCAAATAATCCATCAGGAAATTCGCGGCCTCGAACGCCGCCTGCCGGTGGGCGGAAGCGGACACCACCAGCACGATGTTTTCGCCCGGCGCGATCTTGCCGTGGCGATGGATGACGGTGAGCCCCTGCAGCGGCCAGCGCTCGATTGCCTCGCCGGCGATGCGGGATATCTCGGCTTCAGCCATTCCGGGATAATGTTCGAGCTCGAGCGCGGAGAGCCTGCCTTGCTCGTCGCGGCAAAGGCCGGAGAAGGTCACCACAGCGCCGATGTCGTTGCGACCCCTGGTCAGCCTGGCGATCTCGGCGGCGACGTCGAAATCCTCCGCCTGGATGCGCACGACAGGCACCACCGCGGACATGGTTCAGCCACCGGTCATCGGCGGGAACAGCGCGATCTCGCGCGCGCCGGCGATCTTTTCGCGGTGCTCGACATGTTCCTGGTTGATGGCGACGCGGATCACGTCAGGATATTGCAGCGCGTGCTCGTATTCCTCGCCGCGCGATTTCAGCCAGCGCAACAGGTCGGCGACCGTTTCGATGCCGGCCGGCAACTCGACGTCTTCTTCCGGTCTGCCGATCCGCTCGCGCACCCAGGCGAAATAAATGAGCTTCGTCGACATGCTACTCGTCCATGATGTGCTTGAGGCCGGCGCGGAAATAGTCGTAGCCAGTGTAAAGCGTCACCAGGGCGGCGATCCACAGCAGCACCAGCCCGGTCTGGGTGGTCAGCGGAAAGAGCTTGTCGCCGGCCGGGCCCGCAAGCAGGAAGGCGATGGCGATCATCTGGATGGTGGTCTTCCATTTGGCGAGCTGCGTCACCGGCACCGAGACCTTCAAAGCCGCCAGATATTCGCGCAGGCCCGAGACCAGGATCTCGCGGCACAGGATGATGATCGCCGCCCACAGCGACCAGCCGGCGATGCCGGCATGGCGGTCGGTGTCGGCGGCAAGCAGCAGCAGGCAAGTGGCGACCAGCAGCTTGTCGGCGATCGGGTCGAGCATCTTGCCGATGTTGGAGGTCTGCTGCCAGGCGCGCGCCAGATAGCCGTCGAAGTAATCGGTGATCGAGGCGAGCAGGAAAATGATGAGCGCCGACCAGCGCGCGAAGTCGCTCGATTTCAGATGCCCCTCCAGGAAGAAGCATAGCACCACCAGCGGCACCGCCAGGATGCGGGCGTAAGTGAGCATGTTGGGCAGGTTGAACGCGCGCTGGGACATGTTTTGGGAACTCTTTCTGCCTGCTTAGTCAAATCAGAAGCGAATGTGGGGGGTCAACAGGCCAGAATCGATTAGCCAGCCGAAATATCGGCAATAAGTCTTAGCTCTCGTGAAAATGATTGTAGACCAATTTCGCCACCTGTTCGGAAATGCCGTCGACCTTGACCAAGTCCTCGACTGCGGCACGGCTGACCGCCTTGGCCGTACCGAAATGCATCAGCAGCGCGCGCTTGCGGCCCGGGCCGATGCCGCTGATCTCGTCGAGCGGGCTCTTGACCATCTCCTTCTTGCGGCGGGCGCGGTGCGAACCGATGGCGAACCGATGGACCTCGTCGCGCAGCCGCTGGACGAAATAGAGCACCGGATCGCGAACGGGCAGCGAGAATGGGGCCCTGCCCTTGACGAAGAAGCGTTCGCGGCCAGCATCGCGGTCCTGACCCTTGGCGATACCGATGGCGACAACGCGATCCTCGATGCCGAGATCGGCCAGGATCTTGCGCACCGCCGTCATCTGGCCCTGGCCGCCGTCGATGAGGATGACGTCGGGCCAGGCGGGGAAGCCGCCCGCGTCCTCGATATCGTCGCCCGGTTCGGTAGGGCTCGCCTCGCCCGCGCCCTCGGTTTGCCGGGCATCGCCATGTTCCTTCAACAGCCGCGAGAAGCGCCTCTGCATCACCTCGCGCATCATGCCGAAATCGTCGCCCGGCGTGATCTCGGTCGAGCGGATGTTGAACTTTCGATACTGGTTCTTCACAAAACCTTCCGGCCCGGCGACGACCATGGCGCCGACGGCGTTGGTGCCCATGATGTGCGAGTTGTCATAGACCTCGATGCGCACCGGCGGCTTTTCCAGGCCGAAGGTCTCGGCAAAGCCAGTGAGCAGCCGCGCCTGAGTCGAGGTTTCGGCCAGCCGCCGGCCGAGCGCCTCGCGCGCATTCTGCAGCGCATTGTCGGTCAGATCCTTTTTCTCGCCGCGCTGCGGCACCGAGATCGACACCTTGCGGCCGGCGCGGGTGGAGAGCGCCTCCGCCAGCAATTCCTGGTCCTCGACGCCATGCGACAACAGGATGGTGCGCGGCGTCGGCTTGTCGTCGTAGAACTGCGCCAGGAATGATCCCAGTACCTCGCAGGCTTCGAGCGCCGGATCGGCCTTGGGAAAATAGGCGCGGTTGCCCCAGTTCTGGCCGGTGCGGAAAAAGAACACCTGGATGCAGACCTGGCCGCCCTCCTGATGGATGGCGAAGACATCGGCCTCGTCGACGGTCTGCGGATTGATGCCTTGATGGCTCTGCACATGCGACAGCGCCGCCAGCCGGTCGCGATAGATGGCGGCGCGTTCGAAATCGAGGTTCTCCGAAGCCTGCTGCATGGCGGCGGAGATCTCCGTCTTCACCTTCTGGCTGCGGCCGGAAAGGAAATCCTTCGCCTCGGCGACAAGCCTTGCATAATCGCCATGCGAGATTTCGCCGGTGCATGGGCCGGCGCAGCGCTTGATCTGGAACAAAAGGCAAGGCCGGGTGCGGTTCTCGTAGAAGGAGTCGGTGCAGCTCCTGAGCAGGAAGGCGCGCTGCAGCGAGTTGATGGTACGGCCGACGGCGCCGGCCGAGGCGAACGGGCCGAAATAGTCTCCCTTGCGTGAGCGCGCGCCGCGATGCTTGTAGATACCGGGCGAGACATGATCGCCGGTCAACAGGATATAGGGGAACGACTTGTCGTCGCGCATCAGCACGTTGAAGCGTGGCCGCAAGCGCTTGATGAGGTTGGCTTCAAGCAGCAGCGCTTCGATCTCGGTGCGGGTGACGACGAACTCCATCGTCGACGTCTCGCGCACCATGCGGCCGATGCGGCTGGTGTGGAACCGGCCTTGCGCGTAGCTGGTGACCCGCTTCTTCAGGCTGCGTGCCTTGCCGACATAGAGCACGTCGCCGTTGGCATTCATCATGCGGTAGACGCCGGGCGCATTGGGCAGCCGCTTGACCAGCGTCTGGATCACCTCGGCGCCGACCATGCCGTCGGCGTCGCCGGCATGCGGGGTCCAGTCGATGGCGGTGAAGGTGACGTCCGGACCGCCGGCCGCAGGCTCGACGACCTCTTCGGCCGCCTCGTCCTCGAGGTCGATTTCGGGCGGCAGGTCGTCGGCGCCACCGCGCGTTTTTTGTTTCTGGTCCATGGGGCTCATTCCGCCATGCCTGTCACATCGGGCGTCTGCCATGCAAGGTGCTGGCCGCCGTCAAGCGCAATCATCTGGCCGGTGACCGAGCGTGCCGCCCACAGATAACGGATGGTGGCACCGAATTCCGGCAATTCCGGGCCGCGTTTCAGGATCAGCCCGGCAATCTGGGCATCGAAATCGCTGTCGTGCTGGCGCGTGTTCTTCAAGGTCGGGCCAGGACCAATAGCGTTGACGCGGATGCGGGGACCGAGCGCCTGCGCCATCATCTCGGTCGACGCCCACAATGTCGACTTCGACAGCGCATAGGAAAAATAACGCGGCGTCGGGCGCCAGACGCGCTGGTCGATCATGTTGACGATCAGCCCCTCACTGTTCTGCGGCAAGGCCCGGGCGAAAGTCTGCGCCAACAGCGCCGGCGCCTTGACATGCACGGCGAAATGGCGATCCCAGGCCGGCCAGTCGAAATCCTCAACACTGTCGTGCTCGAACAGCGAGGCGTTGTTGACCAGCAGCGACACCGGCCCGAGCGCCGCCGCCGCGCGGCCGACTAGGTCGCCGACCGCCTTCATGTCGGTCAGGTCGGCAGCAACCACTGCGGCCCGGCCATGTCGACCAAAATGACCACTGTTGATTTCGGCCGCCAGTGCCTCCGCCTCGGCCAGCGAGCGATTGCAGTGAATGGCGACGGCAAAACCATGCACGGCAAGGTCCTCGACGATCGCCCTGCCGATCCGCTTCGCCCCGCCCGTCACCAGTGCCGTCGCGGCGACCTTGCTCATCTGTCAATCCTTAATCCGATGCCGATTCCGACCTGCCGGGATCGTGCCGGCAAATTATGGCCCGCCAGAGCGTTAAATCCCATTTCCACCTGGGGCAGGATTGTGGCAAAGTGGCTTGTGGGCGTTCTGGCTCGACCGGAATTCGTACCAGCCCGCCCGCAATATAGGGCGCTGAAGCCCTTACACCAAGCCGTGTGCAGTGCAGCACGGCGAGCCTGCTGACATTGGCTGTTGCGAAGATGCAACGTCAAGGTTCTGCCTCATTCGTGCCAGGGAATGACCCAAGTTCAGGTTCGCTTCAGCCGCATTTCGACACGACATTTGGAACCGTTGAACGCCGGATCCGTTTCACCCCCCGGACGGGTTGAGGGCGCTCATAAACAACAAGCCTGTGTCCTGTGGCTTAAGGAGTAAAGAACAATGCAAGCCAATCTTAAATTTGCGCGACCGCTCGCGGTGGCGTTTGGGCTGTTCGCCCTCGGCGGAACCGCCTATGCCGCGGACGTGGTTCAGGAAGAGCCGCCGGCACCTGCCCCGATTGCAGAACTTCCGGTCGCATCCTGGGCCGGTCCCTATGCCGGTGTGAGCGTCGGCTACGGCTTCGCTGGCCACGCCAAAGCCAAAGACATTGGCGTCGACGTCGACACCAAGGGTTTCGTCGGCGGCGTCTTCGGCGGCTATAATTGGCAGCAGGAGAACTTCGTCTACGGTGCCGAAGCCGATATCGGCTACAACGGCGTCAAGGGCGACGATGCCGGCATCGAGGCCAAGGGTGGCTTCGAGGGCTCGCTGCGTGCCCGCCTCGGCTATGCCGTCAGCCCGGACATCCTGCTCTACGGCACCGCCGGTGGCGCGCTGAAGAACCAGAAGATTGAAGCTGCCGGCGTAAGCGACACCAACACGCAGTTCGGCTGGACAGCCGGCGTCGGTACCGACATCAAGATCACCGACAATGTGTTCGGCCGTGTCGAGTATCGTTACACGGACTTCGGCAGGAAGGACTTCGACGGTATCGGCAAGGTCAAGTCGACCGACAATCGCGTCACTTTCGGCGTCGGTATGAAGTTCTGAGTCGTCCAAGCCACGACACGAAAAAGCCGGGCCTCGCGCCCGGCTTTTTTTGGCACCGGTTGAGGCCGCCCGCCCTCAAGCCGGAATGGCGGGCTTCAGCTCCGGGAATTTCTCGTCGAAGCGTGCCGCCCAGCGCGTCAGCCGGCCGCGGCCCTTTTCCCATTTTCCGGCGAAGCGCAGCGAGAGATAGCCAAGGCAGGCGCGCAATGCGATCTGGCCGAGGGTGATTTTCTTCGGCAGCTTCGGCGGGTTGGCGTTGAGCAGATCGAGCGCGGCTGAAATCTTCGTCCACTGGCGCTCCAGCCAAGGCTGGTAGACCATCTCTTCCGGCCGCGTGCGCCGCTCATAGACCATCGACAGCGCACAGTCGCAGATACCGTCGGCCAATGCCTCCAGCACCTCCGCCTCAAGGCGCCTGTCGGGATTGCGCGGAAACAATGCGTTCTTCGACATCCGGTTGAGATGCTGGGTGATGGCGCGGCTGTCGTGGACCGAGCGGCCGTCATCGAGCACCAGCACCGGGATCTTGCCGAGCGGATTGGCGCCGATCAATTCGGCCGGCCTTTCTTCGGTCTTTATCGGCACGAGATCGACCGCGATGCCAGCATAGAGTGCTGCCATGCGTACCTTGGAACTGTAGGGGGAAGTAGACGCGTAGAGCAGTCTGGGCATTGTCGATTCCTGTTTGCCGGCTACAGCTCCATATGCCCCGTTGGACGCGCAAAAGGACGCCGTAGCATTGTGACTTCGCGCATGACCCTCACCGAAAATCGATTCCGACAGGGGCTCGTGCGTGAGCACTGTTGACCGATCATGCAGGGTTCATCAACGGCCAGAGGCGGAAAACCGCGCCGCCAGCGTACAACCATTGTCTCGACGTCAATCGCGATGCGATAAGCCGCAGTGCGGCGGCAGACGCGAGCGGGTCGGACAATCCAAATCCGATTAGCTACCAACTCGGCCTTGCACCGAAGGTTAGCCTTTGGCAGTCACGAAAATCCCACCGGACTTCGCCGCATGGCGAAGCCCTGGGAGCTGCGAAAAGACGTCTTCCTCCCGCCTCTTTTCTCGTTCTGCCCGACCGTCAACCAAGAAGCGAGGCGCCTGTCCGGCATCCCGCCCTGACTGTCTTGAGTATTGTCCCCGACGGTAGCAGGGCGGCGACTACTTCTTGGCCTTCGCCTTTGCGGGCGCTGCCTTCGGCTTGGCCGCGGGCGCTGCTTTCTTCACTGCCGCAGAAGATTTCGCAGCGGCGGCCTTGGCCGGTGCTGCCTTCTTCGCAGCTGGCTTCGCCGCGGCCTTTGCAGCCGGCTTCTTGGCCGGTGCCGCCTTCTTTGCGGGTGCAGCCTTGGCCGGTGCTGCCTTTGCCTTGGCAGGCGCTGCTTTCTTCACGGCCGGTTTTGCCGCGGCCTTGGCGGCCGGCTTTTTGGCCGGCGCTGCTTTTGCCTTAGGCGCGGCGGCCTTCGCTTTGGCAGCGGGTGCCGCTTTCTTCACAGCAGTTGCGGCCTTTGCCGCGGCTGCTTTTGCTGGTGCTTTCTTTGCCGGTGCCTTGGATGCCGGCGCCTTGGATGACTGCTTAGCCATATCATGCCCCTTCCGTTGTGCCGACGGCCGTTATTGACCCGGCGCGCATTGCATATCTGACTCGCGGCTTGCTAGCCAGCGAAGCATTAGAATGATTTTTGCAGCTTAAGTTTCGGTTACGGCGAGCGCACGACCATTTTACCCGCGCAAAAACCGGCTGCGAATCTTTGTCTCCCGCAGTGAAGTTCTGCGACAGAAATTCTGGCCGCTCTATCTCGACCGGTCTTCTCGTCAAGCTCAGGACCTTTTCGACCAGCTTTGCGCTTCAACGTCCGACGCTCAGCGCGAACATTGTCCAGAACGAAGGCGGTCACCCGCCTCGTCTTGTTCGAAAAGATAAACTACAGGTAAGTAGGAAGCAACGCGACGAGCGCGCCGCTGCACTATCTTGCACGACGCGATGAAAGTAAGCAGACAGCTCACATTTCTGAAGGACAGGATATCGTTCGATAGATCCGGTCGAGCCGACCGCGTGATCGAAAGCGCTTGGCCGTTCAGGCGCCGGGCGGCTCACGGCTCATCTGCAGCCGGCGCGAAGGCTCGGCCCTGTGGAGATGGACGGCGAAGGTATCCCATGGCGGCATGACGGAAATCTGTGCCAGGATGCGCCCCGCTTCACCGCGATGATAGCCGCCGTGCAGTACGACGTGGGTCAGCATTTCCTGTCGCGACATCAATACCTTATCCCCGTCGGTGAACACGAAGGCGAGGGGCTCGGACAGCTGCCGCGACGAAACGGTTTCGAGATAATCGGGATACCAGCGATCGGTCGCTGCGACCGCGGCGCGAAGTTCGTCGAACGCCGGCGTGTCCTCAGTGGTGGCGGCGGAGTAGCCATGGCTTGCGTCAACCAGGTGCGCCGAGAATATCCGCGACACCACATGGCTGTGATCGACGAGCCGTATCACGGCCTGCCGTTCCTTGCCGTGAACATGCGGGTCGAGACTCGCGAGCTTTTCCAGCAGTTCGTCATGGCCCAGGCCTGATAGGCAAACAGGCTGCGAAGCAGAGCGAGCGCACTCATGGTCGGTGTCCTTTTCCGGAAATGCGAGTATGTTGTTTATATTTTCAGGAGAATGAGAGGGCGTGTCTACTCGCATTGCAAAACCGCATACGCGCATGCGCAAGCAGCCGCGCCAGGCGCGTTCCAGGGCAACCGTCGAGGCGATCATCGAGGCAGCGGCTCATGTTCTGAGCGGGCTGGGCTGGGCCGGCTTCACCACCAACAAAGTGGCCGAGACAGCAGGTGTAAGCATCGGCACGCTCTACCAGTATTTTCCCGACAAGCTCTCCCTGCTCGCAGCCGTCCGGCGCCGTCACTTCGATCATGTGCTGTCGGTCATTCGCGATTCGGCGGAAGACCAAAAGCCGCTCAGGACATTCGCGCAGGAGCTGGTGCGCGGCATGATCGCGGCACACAGCATTCACCCGACACTACACCAAGTGCTGCTCGACGAGGCGCCTGGCGATCGTGGCTCCAGGGCCGCCCATGCTTCGTTCCAGGCACAATACCTCAATCACTATGCGACTGCTGTCGCCAGTTATCGCAAGCCAAGGAAAGGCGCCGACATGGAGACCGTGGCGCGGGTGCTGTCGTCAGCGATCGAAGGTGTGATCCACAACGCGGCACGCCGGAACATGCTCGCCGCGCCGGAGCTGCAAAAGCAACTCGTCGAACTGATCTGCGCCTATCTATCGGGAGCGGGCCGTACCGGTCGATAGCGCATGGCACGGCGGAAGTCGGGATTTCTGTGTGTCGTTCAAACCCGGCTTGTGAGGTGCGGCAAGGACGATGCCAACAATGCCGCACCTGATGCGGCCAAGAGTGTGAGGACGATCTTTCGAAAAGTCGCCTCGCTAACGCCGATGTAGAGTCTCGCGCCAAGGAGTGTCGGTATCAACATCGCCGGCGCGACGACGGCAAACATCGGCAGCATTTCGAGCTTGATCTTTCCGGCCGCAAGATAGGCGGCCATCGTCATGGAGAGGGTCACAAGGTTGAAATTCTGGATGACAATACGCTGCCTGTCCTTTTCCCATTGGCGCAGCACGCACCACAGCGTTGGAACCGGGCCGGTGAAGCCGCCAAGTCCACCCATGATGCCACCGACCAGACCTATTGCACCGTCTGCAACAAGACCCCCGACCGTGATGGGAGGGAGGCGACGCGCAAAGAGCATCAAGGGACACCAAACGACCAGCAGCGCGCCGAAGACCAGCTTGAACAACTGCACATCCAGCAAGGGCAGGATGGCGACACCGACCGGAATCCCTATGGTCCCGCCGATCAGGAAGGGCAGCAGAAGCCTGAGGTCGAAACCCCGGCGGACGGTGACGGCAGCGATGATCTGACCGGTGAGCGCCCCAAAGACCGCCATGGCAGCAGCCAGTTGGGGTTCCACGGTCCAAACCCAAATCGACATGGCAACCAGGCTGAAAGCGAACCCGGAAAGCCCCTGGACGAAGCCAGCAACGACCGCGCCGAGAGCAACAGTATAAACAAGCAAATTCATGTGGTGCTGTTTCCCCGCAAACTCGTGACAGCAGATCGCGCTTCCCGCGAATGCTGCGCCGCATGGAAACGGTGACGGTCGATCAGGTGGCCGGTGCTAAAAAGTCGGAATCAGCGAGTGCGCGATCAGCGCAGGACGCGGCAGCGGCCGTTGTAGACCATCCAGCGGTCGAAGCCCGACACGCAGAATTCGACATTGTCGCCGATCGAGGCAAAACCCTGGCCTTCCTCGATCAAGTACCAGATGGTGCGGGCGCGACCGTCGGAGAGGCTGACGGTCGCGCCGCAATAACGGCGACCGATCGGCCAGATGTCGTCGGCCGGCAGATAGCGATGCTGGTGGATGCGCTGGAAGTCGACGATCTGCACATCCGGCAGATGCGGCACGTGATGCACCTGATAGGAGAAGCGGTCGGTGATTTTGTTCAGCACCCAGGCCTCGCCGCACACGCCGCTGTCCTCGTCAGTATAGATTGCAAGGTCGGCGGCCTGCACCGCCTGAGTAACGCCGAGAGGCGCAGCCAGCGGCGTGCAAAAGGCAAGCAGTGCGGCAAGGGCGGATTGGGCGAAGCGAGTCATGGCAGCCTCTCAAGGTCGACTGCGCGCACTGTGCGGATTCGCTGGCGCGCGGTCAAGCGGTTGTAGCGACGATGGTTGTGGTGACGCGGTTGCACTGAGGGAACGGCAACGACCGCATCTCAAACTACTCTCCCGCCAGCCAGTCCAGCGTCCAATGCGATGGCTGCTCGACAGCAAGCAGCCGGTGCAGCGCCAGCAGCAGCGTCCGCAACTCGCCCTCCAGGGTGAAGGGCGGATTGACCACCACCATGCCGCAGCCATCGAGGCTCGGCTCGACGGAGGCCGGCCTGATCTCAAAACCGATGTCGAGCAGCCTGGGAACGCCCGTCTGCTTCAGCGCCTTGCGGAAGGCGGCGACCGCCTTGCGGTCCTTGAGCGGATACCAGAGCCCGTAAATCCCTCCTGGCCAGCGCCGATGGGCTCTTTGCAGCCCGTCGACCAAGCGACCGAACTCGCCCTCTTCCTCGAAAGGCGGATCGATGAGGACGAGGCCGCGCTTCTCCTTTGGCGGCAGATGCGCGCCGAGCGCCAGCCAGCCGTCGAGCTCGATCACCCGGGTCTGGAAGTCGCCGTCGAACAGCGACTTCAGCCTGGCGGCATCCTTGGGATGCAGCTCGACCGCCGACAGCCGGTCCTGCTTGCGCATCAGGTGCCGAGCGATCAGCGGCGAACCCGGGTATTTTTTCACGCCGCCGTCCGGATTGAGCGAGCGGACGGCTTCAAGATACGGCGCCAGCAGTGCTGCCGCCGGCGCATCGAGGGCCGCATCGACCAGCCGGCCGATGCCGCCTTGCCATTCGCCGGTCTTTTGCGCTTCGGTCGAGGACAGATCGTAACGGCCGATCCCGGCATGGGTGTCGATGACCCGAAACGCCTTGTCCTTCTGCTTCAGATATTCGATCAGCCGGCTGAGCACGACATGCTTAACGACGTCGGCGAAGTTTCCGGCATGGTAGGCGTGGCGATAGTTCAATTGGAACCCCTGCCCCAGCGAGGCGGCGGCGGCTGCGAGTTCGGATTTTCCGGCCGGCGGCCGCCGAAACGGAATGCCAGCACCAGCCCGGCCAGGCCGGCCGCCATCAGGGAAAAACCGACCGGTCGCGCCCGGCGGTCGACCTCGCCGGCAGCCGAGCGCAGGACGAGATCGACGGCCCGCATCGGAATGCCCTCGGCGTCGCCTGGACCAACGGTGAAAATGTAGGGGCCGGCGGTAACCGTCGGGATCAGGCCGGCCTCGTCGCGAAAGATCCTGTCCGGCAGTTGCGGACTGACCTGCCGAGGATTGTCGGAATGGTTGAACTGCAGCGTCGAGGCAAGCACCGTCCTGCCGCCGGTGGCGACAGTGAGGGTCAACACGGTGCGCTGCTGCGAGACAATACGCTCGGCTCTTGCCGTTAGGTCGACCAGCACGCGTAGCGGCCCGTCGCGTGCGCTAAGGGCCACCGTCACTGGCTTGAACCGGCCCTGGTCGTAAACCCTCCAGGTGCCGATCTCACGGCCGGAGAAATTGGTCATCGCCCAGGGATAGACGACGCCGATGCCGGTACCGATGAGCAGTATCAGGGCGAACAGAGAACGCATGAGGTCAAGACCCGGTATTCGGCGCGCTGGTGCCGTCGCGGGCGCGCTCCATTTCGTCCAGGAGCATGTCAAGGCCGAGATCAAACGTCCGGTCGAATTCGGCGGTACCGAAATAACGCCCGGCCGCAGCTACTTTTGGAAAATCCTGCGCCAGTTGCTCATCGCTGACGGTGGTCACGGCCGAAGGCCCCTTTGCATAGCCGGCAGTCTCGTCGAGGATGGCACCCATCAGATAATAGCCGGTGGTACGGAACAGCCGCGCACCAAGTTCCGGTCCGAAGCCGCCGGCCTCGAACAGGCCGAGGACGCCGTTCAGCCACGCAAGGCAGGTCGGCGAGTTCATCCGGTAGGTGACGAAGAAGCTGGCGAAAGCCGGGTGCTCACGCGCGACGCGGCGGAAATCCTGCACGGCGATGCGCAACCTTTGTCGCCAAGGTAGGTCCGTGTCGGGCATTTCGAGGGAGCCGATCAGCCGGTCCACCAAGGCTTCGAAGAGATGCGCCACCGAAGGAAAGTGGTGATAGATGCTCATCGCCTCGCAGCCGAGTGCAGTCGCCAGCTTGCGCATCGAAAAACCGGCGAGGCCCTCGCTCTCGATCACCTTCAAAGCGGCAGCCTCGATCATCTCGCGAGACAGTCGGCCGCGCGGTCGCTTTTTTTTGATCGATGTGTCCATGGTGCCGCTTGACAACTTACGCTGTAAGGTTCATTTTCGACATTACCTTACATCGTAAGGCTAACAAATGCCAGAGGAGAATGCCATGTCTGTCTGTCGTACTCTTTCATCAAAGCACTCTTCCATCCGCCGTGTCTGCCTGCTCGCCGCCGCCTGTGTGCTGACCCTGGCTGCAGCCCCTTCTTATGCCGATGAGTATGACGCAACCGTCAAGGACATCCAGTCGACCATGGGCGGGGTGCCCGGTTTCGTAAAGCAGTTCCCGAAAGCCGGTCTGCCCGGTGCATGGGCCGAGGTCAAGGCCATCCAGCTCAGCGACAAGACGGCGCTGCCGCCGAAGGTCAAATCGCTGATCTCGCTGGCGGTGGCGGCGCAAATCCCGTGCAACTACTGCATCTGGTCGGACACGCAGGACGCCAAGCGCGCCGGCGCCACCGACGAGGAGATCCAGGAGGCGGTCGCCGTTTCAGCGCTGACCCGCCATTGGAGCACCATCTTCAACGGCATGCAGGTCGATTTCGATACGTTCAGGAAGGAGATGGGCGGGCAGTAATGCTTTCGTTATTAGGGCGGGATCCGTTCAAACTGAATTGGCCCTCCCGCTCTGACTGTTTGTGTGATCCGCCAGCACCTCATTGATGACCCGCCACGATTTTTCCGCCTCGCGCTGATTGCCGTCATGTCCCGAAGCGACGATCAGCGCCTTCCACAACGCCCAGCCCCGAGCGCGCGCCCAGCTGTGCTCGTCAAGGGCAATGGCGTCGCGGAACGCCTGGCGGCTCTCGCCGTAAAATTCCGTCCACGCGATCACCAGGTCACAGGCAGGATCGCCGATAGCCGAACTACCGAAATCGACCACCGCGCACAGCTTGCCATCTTCGACGAGCAGATTGCCCGAGGCGACGTCGCCATGGACCCAGACCGGCGGCCCTTGCTATCGCGAGGCAAGGGCCGTCGCCCACACGGCCTCGGCTGCGGCCTTGTCGATGCCGCCGCCGAGCGCCGAGAGCGCGGCTCGGGTCTCGGCGTGGTAGACCGAAAGCCGGCCAGCGCGGTGGAAATTATGCCGCCCTGCCGGCGGCCCATCGGCAGCGTCGATCCGGTAGAGCGCAACCAGAAAGCCGGCCAGCGAACGGGCGAACTCAGTAAGATCGGCAATCAGTCCACCAGCCGCCGGTCTGCCGCCAAGCCAGCGATAGACGGACCAAGGCCATGGATAGCCTTCCCCGGGCGCGCCTTTGGCCAGCGGCACGGGTATGGGCAGAGGCAGGTGAGGCGCCAGGCGGGGCAGCCAGCGATGCTCCTTCTCGACCTGGGCGACATAGGCGGCAGCGCTCGGCAGCCGCACCGACATGCGATCGCCCAGTCGGAACGTGCGGTTGTCCCAGCCGCCAGGCTCGACCGGCTCTACCGGCAGGTCCGCCCATTTGGGGAACTGCGCGGCAATCAGCCGGCGAACAAGTGCGGCATCTATCGGCATGCCTGGTGTTCGTTCATCGGGCGGCATCGGGCTTGCTCAGGTCTTTTGAATAGCCGGCAGTCCATCTTTTTGGCGTCGCATTCTTGCGGCGCCAGTGATTCCACTAGGCGGCAAATTCCCTAAGCCTTGCGTTCCCAGCGCCGGTCGGGCGTTTGCTGCCAGTAGGTCACGGTGTGGCCCGCCTCCTTCATTGTCTTCCAGTGCGTGCGTGCCGCCTCTAGCTGGGCTGCATCGTGACCGTCGAACAGGAACACGGCGCGCTGGTAGCCGCCAAGCTCCGGCGGCACCGCCCCATCGACCAGGAAGCGTATCTGCGCCTGGTTCGGATTGTCAGGGCCGACGGTCAGAAGCACCGGCTGCTCGGCGGGACGGGCTTCGCGGTCCGTTGCGTGGGCCAGGAATGAATCGTCCCGGAAAGTCCACAGATGCTGGTCCAGCGCGTCGCGCCGTTCCTCGGTGCCGGTCTGCACCACGGCGCGCCAGCCGCGATCGATACTGCGCTCCAGGAGGCCGGGCAGCGCATCCTCCAGCGTCGATTCGGTCAGGTGATAAAACAGAATCTCGGCCATGCGTTCAGTCTACATTTTCGGAATCCCGCCCCAGCCGCTCATTGCTCATAATGATCGCGCAGCAGCCGGTCGAGCAGCCTGACGCCGAAGCCGGAAGCCCATGACTGGTTGATCTCGTTGGAGGGAGCGCCCATAGCGGTGCCGGCAATGTCGAGATGCGCCCAAGGCGTGTCCTTGACGAAACGCTGCAGGAACTGTGCGGCGATGATGGCGCCGCCGTGGCGGCCGCCGATGTTCTTCATGTCGGCATTCTTGGAATCGATCAGCTTGTCGTATTCGGCACCGAGCGGCATGCGCCACACCCGCTCCTGCGTCGCCTGTCCGGCCGCCGTCAGCCGGTCCGCCAACTCGTCATTGTTGGAAAACAGGCCGGCATAATGCTGGCCGAGCGCGACCATGATGGCGCCGGTCAGCGTCGCCAGATTGATCATGAATTTCGGCTGGAAGCGGTCGTTGCAATACCACAGCGCATCGGCCAGCACCAGGCGGCCCTCGGCGTCGGTATTGAGCACTTCGATGGTCTGGCCCGACATCGAGGTGACGATGTCGCCCGGTCGCTGAGCGTGGCCGTCGACGGCGTTTTCGACCAGCCCGACAATGCCGACGACATTGACCTTCGCCTTGCGAGCGGCTAGCGCGTGCATCAGCCCGGTGACGGCAGCAGCGCCGCCCATATCCCCCTTCATGTCCTCCATGCCCGAGGCCGGCTTGATCGAATTGCCGCCGGTATCGAAGGTGACGCCCTTGCCGACGAAGGCGACTGGGCTTTCCTTGGCCTTGCCGCCGTCCCACCGCATGACCGCGATGCGGGCGCCACGCGGCGAGCCCTGCGCTACGCCCAGCAGCGAACCCATGCCGAGCTTCTTCATCTCCTTCTCGGCCAGGATCTCGACCGTGACGCCGAGCGCCTCCAGTTCGGCGATGCGGGTGGCGAATTCCACCGGCCCCAGAACATTGGCCGGTTCATTGACCAAATCGCGCGCCAGCAAGACACCGTCGATCACCGCCGCTTCATCGGCGAAGGCCTTCTTTGCAGCTGCCGGATCGGCGGTGTGAATAGTTACCTTGACCGGCTTTTTTGGCTCGCGCTTGTCGTCACCATTGTTCTTTTTGGTCTTATACTTGTCGAAGGAATAGCTGCGCAGCAGGATGCCTGCTGCGAGCTGAACGGCTTGCCTGCCGCTGATGGCGGCACCGGGAAGATCGAGCACGATGGCCACTTCGGTTGCCTTGCGAAAGGACGCGGCAATCGTGCCACCGAGCTTCAGCCAACCATAATCATCGAGATTGCAGCCCTTGCCGGCACCGACCGCTACCAGCCGCTCGAGCGATGTCCCTTCCGGTGCCAGCACTTCGACCAGGCTGCCGAATTTGCCGGTGAAGTCGGCGACCGGAAAAGCCCGCTCGAGGGTCTTTGCCGGATCACAAGCCCTGGCGGCATCGCTGAGGTCGCCCTCGTCGGCCGCCAGAACGAAAACGCTGCCCTTTTTGGGCGCGGCGATTTTGGCGAAGGCGATCGAGGGTCTCGAATTCATGATGTCCTGCTTTCGGGAAGTGCGTTGGATTATCGCGAGAGGCGTTCGATTGGTCGGACCGAAAGGTGCCGTGTTGTTGCGTCAGTGAGCGGCGGGTTGAAACAGCTCGATGACATTGCCCGATGGGTCTTCGAGCAGGGTCTGGGAACCGCCGACGCCCGTTATGATATCGTTGCGAAAGACAAGTCCAGCACTCTTGAGGCGCGCGACCTCTTCTTTCAGGTCCGGCACCACCAACAGGATGCGGTTCCAGCCTCCCGGCACCGGCTGCCTGCCATCCGGCATAGCCCGTGCACCCGAACTGCCGGGTCCGCTTAGAAGGAGCCGTAACGCGCCGCGCGTGACGGAGGCAAAAGCCGGTCGCGCGTCCTGTTCGACGGTAAAGCCCAGTTGTCCACAGTAGAAATCGATCGAGGTGGCGACATCATCGACCATGTAGCGAATGCTGACTGGCGTCATGATCACTGACCTTTCGGTTCGAGCACGCTCCAACAAGGCGTGTCAATTGCGGGCGGTACAATCGGCATAGCCCTGCTCACTATCGCTGCTTGACAATCCGCGCCGCTATCGCCCTGGCCTGAATGCGGGCATTGGCGAAACAACCGCGAATGCTCGGCCGCATGCCGGTAAACCACAGGCCGGGCAATTTCGGATCGGCATCGCCGCCGTTGAAAAGCGGAACGCCCTTGCCGTCGAGAACGCCGAGCTTGCCGACCATCTGCTCCAGACCGGTGCGATAGCCGGTCGCTGCAATGACGATATCGGGCGTGATCAACCTGCCGTCATTCAATACGATGCCGTCTTGGCTAAATTCCCGCAATGGTGGCACCACCACGATCGTGCCTGCCTTGATGGCGCGAACCGCGCCGTCGTCGGCTGCGATCGCGGTGTAGTCGGCGCTCAGACGGCTCGCACCGCCTGTGGGCGCCGGCGGAAGCCCAAATTTCGTCAGGTCGCCGAAAACCAGGCGCTGGGTTGTCGCCATCACCGCATCGGCCAGCCGCACCGGCAAGCTCGCCATTAACGGTGAAAGCCTGTGGACGGCGACCTTGCCGATACGTTTCGGCAGCAGAGAGGGGCCGTTGCGGGCCGACAGCCAGATGCTTTGGGCGTCTGCATTCGCCAGATGATTGAGTGCGTCGAAACCCGAATTGCCGGCACCGACCACCAGCACCCTTTTGCCGGCGTAGTCCCTCGCATCGCCAAAATCGGCCGAATGGATAATCCGGCCTGCAAAATCCTTCTTGCCTTTCCACGCGGGAATAAACGGCTGCCGGTCGCGCCCGGTGGCGACGACGACATGGCGCGCCAGACGACGTCCGGCGTTCGTCCGCACGGTCCAGTGATCGCCGTCGAACGTGACCTCTTCAACGGCAACGCCGAATGCGACCGGCAGACCATGCGTCTGGCTGAAATCGTTCAGATGGCGAATGACGGCCGATTTATGCGGAAAAGCCGGGGTGCCTGCGGGATAGCCGACACCGGGGAGCGTCGAGAGATCGCGATGGGTATTGAGGTGCAGCCGCTGGTGGCGCCGATGCCAGGGTTCGGCGAGCCGGCTCTCCTTTTCCAAGACGAGCGTCGGTACGCCGGCCTTCATCAAGGCGTGGGCGGCGGCAAGGCCGGCCGCGCCGGCGCCGACCACGATCGCGCCGTCCAAGACGGTTTCCCGACCGGTTTGACTGCGCAATCTTTCCGCTTCCATGCTGGGGCTCAACAGATCCTGACCCGTCTTATCACGCCGCGGCGGTCGCGACCGGCGCGACATTTGGTCGTTTTGCCGCATTTGACAAGACTTTGGCCGAAATCGCTCCCATATGCGATATCGAACCACCTACGATTCGTCGCGGCACGGCCCCGCTTCCCGCCGCAACCTGTTGTTAACCAACAATGTTCGCCCTTTCTTATCCATTGCCGCCGACACTCCGGCCCAGCGGAATGTACGATACGGGACAGAACCCGGATCGAACCGTCAAACTGAGCCAGTTGTACAGCCGGCGCCGGACGACTACCTTGTTCCAAGGCATGATGCCGTTCGAAATCGCCGAGAAAAGCCTTCATGAAGGTCGTTGAACGTTACATCATGCGCCGTGCCTTCGCGGTATTCGCGCTGGCGCTCGTCTGGACGCTGGCGATCGTCTGGACGACTCAGGTCCTCGCCCGCATCGACCTCGTCACCGATAGCGGTCAATCGGCCCTCACCTTTTTCGAAGTCGCAGCGCTGATCATCCCGACGATCGTTCCGATCGTCGTGCCCTTCGCCCTGGTGGTCGCGGTCGCCCAGATCCTCAGCGTGATGAATTCGGATTCGGAGCTCGCCGTCATCAATGCCGCCGGCGCTTCACGCTGGACAATAGTCAGGCCGATCATGCTTCTGGCACTCGCAGCCAGCATTTTTTCGTTCGCGGTCGACAATGGCGTTGACCCCTACGCGCGCCAGAAGAACCGCGAGCTGATAGCATCTTCGCGTGCGGATCTGTTGTCGTTGATCATCCAGGAAGGCACCTTCCGCAAGATCGATGACGGCCTGTTCCTGCAGGTTGGCGAACGGCTTCCCGACAATCGCCTCGGCGGCATCTTCGTCGCCGATTCGCGCGAAGAAGGCGTCAATCTCGTCTATTATGCCAAGTCCGGCAGCATCATCGAACGCGGCGACGAGAAGGTGCTGATGATGAATGACGGGGTGATCCATCGCAAAACCATGACCGGCGACCTCTCGGTGATCCGGTTCACCTCCTATGCCTTCGATTTGTCCGCTTTCATGTCGGCATCATCCGACATCCTGCTTTTGCCGAAGGACCGGACGACCCAGTATCTGCTCAATCCCAGTCCGAACGACAAGATGTACCAGCAAAAGCCGAACAGGTACCTGGCCGAGCTCGACCAGCGTTTTTCCGAGTGGTCCTATTCGCTCGTCTTCGCGCTGATCGCGCTCGCCGTCGCCGGAGATGCACGCTCGCATCGTGAGGCGCGTGTGCACCCGCTGATCACGGCAATCGCGATCGCGCTGTTCGTGCGCTGGCTCGGGTTCTTTGCCGCCGGCAAGGCCGACAAGGTGCCGCAATATGCCTATATGGTCTACGGCGTCCCGATCGTGGCATCGGCGATCGCCATCTGGTTCATTGTTTCCAACCGGACCATGGAACTGCCTGTTGCCTGGGCCGACTGGGTGACCAATCTTGCCGGCCGCTTCAGTGAGGGCTGGAGCGCCATCAAGCTCCGTTTTGCTGGGCGCGGCGCTTCCGGACAGGGAGCCGGCTGATGGGCTGGACTCTGGGTCGATACTTCTTCTTTCGCTATGTGACGATCACCATTTGGTTCTTCATCGGTCTTTTGGCGCTGGTGTTCCTGATCGATTTCACCGAGCTTTCCGGCCGCACGACCGGCGTGCCAGGCTTCACTTACGGAACTGCCTTCGCCATTTCCGGGCTCAGGATGCCGATGATCATGCTGCAGACGGTGCCGTTCGTCGGCCTGTTCTCGGCGATGGCGACCCTGGTGTCGCTCAACCGCAAATATGAATTGGTAATCGCCCGTTCCGCCGGGGTTTCAGCATGGCAGTTCCTGCTGCCATGCTGCATCGGGGCGCTGCTGTTTGGTGCCTTGTCGGTCGGCGTCATCAATCCGATAGCCGCGCACGCCTATTCCTGGTCCGAGCAGATCGAGACCCAGCTCCGTTCGGGCAAGTCGAATACGGTCTCGGCCGATGCCGCACCCTGGATCAGGCAGAAAACCAGTTCCGGCGATACCATCATCGGAGCGCGCGCCATTCTCAATCAAGGCTTGGAGATGGCCGACGCGGTCTTCTTCAGCTTCAGTCCGCAAGGCGATATCATCGAGCGCAAGGATGCGGCGCGCGCGTTTTTGCGGGACGGCTACTGGGAATTGCAGGACGTCAAGGTGTTCCGGGACGGCACCATCCAGTCGTTACCCAGCGATCGGCTGCCGACCAATCTCAAGCCGGAATTCGTGCAAGAGCGGTTGGCGCGCCCTGAGACTATCCCCTTCTACGATTTGCCCGGCAAAGTCGAGGTGGCCCGCTCCTTCGGCCTCAAGGCAAATGCCTTCGCCATGCAGTTCGATTCCCTGGTGGCGCTGCCCTTCCTGCTCGTGGCGATGACGCTGATTGCGGCAACGGTATCAATGCGATTTGCGAGGATGGGGCAGTCGGCGACGATGATTCTGGGTGGCATCGTGGCCGGCTTTCTGCTTTATGTCGTTTCGGTGCTGGTCAAGGCATTCGGCGTAGCGGGATTCGTACCCACAGCCGTAGCGGCTTGGGTCCCGGTTGTCGTGGCTATGTTCTTCGGGGTGACATTCCTGCTATACAAGGAAGACGGCTAGTGAGCGAGGCGGTTTTGCGCAGCCATAGGCACGCCGGTTTGGCACGCCTCTCTGCGGCGAGCGCCTTGGCATGCCTGCTTGCTAGCGTCGCCCCGGCTGCTCCGGCTTTTGCCCAGGACGTCAGTGAGCTGGCAACGAAGGTTCCGAGTGGCACGCAGATGCTGCTGGCAGCCGATACGCTGGTCTACGACAACGACAAGCAGACCGTGACGGCCGTCGGCGGCGTCCAGATCGACTACGGCGGCAACCGTCTCGTCGCCCAGCGGGTCGAATACAACCGCAACACCAAACGCCTCGTCGCCAGCGGCAATGTCGAACTCGTCAATAGCGACGGCACCAAGATCTATTCGCAGCATGCCGACATCACTGACGATTTCGCCGACGGCTTCGTCAACGCGCTGCGGGTCGAGACCATAGACAAGGCCTACTTCGCCGCCGAAAGCGCGGAACGCATGGGCGGCGTGCTGACGACATTCCACAATGGCGTCTACACCGCGTGCGAGCCGTGCGAGGACAAGCCCGACAAAGCGCCGACCTGGCGTATCAAGGCCAGGAAGATCATCTGGAACGGCGAAAAGAAGACGGTTCGCTTCGAAAACTCGAACTTCGAGTTCTTCGGCTTTCCGCTGGCCTATCTGCCGGCTTTCGAGATCGCCGACCCAACGGTCAAGCGCAAGAGCGGCTTCCTGATTCCCGGCGTCGCCTACAAGAGCGACCTCGGCGTGGGTGTTAAAGTCCCCTATTATTTCGCGCTCTCGCCGACCTACGATCTCACTGTCACCGGCAGCGGCTATACCAAGCAAGGTTTCCTCGGTGAGGCCGAGTGGAGGCAGCGCTTCAACAATGGTCAGTACAGCCTGAAAATTGCAGGCATCCGGCAGGAGAATCCCGACGCCTTCATCGACGACAATGGCCACAACGTCAATTCGGGTACCGAAGGCGACCCGAACAGGTTCCGCGGCATGATGGGCACCCAGGGCCAGTTCGCTATCAACCCGCGCTGGGACTTCGGTTGGGACATCCTGCTGCAGAGCGACAAGAATTTCGCGCGCACTTACGACATCGATGGCTTCAACGACAGCGTGCACCGCTCCGAGGTGTATCTGACGGGACTCAACGATCGCAATTACTTCGATGTGCGCGCCATGCACTTCGACGTTCAGGAAGACACTCTCGCCAGCGATCCGACCGCACGCGCCGCCAAGCAGCCCTGGGTGCTGCCCTCGCTCGACTACGCCTATATCCCCGACATGCCGGTGGCCGGCGGGCAGCTCTCGTTCGACGTCAACGCGCGGGTCATAGACCGCGACAGGCTCGATACGGCTCTTGCAGATTCGGGCGTCCCTTCGTCCGTCAACAACGTTCGTGGCATCGACGGTCAATCCGGCCGTCTTACTGCGGAAGCCGAATGGAAGCGCACCATCACCACCGATGGCGGGCTGCTGCTGACGCCGCTCCTGGCGCTGCGCGGCGACGCCGGCTATGTCAACGCCTCCTCCGCCTCGCTTGACGCCATCAACCAGATGGCGACCAATCTCGGCGTTGAGGACGATATGCGTTCATCGCTTGCCCGCTTCATGGCGACCGCCGGCCTTGAGATGCGCTGGCCGGTGCTGTTCTCGATGACCAGTTCCAGCCATGTCTTCGAGCCGATGGCGCAAGTATTCGTGCGTCCGAACGAGCAATATGTCGGCGGGCTGGCGGTTCCCAACGAGGACGCCCAGAGCTTCGTCTTCGACGCCACGACGCTGTTTGAGCGCGACAAATTCTCGGGCTATGACCGCATGGAAGGCGGCACACGCGCCAATGTCGGGCTCCGCTATTCCGGCGCATACGACAATGGCTGGGGCACCAATGCGGTGTTCGGCCAATCCTACCAGCTCGGCGGCCAGAACTCGTTCGGCACGCCGGATCTGGTCAATGTCGGTGCCTATTCGGGTCTTGAAACTGCAACCTCCGACTATGTCGGCCTTGTCGGCTTCAACAGCCCCAGCGGATTTTCCGGCTCGGTCAGCGGCCGTTTCGACGAGCAGAGCTTCGAGATCCGCCGCGCTGAGGTAAAGGCCGCCTTTTCAGGCCTGCCGGTATCGCTGAGCGCCAAATACGCCTTCATCCAGGCGCAGCCGCTCTATGGCTTCTCCACGGATCGCCATGAGGTCACGCTCGGCGCCTCGACGCATCTTGCCGAGAACTGGCGCGTCTTTGGCACCGGCACATATGATCTTGAGCAGAGCGTGCTGGTCAAGGACGGCGTCGGCTTTGCCTATAGTGATTCGTGCTTTACCTATTTGATGACGTTTTCGGAAAGACGTGACCTTAACACCAGGGAAGTGTCGCAGAACGTCGGCTTCAACCTGTCGTTCCGCACGCTCGGCGATTTCGGTTCGTCGCAACGCTCCATCGACACCATCCAATAACGGCAGTCGGCAACGGGGCGGCTGGCGGACGACATTGTTTCGCCGCATAGAGCAGGCACGGATTTCGGCGACCTGAACTGGGATGGGTTGGGTCGAATCGGGATGGAATTGGGATGCTTTCGATGAGGAAATACCTCTTTTCGGCAGGGTTCGCGCTGCTGGTGGCGTTCTCGACCACCGCAGTGACGCGGCCGGCTTTCGCCACCGAGATCAAATACGTCGTCAACAACGTACCGATCACCACAGGCGACATCCAGCATCGGGCCGCTTTCCTGCGCCTGCAGCGCAGAAAGGGCGATGCCGGCCAGGAAATGATAGATCAGACGCTGCGCTCGGCCGAGGCTCGGCGCCTAGGCATCCGCATCAGCGATGCGCAGGTCGATGCCGCCTATCAGCGTTTCGCCACGAACAACAAGATGCAGCTCAAGCAGCTTGACGGTGTGATGGCGCAATCAGGCGTCACCAAGGAGCACTTCAAGGAATTCATCCGAGCGCAGATGGCCTGGAACCAGGCGCTGTCCGCGCGCTACCGCTCCGCCGACGGGGGCGGCGCCATAAGCGAGCAGGACGTCGTCAAGCGCATGCTCGAAAAAGGCGGCAGCAAGCCGAGCGCCACCGAATACATGCTGCAGCAGGTCATCTTCGTCGTGCCGGCAGCCGAGCGCAGCGCGACGCTGGCCAAGCGCAAGCGCGAAGCCGACGCCATGCGCGCCCGCTTCAACGGCTGCAACACCACGCGCGAATTTGCCAAGGGCCTGATCGACGTCACCGTTCGCGACCTCGGCCGGGTGCTGGCGCCGCAACTGCCGCCGGACTGGGCCGAGCAGATCAAGGCCACCAAGGTCGGCGGCGCCACCGCGACGCGCGAGACCGACCGCGGCGTCGAATTCGTCGGCATCTGCTCGTCGCGCGAAGTGTCGGACGACAAAGTCGCGCAGATGGTGTTCCAGAGCGAGGGCTCGAGCGACAAGAACGCCGACGAGCTCTCAAAGAAATACGTCGAGGAGTTGCGGAAGAAAGCCCGCATCATCGAGCGCTGAAGTCGGCATCGCCGTGCCTGATGCAGAGCTTCCGCTGGCGTTGAGCGTCGGCGATCCGTCCGGTGTGGGGCCGGACATCGCCATCGCTGCTTGGCAGGCCCGCGACAGCGCCGGCGTTCCGTCTTTTTATCTCCTTGCCGATCCGGCGCTGATTGCCGCGCGGGCGCACGGGCTCGGCACCGATATCGCGATTGCCGAGACGACGCCGGCGCTAGCGCCTAGTGTGTTTTCGCGCGCGCTGCCGGTGGTGGCGCTTTCCGCCCGTTTCGTCGACAATCCCGGCCGCCCGGATCCAGCCAACGCCGCCGGAATCATCGAGGCGATCGACCGCGCCGTTGCCGACTGCCTGGCCGGCCGCGCTGCCGCGGTCGTCACCTGCCCGATTGCCAAGAAGCCGCTCTACGATGCCGGCTTTCGCTTTCCCGGCCACACCGAATATCTGGCGCATCTGGCATCGCTTCACACCGGCACCGAAGTGATGCCGGTGATGCTGCTTGCCGGTCCGGACCTGCGCACCGTGCCGGTCACTATTCACATCGCACTGGCCGAGGTGCCGAAGGCGCTGACGACCGACCTGATCGTCGCCACCGGCCGCATCACCGCTGCCGACCTTGCAAACCGCTTCGGAATTGCCAAGCCGCGGCTCGCCATCGCCGGCCTCAACCCTCATGCCGGCGAAGGCGGCGCGATAGGCACCGAAGACGAGCGGATCGTGCGCCCGGCGATCGACAGGCTGAGGCAGGAAGGAATAGAAGCCTTCGGGCCATTGCCGGCCGACACCCTGTTTCACGCTCGCGCCCGCGCCGGCTATGACGTGGTGCTCTGCATGTATCATGACCAGGCGCTGATCCCCGCCAAGGCGCTGGCGTTTGACGAGGCAGTCAACGTCACGCTCGGCCTGCCCTTCATCCGCACCTCGCCCGACCACGGCACCGCCTTCGACATCGCCGGCAAGGGCATTGCCCGTGCCGACAGCCTGATTGCGGCGCTGAAACTCGCTCGCCTGCTTGCCGATACCGGGAAAAGGCCGTAGGCCACTGGGCCCAATGAGCCCAATTCGATGGCCTTAACCCGACGAGCCCAGCCCGATGAGCCCAGCCCGAGGAGCCCAACCCGATGAGCATAGACGGCCTGCCGGCACTGCGCGAGGTGATCGAGCGCTATGGGCTGCAGGCGAAAAAGGCACTCGGCCAGAATTTTCTGCTCGACCTTAACCTGACAAGCAAGATTGCGCGGACCGCCGGCGACCTGAGCGACGTTACGGTTATCGAGGTCGGTCCCGGTCCGGGTGGGCTGACTCGGGCCCTGCTCCTCAACGGCGCCCGCCGGGTCGTCGCGATCGAGCGCGACGAGCGCTGCCTGGCGGCCTTGGCCGAGATCGCGAACCACTATCCGGGTCGGCTCGAGATCGTGGCCGGCGATGCGCTGAAAACTGATTTTGCAGCGCTTGCCAAAGGAGCGCCGGGAAGCGGGGGGTCGGCGAAAATCGTTGCCAACCTGCCTTACAATATCGGCACCGAATTGCTGATCCGCTGGCTGACCGTGACCGAGTGGCCGCCTTTCTACGCGTCGATGACGCTGATGTTCCAGCGCGAGGTCGCCGAACGCATTGCAGCCAGCCCCGGCAGCGAGGCCTATGGCCGGCTCGGCGTGCTTGCAGGCTGGCGGACGGAGGCGAGGATTGTCTTCGACGTGCCGCCCCAGGCGTTCACGCCGCCACCCAAGGTGACGTCCTCGGTGGTGCATCTGGTGCCGCGCGCCAGCCCCTTGCCGGCAGAGGTCAAACGGCTTAGCCGCGTCACCGAAGCGGCGTTCGGCCAGCGCCGGAAAATGCTGCGGCAGAGCGTGAAAAGCCTCGGCGGCGAGGCACTGCTCACCCGCGCCGGCATCGATCCGACCAGGCGTGCGGAGACGCTCAGCGTCGAGGAATTCATTCGCCTGACCAACGCGGTGTGATGCCGGGAAGCGCCCGCGTGGAATTTCCGCTCTCATGGCATACATAGCCGGACAAACCCTGCCCGGAGACAAACAGTGGCCGCCTATGTCATCTCCGACGTCACGATCCGTGACGCCGAGGCTATCGAAGCCTATCGCGCCCGCGCGGCTGCCTCCATCGCCCAGCATGGCGGGCGCTATCTGGTACGCGGCGGCGAGGTGGAAAGGCTGGAAGGCGACTGGTCTCCCGGGCCGCTGATCATCGTGGAATTCCCCGACATGGACACGGCGCGGCGTTGGTACCGCTCCGCCGAATATGCCGCGGCATTGGAACTGCGCGACGCCGCGCTCAGCCGCAATCTGATCCTGGTCGCGGGGACAACGCCTTGATCAATCCGTTTTCTCATCGAGCAGCCCCGAGACGAAATCGAACAGGCCCGGCCGGCGATCGCGTCTGAGCCGTTCGGCCGTGACGATGCCGCGCACCTCGGCGAAAGCGCGGTCGAGATCGTCGTTGACGATGACGAAATCATACTCCTTCCAGTGCTCGATCTCGTTGCGGGCGTTCTTGAGCCGCGTCTCGATCACCGCTTCCTGGTCCTCGGCGCGACGCTTCAGCCGCGCCTTCAATTCCTTCATCGATGGCGGCAGGATGAAGATCGAGACGATGTCGGCGCGCATCTTCTCCTTGAGCTGCTGAGCGCCTTGCCAGTCGATATCGAACAGCATGTCGCGGCCTTCGGCCAGCGCCTGTTCGGCCGGCTCGCGCGGCGTCGCGTAGCAATTGCCGTGCACCTCCGCCCATTCGAGCAGCGCATCGGAATCGCGTAGCCGCTCGAACTCGCGCATGGTGCGGAAGTGGTAATGGACGCCCTCGATCTCGCTGCCGCGGCGTGGCCGCGTGGTGACCGAGACCGACAATTCGAGGCTGGAATCGCTCTCCAGCAGATTGCGCGCAATCGTCGACTTGCCGGCGCCTGACGG
This sequence comes from Mesorhizobium sp. M0174, assembly GCF_040322275.1. Taxonomy (NCBI): domain Bacteria; kingdom Pseudomonadati; phylum Pseudomonadota; class Alphaproteobacteria; order Hyphomicrobiales; family Phyllobacteriaceae; genus Mesorhizobium; species Mesorhizobium sp. M0174. The sequence continues at coordinate 49,622 of NZ_JAMYTB010000024.1, forward strand.
CGACGACAAGACCAGCATCAGCCCGCGGCGCCGAATGCGGGAACCCAAATCCCTAGCGGTCATGGGGCTTGGCAGTCATGTGGCTTGGCATCGGGATCATTCCAGATTCTGGACCTGTTCGCGAAACTGGTCGACAACCGCCTTCAGTTCCAGCCCGATGGCGGTGACCGCGGCAGCATTCGACTTGGAACACAGCGTATTCGATTCGCGGTTGAATTCCTGTGCCAGGAAATCGAGCTTGCGGCCGATGGCGCCACCGCCGGCGAGCAGCGCCCGCCCCGACGCCACGTGCGTCTTCAGCCTGTCGATTTCCTCGCGTATGTCGGCCTTGGTGGCCAGAAACGCCGCTTCCATATGCAGCCGGCTGGCGTCCAGGTTGGCGGACGCGTCCATCAACAGGCGGATCTGCTCGGCGAGCCTGTCGCGGATCGTGGCCGGCTCGCGTGATGGATCGGCCTCGGCCCGCAGCGTCAGCGCCTCGATGGCATCGATATGGCCGGACAGCAGGGAACGAAGTGCGGCACCTTCGCCCTGGCGCGCCTGCTGCAGCCCGTTCAGTGCTGCTTCCAGCGCCGACAGTATCGCGGTATCGAGCGCACTGCGCGCCTCTTCGGTTTCGATGGTTTCGGGAATGTCGAGCACGCCGCGCAGCGCAAGCAGCCCGTCGGCCGCCGCAGGGGCTACCCCGAACTGCTCCTGCAGCCGCTTGGCCAAGCCCGCCAGATCCTTCAGGAAAGCCTCGTTGACCACGGGTTGCGCTTGTGCGCCGGCGGCGCGGCCAATGGTCAGCGTCATCTGAAAATTGCCGCGCGCAAAACGCTTTTGCACCGTCTGCCGGACGGCCGGCTCCAGCCGGTCGAAACCTTGCGGCAGCCGCAACCTGACCTCGACGCTTTTGCCGTTGACGGACTTGGCTTCCCAGGCAATCGAAGTACCGTCGTGTTCGGCGACACTGCGCGCAAAACCGGTCATGCTCTGCAAGTTCATGTAGCCGTGCGTCCCTTTGCCGAATGCCCTCAAGCCGGAGCGATTTTCTCCGGGCAGGATCATGTGAATTCCAATGCCATAGCAGCCCTTGCACATCCACCCGGACATGCACAGGGCCAACCTGATGGCGTCCGGCCCTACTGGGCGGCGGTGGCGCCCGCATCGTCAACGATGGCTCCCGCCGGCGTGTCGGCTCCGGTATTGGTTGCCCCGGCCTTGGCGGCGTCCTGCGCCTGCTTTTTCAGCAGTGCCCGGTAGCGAGCGACATTCTCGTTATGCTCATCGAGCGTCGAGGCAAAGACGTGGCCGCCGCTGCCGTCGGCGACGAAGTAGAGATCGCTGGTCTTCGACGGATTGGCGACGGCCTCCAGCGCCGCACGGCCGGGATTGGCGATCGGCGTCGGCGGCAAACCGTTGATCAGATAGGTGTTGTAGGGCGTCGGCTTCTGGATGTCCGACTGATAGATCGGGCGATCGATGGGTTTGCCCTTGCCACCGAACAGGCCGTAGATGATGGTCGGGTCCGACTGCAGCCGCATACCCTTGGCCAGCCGATTGAGGAAGACGGCGGCTACGCGCGAGCGTTCATCGCCCTTGCCGGTCTCCTTCTCGACGATCGAGGCCAGGGTGACAAAATCCTCAACATTGGCGATCGGCAGATCCGGCGCTCGGCGCTGCCAGACCTCGTCTACCAGCTTCTTCTGGTCGGCCAGAAGCTTGTCGACCATCTGCTGGCGTGTTGCGCCGCGGGTGAAGCGCAGCGTGTCGGTGGCGAGGCTGCCCTCAGGTGGGGTGGTCGACGGCATATCGCCGGTCAGCGCGTCCTGCTCGGCGATCCGTTGCAGCGCCTGCTCCACCGTCAGCCCCTCGGGGATAGTCAGCGAATACATCACCGACTTGCCGCTCTTCAGCAGTTCCATGATGTCGTGCATCGACGCCTGCGGCTTGATCTCGTATTCGCCGGCCTTCAGGGCGGAATCATTGCCGAAGGCGCGCACGCCAAGGCGGAAAATGCGGGCGTCGCTGATCAGTCCTCGCCGCTCAAGCTGGTCGGCGATCTCCTGGACGCCGCTATTCGGCTTGACCAGGAAAGTGTCCCCATTGGCCGACGGGCCGGGCTCGTTGAACTCCTGCTTGCCGAAATACAGCGCAACGCCTGCCGCCAGAACCATCAGCATCACCGAAGAGATGACGAAGTTCATGAACACGACGAACTGGCTGCGCGAGGCACGCGAGCGCTTCGGCGGCGGCGTGCCGGCCTCGGGCCGCAACGCCTCGCTGGCCGTTTTCGGCACGATCGGGCCGGACGTTGCTGGCCGTTGCCCGAATTCCCCGTTATCGGCCGGATTTGTGTTCATAGCGCCCTACCATCTGATCTTGCGACGAATCCCCTCGGGCAGAGTAGGGGCGAATATGGCAAAATTGACGGCAGACGGAAACCGGCAGAGCGGTCAGCCATTGTAGCGCTGGAAGACGAGCGAGGCGTTGGTGCCACCGAAGCCGAAGGAGTTGGACAGCGCCACGTCGATCTGCCGGGCTCGCGGCTTGTGCGGCACCAGGTCGATCGCCGTTTCGCGCTCCGGATTGTCGAGATTGATGGTCGGCGGCGCGATGTTGTCGCGAATGGCGAGGATGGAAAAGATCGCCTCGGCAGCACCAGCCGCGCCCAGCAGGTGGCCAATCGACGATTTGGTCGACGACATCGATATCTTAGAGGCGGCGTTGCCGACCAGCCGCTCGACGGCGCCGAGTTCGATCGTGTCGGCCATGGTCGATGTGCCGTGCGCGTTGATGTAGTCGACATCTGCGGGCGTCAGCTTCGCCCGGTTTAGCGCCGCTGTCATGCAACGGAAAGCGCCGTCGCCATCCTCGGCAGGCGCGGTGATGTGATAGGCGTCGCCGGTCAGACCGTAGCCGGTGACCTCGGCATAGATCTTGGCGCCGCGGGCCTTGGCGTGTTCGAGTTCTTCGAGCACGACAACACCGGCGCCCTCGCCCATGACGAAGCCGTCGCGATCGCGATCATAGGGGCGCGAGGCCGTTTGCGGCGCGTCGTTGCGCTCGGTGGAGAGCGCGCGGCAAGCGGCGAACCCGGCGATCGACAGTCTCGTCACCGGCGCTTCGGCGCCGCCTGCGACCATAACGTCTGCATCGCCCCAGATGATCAGGCGGGCCGCGTCGCCGATGGCGTGCGCACCGGTCGAGCAAGCGGTGACAACGGCGTGGTTTGGGCCTTTCAGCCCATGCCGGATCGAGACCTGGCCGGAGACGAGGTTGATGATCTGGCCGGGGATGAAGAACGGGCTGATGCGGCGCGGGCCGCGTTCCTTGAGGATCATCGCATTCTCGGCGATGCCTTCGATGCCGCCGATGCCAGAACCGATCAGCACGCCGGTGGCGCACTGATCCTCGTGCGTCTTCGGCTGCCAGCCGGAATCCTTGAGTGCCTCGTCGGCGGCCGCGATTCCGTACAGGATAAAATCGCCGATCTTACGCAGTTCCTTCGGCTCGAGAACGGCTTCAGGATTGAAAGTGGCGTTGGAGCCGTCACCGCGCGGAATGACGTGGGCGACCTTGCAGGCAAGGTCTTCCACCTCGAATTCGGTGATGCGCTTGGCTGCGCTGCGGCCGGTTAGAAGCTCCTTCCAGCTGTGCTCGAAGCCCATGCCGAACGGCGAAAGCAGCCCAAGGCCCGTGACGACGACACGCCTCATCGCAGGTCCTCCTCGGTGATGACTGCAAATAGCGTCAGGCCGAGGCCTTGTCGATGTATTTCACCGCATCGCCAACAGTCAGGATGGTCTCGGCGGCGTCGTCCGGGATCTCGACACCGAACTCTTCTTCGAACGCCATGACAAGTTCGACCGTGTCGAGGCTGTCCGCGCCCAGATCATCGATGAAGCTCGCCTGCTCCGTCACCTTGTCGGCATCGACGCCAAGGTGCTCGATGACGATCTTCTTGACGCGCTCTGCGGTGTCACTCATTTGGGCATCCTCGTCTTTTGGTTGTCTGTCTTCGTTAGCGGGCAGAATGCCGCTAATCAAGCTGAAAGATGGTCCTGCCGGAAACGCAGCGGAACAGGACCGGTTTTTGCCCGAACCGCCGGGTTGCGGGCGGCATTACACGAAAAATCCCGTGCATCCAAGACGGAATGAAGCGTTTTCCCAAGTGTTAGATCATTGCCATGCCGCCATTGACATGAATGGTCTGGCCGGTGACGTAGGCTGCCTCGTTGGAAGCTAGGTAGGCGACGGCAGAGGCGACTTCGGCGCCCGTGCCCATGCGCCGGGTCGGGATCGCCGCCATGATCGCCTCTTTCTGCTTGTCGTTGAGCTTGGCGGTCATCGCCGATTCGATGAAGCCCGGGGCGACGCAGTTGACGGTGATATTGCGGGTGGCGATCTCCTGCGCCAGCGATTTGGTAAAGCCGATCATACCGGCTTTGGAGGCGCAGTAATTGGTCTGGCCGGGATTGCCGGTGACGCCAACCACTGAAGTGATGTTGATGATGCGGCCATGGCGGCGGCGCATCATCGGATGGGTAAGCTCGCGGGTCAGCCGGAACACGGCGGTCAGGTTGACCTCGAGCACGCTATCCCAGTCGGCGTCAGCCATGCGCACGAACAACCCGTCCTTGGTGATGCCGGCATTGTTGACGAGGATGTCGACGCCTTCGAGGTCGGCCTCCGCCTTCTGGCCGAGCGCCTTGACGTCGTCGCGGTTGGAAAGATTGGCCGGGAAAAGCTTGACCCGGTCGCCCAGTTCGGCGGCCAGCGCCTCCAATTTCTCGATACGTGTGCCTTGCAGGCCGACGATGGCGCCCTGGCCGTGCAGCACGCGGGCGATCGCCTCGCCGATACCTCCAGATGCGCCGGTGACGAGCGCCTTGCGGCCGGTCAATTCGAACATTCTTGCCTCCTGATCTGAGCGAACACCCTTTGCATGGAGCGGGGTCAAATCGCCAGTTGATTATGCAAGCGCCGCCAGCGCCGCCTCGACATCCGCCGCGGATCCGATGGCAGTGGTGGCAATATCGCGGTTGATGCGGCGGGCCAGCCCCGACAGCACCTTGCCGGCGCCCACTTCGTAAAGCGTCGCAACGCCGTTGCTGCTGAACCACTCAACCGTTTCGCGCCAGCGCACGCGCCCGATCACCTGTTCGACGAGGCGGCGGGCAATCTCGTCAGGATCGCTCGTCGGGGTCACCGTAACATTCGAGACAAGCGGCACGACCGGCGCACGCTTCGTCACGGCGGCCAGCGCCTCCCGCATGATCTCGGCCGCAGGCTTCATCAATGCCGAATGGAAGGGCGCCGAGACCTGCAGCATCAGCGCCCGCTTGGCGCCCTTCTCCGTGCATAGCTTTGCCGCCAGTTCGACCGCCGGCCTGGCGCCGGAGATCACCAGCTGGCCGCCGCCATTGTCGTTGGCGATCTGGCAAACCAAGGCTTGCGCGGGATCTTTGGCGGTGCCTTGGGCGGCCTCTGCGCAAGCGGCCTCGACGTCGGCCTGTTCCAGCCCGATGATCGCCGCCATGGCGCCCTCGCCGGCCGGTACAGCCGCCTGCATGGCATTGCCGCGGATACGCAACAGCCGGGCGGCGTCGGCGACCGAAACGAAACCAGCGGCCGCAAGTGCCGAATATTCACCGAGCGAATGGCCGGCGACATAGGTGACCTTGCCGTTCAGGGAGAAGCCGCGCGCCTCCAGCGCCCGGACTGCGGCAAGTGACACCGCCATCAGCGCCGGCTGGGCATTGGCGGTCAGCGTCAGCGTCTCTTCCGGGCCTTCCCAGATCAGCTGCGATAGTTTTTCACCGAGCGCGTCGTCGACTTCCTCGAAGATCCGCCGCGATTCCACAAAAGTATCGGCGAGGTCCTTGCCCATGCCGACAGCCTGGCTGCCCTGCCCCGGAAAGGTGAATGCTATGGCCATCGTCGGCTCCCAGCTGCTGGTTCTCGCTGCCTGTGACGCAAGGCGTGCGCCCAAGTCAAGTCCAACCTTGACCGCTCAGCGTCGGCCGAGTGCCTGTTTCGGCAGGCTTTTTGGCGATCACTCATGATGAAAACCGCTCACGATTTGTTTGCTGGCTCTTCTTATTTCCGCCGCAGGCGCTAGGCTTTGCGTGACAGTTCGATGACAATCGAGTGACGCCTTTGTTGCGGGCCGGGGAACTATTGAAGTGGCAAAGACCAAGCAGAGCGCAGCCGAGGCGGCGCCACAGTTTCTTGAAGGCGATCCGTCGACTGGCTATCTGCCGGCGCGCAGATGGCCTGTCATCCGCTATGGCCTTATCAGCTTTCTGGCTGCGGCCATCCTGGTGTTTGCCATCGAACTGATCGTGCGCGGCAACTTTGCCGGCACCATTGATTTCTTTCTGCAGCCTTTCAAACCCGGCTGGACCACGATTGTCATTTTTGCGCTGATCCTCATCGGCCTCGACGCCGTGCTCGGCCGCAGCCATCAGAGCCTGATGATCGTCGCGCCGCTGACATTGTCGCTGGCGTTCGTCGGCCACCAGAAGTCGCTCTATCTCGGCGATCCGCTCTATCCGACCGATTTCCTCTATTCCCGGCAGATCGTGGCACTGATGCCGCTCCTGGTCCGCGATCGCCCGGGAACCGCCATTGCCCTGGCGATCGGCATCGTCGGCGGGCTGTCGCTGCTCGTCTATGGCTCGCGGTTATGGCGCCGCCGCGTTCCGGCGCTCAGCCACAAGGGCCGCCTTGCCCGGCTGACGCTGACGGTGCCGCTGATCGCTTTCTTCGTCTCCATCATGGACTATGCCACTTTCTCGTGGACGCGCGACCGGCTACAGATCATCCCGATTATGTGGGACCAGAAGGAAAACTATGCCTCGAACGGTTTTGCGCTCGCCTTCGCGCTGAACGTCCCGATGGCGCATGTCTCGGCGCCGCCCGGCTATTCCGACAAGGCGATCGAAGCGATCGGCAAACCGCAGGTGATCGCCTCGGTACCCGCCGAGAAGCCCGACATCATCGTCGTGATGAGCGAATCCTTCTGGGATCCGACCAAGCTGCCCGGCGTCACCATCACACCCGACCCTATCCCCAATGTGCGGGCACTGCGCACGGGCTACATGTTCTCGCCCGAGTTCGGCGGCATGACGGCCAACATCGAGTTCGAGGCCCTGACCGGCTTTTCCAACGCCTTCCTGCCGGCGGGCAGCATTCCCTACCAGCAATATGTGCGGACACCGACTCCCTCGCTGGCGACCTTCCTGAAAAGTCAGGGCTACCGGGCACGCGCCATCCATCCCGGCACCAACTGGTTCTGGAACCGGGGGGCCGTCTATGCCGATTTCGGCTTCAACGACTTCAAGTCCGAGGAGACGTTGCCGCCCATGCAGAAGCGCGGACCGCTCGCGTCGGACGCAGCGATGACCGACGAGATCATCCGCGAAGCCGATACCAGCGCCGAGCCGGTCTTCTTTTTCGCCGTCAGCCTGCAGAACCACGGGCCGTATGAGCCGTATCGCTATAACAATCCGACCCACAAGGTGCAGGCGCCGATCAGCCAATGGGCACGTGAATCGCTGTTGAGCTACGCCGAAGGCTCTTCCGATGCGGACCGCGGCCTCGAGCGGCTGATCGAATGGGCGAAGAAACGCGAGCGGCCGACCGTCATCGCATTCTTCGGCGATCACCTGCCGCCGCTTGGGCCGGTCTACGTCGAGACCGGTTTCCTGAAGGACAATGTCGCGCCGCGCAAGGAGGCGGCCGACCAGATGCTGCAGCACCACCAGACGCCATTGATCGTCTGGTCGAACCGCAGCGGCCCGGCCGAGGATCTGGGCGCCGTCAGCCCGGCCTTCCTGCCCTATCATATCCTGAAAACGGCCGGCATCAGCCATCCCTATTACACCGGCTTCCTCGGCCAGCTGCGAGAGCGCTACCGCGTCATCGACCGCAATTTGCTGTTGGCACCGGGGGGCGAGGCCACCCCCGATTGGTCGCGTCAGAAAGAGATCGACCCGGCAATCCGCGACTTCCGTCTGCTGCAATACGACATGATGTTCGGCAAGCGCCATGCGGCGCCCGATTTCTTCCCCGAAACCACAGGCAAAGTGGCTGCGCACACGAGCTGAGGCAGCTGAAGTTGCAGCGTGATGCGCGAACTCCGATCGTGTCGTCGAGAGATGGGAATTGTTGTAGCTGATTGCCGACTGCGTAGAGCTGTTCGATTTGTTGGCGTTACCTCGATCGTCTCCCGCGATTATACGAACAGGGCATCCGGTTTGTTTTGTCAGGCGAAATGCGGGAAAACATTCTTGGGTCCGGGCAGGGAATCCGTAAGACCTTGCGAATGAGGCCAGCAGCCGAATAAAATCGGACAACTTGCGTGCAACTCATCTGCTTACGACACGTCGGCCGTTTGCCCTTGCCTTGCAGCCAAATTCCTGTATAGACGCCCGCAATCTGCCGGTCCTTGCTGGGGGCTGAACGGAGGGCCGGAGGTTTTTCGAAACCTTCGCGTGAAGCCAGAAGCGCTTCCGCCTCCCGTGTCTCCGCTCTCGACCGTCTCGTCATGCTCCTTTCTTCCCCGCCTTCGCAAGGATTGCGGGTCAGAGAAGTTGCAGAGGCTTTTGCCGCCGGGAACCGGGAGAGAAAACGAAGAAAGGCACGAACACTATGGCTCTATACGAACATGTGTTTCTTGCTCGGCAGGACCTCTCGCAGCAGCAGGTCGATGCGCTTGTCGAACAGTACAAGGGCGTCATCACCGCGAATGGCGGGTCCGTCGGCCGGGTCGAGAACTGGGGACTGAAGTCCCTCACCTACCGGGTCAACAAGAACCGGAAGGCATATTATACACTCATGGACATCACCTGCCCCCCGGCCGCGCTCAACGAAATGGAGCGCCAGATGGGTCTGTCCGAGGACGTACTGCGTTTCCTGACCATCAAGGTCGATGCGCATGAGGAAGGTCCGTCGGCAATGATGCAGAAGCGCGAAGAGCGCTCGGAACGCGGCGGCTTCGGCGACCGCGACCGTGGCCCGCGCTCATTCGGCGACCGCGATCGCGGTGACCGTGGTGATCGTCCGCCGCGCAGCTTCGGCGATGGCGGTGCCGATCGTGGCCCGCGCCGTCCGCGCGAAGGCTTTGAAGGAGCCGCAGAATAATGGTCGACATCAATCAGATCCCAACCCGGCGCCCCTTCCACCGCCGCCGCAAGACTTGCCCGTTCTCTGGCGCCAACGCGCCGAAGATCGACTACAAGGACGTGCGGCTTCTGCAGCGCTACATCTCCGAGCGCGGCAAGATCGTGCCATCGCGCATCACCGCCGTCAGCCAGAAGAAGCAGCGCGAACTCGCCAAGGCGATCAAGCGTGCCCGCTTCCTCGGCCTGCTGCCCTACGTGGTCCGCTAAATCTACGCGGGCGGTTCGCCGCCCGCTTTTTGTCACCGGCCACGACGGGCGTAGCCGGATCGAACACCAAATCCCGGGTTGGATTTCGACAAGAGATCCTAACTGCCGCGACAGGCAGGACAGCGACACAGGCGGCGACGCCCCAGCTTCCTGACCTGTTCCAGAGAACTCGGCGCCGATCCTGAGGATAGCGCCCAAGCGAAGGAACAAAACCATGGAAGTCATTCTTCTCGAACGCGTTTCCCGCCTCGGCCAGATGGGCGACACTGTCAAGGTCAAGGACGGATTCGCCCGCAATTTCCTGTTGCCGCAGGGCAAGGCGCTGCGCGCCAACGAAGCTAACAAGAAGAAGTTCGAGGGACAGCGGGCGCAACTGGAAGCCCGCAACCTGGAGCGCAAGTCCGAGGCCGCGCAGATTGCAGAAAAGCTCGACGGCAAGAGCTTCATCGCCGTGCGCTCGGCCGGCGAGACCGGTCAGCTTTATGGTTCGGTCTCGACACGCGACATCGCCGAGCTGGTGACGGCGGAAGGTTTTTCGGTCAACCGCAACCAGATCCTGCTCAATCAGCCGATCAAGACCATTGGCGTCACCAATGTGGCGATCGCGCTGCATCCGGAGGTCGAGGTTACCATCACGCTCAACATTGCCCGCACGGCCGACGAAGCCGAGCGCCAGGCCAAGGGCGAAACGCTGACCACCGCCGAAGCCATCTACGGCGAGGACATCAACGATAATGCGCGGCCGGAAAACTTCTTCGATCCGAATGCGGAGTTCGAGGGCGGCGAAGACAACGGCTGATCCTCATTCGTCGGCATTCGCCGGCTAATCGCTATTCTGGACCAATGCCCGGGCCTCGTACCCGGGCATTTTTATGCCAAATGGAACTTTTCGAACCCCTATATCTTGATGCAGAATAAGACAGCCTGTCTGACCGAGAGGGGACATTTGGTCATGAATATTCTGCTGAAACGCATTCTCGACCGCCTGGTCCGCACAGGCAATCTCAAGGTGACAGGGCCGCAAGGCTCGATGGTGACTTTCGGTGACGGCAGCGGCGAGCCGGTGCACATGCATATCAAGACAAGGCATGCCGAGCGCGCCATCACTTTCGATCCGATGCTGGCGGTGCCGGAAGCCTACATGGACGGTGAACTCGACATTCTCGAGGGCGGCGTGCTGGGGTTGATGCGCATTGCGTTCCAGAACATGGGCAGCGGCGGTATCGATGCCACCTGGTCGAAAGCGATCGAAGGTCTGCGCCACGCCTTCCGGCGCCTGCAGCAGATCAACACGGCGTCGCGGGCGCGCCGCAACGTGCAGCGCCATTACGATCTGTCGGGCGACCTCTACCGCCTCTTCCTCGATGAGGACATGCAATATTCCTGCGCTTATTTCGAGCAGCCGGATATGACCCTCGACGAGGCACAAGCGGCCAAGAAGCGCCATATTGCCGCCAAGCTCAGGCTGAGGGCCGGCCAGACGGTGCTCGATATCGGCTCCGGCTGGGGTGGGCTTGGGCTTTATCTCGCCAAGGCGTTCGACGTCGACGTACAGGGCGTGACGCTGTCGACCGAGCAGCACGGCGTCGCCACCGACCGCGCCCATGCGCAAGGCCTGCAAAACCGGGTTCATTTCGACATCAAGGACTATCGCGAACTCAATGAACGTTTCGATCGCATCGTCTCGGTCGGCATGTTCGAGCATGTCGGCGTCAATCATTTCCGCACCTTCTTCGACAAGTCGGCGACGCTGCTGAAGCCGGACGGCGTCATGCTGCTGCATACGATCGGCCGCTCCGGCGTGCCGTGGGCGACCAGCGCCTTCATCCGCAAATACATCTTCCCGGGCGGCTATATTCCGTCGCTCTCCGAAGTGATGCCGGCCATCGAAAAATCGGGGCTCGTCGTCACCGACATCGAGGTTCTGCGGCTGCATTATGCCGAGACGCTGAAGCATTGGGGCGAACGCTTCGCCGCCAACCGCGACAAGGCCAAGGCGATTTATGACGAGCGCTTCTGCCGTATGTGGGAGTTCTATCTTGCCGCCTCGGAAGCTGCCTTCCGCTGGCAGGATCTGGTGATTTTCCAGATCCAGATTGCCAAGAAGAACGACACGCTGCCGATGACGCGCGACTACATGGCCAACTGTGAGAAGGCGCTGGAGATGCGCGATCTTGGACGTCGTGAAAAGGCTCCGGCGGCCAAGCCCGCTCGCCGCCGCAAAGTGGCGGATCCGGAGTAGGCGGCCGGCGATCGTCCCATTGCCGCTTGCCATTGCCGGCTGGCACGCTGAAAAGGCACCCGTCAACGCGGGACCTTTTTTATGACCTACCTCCTCTACGTCGCTGCCGCACTTGCCGAGATCGCCGGCTGCTTTTCGTTCTGGGCATGGTGGCGGCTGGAAAAATCGCCGCTGTGGTTGGCGCCCGGTCTCGTCTCGCTGGTGCTATTCGCGTGGCTGCTGGCGCTGGTCGACACCAGCGCGGCGGGCCGGGCCTACGCCGCCTATGGCGGCATCTACATTGCCGCCTCGCTGGCCTGGCTGTGGCTGGCGGAAGGCGTGCACCCCGACCGCTGGGACCTTGCCGGTGCCGCGATCTGCATCGTTAGCGCCTCGGTCATTCTGCTCTCACCTCGGACTGCCTAAGCGATGGAACTGCCCGTCCCGCTTAGACAAGGCGTCGACCGCCTTCTCGAACAGGTGCCGTTGCCGATGCTTAAGCAAGCGGCAAAGACCCTGTCAGACCGCTACCGCGCAGAGTTGCGCGACGGTCGCCTGCACATGGCCGAAGACATTGCGGTGAAGGCCTATCTGGCAACGCGGCTGCCGGCGACCTATGCTGCCGTCCGCGCCAGCCTCGAGGCGGTAAGCGAGGCGCGGCCCGATTATGCTCCGAGAACCCTGCTCGATGTCGGCGCCGGCCCTGGCACGGTGCTTTGGGCCACAACGAATCTCTGGCCGGATCTCCAACAGGCGGTGCTGCTCGAGGCCGGCGCCGCCGTGCGAAGGGTCGGCGAAGCGCTTGCCGCGGATGCGATCACGGCCAGGACCGCCTGGCGGACCGGCGACGTCACCGTCGACCTGGTCGATCTGGAGCCGGCCGAGCTGGTGACTTCAGCCTATGTGCTGGATGAGATCGCGCCGGCATCGCTGGCAAAACTCGTCGACCGGCTCTGGCAGCTGACCGCCGACACGCTGCTGGTCGTCGAGCCGGGCACGCCGGCCGGCTGGCAGCGTATTCTTGCCGTGCGGCGGCAGCTGATCGAGACGGAGGCGCACGTGCTTGCGCCCTGCCCGCATGAGGCGCCCTGCCCGCTCGTCGCTCCCGACTGGTGCCATTTCGCCCGCCGCGTCGCCCGCTCGCGCCTGCACCGTCTGGCCAAGGATGCCGAGGTGCCGTGGGAGGACGAGAAATTCATCTTTGTCGCGGCTTCCCGCCATCCGACCGCTCCGCCTCAAGCGCGAGTGATCGCACCGCCGAATTCGGGCTCCGGCAAGGTCTTGCTGAAGCTTTGCCAACAGGATGGGAGTGCTGCCGAGCGACTGTTCACCAAGCGCGATGGAGGGGCGTTCAAGGCCGCGCGGCGACTGGACTGGGGTGATGCCTTGCCGGAATGACCGGCAGCTATTTTCCTGTTTTGTTCTCGCCCAAGAACGGCTAGGCTCGCCATCTTGATTCGAGTCAATTGAGATTCTTTCCACCGAAAGAACCTGGCTGTGAATCGCGGGCATCAAAGTTGGTTGGTTGGGGACTGATGCAGATAAGTCATCACCGACTTGTCTCGTTCTGATATCGAGAGACCGGGGATCAGGACCGGGGACATCATGGCAGAGGCAGCACGAAAATTCGGCGTGGCGGAAACACCGCTCTATCGCGAGGCGCCGAATAACATCGAGGCCGAGCAGGCGCTGCTCGGCGCCATACTGGTCAACAATGATGCCTTCTACCGCGTCTCAGACTTCCTGAAGCCCGGCCATTTCTACGAGCCGCTGCATAGAAAGATCTTCGAGGTCGCGGCCGAGCTCATCCGCATGGGCAAGGTCGCGACGCCAATCACGCTGAAGACCTTCCTCCCGGCCGATGAGAAGGTCGGCGACATGACGGTGGCGCAATATGTCGTGCGGTTGGCGGTCGAGGCCGTCACGGTCGTCAACGCCACCGACTATGGCCGCGCCATTTACGATCTGGCCACGCGGCGCGCGCTGATCACGGTCGGCGAGGACATGGTCAACATCGCCTATGACGCGCCGGTCGACATGTCGCCCTCCGACCAAATCGAGGATGCCGAGCGGCGCCTGTTCGAGTTGGCCGAGACCGGCCGCTATGATGGCGGCTTCGAGAGCTTCACCGACGCCGTCAAGACCGCCGTCGACATGGCCAATGCCGCCTATATGCGCGACGGGCATCTGTCGGGCGTCGCCACCGGCTTGCGCGACCTCGACCGCCGCATGGGCGGCCTCCAGTCGTCCGACCTGATCATCATTGCGGGGCGCCCCGGCATGGGCAAGACCTCGCTCGCCACCAATATCGCTTTTAACATCGCAGAGGCCTATGTCCCCGCACAGCAGGCCGACGGCTCGTTCAAGGCGGCCAACGGCGGCGTCGTCGGCTTCTTTTCGCTCGAAATGTCGTCCGAACAGCTGGCCACCCGCATCATTTCCGAACAGACCGAAATCCCGTCGTCGAAAATCCGGCGCGGCGAGATCAGCGAGATGGATTTCGAAAAGCTCGTCGCGTGCTCGCAGACGATGCAGAAAATCCCGCTGTTCATCGATCAGACCGGCGGCATTTCCATTGCTCAGCTGTCTGCCCGTGCGCGCCGCCTGAAGCGCCAGCGCGGCCTCGACGTCATCGTCATCGACTATATCCAGCTGATGCAGGGATCGAGCGCGAAATCATCGCAAAACCGCGTCCAGGAGATCACCGAGATCACCACCGGGCTCAAGGCGCTGGCCAAGGAGCTGGCGGTGCCGATCATTGCGCTGTCGCAGCTGTCGCGCCAGGTCGAGAGCCGCGACGACAAGCGCCCGCAGCTTTCGGATCTGCGCGAATCCGGTTCGATCGAGCAGGACGCCGACGTGGTGCTGTTCGTCTACCGCGAGGAATACTACCTGAAGAACCGCGAGCCGAAGCCGGGCACCGACGAATACATCAAATGGGAACACGAGATGAACGAAATGCGCGGCAAGGCCGAAGTCATCGTCGCCAAGCAGCGCCACGGCCCAACGGGGTCGGTCAGCCTCGCCTTCCAGGGCGAGTTCACCCGCTTCTCCGACCTTGCCGAGGAGCATCATTTGCCGGATCGGTTTGAGTAGCATGGGTAACCACTTCAGATGCGCCGCCGTTCTTGCTTTTGCGCTCATTGGCGCGGTTGCCGCCCTCGCAACCGCCTCTGCTTGTTCCATGCCTCCAGATTGGACGCCGCAGCGAGCGTTTGCGGAGGCCTCCCTGGTATTCCGAGGCATGGTTACTGAAACTGAGCTTAGCCCAATCAAACTTGGAACTGTTCCGCCTGATGAGGGTGATGGCCGAATACTGGTTAACGTACGATACGAGATTGCCGAGGTGTTCAAGGGCAAACCGGAACCGAATGGCGTGGTCTCCACGACCACTCTGATCATGGGTGGATGCGGTGTGCCTGTTCTGGCCGGGCAGAATTTCCTGTTTTACGTGGATGCGATCACTGAGGAAGCGCGGAAAGCGGAGCCGGAGTTTGCCACCCAGACACAGGGCATGATTTCCATCTACAACTCGCAGATGCTGCCACCCAATCCGGAATTGCTCGAGGAGGCGCTTGCCGAAGTTCGCGCTCTCGCCAAGAAGCACTGAATTTGAACCAGCTCGCTAAACCACGCCCCGAAAATGCGGTCGGCGCTCTACGGCGCCCCCCTCTGTCCTGCCGGACATCCCCACATGGGGGGAGATTGGCCGTCGCTCGCGACGCCACTCTTTTTTGCGACGCGGAAAATTGGCGAAATCCTACGTTCAGTCCGATCTCCCCCCTCGTGGGGGAGATGTCCGGCAGGACAGAGGGGGGCGCTGTCCCGCCTCCCTATCCTGCGCTGGCACCTGCCACACCCGAACCGGGCCACGCCTGATGGCCAAATCGCGCGTCCAGTTCATCTGCCAGAATTGTGGTTCGGTGCATCAGCGCTGGGCCGGCAAATGCGATGCGTGCGGCGAGTGGAACACGCTGGTCGAGGAAGGTACGTCCGGCGGCATCGGCTCGGGTCCGGCCAATAGCCGTAACGCGCGCAAGGGTCGCGCCGTAGTGCTCACCACCTTGTCCGGCGACATCGAGGACGCGCCGCGCATCGTCTCCGGCATCGGCGAGCTCGACCGCGCCACGGGCGGCGGCTTCGTGCGAGGCTCGGCGCTGCTGGTCGGCGGCGATCCCGGCATCGGCAAGTCGACGCTGCTCACCCAGGCCGCGGCCGCGCTGGCGGCAAAGGGCCACCGCATCGTCTACGTCTCGGGTGAAGAGGCGGTCGCCCAGATCAGGCTGCGCGCCCAGCGGCTCGGCGTCGCCGACACCCCGGTCGAGCTCGCCGCCGAAACCAATGTCGAGGACATCCTCGCCACCATCGCCGATGGCAAGCGGCCGGATCTGGTCATTCTCGATTCGATCCAGACGCTGTGGACCGACATGGCTGATTCGGCGCCCGGCACGGTGACCCAGGTGCGTGCCGCGGCCCAGGCGATGATCCGCTACGCAAAATCCACAGGGGCGGCGATCGTTCTGGTCGGCCATGTCACCAAGGAGGGCCAGATCGCCGGCCCACGCGTCGTCGAGCACATGGTCGACGCGGTGCTCTATTTCGAGGGCGAAGGCGGCCACCACTTCCGTATCCTGCGCACGGTCAAGAATCGATTCGGGCCAACCGACGAGATCGGCGTCTTCGAAATGTCGGACAAGGGCTTGCGGGAAGTCGCCAACCCGTCCGAGCTTTTCCTCGGTGAACGCCACGCGAAGTCGCCGGGCGCCGCGGTTTTCGCGGGCATGGAAGGCACACGGCCGGTGCTGGTCGAGATCCAGGCGCTGGTAGCACCGTCGTCGCTCGGCACGCCGCGCCGCGCCGTCGTCGGCTGGGACGGTGCCCGGCTGTCGATGATCCTGGCGGTTCTGGAAGCTCATTGCGGCGTCCGCTTCGGCACCCACGACGTCTATCTCAACGTTGCCGGCGGCTACCGCATTTCGGAGCCGGCGGCCGACCTGGCGGTGGCTGCGGCACTGGTTTCCTCGCTCACCGGTCTTGCCCTTCCCGCCGATTGCGTCTATTTCGGCGAAATCAGCCTTTCGGGTGCGGTGAGGCCGGTTGCACATGCGCAGCAGCGCCTCAAGGAAGCCGAAAAGCTGGGTTTCGGAAGCGCGGTTCTGCCCTTGGGCAGCGAGGAACTTGTCGGTGGTAATGGGGTCGGGGGGATCGGAGCCGGCGCTTTCCAGCCCACCGAGCTTGCCGATCTCGTGGCGCGCATAGCCGGCTCACGGCGCAGCCGCGTCGACGAGCGAGAGTGATGCGGCTCGTCGAGCCGCGAAAAAGAGATCGGAGTGGGGCGAAAACATGCCGATTACGCTGCTTGACGGAATTCTCGTCGGCTTCACCCTGGTCTCGGCGATGCTCGCCATGGTTCGCGGCTTTTCGCGCGAGATCCTGTCGATCATCTCCTGGGCAGCCGCCGCGGCGGCCGCCTTCTTCTTCTACAAGCCGGTGCTGCCTTACATTCAGCCCTATATCGACAACGAAAAGGCCGCCATGGCCGCGGCCGCCGGTATCGTCTTCATTGTCGCGCTGATCGTCGTTTCGGTCATCACCATGAAGCTCGCCGACTGGATCATCGATTCCAGGATCGGCGCGCTCGATCGTACACTTGGCTTCCTCTATGGCGCGGCGCGCGGCATCCTGGTCGTCGCTGTTGCGCTGCTTTTCTTCAATTGGCTGGCCGGCGCCAAGGCCCCAGGCTGGATTGCCAACGCCAAGTCAAAGCCGCTGCTCGAATCGATCGGCGCCAAGCTCGAAAGCCTGCTGCCCGAGGATCCGGAAAACGCTATCCTCAACAAGCTCAATCCGAATCAGCCAGCCACCGAGACGCCTCTGGCCCCAGACGCCCCTGCAGCGGAAGCACCTGCCGCCGGCGACGACGCCACCGCTCCGGCACCCGATGACAGCGACGCGCCACCGGCCGACAATGCGCCCGCGACGCCGGCACCTGCAAACCCGGCGCCGGCAAACTGATTTCGACAGACTTGCCAATCTGCAGACTTGGCGAGGCATCAAGACTGACGATCATGTGAACGCCGCACGACGTGCGTTGCTTTCGATGCGCTATGACCTTATATGGCGACTTTAGCGGAGCTTGAGCCCCCAATGGCAGACGCAGACGACGTGCTTTCCGCCGAAGCCGACGACCATTTCCACGACGAATGCGGCGTGTTCGGCATTTTCGGCCGGCAGGACGCCGCAGCCATCGTAACCCTCGGCCTGCATGCGTTGCAGCATCGAGGCCAGGAAGCGGCCGGCATCGTTTCCTACGACGGCACCCAATTCCATGTCGAACGCCATGTCGGCCTGATCGGCGACACCTTCACCAAGCAGCGTGTCATCGACAGCCTGCAAGGCAACCGTGCCATCGGCCACACGCGCTATGCCACCACCGGCGGCTCCGGCCTGCGCAACATCCAGCCTTTCTTCGCCGAACTTGCCGATGGCGGCTTTGCCGTCGCCCACAACGGCAATCTCACCAACGCCATGACCGTGCAGCGCGCGCTGCAGAAGCAAGGCGCCATCTTCTCTTCCACCTCCGATACCGAGACGCTCTTGCATCTGGTTGCCACCAGCAAGGAGCGCGACCTGAATTCGCGCTTTATCGATGCGGTGCGCCAGGTCGAAGGCGCCTTCTCGCTGGTGGCGATGACGTCCAAGAAGATGATCGGCTGCCGCGACCCGCTCGGCATCCGCCCGCTGGTACTCGGCGATCTTGACGGTGCCTGGATCCTCGCCTCGGAAACCTGTGCGCTCGATATCATCGGGGCGCGTTTCGTGCGTGACCTGAAGCCCGGCGAAATGGTCGTCGTCACCAGCAAGGGGATCGAAAGCCTGTTCCCGTTCGAGCCGCAGAAGACCCGCTTCTGCATTTTCGAATATGTCTATTTCGCGCGGCCGGATTCGTCTGTCGAAGGCCGCAATGTCTACGAAGTGCGCAAGCGCATCGGCGCCGAGCTGGCGCTGGAAAGCCCGGTCGAGGCGGACATCGTCGTGCCGGTGCCGGATTCGGGCACGCCGGCGGCGATCGGCTTTTCACAGGCCGCGGGCATTCCGTTCGAGCTCGGCATCATCCGCAACCACTATGTCGGCCGTACCTTCATTCAGCCCGGCGATTCGATCCGCCACATGGGCGTCAAGCTCAAGCACAACGCCAATCGCCGCATGATCGAAGGCAAGCGGGTGGTTCTGGTGGACGATTCGATCGTGCGCGGCACCACCAGCCAGAAGATCGTGCAGATGGTGCGCGATGCCGGCGCGAAGGAAGTGCATATGCGCATTGCCTCGCCGCCGACGCGCGCCTCATGCTTTTACGGCGTCGACACGCCGGAGAAATCGAAGCTGCTGGCATCGCGCATGTCGGTGGAGGAGATGGCCGAGTTCATCCGCGTCGATTCGCTCGGCTTCCTGTCGATAGACGGGCTCTATCGCGCCGTCGGCGAAGCCGGCCGCGACAACGAGCAGCCGCAATTCTGCGACGCCTGCTTCACCGGTCAGTATCCGACCCGGCTTGCCGATTTCGAAGGCTCCGACAATGTGCGCACGCTGTCGCTGTTGGCGGCAGGTGGGTCGTAGGCCTTGCCGGTCCGTTTGTCTCCGTCCCCTTGGCCCCTTACGGCGGTTTCACCTTGCCTGTCGGAATCCATCGTATGAGCCTTGACCTCTCCGGCCGCGTTGCGGTCGTCACCGGCGCGTCGCGCGGTATCGGCTATTTCATCGCCAGGGAGCTTGCCGCGGCCGGTGCGCATGTGATTGCAGTTGCTCGCACCGTCGGCGGCTTGGAAGAACTCGACGACCAGATCAAGGCAGATGGCGGGCAGGCGACGCTGGTCCCGCTCGATCTTGCCGACATGGCGGGGATCGACCGGCTGGGCGGCGCCATCCACGAGCGCTGGGGCAAGCTCGATATACTGGTCGCCAACGCCGCTGTGCTCGGCGTCATCGCCCCGATCGGCCATGTCGAGGCCAAGACCTTCGAGAAGGTGATGACCATCAACGTCACCGCAACATGGCGGCTGATCCGCTCGGTCGACCCGCTGCTCAGGCTTTCAGATGCCGGCCGTGCTATCGTGCTGAGCTCCAGCCTTGCCCACTCCGCACGCGCCTTCTGGGCGCCTTATGCGGCGTCGAAGGCGGCGGTCGAGGCCATGACGCGTTCATGGGCGCATGAGACCGAAAACCTGCCGCTCAGGGTCAATGCCGCCGATCCCGGGGCAACGCGCACCGCGATGCGGGCGCAGGCCGTACCCGGCGAGGATCCTGAAACACTGCCGCACCCTTCGGAGATCGCCAAGCGTATCGTGCCGCTGGCCAGCCCTATGCTCAAGGAGACCGGGCTGATCTTCCAGGCCAAGCACAATCGCTTTGTCGCCTACCGGCAGCCGGAGTAGCCACACATCGCATTTTGCCGGAAGAATTGCGCCGGCACCAACGTTGTTCGGGTGCCACAATTCGAGGAACGGAGGACCATATGCGGAGACTGCTTCTCTTGACTGCCACCGCGCTGCTTGCAGTTATCGGCGCCACGTCGTCGCAGGAGGCAACGATGAGCTTTTTCGTCACCAGCGTCGGCTCCGGCAAAGGCGCCGATCTCGGCGGTGTGGCCGGCGCCGACGCCCATTGTAGTTCACTGGCCGAAGCCGCGGGCGTTACCGGCAAGACATGGCGCGCTTATCTCTCGACCAGCGATACCGATGCACGCGACCGTATCGGCAAAGGCCCGTGGTTCAACGCCAAGGGCGTCAAGATCGCCGATGATGTCGCTTCCCTGCATAGCGATGCCAACGCCATCACCAAACAGACGGCACTCGACGAAAAGGGCCAAATGG
Source organism: Mesorhizobium sp. M0174 (assembly GCF_040322275.1). Classification (NCBI taxonomy): domain Bacteria; kingdom Pseudomonadati; phylum Pseudomonadota; class Alphaproteobacteria; order Hyphomicrobiales; family Phyllobacteriaceae; genus Mesorhizobium; species Mesorhizobium sp. M0174. Next base: position 70,093 of record NZ_JAMYTB010000024.1, read on the forward strand.
TCAACGGCCGCGGCGACACGCCCAACCGGCACGACGTTTTGACCGGCTCCAAGCCGGATGGCGCGAAAATAGCCGACCAGACCTGCGGCGACTGGACGCTGAGCGGAGCAGAAGGTGTGGCGATGATGGGTCATCACGATCGTACCGGCCTCGATGATTCGGCAGCCGCCAAATCGTGGAATTCCTCGCATGCGTCACGCGGTGGCTGCAGCCAGGAGGCGCTGAAGGGCACCGGCGGCGACGGCCTGTTCTATTGTTTTGCGGTGAACTGAACCACAGCCGGAAAACGACCGACATCACGCGGCTGTGATGCCGTGGCTTAACGCCGCGCTTTGGCCCAGCTTTCGCCGCTGGGCCGGAGTTGCTAGGATCGTGCGACTCCCAAACAAGCAGAGCGAGGAAATACTCATGGCGGCACCGAGCGTAGCGTTAGTCTGGTATCTGGTGATCGCCGGCCCGCAAGGCGGCATGGTCGTGCTGCCCAGCACATTCGACACCCGCGAACAGTGCGCCTTCGCCATAACCGAATACCAGAAGCAACCGACGCCGGCCGGCTGGTCGGTGCAGTGCGTGCCGAGCGCCTCGCCCTTCGCCGACGAGGGCGACGCCGAGGAGCCGTCGGCGCAGTAGGACAGCGTGATCTCCCCCCTGTTTGGACCGGGGACATCGCGAACAGGTGTGCGAGGACATCGCGAACAGTTTGGCGCGCTTTGCGCTGGGGGGTTCGGGATGCCATTCGAGG
>NZ_JAMYTB010000025.1:0-60800 GCF_040322275.1 Mesorhizobium sp. M0174
GGGTATGGTGCTAATTGGCTCCAACGACCCGCCCGCCGAGGCGGGTTTTTGTTTCAGGCTTCTTTTTCGATCAGACGTTACGTGAGCTGGCTATGAAGTCGGCGGGACAGCGTCCCCCCTCTGTCCTGCCGGACATCTCCCCCTCTAGTGGGGAGATTGGCTGTCATTGCCGCTTTCGCCAATTTTGTAGGTGCAAAAAGGCGCTGCCGCCAAAGCTGCCGATCTCCCCCCTCGTGGGGGAGATGTCCGGCAGGACAGAGGGGGGCGCGAAGGAACGCAAGCTTGCCGGCTGACAGCCGAGGCACCGAGGGAAGTTCCCATTTTTTGCCGCCGATGGCACATTTTGTTCTTGCTTTGTGCCGGCAGCTATGCTACTGATCTGAGTATGGTGCTAATTGGCTCCAACGACCCGCCCGCCGAGGCGGGTTTTTTGTTTCAGGCTCCCTTTCGACCAAACGTTACGTGATCTGCCGGCTGTGAAGTGGGCGGACGCAGCGAGGCGCTGGAACTGCCGATCTCCCCACTAGAGGGGGAGATGTCCGGCAGGACAGAGGGGGCGCGAATGAACACAACCTTGGCGACCGTTTCTTGAGCACAACCTCGCGGCGGGCAAAGGAAATCGCTTTTTTTCCACCCTGCCACATTTTGTTCTTGCTTTGTGCCGGCAGCTATGCTACTAATCTGCGTATGGTGCTAATTGGCTCCAACGACCCGCCCGCCGAGGCGGGTTTTTTGTTTCAGGCTTTATCTTTCGATCGAATGATGTGCGTGCTGCCGGCTGTGAAGTTGGCGGGACAGCGCCCCCCTCTGTCCTGCCGGACATCTCCCCCTCTAGTGGGGAGATTGGCAGCTTGGGCGACAGCACCTTTTTTGCATCCTACAAAATTGGCGAAAGCGGTGATGACAGCCAATCTCCCTCCTTGTGGGGGAGATGTCCGGCAGGACAGAGGGGGGCGCGACGGAACGCGACCTCGAGGATCCTCAAATTAACGCGCCGCCGTGCGCCCCATCCCAGGAAAAGCACCATGTCCAACCGTTACGCCACCATGATCACCGACGATGACGGCCAAGAGGTCGTCAGTGCCATTGGCGAGTTCGCCGGAGCCGCACCCTATGCACGCATCGGCCGCTTCGAACTGATAGCCGCCGGCGTGCGGATCGGCATGGTGCGTGGCGGTACCGTCGACGCGGTCGGGGGCTTCGGCTTCCCGTCGGCAGCACTCGACGGCAAGGCGGTGGCAATTCTAAGGGCAAGGCTGAATGCGTTGCCCGACGCCGGTACGTTGGGGCCTGGCACGACGACCGATGCGAAATCGGCAAGCCAGCCGCCGAAACCGAAGTCGGCGCGCGCCGGCAAGAAAGCGAAGCCGCGCAAGCGCATCGTGCGGCCAGGCAACAAGAAGCCGGCGATCTCCGCCGGGACGGCGGAGTAGGGCATGGCCAAAGCTCCTTCCGCCGGCGATCCGCAGCCGCACGATCAAGCACCCGGCAAGCTCGGCCGAACCAGGCGGCCGAAGAAGACGCTGGCCGACGGCTTTCTCGAAGCGATCCGCGCCGATTTTCGCGCCCATGGCGCCGGCGTCATCGCCGAGGTGCGCGTCGAAAAGCCCGATCAGTATCTGAAGCTCGTGCTGTCGGTGCTGCCCAAGGATCTTAATGTCAACATTAACAATCTGGATGCATTGAGCGATGACGAAATCAGGCAGCGCATCCGCGGCCTCGAAGCCGTCCTTAGGCCGTTCCTCGAGAAGCCGGGCTTCGCAAAAGGCCTCGCAGACCCGGGCGGCAAGGACAGAATATCTCAGCCTGCTGGCGGAGCTGGACCGCAGGCGCCGCACTAACCAGCTTGCCGCCTATCGGCCCTATCCCAGGCAGGCTGAGTTCCATGCAGCCGGCGCGACCAATCGCGAGCGCCTGTTCATGGCCGGCAACCAGCTCGGCAAGACCAGGGCCGGCGGCGCCGAATGGGCGATGCACCTCACCGGCCGCTATCCAGATTGGTGGCAAGGCAAGGTTTTCGACTGTCCGGTTCGGATGTGGGCGGCCGGCGTCACCGGCGAAAGCACGCGCGACAACCCGCAGCGCATCCTGATCGGCCCGCCGCAGCAGCAGGCGGCGTGGGGCACCGGTATGATCCCGGCCGACGCGATCCTCAGCACGATGGCGGGGCGGGCGCCGGGCGCGCTCGACAGCGTCGTGGTGGCCTGGGGCGGCGGTGGCGACGTGCAGGCCGGCGAATCCGTGCTGTCGTTCAAGAGTTACGAGAAGGGCCGCGAGAAGTGGCAGGGCGAGACGCTGCACGGCGTCTGGTTCGACGAGGAGCCGCCGCTCGACATCTATTCCGAAGGGCTGACCCGCACCAACGCCACCGGCGGCATCACCATCGTCACCTTCACGCCGCTGCTCGGCATGTCGGACGTGGTGCTGCTGTTTTTGTCCGCGGAGCAGGTGGGAGGGATGGGGAGGGGATGACAGGGCTGCGAAATCGCGCAACTCGCGTTCCTTCGCGCCCCCCTCTGTCCTGCCGGACATCTCCCCCTCTAGTGGGGAGATTGGATGTCGCATTGGCTTTCGCCAATCTCCAATGCTTGCGGATAAGCGAGACGCTGAAGCTGCCATCTCCCCCCTTGAGGGGAGATGTCCGGCAGGACAGAGGGGGGCGCTGTCCCGCCATCATGAAAACATCTTACCGAACAGCAGCATACGTCCAACACCTGCCACCATGATTCAATGCCGCGAGGGTGAAAACAATGACCCGTCACGTCACCTTCATGACCATCGACGACGCCGAGCACTACACGCCGCAGCAGCGCGCCGAGATCATTGCCGCCTATCCGGCGCATGAGCGCGAGGCGCGGGCCAAGGGCATTCCGGTGCTCGGCTCCGGCCGCATCTTTCCGGTGGCCGAGGAGCTGATCGCCTGCGAGCCGTTCCGGCTGCCGCGCTATTGGCCGCGGCTCGGCGCGCTCGATTTCGGTTGGGACCATCCCTCGGCCGCGGTCGAGCTTGCCTGGGATACGGAAGCCGATGTCGTCTATGTCACGAAGGCCTGCCGTGCCTCGCAGCAGACTCCCGCCATGCAGGCGCTGACGCTGAAACCGTGGGGCGATTGGCTGCCATGGGCATGGCCGCGCGACGGCCGGCGCGAGACGCTGGAGGGTGCGGGCACCGCGCTTGCGAAGCAATATTCCGCGCATGGGCTGAACATGCTCGCCAGCCATGCGCAGTTCGCCGACGGTTCCGTATCGGTCGAGGCCGGGCTGATGGACATGCTCGACCGCATGCAATCCGGCCGCTTCAAGGTGTTTTCGACGCTTCTGCCCTGGTTCGAGGAGTTCCGGCTCTATCACCGCAGGGACGGCCAGGTGGTGAAGCTGCGCGACGATCTGATGGCCGCGACCCGTTATGGCGTGATGATGCTGCGGGAAGCGGTGGTCGATCCGGCGGTATTCAAGGCGGCGCGGCGGAAGGCCGGGCAGGCCGATCCGCTGGGGGCGTTTCGGTGACCCTCCGCATCATTCCCGCCACTTTGCGCGATCTCTCCTATATCGCTGCCAACCTCCGGCCCGAAGACCGGGCCGAGATCGACTGCCAGTTCGACGCATGGTCGCCGGCTTTGCTGGCACTGACGGCGCTGCAGGGCTTTGCTTATGTCGCCGAGCTCGATGGCAATCCGGAGGCCGGCTTCGGTGCTGCCGAGCAGCGCAGCGGATTGTGGATCGCCTGGAGTTGGGGCACGCGCCGCATGCGGCGCTGCGTGCCTGCTATTACGGAGTTCTTTCACGCGGTGCTCGGGCCGGAGGTTGCGGCACGCGGCGCCTGGCGGGTCGAGGCCCGCGCCTTGGCCGCCAACGGTTTGGCGCTGCGCTGGCTTGCAAGGCTGGGCGCGACGCAACGCTGCCGCCTGCCGGGCTATGGCCGGAACGGCGAGGACTTTCTGCTCTACGACTGGACAAGAAGCTCTCACTTTGGAGAAAACCATGTGCCTTTTTCAAAAGCCGCCGGCGCTGAAGCCGTTGGCGCCGACACCGACCATTGCCGACAAGGACGTGCAGGCGCGCGAAGCCGCTTTACGGGCTCAGCTTGCGGCCAATGATGGCACTGCAGGAACCGTGAAGACCGATTTGTCGCCCGGCGACCTCACCGGCCAGCGCCGCGTGCTGCTGGGGGTTTGACATGGGCGCCATGAGAAGAGTGTTCCGCAACCGGGTGCTGGCGTGGTGGTACTGGCGCCGGCACGCAAGGTTGGCGAAGAAGCGGTGATGCTGCCAATCTCCCCACTCGTGGGGGAGATGCCCGGCAGGGCAGAGGGGGCGCTATCCCGCCGCCTCGGTGATCAATTTGCAATTACCGCCATCGGCTCATTCCGGTGGGAACGAAACTGAGCTTGGCGTTCCTTCGCGCCCCCCTCTGGCCTGCCGGCCATCTCCGCCACGAGTGGGGAGATCGGCAGCTTCCGCATTTTCCGTAACAGCCGAGCGCAATTCGTGTTCCTTCCGCACGGTTGACATTCCTTCCTCAGCCGCCATGCTGCAATGCAACATGGCCATCGAGGAGTCCGGCATGACAGAAGCCCGGTCATCGCGCATCGAGTGCCTGGACGGGCTTCGGGCGCTCGCCGCGATCTGGGTGCTCATCGGACACTGCGTGCTGTTGACCGGCTGGCATATTCCTATTCTCGGCGAACCGGATCTCGGCGTCGACCTCTTCATCATGCTGTCCGGTTTCCTGATGGTGTTCCACTACCAGCTGCGCCAGGACAAGGAGCCCTGGCAAAGGCCGGAAACCTGGCTGAAGTTCTGGACCCGCCGCTATTTCAGGATTGCGCCGCTGTTCTACGTCATGCTGTTCGCTGCCCTGGCGCTTGGCCCTTATCTCTACCAGTCCAGGATGGTCATCGACGAGTTCCTGCTGCGGTCGCCGCAGGCGCCCGAGCGTTATCTCGACGGCGGCTTGAAAAACATCGGCGCCCATCTGCTGTTCCTGTTCGGCCTGGTGCCGAATTTCGCCTATCGCACGCCGCTGCCCGACTGGAGCCTTGGCTTGGAGATGCAGTTCTATGCAGTGTTCCCGGCGATTATGCTGCTGGTGCGCAGGCTTGACTGGATATGGAGCGGTATCCTGGTCGCGGCGATCGGCAGCGCGATCGTGTTGTTGATGGGACAATTGTCGGTGCATTTTCCGATGCCGTCGTTCCTGCCGCTGAAGATGCAGATTTTCCTGTGCGGGATGCTGCTGGCGGGCGTCGTCCATCAAAGGCAAAAGCGGCCTTTCGTGCATCTGACATTGGCCATGGCTCTGGCCGCGCTGCCCTTCGGCGGCGGCTACGGGCTTGGCAAGTTTTTGATGCGCGAAGCGCTCGTCGTGGGTTTCTTTGCGCTGGTTCTCTACCAGATGCTGCCGGGAATAGCGGGCATCATGGCCAGAAAGATCGCCATGACGCTCGCCAACCGGTTCTTTCATCTGATGGGTGAGCTTTCCTTCAGCATCTATTTGATCCATCTGCTGGTTCTCCAGCCGGCGGCGGCTCTGGTTATCACCCAGTTCGGCCACGAATTGTCGGCGCCGCTGCGCTTCGCGATCGTTGTTGTCCTCGTCTTGCCGGTGGTGTGCCTGCTGTCCTGGATCACCTATACGCTGATCGAAGTGCCCGGCCAGAAGATGGGACGTTTCGTGGTGCAGCGCTTTGGGCGCAAAGCCGCGCTGGAGACGACGCCGGCGGAATAAGGCGCTTCCAATCTCTCCGCTTGAGGGGGAGATGTCGCCGAAGGCGACAGAGGGGGTCGCCGATCCACGCGAGACGACCCCCTCTGTCCTACCGGACATCTCCCCCTCAAGTGGGGAGATTGGCAGCTTCGGCGTCCCGCCGTTTTCTTTTTCAATCAATTTCATCAAGCGAGGCTGACCATGAGCGATTCCCGTGCTCGCGATATTCTGTCGCGACAGGCTGAACTGGAGAGCGAACGCAGCCAGTATGAGCATGTCTGGGAGGCGGTGTCCGAATTCTGCGATCCCGATGCGCCCGACATGTGGAGCGGCGGCCGGCAGGCCGGCGCGGACTCGCAGTCCGAGCGGCAGGAGCGGCGCGGTGCGCGTGTCTACGCCAATACCATCAACTCGGCCGCCAACCGGCTGGCCGCGGGGCTGGAAAGCCTGATCATCCCGCAGTCGGAGAAATGGCATGGGCTGTCGACCGCGGCAATCAATGACGAGGAAACCGACGAGGAGAAGGAATGGGCGGAAGCGCTGCGCGATTTCCTGTTTTCGCTGCGCTACTCCGCCAATTCGAATTTCGTGCCGGCAACGCAAGCCTGCCTGCGCAATGTCGTGCGCTACGGCCCGGCCTATCTCTACGCCGAGGAGGGTTTTGGCAGCACGCTGATCCGCTATGCCTCGATCCCGGTGGTCGAAGGCTATCTCTCGCGCAACCGCTGGGGCCAGGTCGATATCTTCCACCGCCGCTACGAGCGCACCGCAAGACAGGCGGCGCAATTGCTCGGCTACGACAGACTGCCGGCGCGGATCAAAGTTCTGGTCGACGACCCCGCCAAATGCGAGACAAAAATCTCGCTGATCCAGTGCATCCAGCCGCGCGACGAGCGCAAGATGTACAGCCTGAGCGGCTCCTACCAGTATCTCGACACCGCGTTCGCGTCCTATCATGTGATCGAGGACGAGGAGGCGATCGTCAGGGAAAGCGGTTTTCGCTCCTTCCCGGTATCGTGCTTCAACTGGCGCCGCTACGAGGGCGATCCCTACGGCATCTCGCCAACCATCGAGGCATTGACGACGGTGCGCGAAGAGAACGCCGTGCGGCGCTCCGGCCTGCGCGCACTTCAGCAGATCACCGATCCGGCGACCGCCTCGAAGGCCAGGCTCGATTATGTGCCGGTGCTCAATCCCGGCGAGAACTATCCCGGCCTGATCGACGATGCCGGCCGGCCGCTGATCGCGCCGATCGCCACCGGCCAGAACCCGACCTATGCCTTCAATTACGCCGACAGCCGGGCCGAGGAGATCCGCGACATGATGTTCGTCAATCTGTTCCAGACGCTGGTACAGAACCCGCAGATGACGGCGACCGAGGCCTTGATCCGGCAAGAGGAAAAGGGTGCTCTGCTCGGCCCCTCCGGCTCGATTATCCAGGCCGGCTTTGCCTCGAATCTCGACCGCGAGCTGGGTATTCTGGAAGACAAGGGACTTTACGAGGAAGACAGCCGCTTCCTGCCGCCGGCGAGCCTTGCCGGCAAGGCGCTGCGGCCGACCTTCACCGGCCCGCTCGACGTGCTGCGCCGCTCGGCCGAAGCGCGCGACACCATCCAGGTGGTCACCACCGCCATGCAGATGGCGCAGTTCGACCCCGGCGTCATGGACAATATCGACGGCGACGAGGCGCTGAAGATCGTGCAGGGCGCCGGCCGCAGCCCACAACGCATCTTCCGCCGCCAGGATGAAGTGGCGGGCATCCGCGATGCCAGAGCCAAGGCTCAAACCGCACAAGCAGGCATGGCTTCGATCGTTTCTGCCGGCAAGCTGGCCAGGGATGCCGTACCGGCGGCCGTGCAGGCGCGCGACAGCGGCCTGCTCGATGGGCTCGGCGGGCTGATGCCGCAGGGCAACGGCGTACAGGGTGGCGACGTACAGGGTGGCGGGGCATGAGTGGCAAACGCTTCGCCCATTCCAGCCAGGCCGGCGGCCCGGCCAAGGCGCGGGATGCGCTGGCCAAAGCCTATTTCAGGGTATTCTCGGGCCAGGACGGCGAGATGGTGCTGGCCGACCTGACGGCTGCGACCGGCTATTACCGCCGCCCGTCCTACGGTGAATGGCTGGCCAAGACCAAGACGCCGAACGGCTTCGAGCTGCACAGCGCGCTCAGCAACGCGCGGGCCGAAGTGGTGCAGCACATTATGGGGTTCCTGACGCTGGACGAAGCGCAGCTGGCGGCGCTGGAGAAGGCGGCGCGGTTGGAAGGGTAGCGGGCTTAGGACCGGCGGCCTTGCCACAGTCATGGCCTGCTCCGACCGATCGTTCGCGGGAGTCCGCGAGCCCGGCCAACTCATAAGGGAATGACAATATTTTGCCGAGGCCATTTAGCCGACGGCGCAGACCGCCAGCATCTTCAGTGCCGGCGACACTCTCATTGGCGACCTCTCCAAAATTCATGACCCGACGAAGGCGGCGGCACGGGGCCGGCGCGCGGCAGCGCCGCGCCACGATCCCCGGCGCGCTCATGGCAGGACACAAATAGATGGCGACCATACCTCTCCAGCTTGCCCAGCGCCGGCTCGATGCCGGCAATGTGCTCTCCTATCCCGAAGGATCGCCGGTCGGCAGGGCGATGCAGGGTTTTGGCGACGAGCTCTCTGCCGTCGCCGAACGCTACCAGCAGCAGAAGCAGCAGGAGGCGGCGTTCGACGCCGACCTCGCGCGCCGTCGGTTCAACGGCCAGATCGGGCAGGCGGAAGACGAGGTGGTGGCGAATGCGCCGGCCGACGGCAGCGGCCTGCATGACACGATGTATGGCCAGGTCGATCCGCGCACCGGCCGGATGATCAAGACCGGCCTTTTCGACACGCTGTTCGCCGATGCCCTGCCGAAAATGCCCGAAAGCCAGCGCGCCAATTTCGCCAGGCAGAAGGAGGCATTGCGCGAGGCCGGCTCACTACGGATGGCGGCGAGGCAGCTTCAGCGGCGCGACGAGTATGAGCAGGCCGAGTGGACCAAGGTCGACAACATCTCAACCAGTGCCATCGCGCAAAGCAACCCGAAGGACACCGAGAACTTCGACACGATCCGGCAGAACGGCTTTGACCTGATTGCCAAGATCGGCAACCCGCTTGCCCGGCAAGCGGCGGCAGTCGCCTGGCGCGGCAACACGGCCAAGGCGCTGATCCAGGCGATGATCGCCCAGGACCCGAAACGTGCTGCAGAGATGCTGGGTGCCGCGCAGGCTGGAAACCGAACTAAGGACGACACCACCGAAGTCGTTGGCGGCTCCAGCGCCTTTGGTGCGCCCAATGCGGCGGCAGCGAAGGGTGATCGCGTCGGCAAGCAGACGCCTGATGAAAGGGTGGCGCAGGCGTTCAGGGACGACCTTCCGCAACAGGAACAGGCAGCGCTGATCCGACAGGCGCAGGCGGCCAACACTGCTCAGCAGGTTGAGCTTCGCACCAACATTGGTCTCGCCGAGCAGAACGCGCCGGGCGCCATCGCACAGACTGGCGCCTATTCCGGCAAGATGCCTGGTCGGGACGCCTTCATCGCTGTCTATGGCGTCGAGGAGGGCGGCAAGCAGTACGGGGATTTTGCCAGAAAGATTGATGTTGGTCGTCAGGCCTTCGGCATGCGCACCATGCCGAACCAAGCAATCCATGCGGCGCTACGCGATGCCGAACCTGGTCCTGCAGGTTCCCAAGGGGAGCAGGCGCGGTATCACGTCACGGCCGCCGCCGCGCTTCAGACGCTGGACGCCAGGCGGACGGACCCTGCCGCATACGTTCGCAAGGTCTTTCCGAGCGTCGACGCAGCCTGGAGCGAGATCACCACTCCCGACAGCGAGTCATGGAATCGTGAAGGAGGGCCGGACACCTACGACCGAGGAACTTATGTCCGAGCAATCGCCGCTTCAGTTGCAGCACAAAAGCAACTGGGCATCGAGAACTATCAACCTTTCCCATGGTCTGTTCTCAAGAACATCGCCACGACATTCAAAGACGGGAGCGTGCCACAGGCGGACAAGCACACCATCCTGTACAGCCTCGTTGGTGGGGCGTCCGATCCAGAGGTCCGAGCAGCCTTATCCCAACAGCTCGTCCAAGCCGGGCTTCCTCAATCGGTCGAAAGCCAACCGGCTAGGCCCGTTGTTGCACCTGTGATCGCCGGGAAGCAGAATCAACCGCCTGCTCCTTCAAACCGCAGGAAACCTCAATCGAAACTGGAACTCGCCGCGGAGGACTTCGGCAACTACCTCACCGAAGGTTTTGAAGGCCTAGGCCGAGCCCCGCACGACATTGGGCTGTTTCTTCAGGATCTGCGCGACGATCCTTTGGACGCGCTCAGTCAACTGCCGGTCACTTCTGCCTCCGGATTAGCTGCAGAGGGCAGCCTGGCGTTCGAGTCACTCGGCCAAGCCGTTGCAAAAGGACTGGCCATTGTCCGCGCCGGGACGGGCAAGTTTGCCAAGCCGTTAGAGGAGCTTACGGCCAGTGGGTCGCGGGCCACATCAGAACTCGCCGTTGAGGGAGCGGCGGTTCGCCAGACGACCGAGGTTGAGTCTCGTGCAATAAATGCAGCAAAAGAGGCCGCTTACCTCTTGAGCACCGGCGTCAAGCCTGACAAGGCTGAGCTTCTTGCGATAATAAAGTCGATCGCCAGAGACCCCTCTAAGATTAGGCATCCGGGAGCATCGTTTGGCAAAGCTCTTTCAAAAAATTACCGCAAAACATTTCTTGATGCGAACCCGAATCTAAAGGGAGAGGTTGTCGTCCATCACGCTGCAGAGCAACAGATATGGACCAGATATCCAAGCCTTGTTGCTGAAGATGAGATGCACTCTCTTCAAAATCTTCGCGGCATACCAAAAGGATTAGATAACCTTTTGCACAAGATCGTTTTCCGATTCGAATGGGATAAATTTTATGCGTCGCACCCCCAGCCAACGCGTCAGCAGGTGCTGGACTACGTGACTTATATCGACAAACAATACGGACATCTGTTCAATCCTCCAATAGGTGAGTGATGCAATATTTTTACATATGGCCGAACGTCGCTGGTGGACTTGGTGAAAACACCGTTCTTGACTCGAGTGTCCATCCGCCAATCGTGACCAAGCTTCACTACGTTATAGAGGGCTGGTTTGGCGATGTGATCGTTACGACGTTCCCGTGTTATCTCGTCACCGAAGACACCCAGCGCGCACTGCAAAAGATGGGTTTTTCAGGCGCGACGTTCGCCGACGCCGAAGTGACAACATCCGAAGAGTTTCATGAGGATCAACCTGGGCAGGAACTTCCACCCTTCGTCTGGCTTAAAGTGAATGGCAAGGCCGGCCGGGACGATTTCGGGATCGCAGCGGACTATCGCCTCGTCATCTCGAAACGCATTCTTGATTTGCTGGAATCATTGGGAATACCGTTTGCTGTCATCGAGCCTTACGATGGTAAGTAGCAATGAGGTTGGGCTTTCATTTTTTTGATCCTCATTAGGTGAATGGTGGACTATTTTTACATAAAGCCCAATGTCGCCGGCGGAATAGGCCGTGGCACCATCATGGACACAAGCGTTCACCCCCTGTTGTGAGCAAACTCACCTACCAGATGGAAGGATGGTTCGGCGATGTTATCATTGCTGGCGATCTGCGTGTGGTCATATAGAGCGTGTGCTGAATCTACTCGACCGCTTTGGTATTCCGTCAGCGACGATTGAGCCCTACGACGGTCGGTAGTGCTATTGTTGCCATAGTTCGCGCCGTAGTGGATGTGCATGAAATCAATCCAGTGAAGTTTGGCGGCAGTTCACCGACAACAGGGGTATGCCGTGGTGGAACCAGTTGCTGAGCGACCTGGGACGATAGCAATGGGACATATTTAACTGAGGGACATTCGACGCACCGGCTGAATCCGCAGTCGTCGACGGCCTGTCCGCACGGTTGGGAGTCGTGCTGCCAAGGATTACATGATTTCCTCAAAGAGCATAATGGAGGCGAAGGTTTCATCGGCAATTACTATACTATTTTTTTAAAGCCGAAGAACTGGCTGACTTCAACCGCGGATATGAGGTTGAAAAATATGCGCCAGGCATCTTCTTATTCGCATCTGACGGAGGAGGTGAAGGCTATGGCTTCGACACTGAAGATGCGGCCATGCCAATCGTACGCATCCCATTCATAGGTATGAATCGGCAATCCGCTGAGACGATAGCGCGTGACCTCGCCGATCTATTTGCTCGGTTGGTGGACTGAAAATGCCCGACCAAAATAGATATTTGCGCCCCAAGGGCATGGAGCTGTTTGAGATCGGCGATCCAGTCAGTTTGGAGAATAAGATCTGGTTGACCAGACAAGGGCATTTTGAGGCGGTGCGCTACTGGAATCGAGCTATCGGGATTCTGCTTAAGGCGGCGCCGGAGAAAGCGGCACCGGCGGATGGGTAGGGTGCGGGGAGCACTGACCTTGCGGAGGCCATGACGCTTTCGGCCGATCATTGTGCAAGTTTACGAACCCGGTGTAATGCAACTCGTCCCTAGATCTCAACATGATCGAGGGAGTATCTTCCAGAAAGCACTGCATCCGAATGGCCGAGGAGGATTTTCCCTATGGGGAAAAAAATGAAGTTGCTGGATATCGTTGGGCGGTTGTCGGAATTTGACGAGGAGGACCCGGTCTACGCAGCGGAGCCCACAATCTACGCGGCGGAGCCTTGGACAGAGGATTCAGACGCGATGGTTTTGCCTCAGCAGGATGGGGTGTTGGTACCACCCGAGGCAGCTAAAGAGGGCCTGGCATACTTTCTCGAAATCAACCTTGCGATCGAGATTACCGAGGCTTTGGTTGCATCGCAGAAAGAAAAGCCAAGCATTTCCGCCATCTGCGAACGCGTTATTTATTATGCCACCTATGATGCGTGAGAGGTTAAATGTTGACTAACCCACGTTATGATGGACAGCCGCTGCTTAGGCTGCTCGATGTTTATGTGCTCTGGGCGATCGGAGAACTTTCTCAAGAGTCGGAGGATGGCTTGAAAAGGATGGCCCCCAAACTGCGATCTATCTATGGCGGCGACGGACAAATGGCATGACGCAATAGCCCACTCTATGCACATGCCCGAGGGAATGCCGGCAGCAATCCGGGATATGTGGGCAAGGAATCTCGAGATCGCCCGCGTCAATGGTGTAACCCTCCCACCCCAGAAATTTGCCGAGATGTTCGTGGACGAAAATTTCGTGGATTGAATATTCTGCATTGATTGGAATTGCTGTTATGGCTGGCGCTCTACGGCGCCCCGCAGTCCTGCCGGACATCTCGCCCACGAGGGGGGAGATTGGCTGTCGCCGGGGCTTTCGCTACGCTCAATAATCGCCGTTATAATACCGGTCGTCGCAGGGGGCGGTGTAGATGCGGCCGTAGCGATCCTGATAGCGGCAGAGCTGTTGGCCGCGCGGTTGCGGGGTGGTGGCGTTGCCGACGACCGCACCGAGCAGGGCGCCGCTGGCTGCGCCGATAACCGTGCTTTTGGTGTTGCCGCCTATGGCCTGGCCGGCGAGCGCGCCGGCACCGGCGCCGAGGAGCGCGCCGGTGCTGGTTCTCTGCTGTGCTTCGGTCTGCGCACAGCCTGCCAATGCGGCAGTCACGAGCATGGCGGCAATGGCTCTGGACATGGTCATCGTCTGGTACTCCCTTGAAGTCTATGAACTAATACACGGGCCGATTTTGCCAAGTGCGGTGGCATTTGCGGCGGAACATAGGCACCGTGCCTCACGAATAAAGACATGGTTGTTTTTGTCTGACGGCCGGAGACGACGGCTCGGCAAGACGATGCCCAAACGAGACTAATCTTTGACGGCCCATGTGCCCGATCTGCTTTTTCTACGCAGCGGCTAACTCTTCCTCAAATCCCAAAAATGGAGAAACCAAATGACCCGAGGTCTTGCCCGGACGCTTTCGCGTGCCGCCGCCAGAGAAGCCGGCCTTGCCCCGCCCAGGGCCGGACTTTCCGCCAGGACGAGCGGACAGGGCGGCACCTACCGCACGGTCTTTTCATTCAATGCCATGCCGGTGCCGGTCACCGATGCGCAGGCCTTTGCCAGCCAGAAGCTGTTCGATTTCATCGATGGCAAGATCCGTATCAAGGGCGGTACGGCCCGGCTGCAGTTTGCGGTGCTGACTACCCGCGCGTCGACCATCAACGACAATGCCGCGCTGACCTGGTCGCTCGGCTCGGCGGCAGGGTCGAGCGCTGTGCTTGCCGGAACCATGGTCAATGTGCTGGGCGCGACCGGCCGCACGCTGGATGGCGCCGGTGCCGCGCCGTCGAGCGCGTCGATTGCCGATGTTGCCGCAGCCTTGACGCTCGACGGCACCGTGACGCCGGTCGACCTCTATCTCAATCTGGCGTTTGCCACCGGCACCGACATCGATGCCGACGGCACGATTGCCGTTACCGGCACGATCACGCTGCTCTGGGAGAACTGGGGCGACAATGCGTAGGCGCTAATCTCCCCCCTCGAGGGGGAGATGTCGCCGAAGGCGACAGAGGGGGTCGGTTCGACCGGGCGCGACCCCCGGCGACAGATGAGGTCGGCGCTCCACGCGCGGCTACCCCCTCTGGCCTGCCGGCCATCTCCCCCTCGAGGGCGGAGATACCAAGTTTCACCGCCAGTGCTCTCATCACCGGCCTTCAAACTCTCAGCAAAAGGAATCTTCTCATGACAGATCTGGTAGACGCCGGGTCCGTGGTGGCGGCGCCACCGGCGGGCAACCTTGCACGGCCACCGGCCAACGGGGACAACGGGTCCGCCCCGCCTAAGGCCGCAAGCTGGTTTGACGGTCTTTCCGAAGGCAACCGCAAGCTCGCTGAAACCAAGGGCTGGACCAAGCCTGAAAGCCTCGATCGGGTTTTCGCCTCCTATGCGGAGCTGGAGCGGCAGCAGGGTGAGAGCCTGCGCGTTCCGGCAGCCGATGCAGCCGCGGAAGACTGGAACAGGTTCCATGCCCGGCTGCCCGAGGCGATGCGTCCGCTGACCTCGCCCGACAAGGTCGAGTACCGGCGCCCCGACGGGCTCCCCGAAAACTTCGCCTATTCGGACGAGCTCGCCAATGCGTCCAAGGCCTGGGCGGTCGAGGCAGGTGCTACCCCGAAGGTTGCACAGGCCTATCACGACCGCTTCGTCGGCTACATGGCCGAGCAGGCCAAGGCACAGCAAATCGCCGTTGCCCGCTCGGTCGAGACTACGCACGACGACCTCGTGCGGGATTGGGGACCGACCGGGAGCGATGGCTTTCGCCAGAAGCTCGAGGTCGCCAACCGGGCGATGAAGAAGCTCGGCCTGGTCAATGCCTACAAGGCGAAGGGCATCCTTCTGCCGGACGGCGCCTTGACCGACCCGCAGATCGCCAAGGCGTTCCACGCTATCGGCGAGGCGATGTTCCGCGAAGACACGATCGACGGCAATGCTGCCTTGAGCGGAGGCAACCCCTTCAAGCGCAATGCCGCCGGCGAGCGCAACCTGACTGGCATCTCGGCCCTGGTCAAAAGCGACCCCGCCCGCGCCCGGCGGCTGGCACGCGAGGCCGGCGAAAACCCCGACCTGTGGATGCCCAACAACCCTCTTTGACCCCAAACCTGAAGGAAGACAAAAATGGCAGACGCCTACACCCGTATCGCGGACGCGATCGTTCCGTCCGTCTACGCGCAATACTCGTTCGAGGAGCACGTCCAGTCGCTGGAGATTTACCAGGCCGGGATCCTGTTTTCCGACCCGTCGATCGCCTCGAAGCTCAGCCTGGGCGGTCGTTCGGTCGACATGCCCGGCTGGAAGGACCTCGGCAACGATCCCTCCGAGCCGGTCAATGACGACCCGGCCGACTCGATGGAGATGAAGAAGATCGGCGCGCGCCGCGAAGTCGCGGCCCGCAATGTGCGTGCGCAGGCCTGGGGCATCCCGGACCTGACCTCGATCCTTGCCGGTGACGATCCGCAGAAGCTCATCGTGCGTCGCCAGACCGACTACTGGCAGCGCGCCAACAAGCTGACGCTGCTCGGCATCCTGAAAGGCGTGCTGGCCGACAACATCGCCAATGACGCCGGCGACCTGGTGCGCGTCACCGGCGCCTCCATCGTCGACACCGACATCATCGAGGCCGCCTATCTGATGGGCGACCGCGCCGACAAGTTCAAGACGATCTGGATGCATTCGAAACAGATGAAGGCGCTGAAACTCGCCGACCTCATCGACTATGTGCCGTCGTCCGAGCAGGGCGGGCCGCTGATCCCCTATTACATGGGGCTGAGGGCCGTCGTCGATGACGACATTCCGGTTGCCGGCGGCGTCTACACCGCGTTCATGTTCAAGGACAAGGCGATTCTGTGGAACGAGCTGCCGGTAAACACCGAAGGCGGGCCGCTCGAGTTCGACCGCAAGCCGCGGCAGGGCCATGGCGGCGGCGTCACTGAAATGGTCGGCCGCCGGCATTTCGTGCCGCATGTGCCGGGCACCCGCTTTCTCGACGCGTCCTCGGCCGGCGAATTCGCCACCGATGTCGAGTTGGCACTGGCGGCAAACTGGGACCGCACGGCCTCGAGCGTCAAGCACATGACGTTCATCGCGCTGAAGACGACCGAGTCCTGATCGGCGAAGGGGCGGGCGTCCGACGTCTCGCCCCTTCGGGACGCCAGGTCGGCCACTGTGGCGAATCCCAAGTTCACCCGCCGCGCTGCGTCAGAGTGATGTGAATTTGGGGTTCGCTACAACATTCATGTTGCCCTCTGGTCAATCGACGGCACCAAACAGTTACAAGAAAGGGCGATGCTGCCTGTCTCGGCAAGGGAGGTAACTATGAACATGAAGTACAAGACAGTTCAGGAAGTGCTCCGAAAAGCGGGCATTGTCATGAGCAAGAAGGGGAACGTTCATCGCATAAACTTCTTCAGCGGTCTGGAAAACACCGCCTACTACACACCAAGTCTTCAGAATGCCCTGGACAAGGGCTTGGCCATGGCAGGAGGTGCCGGAAGGGTGAAATCAGGCGCCTTTGTCAAGTCAGCCGAAACAGGGCAGTGGATCGCGACCAGCGCACGCGTCGGCTGACACAATCAAGGCAAGACATCGCCGCGTTGCGCGGCGGTGTCGTGAAACTGCAATAGCCCAAGCATTGCCGTCTTCCTTGCTCGATGGGAAAAGACGACTGACGAAGCGTCTGCCACGCCATTTCCTGATGGGCGGTTGGTGGCGTGACGGCCTCATGCACGAGACGTGCAACATCTGCCCAAGCCACAAATCACAAGAAATCCCCAGCCGCCTCGAAGCGGCCTTTTTGCCGTGGAGGCACCATGTCCCGTTTTCCCCGACCAATCACACAGCCGGAGGCCTGAGCCATGGCCATCACCCCGCTCGACATCGCCAACATGGCGCTCGCCGTGCTCGACGAGGCGCCGATCGACAGCCTCGACCAGGACGCCAAGGCGGCGCGCCTGCTCAATCTGCATTTCGACCTGACCCGCGAGGCCGAATTGACCAAACATGCCTTTGTCTTCGCCATCCTGGCAGCCTCGGTCGCCGGCTTCGACACCGGCAGCGGTGCTGGCACGCTGAACTTTGCCTATGAGCTTCCCGCCGATTGCCTGCGGCCCTTGCCGCTGACGGGGAATGGCGAGCCGGACGGCGTTCCGCTCTCATGGCGGCAGGAGGCCGGGCTGATCTATTCCGATCAGGCCGGCCCGCGCATCATCCGCTATGTCGCCAACCTGACCGACCCGAACGACTGGAATGCGCTGTTCAGCGAAGTGATGGTGGCGGCGCTCGCCGTCAAGATCGCGCATCCCTTGACCCACAAGGCCGGCATGATCGACGTCGCCCGCAGCGCCTATGAGAGGGCGCTGGATGCCGCCTACTCGGCCAATGCCATCCAGCGCGGGGGCAGATTTTGCAGATCCTCCTGGGCTCTCCAGCGCGGCGACAACAGGTTCGTCGGCCGATGACCACGCTCTATCCGGTCCAGGACGCTTTCATCCGCGGTGAGATTTCTCCCCGCTTGCATGCTCGCGCCTCGCTCGAGCTTTACCGGGCGGCGCTGTCGAAATGCACCAATTTCGTCACGCTGCCGCATGGCGGCATCAGGAAGCGCGGCGGCACGTATTTTTGCGCTGAGGTGAAGGCTCCGTCAAAGGCGACACGGCTGATCCCGTTCATCTTCTCGGCCGACCAGGCCTATGCGCTCGAATTCGGCGATCTCTACATCCGCGTCTATGCCTATGGTGCGCGTGTCGGCACGGTCGAAGTCGTTTCGCCTTATCTCGAGGCCGATCTGTTCGACCTGCAATTCGTCCAGTCGGCAGACCAGATGTGGATCACCCACAAGGATCATCCGGTCAAAGTGCTGACGCGCACCGCGCACACGACCTGGACGCTCGCCGATTTCGTCTTTCTCGACGGCCCATACGACAAGATCAACACCACCGCCACGACGTTGACACCGGCCGCAACCGGCAACGCCATGCCGGTCATGGCCTCGAATACGCTGCCAAGCGGCACGGTCAGCAACAGCAACGGCTCATCCGACGTGTGGCAGGTGTTCGATGGCGACAAGCAGAAGGGAGAGAATATAGCGGGTTTTCCGAGCGGGTATCTGCGCTACCAGTTCGGCGGCGGCGGGACCAAGACGGTCGACGCCTACTGGATTACCGCCACGAATGATCACTCAGACACTGCATCGCCGACCCAGTGGCAATTCCAGGCCTCGCACAACGGCACCGACTGGACGACGCTCGACAGCCGGGACGGAGAGACCGGCTGGTCCAAGTCGGAAACCCGCTTCTTCGACGGCTTCAACAACACGGTTGCCTACGAATATTATCAGCTGCTGTTTTCAGGTGGCGGCAGCGACGGAACCGCTATCGCCGAACTGGCCCTGCACGAATACGCGCCGTCGCAAACGCCGTTCGATCTTTCGGCATCCTCGATCGTCGGCATCAATGACGGCATCGGCTTCCAGACCAGCGATATCGGTCGCGCCATTCGTCTGCTTGGCGCGGATGGCTTCTGGCGCTGGGCCAAGGTCGTTGGCCGGCCCAGCACGACGGTAGTCACGGTCCAGTTATACGGGCACGCTCTGCCCGATCTCAGCCCGATCATCCGCTGGCGTCTCGGCACGTTCGTGCCCGGCAAGTACGTCCAGAGCGGTTCGCTTTACGAGGAGCGCCTGGCGTTCAGCCGAAAATTCTCGGTCTATGCCTCGCAAACCGGCGATTTCGATAACTTCGCCACCGGTGAGAAAGACACCGACGCGCTGGAATTCGTGCAGGCAGGTGGCGGCCAGGCCAATGACATTACGTGGGTGGCGGAATCGGACGGTGCGCTGATCATCGGAACGCTTGGCGGGGTGAGGGCGCTGTCGGGCTCCGGCATCGACGAGGCGCTGACGCCGTCCTCGTTCAAGAACCGCCGGTCCCGGACTTTCGGTTGTGCCCCGCTGCGTCCCGTCGATGCCGGGCAGTCGTTCCTCTATGTGACCCGCTCCCGCAAATCGATTGCCGAGCTGACGCAAAACGCCACCGGCCGCTTCACCTCGGATGATGTCGGGCAGATTTCCGAGCACATTCCGAAGAAAGGCGTCGTTGAACTCGCCTTCCAGACCGACCCCGACCCACTGCTGTGGTTCCCGCTCGGAAATGGCGAACTCGGCGGCTACACGCACCAGCCGTCGCAAGACGTTCGCGGCATGCATGTCCACAAGATCGCCGGAAGCTTCGCAGGATCGAACTGGGCCGTTGTCGAAAGCGCCGTGGTGACGCCCGGCCAGGACGGCAACGACGATCTCTGGCTGATCGTCAAGCGCACGATCGGCGGCGTGACCAGGCGCTATATCGAAATAAAGACCGCGCCGTTCGAGTATGGCAGGATCGGCGATGCATTCGAAGTCGACTGCGGCCTCACCTATGATGGCGTCGCTGTGGGCACGGTCTCAGGGCTTGATCATCTCAACGGCGAAACAGTCGACGTCCTGGCCGATGGCAAGGTCTACATGGGCCTTGCTGTGGCCGCTGGCGCGGTTTCGCTGCCCGGTGGAGCTACGGCAGCCAAATGGCAGGTCGGGCTCGGCTACCAGTCCGAAGCCAACACGCTGGAGCTCGATGTCGGCGGCCGCGACGGATCGATCGTCGGCCGGCGCAAGAAGGTGGCCAAGCTCATTCTTTCGCTGCTGGAAACCGACACAACCGGGCTTCAGGTCCAGTCGTTCATCCGGGGCCGCTGGGAGCAGGTTCGCATCCCCTCCGTGATTGCACCCGACGGCATGGCGAAATTGTTCACCGGCAATGTCGAGGTGCCGATCGACGATAGCTGGGAAGGGCAGGGGCGGGTGCGCATTCGCCATACCAGCCCGACGCCCTGCACGATCAGGGCGATGACGCCGGTGTTCGACGCCGAGCCTTAGGAACTGCTGATCTCTCCTCTCGAAGGGGAGATGTCGCCGAGGGCGACCGAAGGGGGCGGTTCGTCCTGACGCGGCCTCCTATCGAATCCATTGCAGATAAAGACGCCGGCGCTCCACGCGAGACGACCCCCTCTGGCCTACCGGCCATCTCCCCCTCGAGGGGGGAGATCACCTCTCTGTCCTCCATCGCTTCCCCAACCAAGGAACCTACCGTGACTCAAATCCCCCATGCCGAGCAACTCGGCAAGGCGCGGACGGCTGCCGATTTCGCGGCCGTCATCGCCTTGCTCGATACCGACCTCAATGATGCGATCGCCCGCAAGCAGGAGCTGCAACAGGCCGAGGATCGCGCGATTTTCGGCGAGGGCGACTTGGCAGCAGCCCGTGCCGCCCCTGACGACTGCAACGATGCAATTGCGCTGATCGAGCAGACCATCGCGGCAGCAGACAAGCGCCGCATCGCCGCCGCCCGAAGCGAAGCCCGCGTCGACATTGAAGCGCTTGGCGCCGAGATCCGAACAAAGGCGGCTTCCCTCGGTGAGCGCTGGAAGAGCGTTCACGAGCTGATCGAGCAGCTGCGCCAGGAGCTGTTCGCGGCCGATGCCTTGAGCCGAGCCGTCACCGCCGCCAACGGCCTTTTCGATGCCGACGGCGCCGTCGACCTGAAGGTCAACCTGACCACCATCCGGCGCACCGCCATGGCCGGTCCTCGCGCCACCACACCATCGCGTCTCAGCCGTCCGGCGATCCAGGCGGACCGACTGCTTTTGTCCTTCCTCAGCCCCGGCGGCGTGCTCGACCGGCGCCCCGCGATCGGCGCACCGGTCGACGGCATCAACAGCAAATTCATTCCCGCCGGCGAACGAGGCTGACCATGTGCACACTAGCTCTTATCGGTACGGCGCTTTCCGTCGGCGGCGCGCTGGCGGAAGGCCAGCAGTCCAAGCAGATGGCCGACTACCAGGCCAAGGCCTATGAACAGCAGGCGCGGGCCGACGCCCAAAGCTCGGTCTTCGAGCAGGGCCAGGAGCGCCACAAACAGGATCTCCTCCAGGCTCAGGCGCGTGCCCAGGCCGGCACTTCGGGCGTCGCCATTTCTGGTTCTCCGACCGAGGTGCTGACGGCCAATGCCAGGCAGGGCCAGCTCGACCTCAAGGCGATCCAGTACGGCTCGCAGCTGCGCCAGAACGGTCTCGCCACGCAAGCGGCGATCGCGCGCTTTTCCGGCAAGCAGGCGGTGGGCGCCTCGATCTTCAAGGCCGGCGGCAGCCTCGTGTCGGGCATCTCCGGCCTCTACGACCCGGCCAAGACGGTGACGTTCGGCAGAAGCGCCTTCCCGCCGGCGCCGGGTGGAGGCCTCTACTGATGGCCACCATCCCGCTCCAGCTTGCCCAGCGCCGCCTCGACACCGGCACTGTGGCCTCCTATCCCAACGGCTCGCCGGTGGGCGCCGCCATGCAAGGCTTTGGCGACGAGTTGTCGGCGATTGCCGAACGCTTCCGGCAGCAGAAGCAGCAGCAGGATGCGTTCGACGCCGGCATTATCGGCCGCGAGCTGAACGCACGCATAGCGCACGCCGAGGCCGTGGCGGTGCAGACCGCGCCGGCCGACGGCGGCGGCCTGCACGACTTCATGTATGGCCAGCTCGATCCGCGCAGCGACGGCGTCGTCAAGCCCGGCCTGTTCGACCAGATCTTCGACGACACCGCGGCGAAAGTGCCGGAGGGCGAACGCGCCAACTTCCTCGCGCAAAAGCAGGCGTTGCGGCTGGCCGGCTCGGCGCGCATGGCCGCGCAGCAGCACGCGCGGCGCCAGAGCTATGAACAGACCGAGTGGAGCAAGGTCGAGCAAATCTATACCGGCTCGATCGCGCAAAGCGACCCGAACGACATAGAAACATTCGAGGCGATCAGGCAGAGCGGGCTCGACCTGATCGGCAAGATGGGCAACGCGGCGGCCCGGCAGGCGGCCGAGGCCGCCTGGCGCGCCAACACGGCAAAGGCGCTCGCCCAGGCGATGATCGCCCAAGACCCGAAGCGCGTTGCCGGGATGCTGGGGACTGGGCCGGTCTCAACGGACGGCAGGACCAAGGACGATACCATCGAGGCTGTGGGTGGGCCTCGGGCGAGTGGGTCTGCCACACCGGTTACGTCCCGTGACCGCGTAGGCAAGCTTACGCCGAACGAAAGAGTCGCGCAGGCTTTTCGGGACGACATTCCGTCCGAAGAGCGGCCAGCCTTGGTGCGGCGAGCCCACGCTGCCGATGCGACACGGCAAATCGGCACACGTATCAGCATTGGCCTAGCCGAGCAGAATGCGCCGGTCGCCATCAGGGACACCGGAACCTATTCCGGCCCGATCCCAACGTCGGAACAGTTCGTCGCTCTCTATGGCGCCACCGAGGGCGCCAGGCGCTTCGAGGCGTTCAACAGGACCATCGACGTCAGTCGTCATTTCCACGACATGCGCGACGTTGCGAACAACGCCGTGCGAGCCATGGTCAAGGACGCCGACCCCGCGGCAGACAGTGCAGCGCCGGAAGAGGACAAGGCGCGGCACGACGCTATCGCCACCGCCGCGGACCTGACGTTCAAGGCCAGGCGGGCCGACCCCGGCGGCTATGTCCGGGAGGCATTCGCGAACCTTGATGCGGCCTGGAGCAACCTGTCGACGCCGGGAGACTATCAGGCGGCGATCATTGGCTCCCTCGCCGCCCAGCAACAGTTGGGTTTTGAGACCGCCCAGCCGCTACCCAACTCCGTTGCTGAGGACATTGTCGGCAGACTCAAGGCCCAGCCGCAAGACCAGACCGCAGAGCTGCGCAATGTGTTCGCCGCACTACCGAATCAAGTCGCGCGCGAAGCGGTACTGAACCACCTGCTTCAGACCAGCGTATCCCAAACGGACAACAGCATCGCGGACAGGTCGTTCCGGGCAGCTGTAGTCGACCCGATGATGCTGCTCGATTTGGCCAACACTGTCGAGCCAGGACGATCGGGAGCAAACGCGGAACTCACCAACTACCTCCCGACGAATCAAGAGTGGCTCGGGAAATTGATAGCCGGCGACAGTGAGCGGGGGAGCCTAGGGCGTCTTCTCGCGCAAAAACTCGTGGGCTCCGATGGGCTTGGCGAAGACAGCATCTCGGTGGCCGACTTCACGCCGTTGGGGACGTCATTTGCACTGGAGAAGGCTGGAAATGCAGCGCTGGAGGGCAACTACGACGAAATACTGCTCAATGCCGCGGGCGCAATTCCTGGCAATAGGTTGGCGGCGGTGGCCCTGGAACGCGCTGCCGCGAAGATTGCCAAGCCATGGGTAGAGAAACTCCCAATATTTTCGAGGCTGCCAACTGGCCTAGCCGAAGGCGGCGAGGCGCTTGTTCATGGTGTAGATGCCGAAACCCTTAGACATCAGCAAGCGCTTGCGCGCTCGGTCTCGCCACCAAGCCCACGCCGGAAGGCGCGAGCCGGTGAAATGTCCGATAGTGCCTTTGATACCGCGTTACTAGGTGCGATGCTTGCTAGGGATACGTCCAAAGTTAAACATGCCGAGGCGAAGGTTGGGTGGTCTCCATTCAAGGACTATCGAAAAACCTTTTTCGACGCGAATCCTAGTCTCAACAAAAGCGACTACATAGTGCATCATGGCGTCGAGCAGGGAGTTTTTAAAAGGTATCCCGGGCTTTTTACAGAGCAAGAGCTGCATTCAATCGAGAATCTTCGCGGAATCCGGAAAGAGTTCGACATAAATTTGCACCAGAAGGTAATTCGGAACGAGTGGGAATATTTCTACAAGAACAACCCTCACGCTACCCGCCAGAAGGTCCTTGACTATGTTACTGAAATCGACAAGAAGTATGGACATTTGTTCGATCCACCAATAGGTGACTGATGAGATACTATGACATTCTGCCCGATGTGGCCGGTGGATTGGGTGACGGCACTATCATGGATACCAGTGTCCACCCTCCTATCGTGAGCAAGCTTGTGTACCAGATGGAGGGATGGATCGGTGATGTTCTTATAACAAGCTTTCCATGTTTTCTCGTGACGGAAGAGGCCGCGCACGCATTATCAAAAATCGGCTTCACCGGAGCGGCATTCGCCCCTGTTGAAGTCATAACGTCCGAAGATTTCCGCGAACAGCAGCCCGAGGTAGAGCTTCCATCTTTCGTGTGGCTGAAGGTGAGCGGGAAAGCGGGTCACGATGACTTCGGCATCGCCAAGAATTTTAACCTCGTCTTATCGGAGCGAGTCTTCGATGTGTTTGATGAACGAGGTCTCCCTTCCGCTACGATCAAACCGTTCCACGTTCCGCAAGAGTAGGTTAGGCACCGTCAGATTGATCGGGCTGGTAGATTGGAGATCGCAATGTTCGAGACATTTCGCCAAAACTTCCCGGTGGATAGCAGGGTGCCCGCGGACACCGGCAATTTCTCCCTGGATACGAAAGTGCCTGGGTTAGCCGAGTTGCTGACCAGCTTCGGCGGTGCTTCGTTCAAGCACGGTTTGTACAGGATAATCCGGGCGCAGGACGTGGCACGTTGGAACGCACGTGTCTGCCTGGGTTTTCCGGAATTCACCGGCCGGATCACCTGCTTTGGTTATGATTGGCTGGGGACGGCGCTTGCAGTCGATAGCCAAAGGCTGGAACAAGGGGAACCTGGTGTCGTGATGTTCGAGCCGGGCATGGGCGAGGCTCTTCAGGTGCCCGCCAACATCCGGACCTTCCACGAAGTCGATGTCATCGAGGACGAAGATGCAGCATTGGCCGCCAATCTCTACTCAGATTGGCGTGAGGCCGGCGGCGCCGAGCCAGCCTTTAACCAGTGCGTCGGCTATAAGATACCGCTGTTTCTCAACGGGAAGGACGAAATCAAAAACCAGGAGCTGTCGGACCTGGAAGTCTATTGGCACATAATGGGCCAACTTATTGCGAAGGTGAAAGACCTGCCACCGGGAACACCTGTCAATATCCGAGACCTTCTCTAAAACAGGGTTTCCGCTGATCTGCCACTGGGGAACTCCCGTTCGAAGCTTGGCTAGAGGCGGTATTTGCCTCTGGTCTGAAGGGGTGCAACCCCCCGCGGTCTGTGATGCGCGCTATCGGTTTTGTGGCCGGACGGCCCGAGTAGAGCGTGCCGCAACCGGGCCAGCGGTCTGATTGTGGTCACGATGCTGGCTTATGGCCTGATAACCGCAGAGCGATCCCAGTCGGTGGTGCCTTCTGGATCGCCTCCCATTTCAGACGAAGGATTGACCTGTTGCGCACTGACTCTTTTTCGACCATGGCAAGGATCGTTTTTCTGCTCACCTTGGCCGGCGTTCTCCTGCTCGCGCTTTCGCCGGTGCGCTTCCTGCAGGAGTTGGACCTGGGCTTCACCTTCCACCACGACAAGCTCAACCACGCCGCGGCATTCGCGGTGCTGGCGGCGCTTGGAAGCCTCGGCTGGCCGGAACACAAGACGAGACTGGTCCTGCTCCTCGCCATCACCGGCGCGGCGATCGAGCTTCTTCAGGGCGCCCAACTGATCGCGCGCGATATGGATATCCTCGACTGGGTCGCCGACTGCGCCGGCATGGCCTGCGGACTGGCGGCAATGGGCGGCACAAGAAGGCTCATTGGCGGATTGCTGTAGCCCGTTGCCGCTCTCTGTCCGGAAAATCGCCGGCTGCGCCGGATAGGGCGGTGTCCGGCCGCGTAGCCTAAGTTTCCCACCGACAGCACTGAACCCCTTCCAGCCTCGCTTGTGCGGGGCTTTTTTTATGGAGCAAGCCCTCATGTCCCGACCTGCAACTGCCGCCGTTCGTCTCCTGACCGGCGAACGCGAACCCGTGCGCCTCGCGACCACGGCCGACATCCTCCTGCATGGCCTGCAGGCGATCGACGGCGTGCCGGCCGAGGTCGGCGACCGCGTGCTGGTCAAGGACCAGGCCGACCCGACGCAAAACGGCATCTACACCGCGAGCGCAGGCGAATGGTTCCGCGCCGCCGATGCCCGCACTACGCGCACCCTGCAGAAGGGCACCACCGTCCATACCCAGATCGGATCGGTCAATGCCGGCCGCGTGTTCGAGTTCACGGCCGACGAGCCGGCCGTCGGCGCCGATGCCATCACCGTCGCCGCATCCGTTCCGCCCGACATCGCGGACATGGTCGATGAGGTCGAAGCGCTGCGCGATGAAACCCAGGCGCTGAAGGATGCTGCCGAAGCCAGCGCCGGCCAGGCATCCGCCAGCGCCGCCGCTTCCGCCGCGAATGCCGGCCAAACCACTGCCGACCGGGCTGCGACCAATTCCGATTCCGTCGCGGCCGCGGCGGCCGTCATCAGCGCTCAGGCCGCACGCGACGCATCGCTTTACGGCAAGGGCATTTTCCCGACGACTGCCGCCGCAATCGGCTTCGGCGTTGCCGGCAACGGAGCGATCACGCCAGGCTCGGGCGGCGCCAACGGCATGTTCGACCTGGCGTTTACCGGCGGCACCGGGTCGGGCGCTGCCGGCCGCTTCGTGGTGGCGGGCGGGGTGCTGACGCAGATACTGATCACGGCGCCGGGCTCCTACACAGTGGCGCCGACGTTCAGCTTTGCGGCGTCGGCAGGACTGGCCGGCGCCGCCGCCGCGGCGGTGCTGGGCAGGAATGTCGATGTCGGTGAGTATTTCTGGACCGAAGTTTCGACAGGTTCTTTGGGGTTGTTCAATGTTGGGGCCGGACCGGTAGCAGTTGATACGGGCGTCCGGGCGGCAACGGCGGAAATTGGCCTGATCAGCTCAAGGATCGTCGGACCCGTTCCGATCACGGGTTCCGTCGGCGGCACGGTGATTACGAACGACAGCGTCTATTTCTGGCCTGGATCGCTGTCGACGGTCGATGAATATCTGTCGACCTTGGAGCTTGGATTTGGCATCGTGCCGGGAACAGCCCACATCCTTATTGCCCACGTCGAGGGCGACGGGACGCTTAGCCTGGTTTCCGAGCAGACAATGTCCGTTCCAGCCGGCCCGTCGTCTGTTGTTTCAGGGCTTTCGATCCTGAAGCCTGCCGGCAGCGTCATGGGCGTCCAGCGCACTGGCGCTGGTAGCTGGTACTACACTGCCGGGGCAATTCCGAACGGCGAAGTCGAGTGGTTCACGGCGGCGGTTCCGGCCTCGCACACTGCCAAGACTATAGGCGCTGTAAATGGTCCGCAGTGGAAGGCGACCTTCACCGGCGAAGTCGCCGTCAAGGCGCGTGCTGCCTATACCACGGCAAACGGTCTCGTTTCCGCTGTCGGCGTTAGCCAGGAAATCGGCTGGCCGACGCTGGTCAACACGGGGTCGGACGTTCCGGGCAGCTACAGCGTCATCATGCAGACGCCAGCGCCGGCCGACGGCCATATTACAGCGGTGGACGTTGGCGCTGGCGCTGGCGCCGGCGCTGCGCTCATTCATGTAGTGGACTATCTCGGCGGGTTGGTGGTCAACATCCTAAGCACATATGCGGTGACGCTGGTCAACGGGGTCGTTCATATCCCGCTGGGTATCCCAATCCCAGCCGGCAAATATCCGGCGATCAGCGGTGGCGCCTACAAATTTCAAAACAACGTCAACCCGCAAGGCATCCCGGCATGGATCAAATCAGGCGCGCTGTCGAATGGCGCGACCGTAGCATCGTCCGCCCAGCATCGGTACGAGGTCCGCTTTACGATCAAGACCGGTCTGCTCGCCGATGCCGACCGGGCCTTGACCGGCGGCGCTAGCAATACCGGCATGAACCTGCTGGCTGGCGCCGATCCTAACGGCGTCGTCGATGCGACCGCGCTGTTTGCGTCCGCGGCGAGCGCTCATCCCAATCCCTATGTGCCGCCTGGAAATTTCGCCTTGACGGCCATTCCCGCATCTGGCGACGGTTTTTGGGGACCTGGCAAGCCGGCCGTCAACAGTAAGCGCTTCTTCATTCCGCGCCGGCCGTCGCTGCAAAATCTCTATGACGGCTTTCGCGCGACGATGGCCGAACACATCGCCAACAACGATGTGCTCTGCCTGATCGCCGATAGCATCGGCCATTGGGCGCTTGCCAGCGACGGGCCGAAACACTGGTTCAACCTGGTTACGCGTTTTGCCAATATCGGCATTGCCGACGATGAACCGGGCATGACTGCTTTGCGGCCAAGCTCTACCTACCTTCCGACTTTCTATGGCGTTACCGTCGCCGGGAGCGTGTCGACAGGGTCGCGCGGGCCGATCGGCGAGAGCATCATCCTCGCCGCCGGCGCTTCCTTGGCGTTTACCGGCACCTATGAACAGGTCGACGTCCACTACACTCAGGACGCCGCTCAGGGATCGCTTGCCTTTGTCTTCAACGGCGGCGCGGCGTACAAAACCGTCAACTGCGCCGGCGCCCTGGCGCTTGATAGGTATTCGGGGCCGTCGCTCACCGGGCAGGCGGCAAGCGGCAATTACACTCTTACGGCTGTCGGCGGTCCTGTCGAGATTACCGGGCTCATCAGGCTTGGCGTCAAGGCGGCCGGCTCGCGTCCGCGCCTGCGCACCTTGCGCGCGGCACACGGCAGCTATGCCTTCTCGTCATTCAACACCGCGCGTCTTACATCGGCCGCCGCTCAATGCGGCTACGCCGGCGGCAAGATCGTGCCCATCCTGGCGCTCGGCATCAATGACAGCTTTGGCACGCCGCCGGCCACGATATCGGCAAACATCGCAACAATCATCAACACGCTGGAAGCGGCCGCTGCACCGCGTATCCTTGTGATGCCGCCGACGCGGCCGTCAGCCGCATGGGATGCAAGCTACACGGGCGGTCGGAGCTATGATGCCGCCCTTGGCGCAATCCGTCAAACCTATCGATCGCGCAATGTGCTGACCATCCCGATCGACGGCTTCGACTACATCAATTCGGGAAACTATCAAGAGGGCTTGCATTTCAACGATGCCGGCCATGACGGCAATGCGCTGCGCTTCATCGAACAAGTCGCGGAAAGGGGATAAGCAATGGCATTCGCTATTCAGCATAAGGGCGAAATCATCACCGAGCTCGAGGAGGGCGAGGAATGGCTGGTGGTGGGCGCAATGATCATGGTCGCAAAGCCGAAGGATCCGGCACACAGCCGCGAAATCCCGGTTCCTGACGGCGACATTGAGGGTCTCGTTGAGGTCTGGGTAGGCGGCGTAGTCGACGCTGGACGCCATTCGCAGGCAACGGCAGGATGAGGTCGGCGGGGGCTATCCTTGGAGGATTGTCTCATGGCGCATGCCGGCAGCATCATCGACATCTATGACGACTATTACGCCGATGGAAAAGTAGCCGCAAAACGGGACATAGCTTCAAACCAGTCGGTCGGGCACATCGAAGCGGTCATTCAAGGCCAATTCTTCGACAGGATTCTTGACATCGGGGCGGGCGAAGGTGCGGTGCTGGATAAGCTGAACAGGAAGGGGCTCGGTAAGAAGCTTGGCGCCGTCGAGATTTCGAAGAGCGGCGTCGAGGCCATCAAGGCAAGAAAAATCGCCAAACTGGACAGCATCGACGTATTCGACGGCTATCACATCCCTCATCCCGACAAGTCGTTCGATCTCGGGCTTGCCATTCACGTCGTCGAACACGTCGAGCACGAACGGATGTTTCTGAGGGAGGCAGCTCGGGTCTGCAAGAAGCTCTATATTGAAGTGCCTTTGGAGCATACGCGAGATCTCAGCAAGGCCATTCGAATGTCAGGGCCGTATGGGCATATCAACTTTTACACGACCCAAACGTTTGAAAACCTTCTCAAAACGTCCGGGCTAAAGGTAGAACGGCTAAAGGTTTTTGCGCACGACCTCGCCTATGAACAGCATTTGGCTGGCGAAAAAAAAGGATGGGTAAAACACAGACTGCGGACCGAATTTCTAAGGTTTGCACCCAAGACGGCGATGCGCAGCATGGCCTACATGGCCGGAGCTCTGTGCTCAAGTCAATGATCTAGCAGCAGCGCCGCCGATTTGCTTTGCAGGATTACCGCCGACCATACTAAAGGGCGGCACGTCTTTCGTGACGACAGACCCCGCACCAACGACCGATCCCTTGCCGATCGTTACGCCCTTGAGAATAATGACGTTGAAGCCGATAAAGACGCTGTCTTCAATCTTCACTGGCGCAATGGTGATCTTTGACCAGTCCTTTTTTCCCTGATGCCAGTCGGCGACATCTTCCTTGCGGTCTTGCCAACCCGTCGCGTGTGAGTTGTGATCGACGACTGTGGTACCCCAACTAATGATCACGTCATCTCCGATTTCGATCTTCTCAGCCGCCACGAGGTGGCTCTTGCCGATATAGGATCTTTTTCCAACGGTGATCTTTGCATCGGCGCGATCGAAGGAAAAGACGCCGTTGATGATGCATTCTTCGCCGATCGCATGCTTGCCTCGCCGCAAACTGCGGACGCTCCGCAAACTTAGCTTCGTTTCGGGGCCGGAGTTGATGCCGGCTAGGCGGTAGAGGAATGGTGGAACGAATGGCATATCAGTTGCGGCCGAAGCGCGACTTTCGCACCCTCTCTGCGAAAAGCTGCGATCGCTCGAAGAAATGCTTCCAATGTTGGTGTTCAGATACCCCTTCGAAGAATGTCCGCGCCGCGTCTTCGAGGTCCGAATCAATATCTTCGAGGTCCGAATCAATAATTGCACGTCGGATTGGTGGCTCGTCGGCTAACTGAGCCGACAACCGAAATTGGCTGTTCGCAATAGACAGGTCAGCCTCCATCATCCATGCGTCTCTTTACGACCTAGCTATTGCGACAAGCGGCGACGGTTTGCAAGTTGCAAACACCCGCGCCCGCCAGTCTGGACGCCGTTTGAAAATCGCCGAAAAGACGTCGGAAGAATTGCTCTGCGAGGGCCGCTCTGGATGCTGTGCGCACCAACAATGGCACACCCGGCCGACCAGAAATCCTATAGCTGGAGTTGTATTTCGGAATTCTCAGGGTTCATCGCTGACGCGGACCCGTCGCCGGCGGAGCCGCTACCGTCTGCTGTCCTGCGGCTTCTGGTGAGGTTCCTGGCGTTTCGACCACCAGACAAAATAAAGCGAACCCATCTTCATCACAGGCACGCGGCGGTCGCGTTCCCGGGCTCGCAACTCACGATAGGTCTTCATCTTCAGAGTGCCGCCAGGCAACCTGATACGCACTGCCATCGGTCCAACTCCCGTTGTGCAACGCAGCAATTTTCGTGCAATGCGGTAAGTAGAGACCTTCCGTCACGGAAGAGTCAACAGCAGCCTCATCAACTTATCTTGCGAGCTCGCCTGCGGAGGCTGAGCGGGCTTCCCAGGCGCATGCCAGGTCGGAAGAATTGGGACGTTCACCGTGGCGACTGGTCGTCAATGAGTCGCTGGCGGTTCGACCACCAGGTGAAATAAACCCGGCCGATCTTGACGACAGGTATGCGGCGGGCGCGCTCGCGATCGCGCAATTCGCGGTACACTTTCACCTTCAGCGTGCCGCCGGGCATTCTGATACGTACTGCCATCGGCCCCCGCCTGATTGTGCAATGCAGCATCAAAACCTTCCGTGGCGGAAGAGTCAACGCCTGTCCGCTGACTTTTTCTGGGATTTGTCGAGCGGTCTCGGAAGTTTGGCGCGCACGGCGGTTCCTGATCCGGCACCGAGGCATCAGTGCCGGGTCGGGATCGTCGGGTGCCCGGGCTATTTCCTGGGCGAGGACTTGTTGGGCGACGATGGGCGATCGGACATGCCGCTCGGGCACCAGATGACGAAATAATTGCCGACCTGCCAAACCGGCACCTCGCGCTTCTGCTCGCGCCGCCGCAGCTCGTCCCTTTTCTTGATCTTCAAAGTCCCGCCTGGAAGCCTGATTCTTATCGTCACGTGTCCTCCCGTACCCGCTACAGGTACGAACGATAGACGGGAACGGTTTCATCCCGGCTAAGCAATTTCATCCAGGTCGAGCAATTTCGGGCGCGGTGGACGCAGGAACCGGGACCGGAGCGAGATCGCCGGAACCGGCTTCATTTGAAGAAATTCGCAATGCCGTTGATGGCCAGCACCGCGTAGACGATCGGTCCGGCGATAAACGCACAATAGAGGCAGAGGATCGCCGCCAGCACCAGCAGCAGCGGCTTGTCGCGACCGACGGCGCGGAGTTCGGACTTCACCGTCCAGCGCGCCGCAGCGGTTTGTTCGTCATCAGACATGTGCACCATCCCGCGGCCATTTCACATGGCGGGTCGAAAACATCAACCTTGCTTGCCACATCGGCGCGCGCTGCCGCCCAATTCTGCTCTGCCGCCACGCACGTGCCGTTTCAAGCTCAAAACTCTGCCCGCGAGGGCGGAAAGGAAACCTATGGACCGTTTGTTCAAGGGCGCCGCCAGGCGCCTCGATGATATGGACTTGCCGAAACTCGGCGCCCGGATCGGCGTCGGCGAGGACGAGATGCACGCGTTCCTCGATGTTGAAACGAGCGGGCACGGCTTCGACGCCCTTGGCCGGCCGGTCATCCTGTTCGAGCCGCACGTCTTCTATCGCAACCTGTCGGGTGCCAAGCGGGCAAGAGCGGTAGCCGCTGGCCTCGCCTATTCGAAGTGGGGCGAGAAGCCCTATCCCAGGGATGGCTACCCACGGCTCAAGGCAGCTTGTGCGATCGACGAAACCGCGGCGCTCAAATCCGCGTCATGGGGTCTTGGCCAGGTTCTCGGCGAAAACCACGCCGCCGCCGGGTTCGCGACAGTGCAGGCCATGGTGGAAGCCATGATGGCCGACGAGGAAGCCCAGCTTGAGGCCGCGATCAACTTCATCAAGACGAACAAGCTCGACGACAATCTGCGCAACCATGACTGGGCAGGCTTCGCCAAGGGCTACAACGGCGCCGGCTATCGCAAGAACGCCTACGATACCAGGCTCGCAGAGGCCTATCGCAAATGGTCGCGCATCAAGGACACGCCTTGGCCGTCTGCCGGCCCGCTGTCGTCGGCGGTCGTCCCTGCAACTCCGCCAGAGCCAGCCAGCCCAATTCCCGTTCCACAAGCGGCCGCCACGCACGCGCCTCCTGGGCCTCCTGTGCCTGCCGCCAAGCCCGGCTTCTGGGCAGCGCTGATCGCCACCATCCTCAAATTATCAGCAATCCTCAAACTATTCGGAAGGAAATGACATGTGGACCCGGATCAAGAGCTTCTTCCGCGACAGCGAAACAATTGTCTGGGCGCGGCTTCAGGCGGCTATCGGCATCATCGCGAGCATCGTCACCTATGTCGACCCGCAGGTTCTTTCGCCGGTCATCCCAGGGGAATGGTTCCCCTGGTTTCTTGTGATCAACGGCGTCTTGACCGAGTTCCTGCGCCGCCGCCGCGCCGAGGATTTGTGATGACCGCGCTCCTCGCCATTCTCAGCACCATCATCGGCAACAAGGTCGTCATGACGGTATTCGCTGCTGTGGCCGGCGGCATCGGCCTTTACATTGCAGGCGGCTTCAACCGGGCGAAGAAGGAGGCGGTCAAACAGGTCGAGGCAAAAATCGCGGCCGCCGAGGACCGCCTCGAAATGAACCGCGAGGCTTCCGCCGAAGGGCGGAAGGCCGCCGGCATGATCGATGCGGCAGCAAGAGCGGAGGCTGAGAAATGGGCAAGGCGCTGATCCTCTGCCTGGTGCTGGCCGGCTGCACGACAACCGCGCCGGCCGGCAATCCGCGGCAAGTCTGGTGCGACCAAAGTCAGCCACGCCGGCCATCCGCCCCGGTCGTCGCCGCCATGACCCGGCCCGAGCTCGACGAGATGAACGCCTTCAACGGGCAGGGCGCCAGATGGTGCGGGTGGACGCCATGATGCATGAGCTGCTCGACGTTCTGGGCATCAAGGCGCCGGTATTGGTCGCCGGCCTGTCCGGCGGCATTTTGCGGGCCTTGTCACGTCACCGCTACAAGGTCCGCGAAATGGTGGCCTCGCCGATCTGCGGCGCGCTGGCGGCGGCCTATCTGACGCTGCCGGTCGTGCATTATTTCCGCGCCGCCGGCCTGCCCTTTCCTTCGCCGGACGACGACACCACGACGCTGGCCGCGGCCTTTCTGATTGGCGTATCGGCGATGTGGATCTCGGATATCGTCTTCGAAATGATCGTGCGCCGGTTCGGGCCGGTGAAGGAGGAGTAAGCCGCCCAAGCCTGACTAAGAGTGACGTTCAGTTGAAGCCCGCCGCGCCGAAAGGTGCGGCGGGCTTTTGCATTTTTCCTGGCAATCTGTACGATCTTTTCTTTGCGAGGGCGGCTCGATCCGGCGCTTGCGAAACCAAGATGCGCGTTAGGCTTCACGGGAGATGGTCTCATGCTTGGCAGAGTCCTGACACAAGCGGCAGTCCTTACAGCCGGGGCGCTTCTGTCTGCCGCGACGGCCGACGCCCGGCCGGACAGCCGCGCGATGACATGCGAACAGACGCAGCTTCTGATCCAGAGGCATCGCTCGGTGGTGCTGACCACCGGCCAGAACACCTACGACCGTTACGTCCGCCAATTCGGCAATGAATGCGACTGGCCGCAAGTGCCGCGCTCCGCGTATATCAAGACGCGTGATGGTCAATGTCTGGTCTATCGCTGCCAGGAGCCGGTCTTCGACCTCCCGAATTGAAAGCAGAGGCTCATCCGACCGTCTACCCGGATAGCGAGCGCAGTGCGAAAGGCAGTCGCTCATTCCTCGTCGAAAGGACCACCTTCGCGTGCGAGATCGCGTGAAATAACGCGTTCCTCAGTATCGTCCGGCAAGGCCTCGTCGCTGTCCTGGTAGGCGTTGTCGTCGTCCTCCTCCGGCAGTTCGCCGTCTTTCTCGACGTCGTAACGGATGTCGCCGTTTTGCGGCACGCCGTCTGGGAGGATTCTCCCACTCCGGATGGCATCCCAGTCCTGTTGCTGGATGGTCGGGCTCTCTGTCTCGTCGTCGGTTCGTTCTTTCCTGCGCGGTTCCATCGCTGGTTCTCCATAATGTCGGCAGCCCTGAACTGGCTCAGTGGTTGAACTCATAAGTCTGGCAGCCGGTTCCGGGCCGCTGCGGTCTGGGCGCATTGCCGCACGACGGAACCAATCGCGCCTGCCCGCCTTCACATTCAGAAGATACTGGCGCGAAAGGAGCTCGACATGAGACCGCTCATTTTCTTGCCGTATATGCTAGGTGCGCTGCTGGCGGCGCCGGCGGCCGCGCAGCCGGGCGAACAGGCGCAATCCGACCGCTGCAAGGTCGAGCCGCAGGATCAGAAGAACCAGCAGCAGAAGCCGGCCGGCAACAATTTGTCCGACACGCTCGAGCCATGCGGTGGGGTCCTGAAGCCGCCGCCAACGGGCGATCAGGGCATGGCGGCGCCACCGCCGGACGAGGGCAAGACCCCGGTGCTCAAGCCCGGCGAGGTGCCGCCACAACCGCCAAAGCAGTAGCCGCTTCATTTGCGGCCACAGGGGCTTGCCCATGGGCGGTAACGTCGCGCTGTACCGGCAGGTTTGTTGCCCTCTCTCAGGAACATTAGCTTGTCCTAAACGTTGTTTCAGACGCAGCCGATATCATCCCCCTCCGGTGTCGCTGCTGATCGGGAAACCGATCGGCCCGCGTCTTGCGACGCGGGCCACCGTAGCTCATTTGCAGTTCATTCGCCGCACCGCGCGGGCACTTCACCGCCATTCGATTAGCCGCCACTTACGGAACAACAAGGTGGCGTGGGCGTTTGCCTAGAGGGTTCGCCGCTTCGACCGGAAGCCGCGTCGCAACTGTAAGGGCGAGGCCCGTAACAACAGGAGTAGACGATGAAAATCCACCTTGTTCCTGCTGCGGCGGGATTGGTGTTGCTCGCCGGCGTCGGCGTGGCCACCGCGGACCAGGTGATTGTCACGCCCGAACAGCAGACGGTCATCCGCGAATACGTCCATAAGCACCCGTTGGCGTCGATCAATCTTCTGGGCGTGGAGCTCAATATCGGTTCCACGGTGCCAGATACGGTCGAGCTGCAACCGATCGATGTTCCCGACGTGAAGTACAGATACGTCGTCGTCGGCAATCGCACCGTGCTCGTCGACCCAGGCACCCGCAAGATCGTGCACGTCATCGAGTGATCGGCGTTCCAAACCGCGAACCGGATTTGGAAAGGTCACGGTCTAAATTATCGAATAAGAGCTCCATCCCGAGCGATCGGGATGGAGCCGCTGTCGTCGCGAAACAAGGAAAGGAGCCATTCCCATGCTGCCGCATGTCGAGCGGGCCAACGTGGCCGCCGCCGTCGACAAACTGCTTGCTGAACGAGGCGATGGGCTGCTGTCGATGAAGGCGGCGATTGCACTGTTGCGCGAACGCACCGGAACCGAGCGCTCGGACGCCGACCTTGAAGGGCTGATCATCAAGAAGGCGGCGCTCCTCGGCGTCGCCGTCCTGTGTGACAGAGAGGTTCAATGACGGTGTTGCCTGGGGATCAAGACGCCGGTCGAAATTTCAGCTAGAACAAAGTTGCTTACGCATAAACCGACGGAGGCAACGGTGAGGGACAGACAGGAACGGATTCGCCAGCGTGCACACGCGATCTGGGAACGGGCAGGCAGGCCCGACGGGGCGCATCAGCAACATTGGGATCAGGCTACCGCCGAAATCGACGCAGAAATCGCCACGAAAGAGAAGACCGCCAGCCGGCCGAAGCCATCACCACGTCAGCCTAAGACGGCGCCCGCCGCCAAGGAGGAAACCAAATCCAAGGCGCGACCACGCAAAGCGTGAACTCGAGCGGATTTGATTCCATCGCTGGATCTCGCGGTTCGGCGCTTTGTACTTTCGTCCGCGGTCGGCAGCAGAGACAGTCCAGATCGGTCAAAAATGACGCAGCACGGTGAAGCAACCCGCGCAGCGCGGATATTCTCGGCCCATTGTTCTATTGCCGAGGGGTCGGTTTGATGTTGTGGTTTGCAGATTAGAAATTCGCCTTTTCGGCCGCCGACCCGTTGCGACGTTCGTTTGTTGCGGCGCCGACCAGCCGACTCTCGCATCGCTTCAAACTTTCGGAAAATTTCAATACAAATTTCACGCGGCTGTTCTTTGAAAATACACCATGGGACCAGCAAGTTGATCGGTAAAGAAACCGATCTTCTTCCTTGCACTTAGGGCGTAATGCAACCGGCGAGTTCGCGGGTTGCTCAGCGAAACTACAGCAGGGAGAATGTTATGACCATCAACATCAAAACGATCACCGGTGCAGTGGCGGGCAGCGTAGCGCTTTTCATGCTCTCGATGCCCGTGAATGCCGCGAACGGAATTGCCGTTGGTGTTGGAACATCCATCGGCGGCAACGGCGGCATCAATGCCGGCCTCGGCGCGACGGTTGGCGGTCGCGGCGGCATCAACGCCGGTGCCGGCGCAACGGTTGGCGGCAGCGGCGGCATCAAGGCAGGCTTCGGTGCCTTGGTGGGCGGCAGCGGCATTAACACCGGTGCCGGTGCTACGGTTGGCGGTTCCAGGGACATCGCCGCAGGCGCCGGCGCGTCGGTTGGGGGCAGAAGCGGCATCAACGCTGGTGCCGGCGCAACGGTTGGCGGTTCGAGCGGCATTGCCGCCGACGCGGGGGTAGGTATCGGCAGCGGCGTTGGGGCTGGCGCGGGGGTCAGGGTCGGCAGCGGCATCAATGTCGGCGCCGGTGTCGGGATCGGTGGTACCAATCCGAGCAATCTGTCCAACCCGGGCAGCCCGTCCAATCCCAGCAATCCCAGCTTACCCCAGGTCGTCGCAGACATGTCGAGCGACAAGTTGGCCAGGATGAAGAAGCGCTGCGTCGACGTGCTGAGTAGCGAAGGCACTTACGATAGCGATCTGCGCCAATTGTGCCTGCTTATCGCGCGCCGCTAAGGCGAATACATCGGAATGAAATGTCGGACCGGGCCGAGAGGCCTTCGTCCACCAGACCTCCAGCAGTCCAAAGCCCGCCATTGCGGCGGGCTTTTTTGCCGAGCACGTGGCGGCAGCATGGCTGGGCTCACAGGAGCACGCGCTTCAATGCGTTTGACGGCCAAGATCCGGCGAAACGGCCCCCCCGCCTTCCAGGGCGTCCCAGCCCAATGCGGGGCTGCTTTGCATCAGCTGAGTGCACGCAAACTCCGCCAGATCGGCTTCCGCGAAGCCGTCGAACTCGATAGCTGCGCCTTGGAGCTGGGCTGCCTGCATGACGAGCCATTCGATGTCTTCGCGCGCAATATTCTCGGCGAGGTTTTGCAGTCGCACGGCTTCGGCGACAGCAGTCAGATTGATGGCAATCCCGGACCGCAATGTAGCTCGAACTCGGGAACCGACGTCTTCGTGCAGGCGAACCGAAAATCCGTAGCGCATGGAAAACCTTCCTTTCAGGAGCGGTTTGTCCCTCGTGTTCTACCATGCGCCCAGGGCTCGTGATTGGCAAGCGAAGACCATTGAAAAATCGTTTCGTGTCAAATAGTTAGCGTATTTTGTGGATTGTCCAATTGATGCTTGATCCGCTTCATCAGACTTCTGCATGAGTCACACATCTGAAGGCCTTGACGTACTCTGCTCATGTACCTAATTCTACACAAAATCAGGGACATACTAACTAGGCTGGTATGACTGGAGGCCGAGATGTCCGAACTGGAACGCCCGGAACGACTGCAGATCATGCTGACTGTCGATGAACTGGCGGCATTGGAGAACTGGCGCTTCGAAAAGCACATGCCGAGCCGGTCGGCCGCGGTACGTGAGCTTTTGAGGCGAGGTCTCACAGCCGATGGTTTCCTGACGGCGGCGCATGGGACCAAGTCGCGCGACTTCGGCATCCTGCCGCATTCTGCAGATGGCGACCGCAGCACGGCCGACGGACCGTCCCAGAAGGAATAGCGCCGTTTCCGCCGTGGATCGCCCGCTCTCCGACCGTGCTTCGCGTCTCTCTCGCTTTGCGAGGAGCTGTGAACGTCTGGTCTGCTGATCGCCGCGAAGTAGAAGAGATCCGAAGCTCTGTCTTGCCAGACGCTCCGCAATCAGGGAGTGCTTGATCGGCATAGTGCGGGCTCGGGAATTTGCCGATGATGCTGGAATTGACGGCCCGTGACCAGTCGATGCTGCATGGCGAGCAAGGCTCGGCAGCGGCTGCCGCCATGAAGATCCTGGTCGCCTTCGCGAAGGCGGTCGGCGCGCGCAAGTTGTTGGATATTGCCGGTGCCCATATCGACGGCTGCCTCTATCACGGCCAGGCCAGCCTCGATCTCGTCGAAAGGCTGATCGAGGGCGTCGGCCGCGTTCGGGTGCCGACGACGCTGAATGTCGGTTCGTTCGACCTCATCCATCCCAGATTGGTGAAGATGCCGATGTCGCAAGAAGCGCCGGCGCGACGCCTGATGATGGCGCATCTGGACCTCGGCTGCCAGGCGACCTTCACCTGCGCACCCTATCAGACTCGGTTCCGGCCAAGGTTCGGCGAGCAGATCGCCTGGGGTGAGTCCAATGCCATCGTCTTTGCCAATTCGGTGATCGGGGCGCGAACCAACCGCTATGGCGATTTCATCGATTTATGCTGCGCAATGACCGGACGCGCGCCGGCCTGGGGGCTGCATCTGAGTGAAAATCGACGAGGCCAGATCCTGTTCGAGCTGACTGGCGGTCTCGAGCCCAGCGACGCCCTGTTCGTGGGTGTCGGACTACTTGTCGGGCAAAAGAGCGGCGACCGCATTCCTGTCATATCAGGCCTGCCGCAGCCGCGCGACGAGGACCAACTGAAGGCGCTGGGGGCGGCGGCGGCAACGACGGGCGCTGTGGCGCTGTTTCATGCGGTCGGCATTACGCCGGAGGCGACGACGCTGGATGAGGCGTTGCACGGCCTGGTGCCAGAGGAAAAAATCCGGATCTCTCGCGCTGATATCCGCCATGCGCTGGCCAGGCTGTCGAGCGTCCCCGACGGCGTGCAGCTTGCAGCCGTGTCGTTAGGCACGCCGCATTTCTCCCATGAAGAGTGGATGCGCCTGTTGCCGCTGCTGCGCGAAGTTGCGCCGGGCAGGGGCGTCCCGATCTATGTCAACACAGGGCGTGCCACGCTGACACGACTGCAGGACGAAGGCGCACTGGCCGGCATGGAAGTCTTCGGCCTTGTCCCGGTCACCGACACCTGCACCTATGTCACGTCGATCCTCGAGCGTCTCGACGGCGTGGTGATGACCAATTCGGGCAAATGGGCGCATTACGCACCTGGCAACATCGGTGTCTCGGTGGCCTTCGGCGACATGGAAGACTGCGTCCGCTCGGCCGCGGCCGGCCGCGTCGTGCGAGGCGCGCCATGAAGGCGCCGGCCAGAACCGGTACATTCCACCTTGCCGGCTCCGCACAAGGCCCGGCGCTGGTGCTTTCGCAGGCGCTCAGCTTCTGGGGCGGGATCGACGTCGAAACGGGCGACATCATCGACCATTCGCATCCGGACCTGGGCGGCAATATCGCCGGCAGGATCCTGGTGATGCCGAGCGGGCGGGGGTCGTCGTCCTCGTCTTCGGTTCTGGCCGAAGCGATCCGCAGAGGAACGGCGCCGGCCGGTATTATCCTGGAGCGGCCGGACCCGATCCTTGCCGTCGGCGCCATCGTTGCCGAATTCCTCTACGAAATCAGCATGCCGCTGGTCGTCTGCGACATATCAGGCATTGCCTCCGGCGACCGGATCGCCATCGGTCTGGGCGAAGATGCGCAAGCGATGGTGAGCAAGCTCTAGCCGGCCATCGGTTCCGCCGCGCCCCGCCGCCAGGTCGACGCTGAAATCGAGTTTGGCGTGGCCGTTGATGCGCCAGTTGGCAAAGACGTTGACCAGATCGAAGCCGTCATCGACGAGCGCCGGTTCGTCCGGTTTGCTGCGGTTGGTGCGCGTGATCTTGCCAACGCTGGGATATTGCGCGCCAACGGTGAGCTGGTCTTCCAACATCCTGAAGCCGACGGTCGCCGCGAGCGGTCGAGCGGCGTGTTGTTCAGCGGCTGGCCGGAATAGACGACGCTGACGATCTTGGCGTCGATGAGCGCGCCGGCAAGATTCACAAAACCCAGCCATTCACCTGGGTTCAGATCTCCGGGATGCTCTCCCTGAAGATCACTTGCAGCCTCGGCTGGTGCAGTTCGTAAGGCAATCCCCTGACCGCGTGGGTCAAGGTGTTGAGCGCCTCGCGGGCCTCGACGCGCGGGTTCTGGTCGATGACCGCGTCGAGCGTGCCGTCGAGCAGAAGCTCCTTGGTGCCTTCCGTCACCTCATGGCCGAGAAAGACCGTCGACAGCGCGCGCCCACGTTCCTTCAGCGCGCGGGCGATGCCGGTGTTGCCAGCGCCGACATTGTAGATGGCGGCCAGGTCCGGGTGCCGGTCCAGCAGGGCGGAGGCCTCAGAGTAGGCTTTTTCCCGATCGTCGAGCATTTCGCGCATCTCGACGATCTGCAGATTGGGCGATTCTTCCGTCAGTATGTGGCGGAAGCCCATCTCGCGCTCTTCGTGGCCGCGGTAGGAGAGCGAACCGGCGAACAGCGCGACCTTGCCCGGACACCCTGCGCCCATGAAGCGGTTGAGCAGGTAGCCGGCGAGCCGGC
This sequence comes from Mesorhizobium sp. M0174, assembly GCF_040322275.1. Lineage (NCBI taxonomy): Bacteria > Pseudomonadati > Pseudomonadota > Alphaproteobacteria > Hyphomicrobiales > Phyllobacteriaceae > Mesorhizobium > Mesorhizobium sp. M0174. The sequence continues at coordinate 41,696 of NZ_JAMYTB010000025.1, forward strand.
CGGCGGCGCGGTTGTCGATGCCGATATAGGCAACCCTCGGCACATGCAGGATGTCGGAAGCGAGGGTGACCACCTTGACGCCGCTGGCCGAAAGCGAGCGGATCGCCTCGCGCACCGTCGGATGGTCGAGCGCGATCACACCGACGCCTTGCGTCTGCCCGTGCAGTTCCTGCAGCAGACGGGCGAGCCGATCCGGATTGAAGCCTTCGATAGTGGCGACGCGGACGTCGAGGTCAGGCCGCGACTGCGCCTGCGCCTCGATCTGGCGGTGCAGCATCTTGATGAAGGAATTGGTGCCGGCGGGCAGGGCGAAATCGAGCCGTATGACCTCACCGCGCAGCGCGTTGAGCGAGCTCGGATGATTTGAATTTTCAGCGATATAGCCAAGCCGCTGTGCCGTTTCGAGCACGACCTCGCGAGTGCGCGCCCTGACCCCGGCGCGGTTGTTGAGCACACGGTCGACCGTGGCGGCGGAAACGCCAGCTTCCCGGGCTATGTCTGTCAGGGTGGACCGCACTGTCGATCACCTCATTCCAAAATGTGCCAAAGGCGCATCGAGATTACGCATTTCATAGGTCCGATGTCGGAGAGCGGCCTCATCGCCGCTCGCGATTCTGATGGGAAATGATGTAACCGGCCTTGGCCGATCCGCAAGCCGCTGCGCTAGACCAAATTCCGAAGCGGACCAAAGCTGCGAGGTGGGCAGCCTGGTTCCCTCAAATTCAAGCACCGGCTTCAGTGCGAGAGCCTCGATAAACGCCATTTTTCCCGTCCCTTGAGATATTATGATGTGTCTTGATTATTTATGATGTTGACAGCGTTCGTGTAGTGCCGTCAATATCCATCATAAGGGCCGTGGAGGAACAAGGCCCTGAGGGAGGAGTTCCAATGTCGAATTTGATCCGCGTGTCGCGGCGCCGTTTGCTGGCGTCCGGTGGAAAGGCGGCAGTCCTTGTTGCCGCCGCAGGTATCGCGCCGAAATTCATTCGCCCAAGCCGTGCCTATGCGGCCGATGCCCTGGCGCCCGGCATGATCGGCGGCCCGACGGGATTCGACGGCTCGGAGCGCTATCAGTATGGCGCCGACACACCCGAGGGCCGCGCCATCGAGGCAGCCAAGGCGATGAAGGGCGCCGGCAAGGCGCCGACGAAGATCGTGCTCGGCCTGTCCGACGGTTCGATCGGCCAGCTGACGCAGCCGTTTCCGGCGGGCGCGCCGTCGATCAAGGATCTATGGGAGAAGGAAACCGGTATTCCGCTCGAGATCGTCGGTGTGCCCAACGGCCAGGAATTCACCAAGACGATGCAGGACATCTCCACCAAGGGTGGAGCCTACGACATCTACGCGGTCGAATGGAACCGTCTTGGCGACCTCGCCGAAACCGGCGGCATCCTCAAGCTCGACGACTTCGTTGCACAATATAAGCCGGAATGGGACGATCCCGAGCGTGGCTACGTCAACGGCGGCAAGGGCGTGTCGCTGCTCAACCAGTATCGCGGCTCGACCTACGGCGTGTCGCTGGATGGCGATTTCCAGACCTGGGTCTACCGCACCGATCTGTTCGGCGACGCAGCCGAGAAGAAGGCCTTCTCCGACAAATACGGGTATGAACTGGCGGCGCCGAAGACGTGGAAGCAGCATGACGAGATCGCAGCCTTCTTCCAGCGCCCGGACAAGGGCCTGTTCGGCTCGACCGATCTGCGCAACCAGGGCTGGGGCTATACCAATTGGTATCAGCGTTATGTCTCAATGGCTTCGCCCAATCAGTTCTTGTTCGACGATGCCGGCAAGCCGCTGATCAATTCGGAGCAAGGTATCGCGGCGACCAGCGAGTACATTGCGTCGCTCTCGCATCATTCGCCGGATGCGATCTCCTGGGGTTGGCCGGAGCAGTACGGCAATTTCGCCAAGGGCGGTGCGGCCATGACCTGTGCCTTCTCCAACCTGCCGAAATTTCTCGACAATGCCGGCAACAAGGATTCAGCTGTCACTGGAAAGATCGGCTCCATGCTGCCGCCCGGCCGCGAGATCGACGGAAAACTGGTCAGCCGTTCGGTGCTGTGGCTTAACCTGTCGGCGTCGGTTTCCTCGCAAGCCAAGAACCCGGAAGCCTGCTACCTGTTCCTGCAATGGCTGGGTTCAAGCCGCATCTACGCCTGGATGACCGCCAATCCGGGCGGCTATTTCGATCCGTTCCGGCTGTCGGATTTCTCCGATCCGCTGGTTCGCCAGACCTATCACGCCTACCACATGGACGTGGTGCGCGAGACGGTCGCCCGCACCGTGCCCACCATCAACTATCCCGGCGCCACCGCCTTCCACAACGCGCTGGACGAGAACCTCGTCGCCGCGTTGACCAAGGCCAAGACAGCCGAGCAGGCGATGGCCGACACCGAGGCCGAGTGGAAGAAGATTGCCCGCCGGACCGGCGAGGAGAAGCTTCTCGAGGCCATCAAGACCAACAAGGAGGCCTGGCCGACCGTCCTCGATCCGATCGCCTGATCCTCGCAGGATCTTACCAAGGAGGGGAGGAGCGGCCGCTCTTCCCCTCGCCAACGAAGGACCCAGCAAAGCCGCAAGATGAAGCGTTCAGTTCCTTTCGAGATATTCCGCTATGCCGCGATCCTTGCGGCGATGGCGGTGACGCTGGTGCCGATCCTGTGGATGGTGTCGATGGCGCTCAAGCCGATCGCCGAATGGTCGGCGACCGGCGCCGACCTGACCTGGTGGCCGAAGAACCCGACGCTCAGCAATTTCCGCTTCGTCTTCGGGGAATCGACCAACAATCTGATCGTCGCGCTCGACCGCACCGCCCTCAAGCCGATCCTGTCGTCGCTGCTGTCGGCCACGTTCGGCACGGCAATCGCCATGTCGGCGGGCACCGCGGCGGCCTACGGGCTGTCGCGCTTCGGCTCTGGCCAGAACCTGCCGCTGGCGCTGATCCAGCTTCGCCTGTTTCCGCCGATGGCGGTCATGACCCCGGTGATGATCATGTGGGCTTTCCTCAACTTCACCGACAGCTGGTGGGGGCTGTCGCTGATCTATGGCATCGTCACGCTGCCTTTCGCCTTCTGGCTGATGAAGACCTTCTTCGACGACATGCCGCGCGAGATCGAGGAGGCGGCATTGGTCGAGGGCTGTTCGCGGTGGCGCGTCATCACCCGCATCACGCTGCCGATGATGCGCGCGCCGCTGGCCAGTGCGGCGCTGTTCGTCTTCATCCTCAACTGGTCGGACTATCTGATCGCGTTGCTTTTGACGACGCGCGAATGGGTGACGGTCCCTGTCTACATGGCCTCGCTGTCCTCCTCGATGACCGGACAGCTCTACGGCGCCAAGGCTGCTCTCGGCCTGATCGCCGCGGTGCCGCCGGTGATCATGGGCATCGCCATCCAGCGCCATCTGGTGCGCGGGCTGACCTTCGGGGCGCTCAAGCAATGAGCGCGGTGGCAGCGACGATTTCGGAGGGCGACATGCTTGCCTCCAAAGCGGCGTCGGTGTTGCCGGACGAGGGCGCACGGCTCGGCTTCCAGCTGACCCTGCCGGCGCAGATCCTGGTGCTGTTCATCGCCGTCTTCCCGCTCCTGATGCAGCTCTATATCAGCCTCACCGACTGGTCGCCGCTGTCGGGCACCGGTTGGTGGAATGCCTGGTCGATGTGGAACAGTTTCGCCAATTACACCGACCTTGCCGTCGACGCACGCTTCTGGAGCGCGCTGAAGCGCACGGCCATCGTCATGATCGTCTGCGTGCCGACGGAGGTCCTGCTCGGGCTGGCGCTCGCGACGCTGTTTGCCGACGAGTTTCCGGGCAAACGGATCTTCTACTCGATCCTCTTGATGCCGATGATGGTGGTGCCGGCGGTGGCCGGCTACATGTTCTTCATGTTGTTTCAATCAGGCGGCCCGGTCAACGACATCCTGTCGGCGATCTCAGGCTTTCCCGTCACCATCGCCTGGCTGTCGGACCCGACGCTGGCACTCATCGCCGTCATGGTCGCCGACATCTGGCAGTGGACGCCGCTGATGTTCCTGATCCTGCTTGCCGGCCTGGTCGGCGTGCCTGAGGACCAGATCAAGGCGGCGACGCTGCTCGGCGCCAACCCGTGGCAGCGCTTCGTCACCATCGTGCTGCCGAAGATGAAGACGATCATCGTCATCGCGCTGGCGATCAGGGTGATCGAGAACTTCAAGATCTTCGACACGCTTTACATCATGACCGGCGGCGGTCCCGGCGTCGCTACCGAAACCATCTCCGTCTACATCTACAAGCTCACCACCCAGGACTTGATCTGGGGCTATGTGGCGGCAATCGCGCTGGCCATACTGATCGTGCTGTCCATTGCCGCGGTGTTTGCCATGAAACGCATGGCCCAGGTACGCGAGGTGACGGCATGAGCACCATCCATCTGCAGAACCTGGTCAAGAAATTCGGCGACTTCACCGCGCTGAAGACGATGGACCTGGCCATTGCCGACGGCGAGTTCATGGCGCTGCTCGGGCCGTCCGGCTGCGGCAAGTCGACGACGATGAACATGATTGCCGGCATGGAAGAGCCGACCAGCGGCAAGATCCTGTTCGGCGAGCGCGACATGGCCGGCGTGCCGATGGGGCGGCGCGGCGTCGGCTTCGTCTTCCAGAACTATGCGATCTTCACTCATATGAGCGTGCGGCAGAACCTCGCCTACGGGCCGAAAATGCGCGGCGCAGCAAAGGCCGATATCGACCGCCGTGTCGGCGCCATTGCCGAGATGCTGCAACTGACGCCGCTGCTCGACCGCAAGGCCGACAGGCTGTCGGTCAACATATTGCAGCGGGTCGCGATCGGCCGTTCGGCGATCATGGAGCCGGCGATCTTCCTGCTCGACGAACCGCTTTCCAATGTCGATGCCGCCTTCCGGGCGGTGATGCGGACCGAACTGAAGCAGCTGCAGCGGCAGTTCCGGCAGACCATGGTCTATGTCACCCACGATCAGCTCGAAGCGATGACCATGGCCGATCGCATCGCGGTGATGGACCATGGCGTGCTGCAGCAGGTCGGCACGCCACTGGAAGTCTACAACAACCCGGCCAATGTCTTCGTCGCCCGCTTCATCGGCGCGCCGGGCATGAACCTGCTCAAGGGCAGGCCGGCGGAAAGCGACGGTGGCCTAGTCATCGATCTTGGCCCACTGGGGGCGACGCCGCCGCTGCCGGTCGAGATCGCCGATGCCGCACGCCGGATGCGCGGCGAGGTGTTTTATGGCTTTCGACCGGAGCAGGTGACGCTGACTGAAGGCGGCCGTGGCCTGTCGATGCCGGTGAGTTTCGTCGAGCGGATCGGCGCGCGCACCATCATCCACCTTGGCGACGGGGAAACCGCGGTTAAGGCGGTGTTCGACAATGATGTCGGGCTGGCGATCGGGCAGACAGCCGTCGTCGCACCTGCGGTGGAGGCGGTGCGTGTCTTCGACGCCGCCACCGGCCTTGCCTTGAGAGCGGGCTGAGACCATGGCCGATATCGTCTTCCGCAATGTGACCAAACGCTACGGCAACACGCTCGCCGTCGATGACGCCTCGTTCACTGTCAACGACAATGAGTTCTTCTGCTTCTTCGGCCCGCCGCTTTCCGGCAAGTCGACGGTACTGCGCCTGGTGCTCGGGCTGGAAACCCCGGACACGGGCGAGATCCTGATCGGTGGCAAGCCGGTCAACGCGGTGTCGCCGGCCGAACGCAACGTCGCGATGGTCTTCCAGAACCTGGCGCTGTTTCCGCATATGAGCGCGCGCGACAACATCCGCTTTCCGCTGGTCGAACGCCGGGTCGCCGAAGCCGAGATCGAAAAGCGCGTCGCCGACGTCGCGGCCAAGCTGCATATCGGCCATATCCTGCACAAGCCGCCAGCTCAGCTTTCAGGCGGCGAGCGGCAGCGTGTGGCGATTGCCCGCGCGCTGGTACGAGATCCCGCCGCCTATCTGATGGACGACCCGATTTCGGCGCTCGACGCCCGGCTGCGCGAGGAGACGCGGGTCGAGCTGAAGCGCATCCAGCGCGAGCTCGGCAAGACGCTGATCTATGTCACGCACGACCAAGAAGAAGCGATGTCGGTCGCCGACCGAATGGCCATTCTGGACAACGGCAAGATCAGGCAGATCGGCGCGCCGGCCGAGATCTATGACCGGCCGGCCAGCACCTATGTGGCGCGGCTGCTTGGCTCGCCGATGATGAACATACTGAAGTCGGTGCACGGCGCTGAAGGCGTGGAGGCGGCGGAAGGCACGATCCGCATCGCGGACAAGACGGCGCCGGCCGATGCCGTCGAGATCGGACTCAGGCCGGAAGACATCAAGGTCAAGGCCTGGTCGGAGGGGGGCGCGGGCCGCCCGGCGCGAGTGTTCGAGGTCGAGCCGCTCGGCGGCTACACCGTAGTGACGCTCGCCGCCGGGCAGGCGCGTCTGCGGGCGCTGTTGCGCGGCCAGCCGGACATCAGGCCGGACGCGATGGTGGCGATATCCTGCGAGCCGGGCAGGGTGCATTATTTCGGGCAAAGCGGGGGAGCGCTGGCAAGGTGACGGCGGCTGCAAGAAACGAGCTTCGGGAGGAACATATGGCAAGCCAAGAAATGGTCGGCAACGGCTTCGAGCCGGACGTTAAAGTCCGCACCAGGGAATACAGGATCGGCTGCGTCGGCGCGGGTATGATCATGGCCGAATGTCACCTTGCCGCCTACAAGGAAGCCGGTTTCCCCGTGGTGGCGATTGCCTCGCGGACCAAGGCCAGCGCCGAGAAGGTCGCCAAACGCTGGGATATCCCGGCCGTCCACGACACGCCGGAACAGCTCATCGAGGATAAAAACGTCGAGATCATCGACCTTGCCTTTCCGCCCGACCAGCAGCCGGCGCTGATCCGCCATGCGCTGAAGCAGGCACATATCAAGGCGATCCTGGCGCAGAAGCCATTGGCGCTGTCCCTTGAAGAGGCCGTCAAACTGCGCGACGAGGCGGCCAAGACAGGCAAGATCCTCTCGGTCAACCAGAACATGCGCTACGACCAGTCGATGCGCGTCTTGAAGCAGGTCATCGACAGCGGCGCGCTCGGCGACATCGTCTTTGCCCAGATCGACATGCATGCGATCCCGCACTGGCAGAGCTTCCTTGAGGACTATGACCGGTTGACGCTCGCCAACATGAGCGTCCACCATCTCGACGTACTACGCTTCCTGTTCGGCGATCCCCTAGAGATCACCACCCTGACCCGCAAGGACCCGCGCACCCGGTTCGACCATTCGGACGGCATCACAGTGTCGACGATCAAGTTCCCATCCGGTGTACTTGCCGTATCGCTGGAGGATGTCTGGTCCGGGCCGCGCCAGGAGGGCTACAAGGACGACCAGCACATCAACTGGCGCGTCGACGGCACCAAGGGCGTCGCCAAGGGCACCATCGGCTGGCCGACTGGCGCTGCCTCGACGCTGACCTATGCCTCGACCGAGACCACCGGTGGGGAATGGGTGACACCCAGCTGGGACACGAAGTGGTTCCCGCATGCTTTTATCGGCGTCATGGAGCAGCTCCAGCACGCGGTCAAGACTGGCGAGCCGCCGGCGCTGTCCGTCGCCGACAACGTCAAGACCATGGCGCTGGTCGAAGCCGGCTACCGCTCCATCGACAAGGGCCGGACGGTCAAACTTTCCGAAATATCAACTGACTGAGCCACTTACAGGGAGGACTTCACACCATGATGCAGGCAGGTATTTTCACGGGTTATTTTCCGTATGGTCTCAAGGAAACCGCACAGAAGATCCGTGCGCTCGATTTTAACACCGTGCAGCTCGACCTGCATTTTAGGGACATCGACCTGTCGGCCGGACAGATCACCAGGGACAAGGCCAAGACCGTCCGCGATACGTTTCGCGACCACAATCTGCCGATCTGCTGCGTATCGGGTTACACCAACATCATCCATCCGGACCTGGGCGAGCGCGAGCGGCGCGTCGGCTATCTGAAGGAGATCATCCGTAACGCACGCCATTTCGGCACCCCTTACGTGATCTCGGAAACCGGTACCTACAACACCGAGTCCGACTGGGTGCATCACCCGAAGAACAAGACCGAGGAAGGTTTTGAAGAATGTCGCAAGGTCATCGCCGACCTTGCCCAGACCGCCTATGACCACGGCGCGGTGTTCCTGCTCGAAACCTATGTCAACAATGTCGTCGGTTCGGTCGAGGAGACGGTGAGAATGTTCGCGCAGGTCGACCACCCAGGCCTCGGCCTGTTGATGGACCCGACCAACTATTTCGAAACGCACAATATCGACAGGATGGACCAGATCCTGAACCAGGTGTTCGACACGCTGACCGACAAGATCAAAATCGCCCACGCCAAGGACGTCAAGCGTTCTGGCGGCGACAAGTCGGAGAAGCACGCCGACATCGGCGACGAGGACGCGCTGGAGAGCCACACTTTCCGCGGCGTCGGCGAGATCGAGCTGCCGGCGCCTGGCCTCGGTTCGCTGAATTACGACCTCTATCTCAAGCGGCTGGCCGAAAAGCATCCGAACATTCCGGTCATCATCGAGCATCTTTCGGAAGACGACGTGCCGCGCGCCAAGAAATTCCTCGACGGGAAATTCCGCGCCAACGGACTGTGACGGAGCGGTTCGGCTACTAAACAAGGGAGGAAGAGAAATGTTGAAACTCGCGTTGAAAATCGCGGCTGCGGCGATCGTGCTCGCCGGCGTGACCACTGGCTCGGCGGTGGCACAGGATGCCCAGAAGACGTTCTACCTGTTGTCGCATGGCGGCCCGTCGGACGCCTTCTGGATCGACTGGAATGCCGGTGCCACCAAGGCGTGCGACCAGCTCAAGGTGACCTGCAAGATCTCGTTCAGCGGCGGCGACATGGCGGCGCAGAAGGAAGCCTTCACCTCGGCACTGGCCGCCAAGCCGGACGGCATCGCCACCACCTCGGCGCAGCCCGGCCTGTGGACCGAGGAGGTCAAGGCGGCAAAGGCTGCCGGTATCCCGATCGTGTTCTTCAACACCGACGATCCGGCGACCGGCCGGCAGGCCTATGTCGGCGCCGACCTGAAGGAAGCCGGTGTCATCTGGGCGAAGTATCTGGTCGACCACAAGATGGTGAAGCAAGGCGACAAGGTGTTCCTGCCGGTCGAAGTGCCGGGCGCCAGCTACCAGCAGCTCGAGACCGAAGGCATTGCCAGCGTCTTCGATCCGCTCGGCATCAAATATGACGTGGTCGATTGCGGCACCGATCCGGCCGGCATCATCGCCAAGATGACCGACTACATGGTCGCCAACAACCCGCCGGCAATCATCGCGCTCGGCGATTCCGTTGCGGCCAGCGTCAAGCGGGTGTTCGACGGCGCCGGCGTGCCGGCCGGCAAGATCCCGGTCGTCGGCTGGGGCAATTCGAAGGAAACGGCCGAGTCAGTCAAGTCTGGGTTCATCAACGCGGCTGCCTGGCAGTTTCCCTCGGCGCAAGGCTTCATGCCGGTGGCGCTGCTCGGGCTGGCCGCCGCTGGCGAACCGATCGGCTACGACATCCGCACCTTCAGCCTCTACGACGCCTCGAGCGTCGAACCGATCCTGAAACTCTACAACAAGTGATTGGAACTGACGCTCGCCGCGCAGGCGGCGGGCGTCCCCCTGAGATATGGTCGAAGCAGTCATGACAATTGCCGCAGAAGAGGAAATGCCGCGTGCCAAACGCAGGTCGAGCCTGATGCGCTCGCCGCAGTTCTCTTCGCTCGTCATCCTGATTGTCCTGCTGGCGGTATTCGCGATCGCCGACGCCAATTTCCTGTCGCCGCTCAACATCTCCAACATGATGGCGTTTCTGCCCGAGCTCGGCATCATCGCGCTCGGCATGACGCTGCTTTTGACGGCCGGCGAATTCGACCTTTCGGTCGGCGCCGTATTCGGGCTGGCGCCGGTCGTGGTCATGCTGCTGGTGCAGAACGGCGGGGTCGATATCGGCGTGGCGCTGCTGGCCGGACTGGTGCTCTGCATATCGATCGGTGCGATCAACGGACTGATCGTCACCAAGATCGGCATTTCGTCCTTCCTGGTGACGCTGTCGATGCTGCTGGTGGTGCGAGGCGCGGCCCTCTACATCACCCAGGGCTTTCCGCTGAAGTCCTGGGACCAGCCAGGCTTCTTCGTGACGCTGCTGGCCGGCAGCTTTAGTATCGGAACGTTCCGTTTCTATACCTCGCTGTGGTGGTTCATCGGCCTGTCTCTGCTGGCGGTCTATGTGCTGCGCTACGCCAAGCTCGGCAACTGGATCAGCGCTATCGGCTCGAACCGTAACGCTGCCGTAGCGCGTGGTGTGCCGGCCGATGCGGTCAAGATCTGGCTGTTTATCCTGACCTCGGTGCTGGCCGGTCTCGCCGGCATGATCAGCGCCTTCCGCATCTCGGCGGCATCGCCGGTGGCCGGCACCGGCTATGAGCTGGAAGTGATCGCCATGGTGGTCGTCGGCGGCACGGCGCTGACCGGTGGGCGCGGCACCATTTTCGGCACCATCGTCGGCGCGCTGATGCTGCGCAGCATCCGCAACGGCATCGTGCTGATCGGCGTGCCAGGGCTCGCCTACAACATCTTCGTCGGCGTCATCATCCTTGCCATGCTCATCCTGCACGCTTTGCTGCAGAAGAACGCCGCCAGGAGCTGATCATGGAAGTGCTTCGGCTGCAGAACCTGCAAAAATCCTTCGGCAGCGTCCGCGCCCTGAAGAGCGCCTCCTTCACGCTCAACGAGGGCGAAGTGGTGGCCTTGCTCGGCGACAACGGCGCCGGCAAATCGACATTAATCAAGGCGATCTCCGGAGTCTTTCCGGTCGATCGCGGCGACATCTATGTGCGCGGCCAGAAGGTCTCCATCCGCTCGACGCGCGACGCGATGGATCTCGGCATCGAGACCATCCACCAGGACACCTCGTTGGCTCCCGATCTCAGCATCGCGCGCAATCTTTTCCTCGGTCGCGAGCCGGTCAATCTCAAATGGCTTGGCGTGTTCGCGCCGCTCGATCTCGCCCAATTGCGCGATGCCGCCTCGGCACTTTTGAAGCGCGTCGGCATCTCGAAGAAACTCGACGCCGATGCGCTGGTCTCAACGCTGTCGGGCGGCGAGCGTCAGTCGATCGCCATCTCGCGCGCCATGCAGTTCGCCGCCAAGGTCATCATCCTCGACGAGCCGACCAACAATCTCGGCGTCGAGGAAACACACGGCGTACTGCGCTTCGTCAAGGAGGTGCGCGATGCCGGTCACTCGGTGCTTTTGATCACCCACAACATCCATCACGTCTTCCAGGTCGCCGATCGCATCATCGTTATGCGCCGCGGCGAGATCGTCGCCGAGCAGACGGTCGCCGGCACCGATCTGCTGACCGTGGAAAGCATCATCACCGGCGCCGACATGTCGGCCCTGCTGAAGGAGACGAGAGCGAAGTGATGGACGGGAGCAACGTGAAAGAACTGGCGGTCACATGGTAGAGCTTTACGGCAAGACGCTGTCGCGCCGGCAGGTCTCGGAACGCTCGGGCATGCTGTCGCAATTCGCCGGCGTGAGGCTGATGACGCTTGGCGACGGCGTCGAGCGCGGCATCCGTATGCTCGAATTCCGCACCGGCTCCGGCCTGCGCTTCACCGCACTGGTCGACCGGGCGCTCGATATCGCCGATTGCGACTTCAGGGGCCAGGCGATCGGCTGGCATTCGCCGAGCGGCTTTCGGCATCCCGGCCTGCACGAATACGAAGGCGAGGAGGGGCTGGCCTGGGCGCGGTCGTTTTCCGGCCTTCTGCTGACCTGCGGCCTCGACCATATATTGTTCATGAACGAGGTACCGGCCGACACCTACAACTACCCGCCCAAGAAGACGGTGCGCCACTCGCTGCATGGCCGTGTCAGCACCATCCCGGCGCGGCTGACCGGCTACGGCGAGACCTGGGACGGCGACCACTGCGTGTTGTGGGCCGAAGGCATCGTCCAGCAATCGACTGTATTCGGCGAGGATCTGCAGCTGCTGCGGCGCATCGAGGCCGATGTCGGCGGCAACGAGATCCGGCTTTCGGACCGTGTCGTCAATCACGGCTTCAACCGGACCCCTCATATGTATTTCTATCACATCAATGTCAGTCATCCGGTGCTTGACGAGGGATCGCGCTACCTGGCGCCGATCCGCGACGTCGTCTGGGCAGGCCATGCCGGCGAGCGCTATGAGGCGCAGAAGGTCGGCTACCGCACGGTGCCGGCGCCGCAACCGGGATTCAAGGAACAGGTCTGGCAGCACGAACTCGGCGCCGACAGCACCGGCCAAGTCCCGGTGGCGGTGGTCAACGACAGGCTCGGCCTCGGTTTCGAGGTGGTCACGCGCAAGGACCAGTTGCCCTGCGCCTATCAATGGCAGAATTTCCAGGCCGGACAGTACGCGCTTGGCATCGAGCCGTCGACGCATCATGTGCTTGGGAATCTGGCGGCGCGCGAACGCGGCGAGATGATCTGGCTGGAGCACGCCGAGAGCCGCACCTACGATGCGGTGTTCCGGGTTCTCGACGGTGCCGGCGAGATCGCCGCCGTCGAAAGCCGGATCGCGGCGATTGCCAGACAGCCGCAGCAGGATTATCCGCAGCCGTCGGGCCGTTTTCCTGTTCTTGGAGGCAGGTCGTGATAATGGCGAACAGGATACGAGACACCAGTCGGGAGGCTGGCTCCGGCCGGAGCGGGGAGGGCTCGCGGCCGATCGGGAATTGGAGGTCACAATGGCGGGCACGGTAAAGCGCGATTACAGCCTGGTCGGCGAAAGCACGCGCAGGGCGATCGAGACGGGACTGGCCTCGGCGGAGTGGTACCACACGGATGTCCCCCGCAAGGCGATCAAGGAGTTGATGCAGCGCTCGGACGGCCCGGCGATCCGCGACACGATCATCTGGATCGTCGCCATCCTCGGCTCGGCCGCCGGCGCCATCTATTTCTGGGGTACCTGGTGGTGCGTGCCGTTCTTCTTCGTCTACGGCGTGCTCTACGGCTCGTCCAGCGACTCGCGCTGGCACGAATGCGGCCATGGCACGGCCTTCCGCACGCGCTGGATGAACGATGTCGTCTACCAGATCGCCAGCTTCATGCTGATGCGCAACCCGGTGACCTGGCGCTGGAGCCATGCCCGCCACCATACAGACACGATCATCGTCGGGCGCGACGCCGAGATCGCCGTGATGCGCCCGCCGGACCTTTTGCGTGCGGCGCTGGCTTTCACCGGCATTCTCGATTTTCGCTATTCGCTCCCGGCACTGGTACGCCAGGCGTTCGGCAAGCTGACGCCCGACGAGAAAAGCTACGTTCCCGAGATGGAACAGCACAAGGCCGTCATCGCGGCGCGCTGGCACATCGCCATCTACGTTGCGACGATCGCGCTCGCCATTTTCATAAGGTCGTGGATACCGGTGGTGCTCATCGGCGTGCCGCGCCTCTACGGCACCTGGCACATGGTGATGACCGGCCTGCTGCAACACATCGGTCTGGCCGACAACGTCGTCGATCACCGGCTCAACACCAGGACCGTATACATGAATCCGATCAGCCGGTTCATCTACTGGAACATGAACTACCACGTGGAGCATCACATGTTTCCGATGGTGCCTTACCACGCGCTGCCCAGGCTGCACGAACTGATCAAACACGATCTGCCGGAGCCGAACCCGTCGATATGGCATGCCTATCGCGAGGTCTGGCCGGTCCTGCTCAGGCAACTCAAATACGAGGATTATTTCCTCAAGCGCGAACTGCCGCCAACGGCTAGGCCCTATCGTGGCGAGTTCCACGAAGTGAACATGTCGGCGGCGGCTGAATAGGCACCGCAGCAGCGCAACGCAGAAATTTCGGGAGAAGCAGAGATGGCCGATTGGGTCGAAGCGTGCGCCGTGGACGATGTCGACGAGGAAGACGTCATCCGCTTCGACCATGGCGGCCGCACCTTCGCTATCTACCGTTCGCCGGACGATGAATTCTTCGCCACCGATGGGTTTTGTACGCATGAGAAGGCGCATCTGGCCGACGGGCTTGTGATGGACGACATCATCGAATGCCCAAAGCACAATGGCCGCTTCAATTACAAAACCGGCCAGGCCAAAGGGGCTCCCGTCTGTGTCAATCTGCAGACCTATTCCGTCAAGGTGGAAGCTGGCAAGGTGATGATCCAGATCGCCTGACCGGCCTTCTGTCACGTAGCAAAGGGGACCAAAATCCATGAGCCGGAAAAGACCGACCGTCGCAGACCTGCGTGCCATGAAGGGCAAGCGGCAGCTGACGATGCTGCGCGTGCTGACGATGGACGAGGCCGAGGCCGCCGAACGCGCCGGCGTCGATATCGTCTCGGTACCGCCGGAGCTGGTGCTCAATCCGCAATACCGCGATGCGGCACCCAGCCTGTTCACCATGCCGGGCGAGAATTTCTTCGAGATCGGCACCGCAGATGATTTCGTCCGCTGGGCGTTCCGGCTCTACAAGGCCAGCGCCGATGCGGTCTATTGCAGCGCCGGCTACGCCACCATCAAGCGGATGGCCGACGATGCCATTCCGGTAATCGGCCATGTCGGTCTTATCCCGTCACGCGCCACCTGGACTGGCGGCTTCAAGGCCGTCGGCAAGACCGCCGATACCGCCATGCAGGTGTTCGAGGCGGTGAAGCAACTGGAGGCCGCCGGCGCGATCGGCGCCGAGATCGAGGTGGTGCCGGTCGAGGTGGCCAAGGCGATTTCGGAACGGACGTCGCTGATCATGCTGTCGATGGGGGCGGGCACCGGCTGCGATGCGCAATACCTGTTCGCAGATGACATCCTTGGCCAGAACCGTGGCCACATGCCGCGCCATTCCAAGGTCTATCGCAATTTCGCCGCCGAATACGATCGCCTGCAGGCCGAACGCATCGCCGCCTTTTCCGAATATGTCGCCGATGTGAACAGCCTGGCGTATCCCGAAGACAGGCACGTCGTGCACATGGACCCGGACCAGCTCAGCCTGTTTATGGAGAAGATCGAAGCCGCATGAGACACGCCGCCTGCGGCGCGAAGCGCCATCGCGGATCGTAAAAGGCCGGTTCGGCGGCAGGGCCAGGTCATCGCATAGCCGGCTGCGATGCCACACGAAAGTTTGTTGGTCCCTGTCTGGACGGCACCGGCCAGACGCTGTTGAAACCGGTGCGTCATCGGTTTGCCGGACAATTGTGCGGCTGCCGATGGAGCGGGTGAAAATTCCCTTCGGATAGTTCTGCGCATGACCGCCATTCCCGAAAACGAAGCCTTGCCGGAAACCGCGACGGCGCGGCAAGCCCGGCGGGTGGCGCTGATCGTCGCCGTCGCCTTTGGCGGCAGCTTCTGGATTCGACCATCATCTCGACCTCGCTGCCGCAGATGGGAGAATCCTTCGGCGTGGCGGCGGTGGCGATGAGCATCGGCATCACCGTCTATATGCTGACCATGGCGGTGTTCGTGCCGCTGTCCGGCTGGCTCGCCGACCGTTTTGGCGCGCGCAACATCTTCCTCGTTGCGATCGCCCTGTTTACATTGGCCTCGCTCGTTTGCGGCATCTCGCAGAACCTGGCCGAGTTCGTTGCCGCCCGCGCGGTGCAGGGCCTGGGCAGCGCGCTGATGACGCCGGTCGGCCGCATCCTGGTGTTGCGCAATGCGCCGAAATCCGAGCTTCTCAACGCCACGGCGCTGATCACCTGGCCGGCGCTGTTTGCGCCGGTGGTCGGGCCGGTGCTTGGCGGCTTCATCACCACTTATTTCTCCTGGCACTGGAATTTCTTCATCAACATCCCGCTTGGGGTTGCCGGTTTGGCGCTGGTCGCCCGCTTTATTCCCGGCGACCGCGAAGCCGGAGCCAAGCCGCTCGACTGGCCGGGCTTCCTGCTGACCTCGGTGGGGCTCGCCTCGATGCTCTACGGCCTCGAGCGCATCGCGCATCAGCAAGACGGTGCCTTGCCAACCGTGGCACTGCTCGGCACGGGCATTTTGGTCGGCTGGCTGGCGGTGCGGCATCTGCGACGCGCCAACCATCCGCTGCTCGATCTCACAGCTTTCAAGGTGCAGACCTTCGCCATCTCGACGCTGTCGGCCGGCACGATTTTCCGGATCGCCATCAACGCCACGCCGTTCCTGCTGCCGCTTTTGTTCCAGGTCGGCTTCGGACTGAGCCCAATCGATGCGGGCATGATGATCCTGGCCTATTTCTTCGGCAATCTCGGCATGAAGGCGGTGACGACGCCGACGCTGAGGCGCTTCGGCTTCCGTTCGGTGCTTATCGTCAACGGGGTGATCGCCTCCTTGTCGATCATGGCCTGCGCGGCGCTTTCGCCGCAGACACCGCAAGCGTTGGTGGTGGTGCTGATGCTGATCGCCGGACTGTCTCGTTCGATGCAGTTCACCGCGCTCAACACACTGGCCTTCGCCGATGTGGCCTCACCGCAGCGCAGCTCGGCGGCGACGTTATCCAGCATGCTGCAACAGGTGGCGATGCTGTTCGGCGTGGCGGTCGCCGCGGCGCTGCTCAACCTGTCGCAGATCGCCAGGGGCGCGGCAGCGCTCGATCTCGTCGACTTCCGCCTTGCCTTCCTGGCGATCGGCGCAATCGGGCTCGCCGCCTCGTGCCGCTTTCTGGCGTTGCCGAACGCTGCCGGCGCCGAGGTCTCGGGCCATGTTTTGCGGAGCTGAAATCGGCCGCAGTTGTCCGTCCTGTGTCGGCGGAGGCGGGGAGCTTTTCCTTCTCTCCTTGGGGGAGAAGGTGGATCGGCGCGTAGCGCCGAGACGGATGAGGATATTGGAGAAATGTGATGCGCAAATATCGAAGAATTTAAAGTGCTTACGTCTTCGAGGTAGCGATCCTTGCAGCACCCCTCATCCGACCGAGCTTCGCTCGGCCACCTTCTCCCACAGGGGAGAAGGAAAGAGCGGCGCTACACCGGCCGATATATCTTCTCCGCCGTGTTCCAAAAGACATCCGCCTCGGCGGTCGCGCCGTGTTTTGCCACGGCCTGCCGGTGCGCCCTGATCAGCTCGCCGTGGCTGGTCCACAGTTTCTCGATCGGGAAGTTCGAGCCGAACATCAGATGGTCGCTGCCGAGGATGTCGATCGCGTTGTCGACGACATAGCTGATCAGCCCCGGATCGTTACGGTGGACGAAGGTGCCGAGGCCGGACAGCTTTGCGTAGAGGTTGGGCGCCGCTGACAGCGTGCGCAGCCCTGCCTTCCAGGCCTCGGTGGTTTCGGGCTCCATGCCAGTCAGCATGCCGGCGTGGGTGAGAATGAAATTGGTCTCGGGGTTCTCGCCGACGAGCGTCAGCCCATCCTTCATCTGGGCGGGGAAAAGCTGCAGGTCGAAGGACAGGCCATAATCCCTGAGTCGCGCGACATTGGCCCGCACCTTCGGGTCGATGACCTGATCGGCCGAGGCGGCGAAGCGGAAGGCCGGCGTTTCGTGCCAGTGCAGCTGCATGCGCACGCCGCGCAGCAGAGGGTATTTGATCAGCCGGTCGATCTGGGAACGCACGTCGTTCACCGTCATGTCGGCATAGCCGACGATGGCGTGCGGCCAGCCGGTTTCTTCCGCGGTCTTCTGCAGGAAGGCGACCTCGTTCTCGAAATCCTCCTTGGCCCAGTTGGTCTGGACATAGACCGCCTTCTCGACGCCCGAGCCTTGCTGGTCGGCGAGGAATTCCTCGATCGGATAGTCGCGGCGGATCGGCTCGTAGGGGCCAAAGATGCGCGGGACCATCGGCCCGACCAGCCACGGCTGGTCCTTTTGGCGCCAGATGTGGAAATGCGCGTCGATCGCCTTCTGCATCACGAAACCCTCTTCCAGATTGCCGCGGCCACGGGGGCGGGGCGGGCGAGCGACAGGATGAAATCGGTGAGGCCCGCGATGGACGAGCCGTCGACCAGGTCGTCGAGCATCGGCAGGATGGCGCGAAGTGCTGCCGTTGCCGGCTGGAAACGCGGATCGCCGGCCAACGGCGTCGCCAGGGAGAGTCGGAAGGCGCGGGCACTCAGCCGGCGCATCGCCATTTCCAGCTCGGCATGATCGCCCCGCTCGAGCGCATCCGACAGGATGACGATTGCCGCCCCGCGTGCAAAGGCGGAGAAGCGCGGCACCGAGAGGAAGGCTAGCAGCGTTGGACCCATGCGGGTGCCGCCGTCCCAGTCGTCGACCTGGGCAGCGGCGCGGGCCAGCGCCTGGTCGCGGTCGCGAATACGCAGCGCCGAGGTGATGCGGGTCAGCCGTGTGCCGAAAGTGAATACCTCCGCCCGGTCGGCGCCTTGCACCGCCGCGTGTGCCAGCTTGAGATAGTCCGATGTGTAGTGCTTCATCGAGCCCGACACGTCGATCAGGATGAGAAGCTTGCGCGGCACTGTCTGCCGCCGGCGCAGCAGCGGCGAGGGGATATCGCCGTCGGCGCTGACGATTTCGCGCAGCGAGCGGCGCAGGTCGAGCTTGCCGCGCGCATGTGTGCGCACGGTGCGAAAGGACCGGCGGGCGGGCAAAGCGGTGGCGAGTTTGCGGCGGAAGGCGGCAAGCCCGTCGCGATCGCGCTGGAACTCGCGGACGCTCAACTGTTCGCTGGCCGAAGACAGTTCGCCACCTTCCTCCTGGCGGACCACTTCGATTTCTTGTTTGCTGGTTTTGCCGTCGTCCTTGATGCGAGCTTCCTCGTCGGCGTCGCCTTCGACCAGCGCCGCGGCATCCCCATAGAAATGGCTCCGGAAATGCGCCTCGAATTCGTCGCGGCGGTCGGGCGGCGGCGCCAGCGTGGCGAGGGCCGCTTCGCGGATGTCGGCCATCGAGCGTGGGCCGAGCAACGTAACCGCCTGCATGAAACCGGAGACCTGCTCGGGGGCGATGGCGAAGGCGTGGCTGCGAAGCAACCGGGCGAAGCCGAGGAACGGCGTGGTCGCACGGGGCAAGCTTTCCGGACGCATCATTCCTTCGCGCCCCCCTCTGTCCTCGCGGACATCTCCCCCTCAAGGGGGTGTTTGGACCGGGGACATCGCGAACAGCTGTGCGAGGACATCGCGAACAGTTTGCCATCCTATCGTTGGCTTGCATTGAGGTCG
>NZ_JAMYTB010000026.1:0-57496 GCF_040322275.1 Mesorhizobium sp. M0174
TTGGATGAAGAGCTGGCCGCTATCTCCCTCCGCCGCGACGGATGGAGAAAGGGCCCATGTCGGCCCTATCGCGTTCGGTAACATTCCTCGGTGAGGCAATAGGAGGGGTCAAAAGCAGCGTCCGATTGGTTTCTTTCCAGGTCTCAGCCCGAAGCGCGCTGATCGTCTTGTGCAAAACCGACTTCTTCGGGCCTCCAGCCTCACGCAGCCGGCCAAAGCGCGGAACGAGGCGGAGTCCTCCAGATGGAAGGCCAGCTCCATATAGCTCAGTTGGCGATACTGCTTGAGCAAAACGCAGCGCAGCACGGCCTCCGCCGGCAGTCCCTAGCGGCCGGTTCCTTGACCCCATGCCGGCGCAAGTCACATCTACTAACTCGAGCAGGTCGCGGTGGCGTCTAGCCGTTGCGACATCGCTTTCAGTTCACAGCCGATCTCGTGTCCGGCGAAAAGACTGAGTATACTGCTCTGGACGGTGCGTTCTTGACGAACTGTTGGCTCCGGCCGTTGCGGGTTTTCGTCTTTAGAATCAGTGGCTTGATCTAAAGTGTACCTGAAACCGCCGGGGGTTTACCTGCGGAGATATCGTGATTCTTCCAATCAAGTCAGCAGCTTGCCGCTTGTGGACGGGCACTAGCTAAGTCTGTGGGGGTAGGATGATCTTATCGCAAGTTATATTAAAGCGCACCTCGGATGGCCGCGAGAGGGTCGGAATGCGAAACAAGGCGCTATTTCGAAATGTTCAACGGCTGTTGCCTACATTTGAAGCGGCCGCTCGACATATGAGCTTCACACTCGCGGGTGAAGAGGTCGGCTTGTCACAAAGCGCGGTCAGCAAACAAATGATGGAACTTGAGGACCGGCTTGGGCAACCACTTTTCGCCCGAGCCCACAAACAGATATCCTTGACCTCCGCAGGTCGTCGGCTCCTGAAGGCTTACTCGCTTGCCACCTCTCAAATCATCGACGCCCTCGAAGACTTAATTCAGGAGCATTCGAGACAGATCGTCCTGTCGACATCGACGGCAAATGGGGCGTTCATGCTTCTTCCCCGGCTGGCCGAGCTACGGGAGTGCTTTCCTGGGCGCGAGATATTCCTAGTGACCTGGGACCCTCAGGGCATTGAGCCAACAGGCCAGGTTGATCTCGCTCTAACCTTCGGGAAGCCAGATTTCCCCGGCCTCACAACCCGTCCGCTCTTTCCTGATATTCTCACCCCGGTTTGCTCGCCAGAGTTCCTAGAGAAGAACGGTCCGTTGCGGGACGTGAGTGGTCTTTTGAATTGCGAGCTGCTTTACATGCAAGCGCAGCATCCATCTTGGGTGGGCTGGCGGCAATGGCTGCGGGAGTTCGCGTTGGAGCTCCCAAAAAACCATCAACCGATGGGGTTCAATAACTACTACAATACGATACAAGCTTGTCTGGCAGGCCAAGGCGTGGCTTTAGGCTGGCTTCGACAGCTCGGCAACATGTTAGATTCGGGACGCTTGGTAACCCCACTCCCGCAGTTCTTGGTAACCGAAGACGTATACTATTTAGCTTGGCCCGCCGACCGGACACCTGATTTTCAGATCGAGCTATTCGAGGAGTGGCTGACTCGCCGGTACGGCGGTGCCATCTCAGGATTTCCTTCACTTGCCTCGCCTTTTGCGTAGTTTCTAGTCCCATTAGGACTTTACGCTAGTAGCTTAAATTATGGCTAGTGGAAATGCGCTCCCTCAGTGAGGGAAAAACGTCGCGCCAATCCGGTGGTCCAGACGGTGGTCATCGCCGTCAAAACTGCTAGCTATTTGACCGGTCCCTCTTGCATTCTCTGAGGGAATGCAAGAGGACGCCATATTTCATTTGAAGAAAGTCGGCAGCGGCAATATTCCTCAATCTGGATAGTCGACCCGGCCACATGAAGGTCATTAGATTGCGCAACATTTTCACGTTCGGTCACCGTGCTGCCCAACGCAACTGGACCGTCGCAGACTTGCGCGCCAACAAAGGCAAGCAGCAGTTAACTGAGGTGACGGCGATGAATGGCGAACAAGCCGCACGAGCCGCCGCCGCCGGCATCGATACGATCATCACCCGCGTTCAAAGGATGAAGGAGGTGCGCGATGCCGCACCCAATACATTCGTCACAGCGGCACTCATGCTCGTCGACCACCCGACTGAGAGTGACGTGCTCGAAGGCGCCATGCGGGCAATGGATCAGGGTGCAGACGCACTTTATACCACCCGCAGTCTGGACACGATCAAGATGCTGGCTGACCTTGATCTCCCGGTCATGGGGCACGTTGGGCTTGTCCCGCCCTACAGCACCTGGATCGGCGGGTTGCGAGCCTATGGCGCGACCGCGGACGAGGCTTTGAAGCTCGCCGACAGGTTCCGCGCTATGGAAAAGGCGGGCGCATTCGCCGTAGAAGTCGAGCTCGTTCCTCAGCAAGTCCTCGAAGAGATCAACAAGCAAACCAGCCTGGTCACGTTCTCTATCGGATCGGGATCTGGCGGAGACGTCACCTTCCTGTTTTCGGAGGATATCTGCGGAGAAACGGAAAACCCACCGCGGCACGCCTACGCGTACGGAGATGTGCGGCGTCTGCAGGAGCAGGTTGAACACGAACGCATAGCGGCCCTAACCGCGTTCCAAGCCGCCGTTCGTGATGGCTCGTTTCCCTACAAGGATGTGTCGGTCTCCATGAAACCCCATGAGCTTGAGGCATTCCGGGATAAGCTTGGGAAAAGTGTTCGTTTGGGCACCGAGCGCAAAGGATATTGATATGGCACATGACGGGACAAAACCGGAGGTGACCCTCCCGGCCAAGTCAACCTGGAACTTTCGACCTAATCTTCCCTTGGAAGACCGCTCACTCTTCAATCTAAAGCGCGGGCCAGCGGAAGGACTAAAGCTGCTTTGGAACTCTTGGCTACCAATCTCGGACCGCCTGATTGTGGTCGGGGTATCGATACTGACATGGTTCTATCTGTCGCCCTCGTTGCAGACTGCACGCACGTTCGCCTTCGATTGGATCGCAGGTGTTTATCTTCGGAACTTAATCTTGATAACGCTCGTGGCAGGCGGCATGCATCTTTATCTATACACATTCAAAATGCAGGGCGATCGTCTTCGTTATGATGCGCGCCCATTTCACAAAAAGAATGCGTTATTCACGTTCAGCAGCCAGTTCCTAGATAACGTATTCTGGTCCATCACGAGCGGCGTAACGGTCTGGACAGCTTACGAAGTGCTTGGGCTTTGGGCCTACGCAAACGGCTACATGCCGATGTTAGACTTAGCCACCCATCCGCTCCTGTTTGTGCTTTGGTTTGTTTTTCTGCCATTCTACGGCGTGTTCCATTTCTACTGGGTACATCGCCTGTTGCACTGGAGGCCAGTCTACAACTGCGTGCACTCACTGCATCATCGGAATGTGAATGTTGGTCCATGGTCAGGCATGTCGATGCACCCGCTCGAGCACATTGCATATCTAAGTTCTGTTTTGATCCACGTGGTGCTCGCCTCACATCCGATTCATTTCATTTTCCAGCTTCAGCAAAAAGTGCTTTTGGCGGTCAGCTCCCATGCCGGATACGAGTCCGTCACCATAGGAGAAGACAGGGACGTAGGTCTCAAGGTAGGCGACTTCTTTCACCAGCTGCACCACCGTTACTTTGAGTGCAACTACGGCGAACCGGAAGTGCCTTGCGATAAATGGTTCGGCACGTTTCACGACGGTTCGGAAGAAGCCACGGCGCGAACTCGCGTGCGCATGAAAGAGATGCGCAAGAAGTAGGTTGTCGACGGCGCGACGCTCGGCATGGCCGCATCTGCATGCATTAGGAGCTGTCACAACAGATGCCGTCCGCGGCCCAATTCGCCGCATAGACCTGAAGGAGGCCACGGATGGTCAAAATCACCTATGTTGAACATAACGGCCAAGCCCATGTGGTGGATGTGCCCCAAGGGGCGACGGTTATGGAGGGAGCTCGGGACAATGGCATCCCAGGTATCGAGGCCGATTGCGGTGGCGGATGCTCTTGCGCCACCTGTCACGCTTATGTCGAGCCGAACTGGGTGGCGAAGCTTCCTGCCAAGCAACCGATGGAGGAGGACATGTTGGAATTTGCGTACGGGGCGGACCTCAGCCGCTCGCGGCTGACCTGCCAGATCAAAGTCAACGAGGCGCTTGACGGCCTAATCCTGCATTTGCCGGAACGACAGGCCTGAAGTTGGGTTCTGGGCAAGGACCGGCTTACCTGACTTAGGCCAAAGGGAAGTTGATATGCCTGGCATTGTCATCATTGGCGCTGGTCAAGCAGGAGCGTCACTTGCAGCGGAAGCGCGCAGGCTCGGCTATTCAGGCTCCATAACACTGATCGGGGAAGAACCAGTCGCGCCCTACCAACGCCCACCTTTGTCGAAAGGCTATCTACTGGGCGAAATGGATCTAGTGCGGTTGTCTCTTCGTGCGCCGTCCTTCTGGAGGGACCATGGCATAAACCTGTTGCTCGGTAGGTGTGTTACCATCATCGATCGCGCGGCCAGTACGGTGTGTGCGGGCGGGGACATCTTCCACTATGAGCATCTTGCGATTGCGACCGGCTCCAGTGCGAGGCGTTTGCCGGAGCACAAGGGAGGCTTGTTGAGTGGAGTATATACGGTCCGGAACGTCGCAGATGTCGACGCAATGGCGGCCGAATTTCGTCCTAGCCGGAATCTGCTGATTGTCGGCGGGGGGTATATCGGACTTGAGGCCGCCGCAGTCGGTGCGAAACTCGGGCTTAACGTCACGCTGATTGAAATGGCCCCGCGAATTCTACAGCGCGTCGCGGCCTCGGAGACTTCCAACTTCTTTCGCGAGCTCCATCGGTCCAACGGCGTCGACATTCGGGAAAATATAGGCCTCGATCGCCTCGTGGGCTCGGATCGCGTTTCCGGCGCGGTACTGTCGGACGGCACAGAGCTTGCCGTAGACTTCGCCATCGTAGGGATTGGCGTCATGCCGAGAACGCGGCTTGCACAGGATGCTGATCTCGTGGTCGAAAACGGCATCCGAACCGACTCTCAGGGGCGTACTTCAGACGAGAGCATTTGGGCAGCGGGCGAGTGCGCATCTTTCCCGCATGAGGGGGGGCGGATCCGCCTTGAGAGCGCAGGGCACGCAATCGATCATGGAGAGGTAGTGGCCAGAAACATTCTCGGGGCGTCGCAGGCATATGAGGCAAAACCCTGGTTCTGGTCGGATCAGTATGATGTCAAGCTGCAGATTGCGGGTTTGAACGCCGGCTATGATCAAGTTGTAAAGCGAAGGGGCGAAGATAGATCGCGGTCTATCTGGTACTATCGGGGAGAGCAGCTTCTGGCGGTCGATGCGATCAATGACGCACGGGCTTATATGATTGGAAAAAGAATCCTAGAGTCCCGACAAACAATTGCGCCGGAATACGTCGTGGACGCCTCGATAGACGTTAAGACGTTCCTTTCACGGGCCGTGGCAGTTTTGAGACCATCTGCCATCTTATGATCCTGCGCGACAATCGCGCCAGCCATTCGCCATTTCAAGGGGTCTGCCCGCTACTGCCCCAAGTTGGGCCATTATCGCCGCTTTTTGATGAGCTTAGCAATCACAGCTCAGTCGTCGGCGCTGCGGATCACCATCGAATCGGTGCTTTACCACCTCAACTGACACATGAGTATTTTGCAGTTTCAACGGCTGGCTCCTTGCGCTCAAATGATGTGCACGGGAGTTCCAATCAATGCCTAGCAGATCACTTGGCTTCGGATCTTTTAGGCTAGCGATAAACACAAGGGAGAACACGGATGCGATTGAATGGCAGGGTGAGGCTTCAGAACGCTCTAATATTGATGTTTAGTGTCACAGCTTTGACGGCGGCTGTCGCAGATGAATTGCCTGGTACGGGGGTTACCGTTCAACCTGCCGATCAGAACTACGTCAACGAATGGTTTCAGGGGGACCTGGTGAGCCTGGGGCTCAAGGACCTCGGATATGATGTGCGGGATTCGGCCTCCATGCAGATGCAGGCGGCGTTCGTCTCGGTTGCCAACGGTGACGCGACCTACTACCCCGCCTATTGGAATCCTCTCCATAAATCATTCTATGAACAGGCAGGCGGCGAGGCGAAGCTGCAGCCGGTGGGCACACTGGTGACCAACTCCATTCAGGGCTACCTGATTGACAAGAAGACTGCCGACGCCAACAACATCAAGACGATCAACCAGCTCAAAGACCCGGCTATTGCCAAACTGTTCGATATCGACGGTGATGGAAAGGCCGACCTTTATGGCTGCGATCCCGGTTGGGGCTGCGAACGGGTTATTGAACACCAGCTGGACGCTTACGGTCTGCGAGACACTGTGCATCACTTGCAGGGCAGCTATGAAACGATCATTGCCGATGCGATCGAGCGGATCAAGGCAGGTAAGCCTACGTTATACTATGCCTGGACGCCGAATTGGCTGAGCGCGGTCTTGCGGCCCGGCCAGGAAGTGGCATGGCTGACGGTGACGTCAACGGCGCTGCCGGACGACCAGGTTGGTGCCGTCACCGACGTGCCTGGCATCGGCAATACCGGATTTCCGGTCAACACCCAGCACGTGATCGCTAACACTGATTTCCTGAAAAAAAATCCCGCTGCACGCAAGTGGTTCGAGTTGGTGGCAGTCCCGATTGAGGACGTAAATGCCGAGAATTTGCTCGAGCACGAAGGAGAGACTTCGGCCGCGCAGGTACTTGCTCACGCCGAGGACTGGAAGGCGAAACACAAGTCGCAATGGAACGCATGGATTGCGGAAGCCAAGGCTGCTAAATAATCAGGCATCGCCCTTTCGGGTAACTCCCTATTGCCAGACGTCTGCCGGCGGGATTCTAACGAATTCTGCCGGCAAATACTTTTAGGATCAGCCTGATCCATCGGCGAGACGATGAGCGAAGGACAGAGATGGACTGGATCGCAAAGATAGTCGCTGAAACGGATCTGGCTGACACTCACGAGCATCTCGTAGAGGAGTCACGACGGACGAAGGGGTCCACCGGCTGGCTCTTCCCTTGCGATGATTGGGCCCTTCTTTTCAGGGAATACATCCAGGATGACCTTCACTGCGCGGGGATGAGCATCGCTGACGAGCTGCGCTTTTACGATCCTGAGACGCCGTCGATCGACAAGTTCAAGCTCGTGCACCCGTTCTGGGAGCGCATGAAACACACGGGCTACGCCCAGGCTTTCTCCCATACATTGCGCAAACTCTACGGGATCGAGTTGACCTTGCCCCTCTGATCTAATCCGGTTTGAAGTTCGTTCTGGCCCATCGAGAGGACCAGGACATGAAACGTAGCCGCTTCTCTGAAGAGCAGATCATCGGAATTTTGAAGGAACATGAGGCCGGGGTATCGGTTGCCGATCTGTGCCGCAAGCACGGGGTCGGCGACGCCTCGATTTACAACTGGAAGGCCCGCTTCGGCGGGATGGATGTCTCCGAGGCTCGGCGACTGAAGACTCTGGAGGACGAGAACACGCGGCTGAAGCGGCTTCTGGCCGACGCCATGCTCGACAATGCCGCGTTGAAGGATCTTGTGGGAAAGAAATGGTGACGCCCGCGGCCAAGCGGAAAGCTGTCGCTCGCCTGAAGGAAGGCTTCGGGATGAGCGAACGGCGGGCGTGTAAAGCCATCGGCTGTTGCCGCATGACGGTTCGCTACGAGACCAGCAGGCCGGACGACCGCGAGGTTCGCGAGCGGATGAAGGCGATCGCGCAGGAGCGTCGCCGGTTCGGCTACCGGCGTCTTCTCGTGATGCTGAGGCGGGAGGGCCTGGTCGTGAACCACAAGAAGCTGTTCCGGCTATATCGGGAGGAGAAGCTCGCCGTTCGCCGCCGTGGCGGCCGCAAACGGGCGATCGGGACCAGGGCGCCGATGGTGGTGCCGCTGAGGCCCGACGAGCGCTGGTCGCTCGACTTCGTATCCGACCAGCTCACAGACGGGCGCCGCTTCCGCATCCTGGCCGTCGTCGACGACTGCACGAGAGAGTGCCTGGCACTCATCATTGATACGTCTCTCTCGGGCACGCGGGTTGCCCGCGAATTGGACCGGCTCATCACCGAGCGCGGCCGGCCGAGAATGATCGTCAGCGACAATGGCAGCGAGTTCACCTCGAACGCCATCCTCTCCTGGGCGGATCAGAACCGCGTCGAATGGCATTACATTGCGCCCGGCAAGCCGATGCAGACGGATGTTGTAGAATAGCCCGTTCTTCTCATTCGGCGGCTTTTTCCACAGCCTTCTGCCTTTCCGGCCTCGTTCGCCATCGGGAAGTCGCTGCTGCATAGGCAGCTTCCGCCTTCTCGACGCGGGATCGTTCTTCGGCGCGCTTGGCCGGGATGTTGTAGTCGAAGGCGGTGCCGCGTCTGGCATGGCTGGTCGGAAGGCCGGCACGCAGCTCGACCGATCTGAACTTGCGGGCGAGCAAGGCCGGCCGGGCCCAGATGTAGTCGGTATCCTTGCTCAGCATGTGCCAGATGATCATTGCAAGCTTGCGCGCAGTGGCGACGGCCGCGATGTGCTTCCCGCGGCGCGAGGCGATCCGCTTGTGGAAGGCGCGAAGAGGTCCTGGCGATCGCACAGCCGCCCATGCCGCCTCGACCAGCATCCCCCGCGCATGGCCGCGGCCCTGCTTCGTGATGCGCCCGTGATAGGCTGGCCCCTCACCGGACTGCCGCACGCTCGGATTGAGGCCAAGATAGGCAACGAGCTTCTGTGGATCGCTGAAGCGCCGTATGTCGCCGATTGCCGCGGCAACGCTCGCAGCCACGGTGACGTCGAGGCCGGGTAACGTCATCAGGCGGCGGATTGTCGGATCCGGGAGGGCATGTACGGCGATATCCGCCTCGACCACCGTCAACGCCTCGTTGATCTGGTTAATCAAGCCGAGGTGGCGCTGGATGGCGGCGCGCTCATCCGCAGGCAATATTTGCCTCGTCAGCCATTTGCGCCCGCTGATCCCGATGAGGTTCCCATGCGGACACGGCGGGATCAGGTGGGCGTGGAGGATTGACTGGATCAGGTTCTTCAGCCGCGAACGCTGGCGAACCAGCTGTGTCCGCCTGGTGACCTGTCTTCGGAGGGCAAGGGTCCCCGGATCCGGAACCCAGACCTCCGGCAGAAAGCCCGAGGCGTAGAGCTTCGCAAGGACAGTGGCGTCGATCGTGTCAGTCTTCACCTTCGCGTGCGCGATCATGTGCACCTGCTTGGGATTGGCGATCACGATCCGATCGACGTAGGGCGACAGCACTTCAGCGACGGCAGCAGCATTGCCCGTAGCCTCGATCACCACATGATCATCGTGGGTGAGTTCCTTCCTGGCGAACTCCTCGAGCTTATTGCGCAGCATTTGAACGCGGCCGAGCTTGACGATCTTGCCATCAAGCAACGACACGACCTCGGCGGCTACGCGGTGTATGTCCATGCCGATAATACGCACGGTTCCCTCCATCGTTGGTCACGAACAGGGAGCGAGCGGGCAACACGACAAATACGGATCCGCGCTCGCAGCGCATCCGGGCGAGTCGTAGGGGCGGCCAGATAATGTGCTCGAACTCGCAGTTCATCTGCATACGACGGCCTGCCCGCACTTGCGTGCTCCCGGTGCCCCGTGGCCCGGATGCGCCAAGCTTAACGAACCTGACGTACCGAACAAACGATGGCACCAAGAACATCATGCCGGATAATGGCTTCATCGAGAGCTTCAACGGCCGACTACGCGATGAACTGCTCAATGAGACGCTGTTTACTTCGCTGGCTCAGGCACGCGTCGCCATCGCCCTGTGGCGCGCCGACTACAATCCTGTTTCATAACACCCATCTGTCTATGTCGTTGAAGTGAATAGGTTTTGCTGATCTGGATGCGATCCCGTGGGGTATTTTGGGTTTTGCCGCGCGCGATGAACGATGCGCTGTGCCGCAGGTTCGCCAAGCGTTGATCGGCTGAAGACCCATGGACCATCCGGCAGAGGATGAACGCCTTCGATCTCGCCCGCCTCGGCGGCGAGCCTGAGGGTCTTCGGTGCAACGCCGAGAAGGCGCGCCGCCTTGTTCAGGTTAAGCCATGGCTCTTTGCCGTCCGCCGCTGGCCGGAAGACAGGGATCTTATGATGCGACCTGTGCGCGGTGACCCGTTCGCGTGTCCATCGATTGCCGTGGCCGGTCACCAGTCCATTGCGGTTGAGGATGCCAGCAATCAGATCATCATTGGCGATGAGCACCAGTTGGCGGACGGCCGCGATGATATCGCCGGACGTGCTGTTGCGCTGTCCACGGCGCCGCTTCGGCAGGCGCAGTTCAGTATGGACGCCGCCAACCCAATGGATCAGAAGAACGATCTCTGACGCTTCGTCATCGATATCGGCGACCACCTCCCGGATGACGGTGCGAACGATGCGCTTCTTGAGCCTTGCATCCGTCGTCGGCGCCGCCCATACAGCCTTGAGATCGGCGGCGAGCGCGGTGACGTGTATTGGCGACAGAAGTGATGGCTCCGATGTCGAGGCATCATGCGCGGCAATCCTGCTCTCGATCTCGCCGACACGCGTAAGCGCCCGGTTCCATCGCAACTCCAGTTCCGCCGCGACCAGCCGGTTCTGCGGATCGATGGCGTCGTATTGCCGGAACGCCCGATCGGCGTTGTAGCGTGCCGCCTCGCGATCGCGCATCAGAGCATCGCGGACCTGATCGCGGCGACTGGCCGCTTGCGCTTCGGCCTCGACGGCCGCGGCTATCGCTGCCGGCTCGACAACCCGCAGAAGAGCTTCCTCGATGGCGTCGTCGACGCGTAGTCCACCGAAGGCGATGCAACGCGGCTCGCCATTGTCAAGCAGACCACGCCAGCAGGAATAGCGCGGAATGTTGTGCTTGGTTCCCGTGTAGCGGACCGTCAGCTTGCGGCCGCAGCGCCGGCAGCGGACAAGGCCGGCGAGCAGAGCGTCGCCATGCTTGGGCGCCCCGTGATGCCGGCTCGTGGGCACGTTGTCGCTCACCATCTTGCGGATCGCTTCCGCCCTTTCCCAGCTGACGTAGCCTTCGTGTGCACCCGGGATCAGCGCCAGCCATTCATCACGCGCCTTACGGCGGCTGCGCGAACGAATGGCTGTTGCATCATATCCCGACGCAGCACGAGTCTTACCATAGGCGTAGGCGCCGCCGTAGATCGGGTTCTCGATCATTCGGTGGATGGTCGCATAGCTTGGCCTGCGCCAGACCACATCGCCATTGTTGCGCTTGGCAGGCAAATCCAGCCCATGTTCGAGGAACCAGAGCAGGGCCTGGCGGGCACTGCCGAGTTCCGCCACCTTGTCAAACACAAGGGTGATGGCCTCCTGCATGCGACGGTCGGGATCCTTCTCCAGCCGGTCGCCGACCTTCACGAAGCCGACCGGGGAAGCGACGACGAGTTCACCGCGCCGGGCCTTCTCATAGCGGGCCGACAAGGAGCGCTGACGCAGAAGATCGAGCTCATACTCGTTGAGACTGCCCTTCAATCCCAGCAGCAGCCGGTCATTGCCCTGGCGCGGTGCGTAGACCGTCTCCTGGTCGATCAGCACGGTATCGACGACGCGGCACATCTCGATGAGCTGCTGCCAGTCGCGGCTGTTGCGGGCGAAGCGCGATACCTCCCGCGCCGCAACCGCCCCAACCTTGCCGAGACAGACTGCTGCGACCATCCGATCGAAGCCCGCTCGCGCGACACCGCCAGCAGCAGAGCGGCCGAGATCGTCATCGACCGTCTCGATGCAAGACCAGCCGAGCGCGACCAGGCGATCGCGCATCGCATACTGCAGGGCGCTGCTCTCACGATTGTGCAGAACCTGATGGGCCGAGGACTGCCGCACATAAAGGATCGCCTTTCGCTCCAGATGGTGGGGCCGGATCTTCTCATGCATCATGGCGTGCCTCCTCCCGTGGAACGGCGCGCTCGCCGTCGACGTGGTCGAGGATCAGGCGCACCATCAGCTTTGTCAGCGTCAGGCGCGTCTCTTCCGGCAGCGCCTGCCATGGTGGCGTCTGCGCGGTCTCCGCATCGTGCGGGTTGGAGAACAGATCGAACTGATATGTCGTGGGCTGGCGCGGCATGGACCTCTCCCCGATTCGCGTCGTGAGGATCCGATGCTGCGCCCGAAACCTCCAATTGCGATGGGGTGTGGGAATTGGCCGTCGCGTCCTGCAGCAGTGTCACCAAGACGCCAAGCGTTCTGGGATCGACATGTGGGGCAGCGGCAATGCGCCACGCGGTGCAGACCGCGCGATCAAACATCCAGGCCGGAACCTCCAGCCACCGATCGGAGGCGTGGCCAGAGAGACTGCAGCGGAAAACCTCCCGGTCAGCCTTCTCGATCACCTCATGAACGTGAACACAACGCCCGGCCCAGGGATGCCATGGATAAAGAAACTTGCGTTCCTCGGTCCCGTGGGCGTTCTCTCGTCGTGTTGTACAACACCGCCCGGCCGCATTCCCAAATCGCCTGGCAGACACCGGCCGAGTTCGCCACCACCTTCAATCTGCGACGGTCGCTCGCGCTGCGCGATGCCAAAGGCTCCGCGCCAGCGCCCGTCGCTTCACCCGCCCAGCAGGGCACAACCCACGCCGGAAACGAACTCAAAACTGGATAGAAACTGGGGGCAAGGTCAAGGGTCATTCTCATTGAAGCACGTGGAAGAGCTCGCCAGCAGGTACTACGACCTCAAAAAGCCTGGCTACTATGAGTACGTGCTGAAGAACGTGAGCAGGCTGACCGAGTGTCATGTGAATTCACTTGAGCGGATATTCATGGAAAGTGAAACTCCGACACTGCTTAGGCAGGATATCAGCATTCTGGAGCTTAGCCGGTGCAGTGCCGCCGACTTTGCGAAGGTCGAGAGCGGGACCGGCCTGACCGTAAAGACCTTCGAGGACTGGCTAGGCGCGATCGACCATTTCTTCGAGCGCTACGGTAAACAGGCGATTGCTGTCAAATACCAAGGAGCCTATTCGCGGCGATTGAATTTCGAACATGTCTCTAAACGCTCTGCCGCGGATTTCTTCAAAGCACACCACGCCGAGCGGCCATTTATCGGACCCCATGGGGAAAAGGTCCTACAGGATTACCTCTTTCACTACTGCGTCAAAAAAGCGGGTGAATACGGTCTCCCCGTCAAGCTGCATACCGGTTACTTTGCCACCAGGGACTCGATGCCTCTTGCACGGGTAAAGGAGAACGCGGCGGACCTTTGCAGCCTTCTGCAGGATTACCCCGAGGTCCGTTTCGTTTTGATGCACATAGGCTACCCCTACCAGGACGAAATTATCGCTCTGTGCA
This sequence comes from Mesorhizobium sp. M0174, assembly GCF_040322275.1. Classification (NCBI taxonomy): domain Bacteria; kingdom Pseudomonadati; phylum Pseudomonadota; class Alphaproteobacteria; order Hyphomicrobiales; family Phyllobacteriaceae; genus Mesorhizobium; species Mesorhizobium sp. M0174. Next base: position 13,348 of record NZ_JAMYTB010000026.1, read on the forward strand.
AACAGTATAGCAATGCCTATGTGGATCTGTGCTGGGCCTGGATCGTCAATCCCGTAGCGAGCGTGCGATTCTTAACGGAATTCTTGGTTGCTGTGCCGGCCAACAAGGTGCTGACCTTTGGGGGCGACTACATCACATCGTGGAAAATGTCGTCGGTCATAGCGTTATCGCGCGCCAAGGCATCGCTGAGACCCTCTCGAACCTTGTCCAGCGAAACTGGGTCGGCCGTTCGGATATTCCCGAGCTGGCAGCATGCCTGATGAATGGAAACGCGCGGGAATTGTTTGGCGGTGCGATGCAGGGGCAGCCGTAGCCTTGCAAAGCGGCTGAAACGCATCGCGGAGCCCTGTTGAACCTTCATCCCTTAATCCCGAGCAGCAAATCCTTACGGGAAATTGTACCGACGGGCGTTTTGTCGTCGAGCACAGTAATGTCCCCGTCGTGTTCGGCTGCCATTCCGATGAGGGTGCCAATAGTCGCGTCGGCCCTTGCGGTAGCGTGACTGTAAGCGGGCGGGGCCAGCGAGCTGTCGATCGGTTTCATGATCTTGCGAGCTGTCACCAGGTCCAACCTGGATATGCCCTTCACAAAATCAGCTACATATTCATCGGTGGGCTCGGTCACGATTTCTTCGGGCGTGCCGACCTGGACAAACCGACCGTCCCTCATAATTGCAATACGATCGCCCAGCCGGATCGCCTCATCGAGGTCGTGGGTGATGAAAATGGTGGTTTTTTTGACCAGCCTCGAGAGTTCCATGAATTGCGCCTGTAACTGGCGCCGGATCAGTGGATCCAGTGCTGAAAACGGCTCGTCCATCAGCAGGATCTCAGGGTCGGCGGCCATGGCCCTGGCTAATCCCACGCGTTGCTTCATGCCACCGGATAGTTCCTCAGGGTAGCGATGGGCCCATTCCTCGAGGCCGACGAGCTTAAGCTTCTCCCGCGCCTTGGCAGCCCGTTCGGAGCGCTTCTTACCGCGCAGTTCCAAGCTTAGCGCGACGTTGTCTTCCACGTTTCTATGGGGCAGCAAAGCCATGTTCTGGAAGACCATTCCTACGCTCTCAGACCGGAGCGCCCGAAGGTCTCTGGTGTTCAAGGCGTTGATGTTGCGGCCTGCGACGATAATCTCGCCAGCAGTGGGTTCCACCAACCGGTTGATATGCCGGACCAGGGTCGACTTGCCTGAGCCCGAGAGTCCCATAATGCAAAAGATTTTGCCTTGATCCACACAAAACGAGACATCGGCGACGGCAGTTACGCAGCCGAATCTTTTTAGGATCTCGGACTTTGAAAGGCCTTCATCCTGAATCGCCCGATAGGCTGCAGGAGCGCAGTCCCCGAAGATCTTCCATACGCCGGAGCACTGAATCACTGGCTTATTCATTAATCACCAAATCTATCGGTACCACGGTCGAACGGCCGGCTGCGGGAGGCAATGTACCAAACACCTCGCTCATTTCGCGCAAGTCCACCTGTTCCCGAGTGTCTGTGACTGGGGCCATCCAGCCGGTGGCAGAATTTTCCCGAGGCCTTCAATTCGTACCCTCAGCGCGAGCATCAAGCTGATGGGGCTTTGCGTTTTCGACCGAGACCTGAACTGACGACGATTTTAATAGCGCCAAGATGCGTTTCAACGCCGCAACAGGTCCGTGGTCCCAGATCTCACCAGGCCGCCGGCGGGGCTTAGCCAGCGCCTGCGTGAGCCTGTCGAGCACGATCGCAAGCGCCACGATGCCAAGACCACCGGTGGTGGCCAACCCGACATCAAGGCGGCCAATGCCCCGTAACACCATTTGGCCGAGCCCCCCGACGGCGATCATTGACGCGACGACGACCATCGACAACGACATCATGAGTGTCTGATTGACGCCCGCCATGATTGTTGGGAGCGCCAGCGGCAGTTGGGCCTTCAGGAGCAACTGGCGGTCGTTGGCGCCGAAGGCCCTCATGGCCTCGATCACTTCTTCTGGAACCTGAACGATACCCAGATAAGTCAGCCGGATCACTGGCGCGACCGCGAAAATGACCGTTACGATCACGCCTGGAACGTTTCCGATGCCGAAGAGCATAACGATGGGCACAAGGTACACGAATGCCGGTATGGTCTGCATTCCGTCGAGGACTGGCCGAAGAACGGCATAGAGCCAGCCGAAACGGGTGGCCAGGATGCCGACCGGGATGCCTATGGCCAACGCAAAAATCAACGCTGTCAAGACGATCGAAAGGGTAATCATGGATTCCACCCAAACGCCGATGAAACCTATGAAGAACAGGATCGCACCTAAAACGGCAGCAAGGCGCCAGCTCGCCAGCTGCCATGCTACGAGGACAATCACAGCGACCACCACCAAAGGCGGCGCGGACGTCATGAAAGATACCACCGACTGAAGAACGGTATCGAAAGGGGCCTTCACCAGTTGGAAAACCGGGCGGTAGTTGTCGACCAGCCATCGCAACGCTTCGCTGACCCACTGCGCCAGCGGCAGGGTGCCGCATGCAAACGGATTTAACACACTACATCCGCTCATCCTTGTTCCCCATTGGATTTTCGAGCCAGTTTACCTGTAGGCTTAGCACGACGACTGAAGGCGGCGCCGTGTAAAAAAGTAGCCTGCCGCGTGACATTATTTCGGGTCGATTCAAGCAATCCCCCTACTGACAAGGCTTTGCCAGGCTGTCTAGCAGATCCCTGGCCCGGTTGACACCAACGCGATCGGGCGCGTGAACGCGGGCATTTTCTTACATTAGTATCAACTATCGATAAGCGCCAGCTAACCTACCCCCCCCCGGCGGGATCGGAACAGCTAAGAGGTCAAATCGGCGGCGCAGGTTTCTTCTCGCAGATCATGCGGGTTATATAGCTGCCATGATACGAAACGCGGTCAAAGAAAGCGACCACGGTTCAATCAAGGCTTGTTAGGAGTAGGAATCCCCCCCGTATGACGGCGACAGGCACCGCTTTGCTTGCGCCGGCCCAACCTGGAGATAGTTACAAGACCATGCCAAAAAAAATCGACGTTGAGGAAACGCGGCTCCGCATCGCCAAGGCGGCGGGTAAAGCCATAGCGGCAAAGGGTATTTCCGCCGTCACAATGATCGATATTGCCAATGCCGCAGGCGTCACGACAGGCATGATCACCCACTACTTTGAGGGCAAAGCAGACATCATTGCTGCTGCCTTGCGCGTGCCATTTCTCAACATAGAACGAAAGATCGCTCGCCTTCTGAAGAAAGGGGAAAGGGATCTTGCAACGCTTCTTGACGTTTCAATCCCAGCGTCAAAAGTTCACGCTGACGATAGTGCGATCTGGGTGAATTTCTGGGGCGTAATTGCTGCTGATGCGGAATATCGGAAACTCAATCATACGCTCCATCTCGAGGGTCGCAAGATCTACGACCGCGTCATCCGCGCGGCCTGGCCGGAGAGTGAGCACTGGTCTCCCGAGATCTTCGAGACGGTGCTTCGATCGATTATTATTTTCATTTTCGGCCTAGGAGCGGGCGGCGTCACAAATCGAGCCGTCTGGACGAGCTCAGTACAAAGGTCACAGATGAAGTTACATTTGCGATTAATTCGCGGCTGGGCGGAGCAAGCCGCGATGCTCAACCGCAAGGATCAGAGTAAAAGGAGAAGACATTTCGATGAGTTTACCACCTAAGATCATAATATGATCTGATGTATGCTTGCCAATTGAGCCACTGAGAGAACTGAGCTTAATCAATGGTGACTGCGCATTGGGTAAACGGACCTGGGTGCTGACCCCCGCGATGGTTCTAATGCGCATTACACACGGCCTTTAAAACCTGCCGCTTCCATGCGTGATCGCGGCGCACTTCACGGCGATGGAAAGCGGATGTTGGAGAGGTTTCTTTATCAAGACTTGTCTTGAATTGACGCGTCTTCCTGCAGGCCATGCCAGACGCTCCTGGGCGGGCCGCAAACGCCTCAGAGAATTTCTGTTCGCAGGCCGGCGGCCTTGACGGCATCATATGTAATATATAATGGTCATTCTATATAAGAGAATCTCGTCTGTCCGGGAGGAGCTTGGCGGGACAAGAATTTCTCACATGATCGGGAGAGAGCAGCATGGATCTGGCGTTGAAGGATAAGCGGGTTCTTATTACGGCCGGCGCTAACGGGATCGGGAAAACGGTGGCGGAGCATTTCGTTGCGGAGGGTGCCAAAGTACTCGTTTGTGACGTAGACGATGAGGCAATTCGGAGCGCCGAGGAAAAGGCGAACGTTATAGCTATCAAAGCTGATGTGTCTGATTCAAAAGCGGTGGCGAAGCTGTTCGAGGAAATCGATCGCCGCCTAGGCGGATTGGACGTTCTGATCAATAACGCCGGGACTTCTGGTCCGTCGAAGCCGGTCGAAGATGTAACGGATGAAGAATGGAGAGCGACCCTCGCAGTGAATGTCGACGGCGCATTCTACTGTGCGCGGGCTGCGGTGCCGCGCCTCAAGCAAGCGGGAGGCGGGACCGTCGTTAATATGTCTTCGACCGCTGGCTTTCTCCCTTATTCTCTCCGCACACCTTATTGCACTGCCAAGTATGGTATTATCGGACTGACCGAGGTCATGGCGATGGAACTTGGTCCGCACAATATCAATGTCAATGCGATCTGCCCCGGCAACGTTGATTCACCCAGACTGGAACGTGTGAATCAGATGGCGTCTGCATCGCGCGGAATATCAATGGAACAGATCAACAAGACCATGCTCGCGCAGCAGTCCATGCGGAGATTGGTGAGTATGCATGATATTGCGGATATGATGATATACCTTTGCAGTCCCCAGGGTCGCATCATCTCGGGCCAGTCTCTCGCAATCGATGGTCAGACCATCGCCACCGAATACTGACTCTGATTCACTCGACAGCGCGCCGAGCCGCCTGTTGCGCATTGTCACAAAGCATGCCGCCACCACCTTTGTTGAAAAACGCAGGGGGTTGCCACCGCCAATCGCTCCTACGAAGAGGACAATCTGATGCCCCTTGCTATGAACCGAGAAGTTTTCATCACCTGTGCCGTGACGGGCTCAGGAGACACCGCCTCAACGTCCCGTCACGTGCCCCGGTCTCCCAAAGAGATTGCGGCCGCAGCTGTCGAAGCGGCCAAGGCAGGGGCTGCAGTGGCCCACATTCACGTCCGTGACCCCGAAACCGGGGCGCCATCCCGCAAGAATGAACTTTACAAAGAGGTGACGGACCGCATCCGGCAGGCTGAGATCGACATCGTTCTTAACATCACTGCAGGAATGGGCGGTGAAATTGTTTTCGGCAGTGTCGAGGAGCCGTTGCCACTGGCAGCCTCGGCCGACGTTATTGGCGCATCCGAGAGATTCGCCCCGATTGCGGAGTGTGCGCCCGAGATCTGTACACTCGACTGCGGCTCGATGAACTTCAACCTGCAAGACTACATAATGGCCAATACGCCGGGAACACTGCGCGCGATGGCCAAAATGATGACCGACTTCGGCGTCAGGCCAGAGATTGAGGTCTTCGACACAGGCCACCTGTGGTTCGCCAAGAAACTCGTCGAGGAGGGCCACATCGAAGATCCTGTGTTGGTTCAGCTGTGCATGGGGGTTCCGTGGGGCGCCCCTAATGACCTGACAACATTCATGGCAATGGTGAGCGCCGTCCCTCCGACCTGGACATTTTCCGCCTTCGGGATCGGCCGTGATGCAATGGCATATCCCGCAGCGGCTGTACTGGCCGGTGGCAACATCCGTGTCGGCCTTGAAGACAATCTGTATATTGCCAAAGGCCAATTAGCCACCAACGGTCAACTGGTCGAGAGGGCTGTCAACATCGTCGAGAATATGGGCGGCAAGGTCATTGGCCCAGATGAGGTTCGTCGCAAGCTTAAGCTGACGAAACGATAATCAGCGTTGCTGCAGGACAGAAGGCTATAACCTGCTGTCCTGGGAACCCCTCACTCAGACCGGATTTTAGGAAGCGCGAGAGCACATGGTTAAGATCAGTAAGGCGGCATGCATCGGTGGTGGCGTTATAGGCGGGGCTTGGGCCGCGCGCTTTGTCCTGGCGGGTATCGACACGAGGATTTTTGATCCGCATCCGGACGCCGAACGGCTCATGTCCGAGGTCATGGCAAATGCCGAGCGAGCCTACGATATGCTTACTCAAGCGCCTTTGCCCACCAAAGGCACCTTGAGTTTCAGCAAGTCGCTCGAAGAGGCCGTGCACGGTGCGCAGTGGATTCAGGAGAGTGTGCCGGAGAGCATTGAAATCAAGCGCAAAGTCCTCAATCAGATCGACGCTGCCGCTGATCCCGAGGCTCTGATTGGTTCGTCGACTTCCGGCCTCATGCCTACTGAGCTGCAGCGCGACATGAAGCACCCTGAGCGAATGTTCGTCGCTCATCCCTATAATCCTGTCTATCTGCTGCCCCTCGCCGAACTCGTTGGTGGGAAGAAAACATCGAGATCAGCGCTAGAGGACGCAAAGGCCAAGCTTGCGACCGTCGGCATGACGGGCCTGATTATTAACAAGGAGATTGACGCGTTCGTGGGCGACCGCCTTTTAGAGGCTTTCTGGCGGGAAGCCCTTTGGCTGATCAAGGACGGCATCTGTGATACCGAGACCCTCGATAACGTCATTCGCTACTCGTTTGGGCTTCGCTGGGCGCAGATGGGGCTCTTTGAGACGTATCGCATCGCCGGCGGCGAAGCGGGCATGCGCGACTTCCTTTCCAAGTACGGCCCCAGCCTTACGTGGCCCTGGACCAAGTTGACCAACGTGGTGGACCTCGACGATGAACTGGTTGAAAAGATCGCGGCTCAGTCGGACGCTCAATCAGGGCAGCGCGGGATACGGGAGCTCGAGCGCATCCGGGACCAGAACCTGGTCGGGATCATGCATGCGCTCAAGGCCGGCGACGAGGGGCGGGGCTGGGGGGCTGGCAAGCTTCTGGCAGATTTCGAATTCCATCTTCGGAAAACCGCGCCAAAACCCGAGGTCAGTCCTAGCCAGCAGCCGTTAAAGCTGCTCGAATTGAGAGTCCCGGCTGCCTGGATCGACTATAATGGCCACATGACGGAATACCGATATACACAGTGCTTCGCCGACGCTTGCGACGCGCTTCTGCTGCTGATCGGCGCCGACGCTGACTATGTGCAGGCCGGGCATAGCTACTACACCGTGGAGAGCCATGTTCGGCTCCTTGGCGAGGCGAAGCTTGGTGACGCGCTCTACGTCGAAGCGCAACTCCTTCCTTCGGACGGGAAGAAGGTCCATGCCTTCATGTCCTTGCATAGAGCCTCGGATGATCGACTGCTGTCGACTTATGAGAGCTTGATGCTGCATGTTTCGTCGAGCGAAGGGCGTTCGGTGGCGCCTTTGCCGGAGATCATGGCCACCCTCCAACAATTGCTCGACGCTCACGCCAATCTCCCCGCGCCTGACGGGGCAGGGCGCTCTGTAGGGGCCGGCAAGCGATAGACCGGCCTCAGCAAAGTCCGGCCTTCGCTCTGCAGCAGGAAAAACGGTCAGCCTTCTTTGTCATCCACGCGGTTGCGTGTAGGCCTGCTACGCGGCGCAGCTGCACCAAAGGCGATCTCCGCATAAGGTCCTCCGGGCCCCAATGTGCCGAGGTGACGTTGATCGCCTCGATGGGAGACGAATCTTCGGCCTATTGAGGCTACCGGCAATGGCCCAGCTAGCTCTCATGTTCCCTGTCAAGGTTGAAGGCAAGAAAGCTCGCCTGCTTGGCAGGTTTGCGAAGCAGTCGGACCGGCTGAAGCTGCACAGGGCTGGGGGTGGAGCTCAGAGACGACGGTTGATCAGACTCTCATCCGCGGGTTGGGTAGCGGCCTTCCGTATCTTCGTCTCGGGGCTGTCCTCGGTCTAGAGGGCGGGCGTCGGGCGCATCGGCTTGGCCACATAACTAGCGACGGGAGTTCCCCACCGTGGCCCCACCCCAACACTGTGCAGCGGGTTGGGTCGAGACCGGCTATGACGGCGCGACCTCCCGGCCGATGGCCCACAAGAAGGCGGCCATCTCGCGTGCGATCGCAGCCACGACCACCGGCGGCTTCTTGCCGGCGGCGCTGAGGCGACGATAGCGGGCGCAGAGCCGGAGCTGCCCCTTCCAGGCAATATCGCGGACGGCCTTGGGCAGCCCCTCGAGCCGCACCCTCAGGGTCTCACTGACCCTGGCAGGATAGCGGTAAGTCCATGCCGCTTCGACCAGGGCGCGGCGGGCGCGTCGATTGCCGGCGAGCGTAAGGCTCGACCGGCGAACCGTGTCACCGTCGAGCGCTCCCCCGGGACAAGGCCGAGAAAGGCCATCAACTGCGGCGGCGTATCGAAGCTGCGCACATCCCCAATCTCGGCCGCAAATATCACTGCGACCAGGAACGAGGCGCCGCGCACGGCCGGATAGGCCTCAACGACTCGCGCCATGGACCAAGTTGGCACGACGGCGCGCAACTGCTCATCCAGGCGGTGTAGTCGCTGAGCCGCGTCCTCGATCGCGTCGATCTTCTCCTGGAACACGATCTGCTGCGTAAGCGGGTAGCTGATGCCGTTCAGCGGTGGTAGTTCCAAGGCATGAGCGCCTCGATAGCGCTGTTTGGTCAGCCATTGGCGATGCGCTCGAGGGTCTGGGTGAGCCAGGCGTGCGGATCGACCTGGTTCATCTTGGCGGTGGTCAGCAGCGCGGCGATGGTGGCCCATGTCCGTCCGCCGCCGTCGCTGCCAGCGAAGACGCTGTTCTTTCGGGTAATTGTCTGTGGCCTAATGGCGCGCTCGACGGTGTTGGAGTCGATTTCGATGCGGCCGTCGGTGAGGAAGCGCTCCAGCGCGGCACGCCGGCCGAGCGCATAGCGGATCGCCTCGGCGGGCTTCGATTTTCCCGACAGCTTCGGCAGCTCCTTTGTAAGCGCCAAGCTGACCCCATCTGGCGCGGCTTGAGGTGATGAGCGAGACATACTGACACTGAAGCAAGGAGCCGAGGAGCTTGCAGTGTCAATTTCTATGTCTGCGCCTATGCCTGATGATAGAAGTTTCCATGTTCTTGAAGCGGTTGCCAACCGACTGGAGGCAAGCCCGCAGCGTCCGCGCCGGCGCTGGTCGGCGGAAGCGAAGTCGCGGCTGATCGAGGCGACACTGAAGCCGGGCGCGAATGTATCGGCCATTGCCAGACAAGCGGGGATGGCGCCGGCCCAGCTGTTCGGCTGGCGGAGCAAGGCGATCAAGAGCGGTGCGGTCACGCCACACAGGGATGCGGAGCGGCTCGGCTTTGTCGAGGTCACGCCGACAGCGTCTGCGTCGGTGGAGATCGAGCTGGGTGGCGTGGTCATTCGCGCCGGTGCCGATATCAATGAGGAGCAGCTGGTGCGGATTATCCGGGCGGTTCGCCAGGCATGATCCCGGCTGGCGTGAAGGTGTTGGTCGCCAGTCATCCCGTCGATTTTAGAAAAGGTCCCGACGGCCTTTTGGCACTGGTGCGCGATGCCGGCTCGGATCCATTCAATGGCGCACTTTATGTATTCCGCGCCAAAAGAGCGGACAGAATCAAGATCGTCTGGTGGGACGGCAGCGGCGTGTGTCTTTATGCCGTTCCGCTGGCCGAAAGTGCATGATGGCATGATGCGGCTGACGGCCGCGCAGCTCTCGGCGCTACTCGAAGGGCTCGACTGGCGGCGCGTCCACGAGGCGCGCCGGACCCGCGTTCCAGCCCAGGCCGGCTGACCCGCGACGAAGTGAATCAGCCTGGATTCCGCTGTCGCGGGCTGTCGGCGAATATGGTCTGATCCCGTCATGGCGATGACTGCTGACCAGCTTCCCGACGATCCGGACGCGCTGAAGGCGATGATCCTGGCGCGCGACGTCGAGAACGCCCGGCTGATCCAAATCATCAAGGAATTGCAGCGCCACCGCTTCGGCCGGCGTGCCGAGACGCTGCCCGAAGACCAGCTTCTGCTGGGGCTTGAGGAAGCCGAACAGATCGAGGCGGCCGGTTAGGAAGAGCAGGCACAGACCGCTCTTGGCGAACGTCAGGCGCGTGTCGCAAAGCGCCGAGCGAACCGGGGCGCGCTGCCACCCCATCTGCCACGCGTGGAGATGGTCGTCGACATCGAGGATCAAGCCTGCCCGTGCTGCCGCAATGGTCTGCATCGCATCGGCGAGGACGTGAGCGAGCGGCTCGACATCGTGCCGGCGCAGCTGCGTGTGATCGTCGTGCGCCGGCCCAAATATGCCTCACATGGGGATTACATGGTCAAGTGTGATTTTCCTCCTTCGCACGGTCCAAGGTCTGAGCCCGATCACGTGACCGGCCCGGTCGCCGGGCCTCATCCACCTCACATGCGGTCGCCGCTCCCGGCGGCAGCACCAATATCCCGCTTGCGGCGGGCGCAGGCTCAGGAAGACGAAACCATTCTGCCGATCGGCTGTTGAGACCATGCATATTTTCGGTTCGCCCACCTGGATCCGAAAGGCTGATCAGGCCTTTGCGGAATGGAGGAAAAGGGTGATGGAAGCGGTCATGCGGTTTTCATGAGCGCTCCCTCGATGATGACGCCGGCGGTCGCGTATTTCCACAGCGCCACCAGCAGCTTGCGGGCGAACGCGACGATCATCGCCTTCTTGAGGCGGCCGCCGTTGCGCGCCACCCGTTCGCTGAACCAGCGGGCCAGGCCCGAGGCCGGCTGATGGCGCAGCCACAGCCAGGCAAGCTCGACCATCGTCGTTCGCAGCCGCGGATTGCCTGCCTTCGACACGCCTTGTTCGTGATCGATCGTGCCGCTCTTCCATGGGGAAGGTGCCAGTCCCGCGTAGGCGGCCACCTGCCTGCGGTTGTTGAAATGCCGGAACAGCCCTTCGGCGTGGAGGATCGTCGCGAATTCCGGCCCGATGCCCTTCAGCTTGAGCAACATCGCCGCTGGCGTCGAGGCGTCCACCGCCGTCGCGGCGAGCAGCGCGTCGCGCTCGGCCTCCACCGCCTTGATCTGGCCGAGCAGCAATTCGAGACGGTCAAGTTCGCGGCCGATCTGGGCCTTCATGCGGGCCGGAAGGGCGCGGCCATCGCCGGTCCGCAGTTCTTCCAGGCGATCGCGCCGGTCGCGGCCCAAAGGCTCGTAGTCGCGGATGCCCTGGCTGAAGAGCAGGCCTTTGATGCGGTTGACGTGCTCGACCCGTTCGGCGACCAGCACCTTGCGCTCGCGGTTGGTCCGGCGGCGATCCTCATTCTCGGGCGTCGGCACCCGGACCATCGAGCAGACGGGAACTGTCAGGAATTCTGTGCGCGAGGCCGGTTTCGTCATTGGCTGACGAACCTTTCGCCGAAGACGACGGCGAACTGGGTCTTGGCCTCGAACCATTCGCGCGGCGGTCGTTTCCATTCCTCGGCCGCGTGGTTCAGCACCAAATATAGCAGCTTCATGGCCGCATCGTCACTGGGGAAGTGTCCCCGGGTGCGGACGGCGCGGCGCAGCTTGGAGTTCAGCGCCTCTATGGCGTTCGTGGTGTAGATGATCCGCCGCACGCTTTCGGGATAGGCAAAGAATGGGACGACGTGCTGCCAATTGCGCCGCCAGCTTTGGGTGATCGCCGGATACCGCTGCCCCCAGTAGCTGGCTTCGAAGTCCTCAAGGGCCTTCATGCCGGCTTCGGCGTCCTTGGCCCGGTAGATCGCGCGCAGCGCCGGCACGACGGACTTGCGGTCCTTCCAGGACACGAACTCCAGGGAATGACGGATCAGGTGCACGATGCAGGTCTGGACGACAGTCTGGGGAAAGACGGCGTTGATCGCCTCGGGGAAGCCCTTGAGGCCGTCGACGACGGCGATCAGGACGTCGGCGACGCCACGGCTCTTCAACTCGTTCATGACGCGCAGCCAGAACTTGGCGCCCTCGGTCTGCTCGATCCAGATGCCGAGAATCTCCTTCGTGCCGTCCGGCAGGATGCCGAGCGCGATGTAGACGGCCTTGTTCCTGACGAAGCCCTCGTCCCTGATCTTGACCCGTATGGCATCGAAGAAGACGAGCGGATATACCGCGTCCAGCGGCCGGTTCTGCCACTCGGCCACTTCCTCCAGGACCGCATCGGTAACCGCCGAGATCAGGTCCGGCGACACGTCGATGCCGTAGAGCTCCTCCAGATGGCCGCGGATCTCGCGCACTGTCATGCCGCGCGCGTACATGGAGATGATCTTGTCATCGAAATCGGGAAAACGGCGCTGGTATTTGGCGATCAGCTTCGGATCGAAGGTCCCGGCCCGGTCGCGCGGGATCGACAGCGTCATCTTCGACGTGCCCGTCAGCACCGACTTCCGCGAATGGCCGTTGCGGCGATTGACGCTGCCGTCGGTGCGTTCGTCCTCAAGGTGCTCGTCGAGTTCAGCGTTCAGAATCCGTTCCGAAAGCGCCTTCTTCAGGTCGTCGAGCAATCCGTCGTTGGCAAACACCTCATTCGGATCGCGGCCGGCAAGCAGTTGGTCCAGAAGTTCCTTCTCAATAGCCATGCGATGATTCTCTCCTTTCCATCATCATGGCCTCGCGCACAGAATTCCCGACAGTCCCAGCAGACGCGCGGCTCACCCCGCTTGACGGCCAGCAGGGCGCGGATCAGCGCCTCGTCATCAAGCCGATCCGTCTTGGCACGACGGTGGCGGCGCGACACCGCGATCGATGCCGCATCGACGATGTGACTTTCGATCCAGTCCTCGCGGTTCAGCACCCGGTCGATCCAGAAGCCGTCCAGCCCGCCTCCTGGATCACTACCAACGGATAAAGCGTGCCCGTGCGCGCCTCGGCCTTGCTGCGCAGCCCGGTGAGGCAGACGAGCAGCCCGGCACTGTCACCGCCGGCGACCATGTGGCGCGACATCTTCTCGCTGCCCGGTACAATCGAGGTGACTAGCCAGGTCGATCTGGACAGCTCCAGCGAGACGAAGATTGCGCCAAGATCCACGCGGACAGCGGCTTGTAGCTCGGATTGATCGGCGGTCGAAAGATGCATGAACGGGCCTCCAAAGAGCGAGTTGCGATGGCCCACTCTGCCAGAGTGCGGGCCACGATCCACTCCCCATGGGATCTGCCGCGCCTGCGAGGACGTTGTCGTTCAGGCTCCGGCGCCCGCCCGGCTGATCGAGGGCGGGCTTCCGACCGAGGCGACGGTCGCCCAGGTGCTGGTCTCCAAATATGCCAATCACTTGCCGCTCTATCGTCAGGCCCAGATCTACGCCCGGCAGGGCATCAATCTCGATCGCTCTACGCTCGCCGACTGGGTCGGCCGTGCCGCCTGGCACCTGCGTCCGGTGCATGAGCGGCTGCTTGGCAAATTGAAGGCTTCGCCGAAGCTCTTCGCCGACGAGACGACCGCGCCGGTGCTCGATCCCGGCCGCGGCAAGACAAAGACCGGGCACCTCTGGGCCTATGCGCGTGACGATCGGCCGTGGCAGGGAGCCGACCCGCCGGGCATCGACAGCCTATGTGTACGCACCCGACCGGAAGGCCGAGCGTCCGATCGCTCATCTCGCAGGCTTCACTGGAATCCTGCAGGTCGACGGCTATGGCGGCTATCGTGTGCTGGCCGACAAGAGCAGCGTGACGCTCGCCTTCTGCTGGGCGCACGTTCGCCGGCGGTTCTATGAATTGGCCGTGTCCGGACCGGCGCCGATCGCCGGCGAGGCGCTGAGACGGATCGCCGAGCTCTACAGAATAGAGGACGATATCCGCGGCCGATCGGCCGATGAACGCCGTGCGGTACGTCAGGAAAATAGCCGTGCCATTGTCGCCGATCTTGAACCCTGGCTGCGCGAGAAGCTCGGCCTGATCAGCCAGAAGACAAAGCTCGCCGAGGCGATCCGCTACACGCTCTCGCGCTGGCAAGGCCTGACACGCTTCCTTGACGACGGCCGCATCGAGATCGACAGCAACACCGTCGAGCGCTCAATCCGTCCGATCGCGCTCAACCGCAAGAACGCGCTCTTTGCTGGCTCGGACGGCGGCGCCTCCGCACTATTGGACAACCTCGAACGACGCCGCTCAACCGATTGACCCGAGCTTGCAGGGACCTCAGTCTTTCAGTCCGCTAGCGGTATGCAGGAACCAGTCCACGACCAAATTCACGGATACGGCCAGCAGCGCGATCGCCCCGGCAGGGAGTAAGGGCGTGGTGTCAGCGTAGGCGATGAGGGTTGCACTGTCCCTGACCATCGAACCCCAGTCTGAGGTAGGCGGCTGGATGCCTAGGCCCAGAAAGGAGAGACCGCTGATCAAAAGAAACACAAAGCAAAATCGGAGACCAAATTCAGCAATCAAGGTGGGAAGGATGTTGGGCAGGATCTCGCGTCCCATAATCCACAGGGCCCCCTCTCCGCGGAGCCTGGCAGCCTCGACATAATCCGAGACCGCCGCGTTGATCGCGACCGCCCTGCAGAGCCGGAATACGCGCGTGGAATCAAGCGCCGCAATAATCAGGATAAGTGATGTCGTCGATGTTCCGAAAATGGAAAGCAGCAGCAGCGCGAATATGAGCTGCGGAATGGACATCAGGATGTCCACGATCCTCGAGAGTACCTGATCTGTCCACCCACCGAAATTGGCTGCCGCGAGCCCGGCCGAAGTTCCAATCGAAAAAGCCAGAGAAGTCGTCAGCAGGGCGATGCCGATGGTGTTTCGCGCCCCGAAAATGAGCCTCGTGAACATGTCTCGCCCAAGATTGTCCGTTCCAAGCCAAAAACTGGAACTCCACGGCTCGAACTGATCGCCGACGATCTGGGCCTCGCCATACGGGGCAAGTTGTGGCGCGAACACGGCCGCAACGAGGTAAAGCACGATCACGACCATACCGAATTGCGCACTCAGCGGCGCCGATGCGAATACGCTAGCCCCTTTTTTCAACGCTCCGGGCTGCACAGCTGTCATGTCGTCACTCGCTATAGCCTGTCATGGCTGAAAGGTCATTTGGGGTGCATCAGCCGCGGGTTCATCACTATAGAGAGGATGTCTGCGGTCAGGTTCAGAAGCACGTAGGTGGCCGCAAAAATCAGGCTGCATGCCTGAACGACGGGAATGTCACGCTTTTGCACCGAATCTACGATCAGCTGGCCCAGCCCCGGATAGACGAACACAACCTCCACTACGACAACACCGGTGATGAGATAGGCAAGGTTGAGCACGACCACGGTTGCTATGGGCGCCAAGGCGTTTGGCAGCGCATGCCTGACCATGACGCGCCACTCAGACATCCCTTTGAGCCGGGCCGTTTCAATGTACTGATTGCCGAGGAGGTTGATGATGGATGTACGGGTCATCCGCATCATGTGAGCCAGCACGACTATGGCCAGCGTGAATGCGGGCAGCGCGACGGCATTCAGCCGCATCAGAAGGGTGGTGCTTAAATCGACATCGGACAAGCTCGGCAGAATTCCTGCGTGGACGGCGAGGAGTAGGATCAGGATATACGCCACAAAGAACTCAGGGAAGGAGATCGAGGCCAATACGACGACATTGAGGGCACGGTCGAGAAATGTGTTGCGATGCAGCGCTGCCACGATGCCGCCAAGCAGTGCGAGCGGCACGGAAATCACCGCTGCGCTCACCGCCAGAAACATTGTATTGAAAAGGCGAGGGGCAATCAGTTCCCCGATGTCCCGTCCATTGGAGAGTGCCGTTCCAAAGTTCCCTTGGAGTATTCCACCGAGCCAGTCGAAATACCGAAGATAGACGGGGACGTTGAGACCAAGGCTCTTCCTGAAAGCAGCCACCGTTTCCGGTGTCGCCGACTGCCCCAGCATTTGCGTTGCGATATCGCCCGGTAGGAACTGTATCCCCGCGAAAATCATAAGGGAAACAATCCACAGGGTCAACGCGCCGAGTGCAACGCGCTGACCAACGATCTTGGCGATAGAGTTCATAACTAGCTTTCAACAAGCTCAGGCTTCAGCGAACCACCAGCGCTCAATACAGCGGAATCCGTCCAGATCCCAATTGGACGCGATCTTGTTATGGCCGATTTTACGAGACAAAGCACTGACGTTGTTTGCAAAAACCGGGATGACTTCGCCGCCGTCATCTCTGACAATGCTCTGCATTTCCGTGTACATCGTCAAGCGCTTGGCGTCATCGAGTTCGGACCGGGCAGCCAGCAGCAGTTCGTTGAAGCGAGCATTTTTCCAATGACCCTGGTTCCAGGCCGCATCGGCGGCATAGCCTTGGGAGAACATCCAGTCCGCGGTAGGACGGCCGAGCCAGTAGCTCATGTAAAATGGCTTCTTCAGCCAAACCGAATCCCAATAGCTATCGTTTGGCTCGCGAACGACTTTGATGTTGATGCCGGCCTTGGCCGCATTCTGCTGGTAAATCTCCGCTGTATCCACCGCTCCGGCAAACGCTGCGTCAGCAGCCGACAGATCGATGTTCAGTTCCGAAAGGCCAGCCTTTTTGAGATGGAACCGAGCCTTGTCCGGATCGAACTGCCGTTGTTCCAAATCTTTGGCGTAGAACCGATTTGTGGTCCCGATCGGGTGATCGTTGCCGAGCTTGCCGTGGCCATGCAGCAAGGTGTCCAGCAGTTGCTGGCGGTCAATGGCATATTTCAGTGCCAAGCGAACATCTGGATTGCTCAGCGGTGCCACGGCGCAATCCGTAGGCGTGCAGTAGAATTGAGTTCCGGCGATGGATAAGATCTCCAGATTTTCATTCCGCTCCAAGAGGTGGACGGTTTTCAGGTCGGTCCTGTCCATGGCGTGGATCTGACCGGTGGTCAGCGCATTCGTGCGAGCTGTGACGTCCTGGATGGCAAGGGCCTCGAACGAATCAAACCAGGCCGCATCCGTTTTCCAGTAATTGGCGAACCGTTTCCCGGAACCCTTGACGCCGAAGTCAATCTTAACAACTGCGTAACCCCCGGCACCAACCCCCGAAAGGTCCGCCTTGCCGTCTTTGGCAGGTACGATGGCCAGATGGAAATCTTCAAGAAGATACGGAAAGTCGGCGTAGCCGCTCTTTAAAGTAAAGACCACAGTTCCTTTTCCGTCTGCACGGACATCGTCGATGGGATCGACAATGGTCTTCGCTCCGGATTTGGAATCTGCACCACGATGGTGGTTGATCGAGGCGACGACGTCCTCGGCTCTCAAGGTCTTTCCATTGTGAAATTCGACCCCGCTGCGCAGCTTAAAGGTGTAGGTCTTCGCGTCCTTTGACACATCCCAGGACTCGGCGAGTTCACCATTGAGCTTACCGTCTGCGTCGATGCTCGTGAGATAACCGTGAATGGTTTTGCCGTATAACTCGATGAACTGGTTGGCAAATGATCCCGGGTCAAGGGAGTCGGACGTCGCACCGGCGCCGATCCCAATCTTGAAATGGCCACCCTTCTTCGGTTGTGACGCTTGAGCGACAGCGCCATAGATGCCGCTTGACGATGCCAGGGCAAGGGCGCCGGCGCCCGCTGCCGTCTTCAGTAAAGTCCTTCTGCTGACACCCGCATCAGGCTTCAAACGTTCGTCCCAATTGTTCATTGCTGTTCTCCTCATTGCTATTGTTATAGTTTATGCAACCGGCGAGACATCGGGAGGTCATGATGGCTCACTAACGTTCCTCTCGTCGCCAACGGTCATTCGGTCGCTGCAGGCATGCGAGTTTCCACCCCAAGAAAGGCTGCCACGCGGGGATAACACGGCCTTCTGGCTCGACAGTCGCGAGAAATTGTCACCTGCCGCATGACATTTATTCAACGTCCGCGTGCCCATCCAAAACTCGCGCTTTGGTCTCAGCGCTTTGTTATGGGTGGGGTTACCAAGGAAATCCTGGCATGAGATGGATCGTTGGATTTGGCCCTGAAGCCTCACCATCAGGCCTCTTCAACAACTGATGCAGGCTGAGGGCTGCCGATATCAATATGCCCTGCAAAGGGGTTCTGCGGCCTCGGCCTAGGGCCGCTGGGTCTTTCGCTGGAAAGAAGGTGCCAGGGACACCGCCGGCCCAGTGCATCAGTGGCGGGCTGCGAGAAGCAAACGGTTTCACAGTTCCACGCACGCTCGTCTATCTCCGACGTTAGTGATGAGCCGGATTAGCATGGCTGCCCGGAGCCATAGCCGCGAAAAAAAGTAGCCTGCCGAGTGATTTTATTTCGGATGTCGCACGGTCTGTCCTTCCCAGTGATCACACCATCGACCGGCTCGCAGCTCCGTCAATCTGGCGTTGCCTACGTTACGAGCCCAACGGAGCTGTATATCAGAGCCACGGTTACGACTTTCTAAGCCATGCATTTGGAGCACAAGTGACATTAATTCCGAACGCGTCGGTATAGTAGGTATCAATTAGAAAACCTGACTCCTCTATCAACTGGAATCCGTCGATAATCTCCTTGTTTACTTGCACTGGATTGTCTTCAATCACGTAGTAGTCACCATGTGTCATGAACGTGTTTAAGTAAGAAAATATAGAAAATATTTGCACGTGAGCGTCGTCGATCACAAGCCAAGGATGAGGAAGCCGCGCCAACAAATTTTCATCGAAGTTGGTAGCATCAGAAAGGTCGATTTGGTGAAAAGTAAGCAGTGGATGCTTTGTCGCATTCTCATGGACGCACTTGGTGTACAAATCAAAGGAGTGTACTTCACCGGCGTTATCACACAGCACCGACATATTATCAGCAAACCACAGTCCGCTGCCACCCTGATATGAACCCAGTTCTATGATTGTCCTCGGCTGAAGTTCCCAAATTAGCCGCGGATACAGAGCAAGATCGAAAGGAGTCTTTATAAGTATAAGTCCTTTATAAGTCTTTGCCAAGGCTCCGATTTTTGTGGAGCGCTTGTCAGCAATCCATGGGAAGATAGACGACATCCATGTTCTATCGGATGGCCTTGCAAAGCGCCCAGAATCATCAGTGTTCAGCACGTTGCTAATGGTGTCAAACATTCCCAGCCAGTCAGGAATGAACTCTCGCCACCCCTGATCAAGAAGTCCGTCGGGCTTCATCTGATCGGGGTAGTTCTCGTGGGCGGCATCCCAAAAAGCCTTGTACCCGGAAGCGAGTTTCATGAGTCTATCTCCATGTTGCATCTGCCTCCTTATCGATGCAATCGGCGTGCCACTTCCAGAATGAGGTTGCGCGCTTTTGACGAGAGCGAAAAGCCGCCCGCATGCCTGCTGGAATGTCCGCGCGCTTGTCGGGTCCGGGACATCATGGACGAACCCCTACATCAAGATTCGCTCCGCCACTGGCAGGTCTTGGACACGCTTCACGCTTAGCGCGGCTAGAGACGCGCAGGTATGTGCTGTTCCGCCGCGTAGATGCTATGGGCGAGCGGAAAGGGTCTGGCATTCTTCGCTCTTCAAGCGTGGTGTGGACGCATGCGGCCGCACCGCGGGCCGGGACTCTAGGCGAGAAGGGCGTGGCTCATCAAATGCACCAAGGTGACCCTGCTCCGCTTCGGCTGCTGCGACTTCTGCCTGAGCCTGTGTCAGGCGGCGACTGGATAGTATCGGGGCGAGTTCTACCGATGAACCTCTGCATGGCAAGAGCTTTATTGCTAACGGGTTTGGCGCTGCGAACCCTGACCACTCTGCGCCGGGATCGGCTCAAAGCTTCAGCCTAGGACACCGCCTGTCAGATAAAGTTTAAACCCTTTTACAATCGACGAGACCGGTCTGTCGACCAAGATGGCTCCGCGATACAGCCTTCGACCTGGCGCGCCAGCCTGGAGTAGCTGAGATCAATGCTACCGCCTTATTCATGAGCCTCTGATTTGACGCTGAGCGGCGGACATGTGGCGGCGCGGCGTCTTTTTTCCCCGCGACTGTGTCTGGACTTGTGAACGCGCTGGGGGTTTGAAGCTGTCTGGTTCGAAGGGGGCTGCTGCCCCCCCCGCGGTCATGGTCCAGCCGGCTGACGAGCGCTTCATTTTGCCGCCCCGAACTTGGCTGCGAGAAGCTCGCCCTACCAGCCAGAGAAGACAAACTCGCCGAGGCAACCCTACACCCTCGCGCCCTGACCCGCTTCCTGGACGATGGCCGCATCGAGATCGACTCCAACACGGTCGAACGCTCAATTCGCAAGAACGCGCTCTTCGCCGGCTTCCACGGCGGCGCCAAGTACCGGCAACATGTAAGGGTCTTGTTGGAGCGATGCGCGAAAACTTGGCGGCTTCCATGTGTCCGGCCTCCCTAGGAGGCGGCACGTTTGGCCGCCGGCCCAGGTGAGATCCGCGGATCGGGTCCATAACAAATTGACGCGCTTAGGGCGCCTACAGGGTTTAACTGGGTGCCCCGATCTCGTCTATCACTGCGCGTCATCTTCCCATTCAGCGCCGATGCACCACGACCGCCAGGACCCGCTGATCCTGCCGGCCGATACTTATGCCCTGCGTTATGTCTCCTCTCGCGTCATCACTGCCCAGATGGTCCTCGCCATTTTTTGGCCACTGCGACACACCGAGCCTGATCGGCTTGCGCGCAATAATGCGCCTAGCCAACTTTGAGCGAAGTTCGGCCTGCTGCGCGACCAACGTATCGTTGGGATGGCGCCAATGAAGAGGTGCCGGCGGATAGTGCGATCGCCCAACGTCGTGATGCGTCCCAACCGTTCTTGCCACCGCTCGAGTTCTGACGTGGCACAAGGTCGAGCCATGCCGCGAAGTCGGCCTGATCGGAAACCGCGGATATCCCGCACTCCAGCTAAATATCGCACTGACGGTGATCGCGCCGACGCCTGGTATGCTGAGCAACCTGGCAGCTTCGGGTTCTGCACGGCAATGCGACGCCCAGCCGACGAAGCCGACGCAGTATGCGCCGCAGCGGAAAATAGGCAGCCGTGCTGCCGTTCCTGAGGGACCACCGGATCTGGCGTTAGAATGTTCACTCGGTGGCCTTCTTCGGCAAGTTTCCAGGCTACCCCACAGCCGCGCCGCCACCACCCTCGTCGCAAAAGCACGCACTTAGTCCACGGCCGGCCAACCCGGTTCTTGGTGATCGTGCGCCCAAGAACATCCTCCGTCCTCTGGGACCCTGTTGTCGGGACTCGACCACTAGCTATATTGCGTAAGACTCCCGTCCGGAAACCTCAAAGGAGGGGCCAAATAGGTGGATATTATAAGGGTTGATCAACAGATCCTAGTTGGCATTCGTCCGATAGAACACGTCGACGAGGCCGCCTTGTTCGCTTCTGAAGTTGCTGCAATGGGACGCGCTGTTCTCAAAGTTCGTCGCCAAAGTGGTGCGGCAAGAATTATCGCCCGAACCCTCCTAGGGACACTAGGATTTCCACCCATGTCTATCTTAAAGACGCAATCTGGTGTTCCGATCTGGCCGGTCGGCATTGTTGGCTCTTTGGCCCATCACGATACAGTAGCAGCCGCCGCTATTGCAGAGACGAAAGCCATCGGAGCACTGGGTATCGATGTTGAGCCGAATGAACCTCTTCCCAGCGGCTTAATTGATTTGATTGCAACTTCTAGAGAGAAAAGAATGTACGACTCGCGTTTGCTCCGGCGACGAGATCTGTTCGTTCTTAAGGAGGCCGTCTATAAGGCGTTTTTCCCACTTTGCAACGAAACCCTTGAGTTTCAGGACGTCGAGATTGACATCGACTCCACCGTCGCTTACGTACCGAAGGCAAATTGTACTTTTTCCATTCAAATACACCGTTCCAAAAATGTGATCGGCTTGGCTTATCTAAAAAGACCTGATCGAAGATAGGTTGGTGTCATGTTAGTAAATGCCGCCGCTGCCGTATCCATCGGAAATCATGCGCTTCTTCAGCGGGCCGCGCATACCCTTTTCAGGCGCTCGCTCCCGATCGCCGCGTAAAAGAAGCGGAGAAACTCGCCCCGGTATCTGGTCTTTGCCCTAGAGTCCGTTTGGAAAATCACGGATGGGTGTTTTCAGCGGGTGAGATTGCCGGCCACTGCGACAAGAATCATGGCGTGAGAGACGTCGATGCGCTGCTCGTAGTCGCGCACGACGCGGCGCCATCGGGTCATCCAGCCGAATGTCCGCTCGACGACCCGGCGGCGGGGCAAGACTTCGAAGCGCTTCTGGTCGTCGGATCGACGGATGATCTCGACGACGAAGGTCGAGATAGCATGATCTTGCCCCTCTGATCTGATCCGGTTTGAAGTTCGTTTTGGCCAATCGAGAGGACCAGGACATGAAACGTAGCCGCTTCTCTGAAGAGCAGATCATCAGAATTTTGAAGGAACATTGAGGCCGGGGTATCGGTTGCCGATCTGTGCCGCAAGCACGGGGTCAGCGACGCCTCGATTTACAACTGGAAGGCCCGCTTCGGCGGGATGGATGTCTCCGAGGCTCGGCGACTGAAGCCTGTGGAGGACGAGAACACGCGGCTGAAGCGGCTTCTGGCCGACGCCATGCTCGACAATGCCGCGTTGAAGGATCTTGTGGGAAAGAATGTATGGTCCGCCCCTTCCGTGCAAGGGTTCGCGACATCGCCGATGACGATTCCAGTTGCATAAATGTATCCGGCCTCTCTCGAGTGGACTGCTGTTGCAGCCAGGCCATGATGAGATCCGTGCACGCCGTTCCCAATAAATGGTTCGCGCACGAAGCCCGCTTTTTGCACAGGGCTTACGGCATGCTGATCCACTGTTTCGTCATCGCTGTTCCCGAGCCTTGCAATCGAGCCAAAAGCGTCAGGCCAATGCAGCATCCCTGCGTTCGTAGAGGCTCCCGGCTTCCGCCTTGCGCCAGACAAACAGCAGTGGGGTGGAAATCCGGTGACGCCGCGCTGTCGCGGATGCCTGCCGCGGAGCTGAATAGCTCTCCTAGACGATCCGCAGCTTCCCCCCTCCGACCAGCGGCCGGCGGCCAGTGTCAACCATCTCGAGACGGGTGACTTGGCGGCAGTCAGTAGCGATATCCATACGGACAGTCAGCTACACCTCCGTTCGCCCGCAAGGCGGCTCTCCTCGGACGCGCGCGACCGAAACCCGCAAACCCTGTCTCGAAAATCTCCGAGTTGTCTGTTATGCCTCTGATCACCGCGCCACAGAGAAAGATTGACCAAGAATGAACTGTTAAACAAGCTTCACAATTGTCGGCGAGAGAATTCAAACTGGTCGTGAATGTTTCACAATATTGTTGTCAGAAAAGTACGAAAAAATCGCTATATTGCTCCCATAAAATTCGGCTGACAATTCGCGAATGACATAA
Source organism: Mesorhizobium sp. M0174 (assembly GCF_040322275.1). NCBI lineage: Bacteria > Pseudomonadati > Pseudomonadota > Alphaproteobacteria > Hyphomicrobiales > Phyllobacteriaceae > Mesorhizobium > Mesorhizobium sp. M0174. Next base: position 36,504 of record NZ_JAMYTB010000026.1, read on the forward strand.
TCGCAGGAGCTGAGCAACGTCAACTCATCGAGGAGCGCCATGACCGATAATGCTAGAGCTAACAGGTTACTCGGCCGGTTTTCGATCGCCACCACCCGCGTAGCCGCCGGAGTACTTTCAACCGTGCGCCTCGCGCGTCCATTAAGCTCAGGAAGGAGCCGTCCTACCGCCTGCGACTTAAAATCCCAAATTAACTTGGTGCGAGGCCGCTGTTTGCGCGTCGCCTGACTCCGTCAAAATGTCTGAAGCATAGGAAAACACCGTGGCTAAAGTAGCAATTGTGACAGGATCGGCTACGGGCCTGGGAGCGACTTGTGCCATCGGCCTCGCAGCGCGTGGCTGGAACGTCACGGTCAACTATAGTCGAAGCAAGAAGGAGGCCGACGAGACTTATGCCAAAGTCAAAGCGCACGGTGTTGAAGCTATCGTTGTGCAGGCCGACGTGGCGCAGGATGCCGATTGCCGCAAACTGGCCGCCGAGACCCTGAGCGAGTGGGGGCGCATCGACGGCCTTCTCAATAACGCTGCCACCACAAGGTTCCAAAAAGCCGGCGACCTTGAAGACGTCACGCCGGAGGATTTCGACCGCATATTTCGCGTGAACACCATAGGCGCTTTCATGATGTGCCGTGCTGTGTTTCCGGCGATGAGAAAACAATGGGAGGAAAGCAAAAAACGCGGCGCGATCGTGAATGTGTCCACCAATGGCACCCTTATCGGCAACGGCAGCTCACTGCCGTATATGCTGTCTAAGGGCGCCCTAAATACTCTTACTCTGGTGCTGGCACGCTGGCTCAGCCCTGCCGTTCGGGTGAATGCCATTTCCCCCGGCCTAATCCAGACCCGTTGGATGCTGAATGGCCTGGGCGAAGTTGAATACAACAAGCTGAAAGAAGACGAGGAACAGAGAACACCTCTACGCCAGGCAGGAACACCGGAGCAGACGTCCGAGGCTGCGCTGTTCTTCCTAACGGAAGCGTCAAACATTACCGGGCAGAACATTATTGTCGATGCCGGCAGCCATCTTGGACTGCTGCCGAAGCCTTGCAGCTAAACTTAGGACCGGCATGCGCGCGCTGACTGTGCGCTCGATGATCTGCGAGAGCGGACTTTTGCCGGGGCGACAGTCCAACTGGCATCTTTCGCGCTGATAAATGCGTCGCCATTCGGACCTACAAAGGCTGCCGGTGCGCCGGCAGCAGGGCACGGGATGGGGGCTTCAGAGCCTCGATGCAATCTCGATGGAATAGTGAGATTGACCCGAAACGGGTCGCTTTGGCGCTGGCATCAAGCGATGTACGCTTGGGGCGCGCAACCTCCTCGCCTTGAGCCGGTCGGCGCCCGACACCCTGGCTTGGCCGGCAATATGCAGGAAGAGAAGATTATGCGATGGGGGCGAGCTTGAGCCTGGTCTCCGGCGCTAGCACCGGTCAGGAGGTGTCGGATCAGTCGAAGTGGATTTCGACCTCTCTGGCTGTCGAATAGGTTCATGTCAGCTCGCGGGAAGATACCACCTCTTTCGTTGGACAAGTATGACAATAGTGTGATGGAACATAAAATACAGTAAACTGACCTTAAAAACTGTGAAATGTATTCTTATCTTTAACTGGGCTGGCTGATACACAACTTCGATGATATTCCTTCTGTGGAGCCTGGTTATAAATTTCACCGATTGGCTTGCGAAGGAAGTCCAATGTGTACTGTCGAGGCTGAACGAAGCGCGGTGGGCGCCGCTTGTTTCCACACTGGATCGGATTTATTGGTGCCGGCAGGGTTGTGCCAGCCGGCAGCCAAGCTCTTGGACGCCGGCTATCAGGTAAACAAAACATCAATCCCGCGGCCGCGAACGACTTGCCGGAAAAGAACACCCGGTTACAAGACGCATCGAGATGCGACCCGCGAGTACGGCATTTGTTGTCACCTACCTGCCGCTGCCACGCAATGTCTTCGACAAATTAGTAGGCGCACAGGGGCGCCTTGGCCGGACTGCGCCGGACAGTGCTCAAGTCGACACATCAAACTGAGCACGCTTGAGATCGCCCGTCCGGCGGCAGCAGGTGGCGTGCATTTCGCTTGAAGCGCGCGCACGCCCGGCTCAGCGTACGGAACGAACAGGTCTTGGGTTGAGCCGGCCATTGCGCTTCCAATGACAACTTTACGGCATTCGGATCACTCATACACGGAGGAACTATCATGAACACCCTCGATCGGCAGACGGCACTGGAGCAAGCCGCCCGAAAGCGCATTAAGGATTCCCACGCTCTCGACAGCGACGCCGGTCGCTTGGCCCACTTCTATCGCGGATGGGCCAGTTCCTACGATTCGGATGTGGGCCGCGATGGATACTGCGGGCCGATGATCGTGGCGGAACTCGCGGGCGCCATGCAGACGGCCTATTTGGCTGGGCACCGAGCAGCCATCGCAATCATGGACGCTGGCTGCGGAACAGGCCTCGTGGGCGTGGAACTGGAACGCCTCGGGTTCCGGTTGATCGACGGGTTCGATCTCTCCGTGGAGATGGCCGAAAAGGCCCAGCAAACTTGCGTCTACCGCAATGTCCGAGGCGATGTCGACCTTAACGGGCCGCTCTCCGACTACTCCAGCGCGAGCTATGACATCACGGTCTGCTGCGGCGTCTTCACACTCGGGCATGTCCGACCAGATGCACTGCGCGAACTGGCCCGCGTCACGCGCCCGAACGGATTCGTCATCGTAAGCACCCGGAAGAGCTATGCGGAGACCACATCCTTTGAAGATGAGGTGCGGAGTCTACAAAATGCGGGCATCCTTATACCGGCACAGCGTCTAAACGACGGCAGATACGTAGCGGAGGAGGACGCGCACTACTGGGTTTTCCAGGTGCCCATGAAGGCCAGTGCACCAACGGAGCAGCGGCCATGATGACGCCATCGCAAAACTCGCTGGCGATGACTTGCAGCCTATTCAAAGAGACACGAAGAGCCGCGATCGCCTACGGATCCCCTGCCAGGAGTTCGGTGTCTTCTACATTGTTGAGCATGGCACCACGGAAGAACGCATCGCGCCAGATACCAACCTTCCCGGCAATTCTTCATGCTGCTAGTCAAAAATGTCCAATTCGTTGTTTCGGCTCCATCGTCAAACAAAGGTGATTAATGCGCAAAGGTCTCGTAGGTAAACTGGACGACAAGCTGCGCGCGAAACGCGAAAGCTTTGACAAGCTGCCGGTCGTTGACATCGCGCCGCTTCTCGATGGCAGCAACAAGCACAGGGTGGCGAAGGAGATACGTTGGGCGTTGTCGAACACTGGGTTCATGTATGTGAAGAACCACGGTATTCCGCAGGATTTTGTGGATTCGGTGTTCGATGTGAGCCGTCGGTTCTTTGATCTGCCCACGTCGCAGAAGATGACATTGCACGTTAGCAAATCCGATGTGGCGCTCCGCGGATACATTGAGCCGTTCGGGGAGAACACCGATCCGGGCAAGACGAAAGACCTGAAGGAGTGCTTTGACATCGGACCTGAACGTTCGACGCTGGAAGGTCCGTTTTTTGGCCCCAACCAGTGGCCCTCAAGTTTGCCCGAGTTCCAGAAATTGACATACGGATACCATCAAAAAATGGTGGACCTCGCTAAAATACTCTTGAAGGGAATCGCGCTCAGTCTAGACCAGTCGGAAAGCTATTTCGAAACCTTCATGCGCAACCCGATCAGCATTCAGCGCCTGCTTCATTATCCGCCGCAGAGTGGCTACATTGGCGAAGAGATCATAGGTATTGGCGCCCACACGGACTACGGCAATCTGACCATCCTGGCGCAGGACGACGTGGGTGGTCTTCAGGTCATGAACCGAGATGGCGATTGGGTCGAGGGCATTCCGATCCACGGCACATTCGTAATCAACATTGGCGATCTGATTCAGCGGCTCACCAATGCTGTCTACCTGGCGAACATGCACCGCGTGGTGAATACCTCGGGACACGAGCGATACTCAAATCCCTTCTTTATTGACGCTGATTTCGACGCGATCATCGAACCATTGCCCTCATGCGTCACGGACAGCAACCCGCTTCGCTACAACCCGGTGACGTGCGGCGAGCACAAATTCGCGCGTTTCGCGGCTAGTTACGCTCACTTGGCCAAAGCGTAATGAGAGCGGAGCTGCAATTACTCACATGACGGGCGCCAGGGGCGGGCAGAAGGGGAAGTGGTGCAGCTGAAACGGTGCGCCAATTGGTACGCAATTTGCTGGGGCCACGGCAGACGGTCGCACTCCGTTAAGAGGCTGACGTAATTAGTCAAAATGGCGGCGGTCCTTTATGGGCAAGAGGACGAGCGGATACCCTTGTTTGGTTCGCGAGTCCCGATCTGATTGGTTTCTTCCATGGTTCCTCGATATTACGATCTCCCGTCACTAACAGCCCTCACGGCGTTCGAGGCCTCGGCACGCCATCTCTCATTCAAGCTTGCGGCTTCCGAGCTGGGCGTGACATCGGGAGAAATCAGGCGGCAGATCAAAGCCATTGAGGACGAACTTGGTGTTCCGCTGTTTGTGAGGCGAGGAACCGCCGTGATGCTTACCAGCTCTGGCAAAGACATCTACAGCGTGCTGGCAAGCAGCTTTTCCAAGGCGTCCGATGTCGTCAGGACCATCAGACGCGATCGTTCCGGGAACGTCACGATGCCTACAGCGATGCGCTCGCGTCGATGTGGTTGACGCCGCGAATGCCGGCGTATTGCACTGCATGCTGTATCAAAGTTGACTATGTAATTTCCGACATTCCGCGACTATTGCGGGCGCACAAGTCGAGCTGCGCATCCTCTATGGGTGCGGCTCATGGCCTGACGAGACAGCGGAACTGTTGTTGGGCGCATCATCTACCCAGTCTGCGGTCCCGGCTTCGCCCAGGAGCACAACGAGCAACCCCCAAGTGCTTGCCCCAACTGCTGCTCGTGAACGTCGGATGGATTGAACCGACTGGGCCGGATGAGACGAGTCCTGCGGCGTGCGGGGATTACGCACGGGGCGAGCAAGTTTTTCGTGGCTTTGCAAGCCCTCCGGCTGATCAGGGCGTTGCCGTGGGCTGGCAACCCGCGCGAACATTGTCCAAGAGGGCAAGCTCAACAAGATCACCGACCTCGAACTGGACGCCATCGGGAGGATACCAACTGACGTGGAACGACAGCCGGCGCCTGTCGCGGGGGCGGAGCGGGTGAGCGAGTGGTTCGGAAGATTTAGACCGAAGAGCGGAACGCCTGAAGGTAGAGCTCGCGCCCGGCGTGTGCCTTTGAACGCCTTTGCCCGATGAGCGAACAGTTAGTAGCCCGACACGCCGGTTCTCATAGGCAGGCTCGATACGGCCAGAACCGCAAAAAAGTTGCCTGCCAGATGATTTTATTTCGGCTGCTCCCACTCCTCAGCTTGCATATAACACTGACCTGTAGCCCCAAACTGGAGCGAGGCAGATGTCGTTCAAAGGCGTTATTCCGCCCGTCACAACGCCCTTTCACGCGGACGGGTCGATCGACCGTGACGGTTTCTGCGTCATGGTCGAGCACCTAGTCTCGACTGGCGTCCACGGTATCATTGTCGGTGGCACGACAGGAGAGTACTACGCCCAGTCACGCGACGAGCGTGTCAGCCTTCTTAAGCTTGCCAGGAACGTGGTGAAGGGGAAGATGCCCCTAATCGCCGGCGTCGGCGCCATTCGCACCGACGACTGCATTGAATACGCGCTAATTGCAAAGGACCTCAAGTACGACGGCATCCTGATCGGCTCGCCGTACTACGCTGTTCCCACGCAGCTCGAACTTGCCAATCATGCACTTGCGATCGACAAGGCCGCCAATCTACCGGCGATGCTCTACAACTATCCCGGACGCACCGGCACGATGATGGACGTCGAGTTCCTGGACCGGGTCGGTCGCAGCTCCAATTTCTGTGCCATCAAGGAATCCAGCGGCAGCATGAACCAGCTGCACGCCTTGGCTCGTGACTACCCGCACATCGATCTGTTCTGCGGCATGGATGATCAGGCGCTTGAATTCTTCGCCTGGGGCGCAAAAGGATGGGTCTGCGGCGCCGGCAACTGCCTGCCGACAGAGCACCTCGCGCTATACGAAGCCTGCGTGATCGAGAAGGACTTCACCAAGGGCCGGCAGATCATGTCGGCGCTTCTGCCTCTGATGAGGCTTCTCGAACAGGGCGGCAAATTCGTCCAGAGCATCAAGTTCGGGTGCGAATTGGCTGGATTGCCGGCTGGGCCCGTGCGCCTGCCGATGCGGGCACTCGGCGACGAACAGAAGCGGGAACTCGAGTCGACGATCCGCACTCTTAAGGCAGTCATCGCATCAATCACTGTAAAATCCCAGAAGAGGGCTTCCGAGAATGTCATCGCTATTAACGCGTGATGAGTACCAGAACTTAGCGGACAGCCTGCCACTGCCGACCAGCGCAGTAATAGATGGCAAGGCGCGGGCTGCACAATCTGGGGATACTTTCGAGACCATCAATCCCGCGACAGGGCAGGTCATCGCCAAGATCGCTTCCTGCGGCCAGGCCGATGTCGATCTCGCTGTCGAGAAGGCGCGACTGGCGTTTGAATCGGGCGCCTGGTCGCGTGCGCATCCGAGCGAGCGCAAGCGCGTCCTGCGGCGGCTCGTGAAACTGATGAAGCGAAACGCCCATGAGCTTGCAGTACTTGAGACGCTCGAAAGCGGCAAGCCGATCTTCGACGTCGAAACCATAGACATCCCCGAGGCTCTGCATTGCCTGGAATGGCATGCGGAAGCCACCGATAAGCTCTACGGCCAGACGTCACCTTCGGGCGACGATGTCGTGTCGATGATCGTGCGCCAGCCGCTGGGCGTGGTCGCCTGCGTTCTGCCCTGGAATTTCCCGATCCTCATGCTGGCCTGGAAGATCGGTCCGGCACTTGCGACGGGGAACTCCGTCATTGTCAAGCCGGCCGAGCAGACCAACATGTCGACGTTGCGGATCGCCGAACTGGCGCATGAGGCCGGGCTGCCGTCAGGCGTCCTGCAAATCGTCACCGGTCCGGGCGAAGTGACCGGCAAGGCACTCGGCGTGCATCCCGATATCGACATGGTCGCCTTCACCGGGTCAACTGACGTCGGCCGGAAATTCTTGGAATATTCCGCCAAGTCCAATCTCAAGCGCGTCGTGCTCGAATGCGGCGGAAAGAACCCATGCATCGTGCTGGAAGACGCCGAGAACCTCGACGTTGTTGCACAGCACGTCACCCAAGCTGTTTTCTGGAACATGGGCGAGAACTGCTCGTCCAATTCCCGCCTGATCGTACACGAGAAGATCAAGGATCGCTTGGTGGAAACCGTCCTCCACAAGCTAAAGGAATGGCCTTTGGGCGAGCCACTGGATCCGGGCAATCGGCTCGGCGCCATTGTGTCGAAGGAGCAGTTCGACCGCATCATGGGCTACATCAAGAAGGGGCGGGAGGAAGGCGCCAGGATCGTCACGGGCGGCAACGCACACAAGTACGGCAAAGGCTATTTCATCGAGCCTACCGTATTCGACGATGTCACGCCCGAAATGGCGATTGCGCGAGAGGAAATTTTCGGTCCAGTGCTGTCGGTAATCAAAGTCGCCAACGCTGACGAGGCGCTTCGAGTCGCCAACGACACGCAATACGGGCTTGCAGCATCGATCTTTACCGCCAATCTCGGCAAGGCGCATCGCATCGCAAGGGATATTCGCGCAGGGACGGTGACCATCAATTGCTACGGCGAAGGAGACGTCTCGACACCCTTCGGCGGCTTCAAGCTTTCGGGCTTCGGGGGACGAGACAAGTCTTTGCATGCCCACGACCAATATACTGAACTCAAGACCATCTGGGCGGACATCTCCGATCCTAAGGTCTCGCGTTCGGTAGACTAGCCTGGTCGCATCGATGAGCGATTATGAGGCTGCCCGCACCCCTGCGGACACATCCATGCCCGGCTGGTACGGTATTCTGCCGCCTCCCAAGGCACCTGAGGTGCTGCGCGGCCGTCACAAGGCGGACTGGCTCATTGTAGGAGCTGGGTTTGCTGGCTTGGCGGCCGCGCGGCGCCTCTCACAACTGGTGCCGAACGAGCGCATAGTGGTGATCGATGCTCAGCGCGTCGGCTGGGGTGCTGCCGGACGCAACTCCGGCTTCATGATCGATCTGCCGCACGAGCTCGGTGGGGAGCATTACGGCGGAAGTCAGGACCGCGACCGCAAGCGCATCCGCATGAACCGCGCCGCGATCGAATTTTCGGCTTCGGCCGCGGACGAATATGCGTTGCAGAAATACTTCGTTCGGGCCGGCAAGTACCACGGAGCCGCAACCGATCACGGTGTTGCCGTCCTGCGCGAATTCGAAAAACACCTGACGGGGCTAGGCGAGCCATTCGAGCGGCTCGACGCGCTGCAGTTGAAGGAAATCACCGGAACCGAGTTCTTCGTCGGCGGTACGTTTACGCCTGGAACGGTAATGGCACAGCCGGCCGGCTTCATTCGTGGACTCGCCGAAGGTTTGTCGAGGCGTGTGCAGCTATTCGAGAATTCACCGGTGACTTCTCTGCAAACAGGCAAACTGCACACTGCCAAGACGGCCGAGGGCGAGATCACCGCGCCACGGTTGATCCTCACCGTTAACGGTCATCTCGAAAGCTTTGGCTTCTTCAAGAAACGCCTGCTGCATGTGTTCACTTACGCCAGCATGACGACGCCGCTTTCCAAGAGCGAACAGACAGCGCTGGGAGGTGAGCCGCATTGGGGCTTGATCCCGGCCGACCCGATGGGGTCAACCATCCGCAGGATCAGCGATCGGATCGTCGTCCGCAACACCTTCACCCATAATCCGGACATGTCCACCAGTGAGAAGAGGATCCGTCGGATCGGCGCCGTGCACGAGCGATCATTCCAGGCGCGCTTCCCGATGCTGGGTGAAATACCTATGGAGTTTCGATGGGGAGGCCACCTTTGCCTTTCCCTCAACTCCGCTCCTGCATTCGGCGAAGTCGATGAGAGGGTGTTCGTAGCTGGATGCTGCAATGGTCTCGGAACGGTGCAAGGCACCCTCTACGGAATGCTGGCTGCCGATCTTGCCGTTGGCAGTAACGAGCCAATGGTTGCAGATGCCCTGAAAGAGCCAGCCCCGGCTCGGCTTTATCCAGAACCGCTGATGTCGATCGGCGCGCCGCTGAAGCTGTGGGCGATGCAGAAGCGCGCCGGCAGAGAGCTCTAGCTTTCTCGTTCTTGCGCGGCCGCTTCCCGGATCCAGCTACGGAGGCTCTGGGCGGCAGGGGAAAGCGTGCGATTTTGATACCAGGTGAGATAGTAGCTGCCAGGGGCTGGGAGCTCGAGATCGGTCAGTCTGACGAGTTTCCCTTCGTCAATCTGCGCCTTGACAAGGCGGTGCCAGCCAACAGCCACCCCTTGATCGGCTTGAGCAGCCTGAAGCGCCACAAAGAACTTGCCGAAGCGCCGACCGCGGGTCGGCCCATGCGACACCCCTGCGCGCCGTAAGACCTCGTCCCAGCCAGCCCAGTCGGGATCCACCCAGTCAACATGCAGCAACGGGAGGTCGGCCAACGACTCAGCCGTTGCATCGCGATGCTTGCTTGCAAATCCCGGCCCGCATACCGGGTAGATTGTTTCATCGAAAAGGAGCTCAGCATCTTCATTCGACCACGATCCGAACCCGTACCGAATGCGCAATTCGACCTCGGCTCGGCGGTAATCGCGAGGATTGTCCGAGATAAGGTGGTCAACGGCAATATCCTGGTACCGTGTCCAGAAGTCCGGCATCCGTGGGATCAGCCACGTCGACGCGAAGGCGTCCGTGCACGCCAGCGTGACGTTCTTGGAACGGTCGCCGCGTTTCACATTTCGGACGATGTCTGCGGCCCGCGAAAAACCGCTGGCCAACACGCCATAAAGATCTTCGCCGGCGCTTGTCAGCGCCACACCGGTTCCCAATCGGGTAAACAGCGGAACCCCCAGTTCGTCCTCGATCGCTTTTATCTGTCGGCTGACGGCGCCAGGAGTGACGTTCAGTTCCGCAGCAGCCAATTTGAATGACAGGTGCCGGGCAGACGCCTCGAAAACAGCTAAAGCAGTCAGGGACGGCAGGTCATAATAGCGGCGAACCATCTCAAGCTCCAAACACTTCGATAATCGCGCCGCGCGACAAATAGAGCAAGCCGGCTGAATATGTTGGGACACCCATTTACAAGGCGACGCGATAGCCTGCGTTTCGACCGACTATGGCTGCGATCCCCACCCATTTGCGGCGGAACATAGGAGATTTGTATGAACCATGCTTCGCGATCTGCGACTCTGCCAAATCCATGTCCGACGCGGCTGCAGCGGAACATGCCCGGGGAATTGTCTGCGCTTGGCAACTAAACAAGGGGGTGAGACTTTTGCAGGGCTGCCCCACTGGTCTTCAGCAGCCTTTCAGAGACTATGAACCGAACTATCCCTTTAAAGATGGCTAGCCTGTGACTGGCGTTGAGAAGACGAAGACTGCGGTGATAACAGGCGCGGGGGGAGATACCGGGCAAGCGATCTCCAGAGAGTTCGTTGCGGGGGGGCGTGTGGTTGCCGGCGACGTCGAGCGATCGATGTCCTTCACTGCTTCTAGAAGAAACGGAGGCCACGTCAAAACGCGACAAGGAGATTGCTTCTGCACGCCACAAGGCAGTCATTCGGAAGAGGTTTGAGCAAATGAGTGAAATTGCCACCGAAATCAGGCATGTTACGAAGCCGGGAGCTAATCTGTCGCGGAACTGGGCTTTTCGGAAAATGAAGCCAAGCTTTATCACGGGGAGTCCAGAAAGCATATCGAGGAGCTCCTCTCTTGAAGGAGCAGCTCATGGGAGAGCTGGCTGTTTGTATCAAGGAGAACCACTTGAAACAGGAGGAGGCTGCCAAGATTTTTCATGTGACCAGACCGCGCAACTCCGATGTCGTGAACAGGAAGACCAGCAAATTCACGATGGATGCCTTGGTGAGCATGCTGGCCCGCGTAGGCAAACCAGTACGTCTGGTTGTCGGCTGAAGGCAGCGTCGGAAAGACACTGGCGTTTGAGGTTTATGCCGCGACTTGCCACTGGTGCCCGCAGCCGTCGACCATGCCTGCGCAGTGTACGGCGTTCGGGTTTTGCGATCTGGTCAAAAACTCCTTACAGGCGGTTGCGATGTTAGCCGATCCTGCGTCGTCCTTGGCCATACCGAGCTTTCCAGCGAACCTGACCGCACATTCTGACGTCGACAACCGCCTAGCGACTTGCAATAACCCAACGCTGAACGGTTGCCCATGTTGTTTGAAGAGCCCAGACAACCGGTGGCGTTGCCATACAGACACATAAAGCAAGGACGAGTCGGCCGGCTGCGTTGAAAGTCTTAAATTTACGATTTGCGATGCGGGCCTGTACCGCAACCTGGAGAGCCATGTCGTCTAGATAGTCATCGGTTGCGGATTGCCCTTCCTCCGGAAAATATCGCTTCTTGGCGGCTTCACCGAATTCCCCGGCTTCCAGTTTTGCGATGTCGCCGAAATAGAGGAGGTTCGTCGAGCCATCCGCGGCCCGATGAAAGTGATGTAGGAATTTTGGCAGGAATGAAGTCAACGATATGACTGCCGCCACCGCCAAGAGCGGAAGAACGACGAGGAACGCTGCGCGGTAGCCCATGGCTGGTTCGTCCGGAGATCGGAGCATCGTGATGATCGATCCCATCCAAACCGAGCAAAACGTAAGCAGAGCCGCGTTCTTCGTTTCTGCAAATTTTACAAGGTCCAGCATCCGGCCGTGATTGGCCGAAAGCAGTTTCTCGTAAGTATCTTGCTGGTCGTTCTTGGCCATTGAAATCCTATGCTGCCTCATCCAACTGCACGGCCAGAAAGTCGGCGAGAGGGCAGTTGTCCATTGTCCCGCAGCAATTTCAGCGTTGTGTTTTTGAAACTGTAGAAGAACGACTGCTCCGCCTCACGCCAGCCATCTAACGCCAGCGCGAAATCGGCAAGGACATCTGCGTGGTCCGAGCAGGCGGAAATCGGCCGGTTCCCATCGCCGCGTTTGCATCTTTGCCGAAGCGTCATGACGCGACGATCGTTTCGAACTACCGACAGTATCCTCTTCCCGTTCAGGAGCAGTCGGACCCGACGCTCGTTGTTTACTCGCTTCTCCACGGTCGAAAAACGCTCCTCTCGGAGAGAGGATATGAATGCTTTGCCGAGATTGGACGCATTGAATTCTGCGACCGCTTGAAATCTCGCTGCCTCTGGCCCATGGGCTCTAGCATCGGCCTTTCCTGGCCATGAGCGGAGCACCGCCGCAGTGCCCTGCCTAAGGAGAAAAATGAGCAACTTCCCCCACCATCCCGCCGCCGCCTCATGATTGTCGATGGTGTGACGCTCGAGCTCCGCCCAAAAAAGGCAGAAGCTTCCATCGAAGTTTATGTGACGTTCCGGGCAGAATGACGGAAGGCGGTCTGGCTTCACCTCGCGAGCTTTGACTGTCTCGCCGACCCGCGTGATCTCAATAAGAAATTTAGTCGCTGGGGCACCGGAAGCAAGCGCGGGCTGGACAGCAAAGATTGCGCTGTCGCCGTTCTCGCGCATGAGGACGGCATGGTTCAAGGTTGCAGTCTCAGTCAGAAGCCGCACGGCCGACATGGAGTTAGCGCTTCTCCAAGTAAGGTCGAAATGGCGCTTCGGCAGCTCTGGCTATTGAAGGACTCACCACCGCGTAAGCGGCACCGTGGATGGCTTTGGCCACCTTGTTTTCATCGGCAACGAGCGCTTCGAGCACCACATCATAGGTGAGGCCGGACTTTCGCCTCGACGTTCCGAAGAGCGTGCGCACCGATGCCGGGCCTCCGTCATATGCGGTTTGGCCGATTGCCGTCTGCTCGCCAGTGCAGCGTTTCTGTTCGTCCTCTGATCCCAAAACTGCTCGTCCAGTGGAGCAGCGAACACGATTGCCCTGCATGCCAAGTCGGGTGATGGCAGTTGGTCCAAACTCAAAACCAATCGCCAGTCCCAGATCGTCCGTATCCACGTCATTTGCGCGCAGCCGCTCAAGCGCCAGGTCGAAGCTGCTCCTGAGGGCGCCGGCGCAGAGTGTTCCAGTCGATACCGTGTCCTCGGTGTAGGTCTGAAAGGCGGTTCCCTCCATCAAATGGCCATGGATGCAGTCACCGATGAACCTGATACGACGTCCCGAGAAGTCGCAAGAAAGAACTCGATCAAGCTCTGAGCGGATGACATGGAGACAGCGAACAACGTCTTCCGGATCGTCGTCGATATGGGCATCCACGTAGACCCGTGAAATTGTCGACGTCAGCGTAGACCGAAATCGTCTCCATGCGCCTTGAGTTGCCCGGCGTCAGTAGCGAGATGTCGAGATCTCTCAGGGGTGGCGTGACTCGCGCGAAAACAAAGGAGCCGATCGGATTGTTCTTGTTGTCAGCGCGCCATTCGGACACCAGCGTGTCCGTGCTCAAGCCGAGCTGCGCTGCATCCTGGCACTCGGCGATCTCTTCCTCGGTCAATGGCGTAAGCGGGATGTCCTCGGCATCGAGCTCTTCAAGGCCGATTGCAGATCGTGCCTCATAGCTGAGAGAGATTCCGACGTCGGTTCGTTCGACGCGATCTTTGCAGCCATATTGGCAGGGCGGCCAAGGAATAGTGGTTCCCGATTGCCGCCGCGACCGTTGTTGACGACCAGCGCGCGGCCGCTGTCTATGCCGATGCGAACCTGTGCTGCGGGAATGTTCTCATCGTCGTCGCCCGTTTCCTGCAGGACGTCGCTGATCAATCGTGCAATCGCCACCGCTCGGTTCACGCGATCGCCTTCCGAATCTTCGCCGTAGGGCTTGGCGACAACCGCGTGGAGGCGCTGGTTGTGAAAATCGACACGCAGGGCATCCGACGCCGCTAAGATTCTGCGTACGGCCCTGTAGTGAAGATTGAGAAAGCGGAGCGTCCTCTTGTGACAGGTCTCGCCCTCCACGTCGGTGCTTTCGAGCATGTCACGGAGGTTCAAGATGTCCACATAGAGGTGAACCGCATCCATTCGGTAGGCTTTGTTCGTCGGTATGGACGTCAATGACGTGTCACGGGTGTAGTCGACAACCGTCACCGTTTCGACGTCTTTGAAACGGGCATCGATGGCGTTCTTGGCGCGTTGATATTTTCAGTTATTCGACAACTTCGTCTCCATGTCTTTCCGGGCGCTTGGTGCACCAACGATTTCGATCAAGTTCTGTCCGACGACTCCGTCATGAAATGCGAGCCGTCGTGGAGTCGTGCCTCGGGCGAGATGCCTCATTGCGGTCATTCCCCGTTTTTTTGTTTGTTCTGATGGGGATTCTTCCGGTCGGTCCTTCGCCTAAAGAGTCGGATATCCACCCCTCGGAACGCCGGACAACGTGTTGAGGGGTACTGTTGTGTCTTTCGAGGCGGTTTAGCTGCAAATCATACCAAACTATGCGCGCACCGATATTCGGGGCGTGGGCCTTCTCAGGAGTTCGCGACGAATCTGCTACGGCGGCTGTCGCAGATCCCGCAAATCTCATTCCTTCCATCCCATGCTGCGAAATTCAGCTCCCAAGTTGGCTCCTAGAGTCACAACTTTGGGTCCCCCACCAATACCAAGCAAAAATCTGCTAGCACGGAGCCGCGGAAGCTCGTCTGCGCAAAAAAGTAGCCTCCCGATTGACTTTATTTCGGTGGCGTCTCGTCGATTGTACCTGCGCCGCTGCCTTGGCTGGTTTCTTCCATCTAGTGGCTCTGGAATAAAGCCGAGTAAGTGCTGTCGGCGGCCGCTACTGTTAGCCACGAAACTGAACTCCGACGCGAGTAACCTGATGGACGTGCCCGTCTGCCGCGGCGCTTTAGTCAACAGACGCGTGAGAGTTTTGCAGTAGGTCAAACCTTCAGACTCCGGCAATAGTTCCGGCCGGCCCACACAGGCTGCATCGTTTTTCTTGGAGGCCGGCATGACTGCTCAACTACAACTTTCTCGTAGAGGAGGGCGGGAAGCGCGGCGGACGATCCGCACGGCGCCAAAGGTCGACATGTTGCCGACGCTGAAGCGGGGCCTGCCTGTGATAGAGCCGATGGATGTCGAGCAGGTTGAACGCGTTCATGAGGCTTCTCTCGCCATCCTGGAAGAAGTGGGCGTGGTGTTTCGCGATCCGATCGCGATTGAGGACTGGAAGAGAGCCGGAGCGGACGTTCGCGCGGATGACCGCGTTCATCTCGATCGCGGCCTGGTCATGGAGCTGATCAAGACCATTCCCCCCAACGTCCAGTACTTCGCGCGAGATCCAGCGAAGAATGTCGAGCTCGGAGGCGACAAATCCATCTTCGTGCCGATGACCGGCGCGCCGTACATGCGCGACCTTGATGACGTCAGGCGTGGCCCGACGATCGCGGACCTTGGGACCTTCCATAAGCTGGCTCACATGATGCCAGCGTTGCATTCATCGGCGCACCACATCGTCGAGCCAATGGACATTGTTGTCGCGCATCGGCACCTGCACATCACCTATTCGTCAATGAAGCACTCCGACAAGATTTTCATGGGCATGACCACCTCGCCCAAAAATGCCGAGGACGTGCTCGACATGTGCGAGATCCTTTTCGGCGAGGGCTTCCTCGAGAAGCACGCAGTGACTACCGGAAACTGCAATGGCAATTCGCCGCTGGTATGGGACCAGGTCATGCTGGGCGGCATGCGTGCTTTCTGCCGGCGCAACCAGCCCGTCTTGTGCTCGCCCTTCGTTCTCGGCGGCGCGAACACGCCAGCCTCCACCGCGGCGGCAGTGGCGCAGCTCAATGCGGAGGCGCTTTCGGCACTCGCCTACACGCAGGTGGCGCGCAAGGGCTGCCCTGCCATTTATGGGCATTACCTGTCGACCGTGTCGATGCAATCGGGAGCGCCGATGGCGGGAACGCCAGAGATATCGCTCATGAATTTCATGATCGGCCAGATGGCTCGTCGCTATAACGTGCCCTGGCGCACTTCGAACCTGCTCGGTGGAGCCAAGATCTTCGATGCGCAAGCTGGCTATGAAAGTGCGATGACGATGATGGCCGTGCTGATGTCCGGCGCAAACTACATCTGGCATTCGGCTGGCTGGAATGAAGCCGGCATGCACTGCTCGATCGCAAAGTTCGTTGTCGACGCCGAAGTCTGCGCCATGGGCTATCGCATGACGCAAGGCATCCAGTGGGACGATTTTGATGAAGCCCTGGCCGCGGTCCGCGACGTCGGCCCAGGCGGCCATTACTTTGGCCATCCGCATACACAGGCGAACTTCGAGAAGGCCTTCTTTATTCCGAAACTCTTCGACAATAACTCGATCGAGCAGTGGTACGCTGATGGCTCCAAGGATATCAAGCAACGTGCCCTCGATCATGCGCGCCTCCTTCTGGCCGAATATCAAGAACCTAAGCTCGATGTCGCGAAGGACGAGGAATTGCGCGCTTATATCGATCGTCGCTCAAGGGAAATCCCCGCCGTCGACGCACTCAACGAGGAATACTGAGCATCATGCGCATTGACCGGATCAACGTCTATAGTACCAAGCTGCCTGTTAAAGGCGGCACCTATCGAATGGCAAGCACCGACGTCGACGCGCTTGACAGCACCCTTGTCGAGGTTGTGACAAATGACGGGTTGACTGGCTGGGGCGAAACCTGCCCGGTAGGGCCGGTTTATCAGCCGCATCATGCACTCGGCGCACGCGCGGCGATTGCCGAAATCGCGCCGGGTCTTATCGGCGCTGAGATTGCCTCGATCCGGCTTCTCGCCAAACGCATGGACGAGCGCTTGAGCGGGCATGACTATGCCAAGGCAGCGTTCGACATAGCATTTCTCGATCTCCTTGGGCAACGGCTGGGAGTGCCGGTTTCAACGCTGTTGGGCGGCGCCCTGACCGATCGCGTCCCGTCCTACTACTCGCTGATTGTTGGCTCACCGGACGAAACGGCCAGGATTGCCAACGACAAGGTGAAGTCAGGTTATCCACGCCTGCAGGTCAAAATCTCGGGCCGAAATCTCGAAAAGGATGTCGCCACGGTTCACAAGGTTTGGGAGGTGGTCGGCCATAATGCGCGTATCGCAGTGGATGGCAACAGGGGCCTCACTGTCGCTGCAGCGATCCATCTCGATCGGCTTTGCCAGGCGATCCCCTTTGTTTTCGAACAGCCCTGCAACACTATGGATGAGGTCGCCACTCTAAAGGGCAGGGTCACGCATCCGATCTATCTGGATGAGAACACCGAAGATCAGAATGCAGTGCTCCGGGCGATCTCCCTCGGCATCGCAGATGGCTTCGGCTTCAAGGTCACCCGTCTTGGCGGCCTCACCAAAATGGCGACGATGCGTGATCTTTGCGCCATCCGCTCGTTACCGCACAGCTGTGATGACGCATGGGGTGGCGACATAATCGCGGCGGCTTGCGTGCATTTAGCTTCCACTGTTGAGCCGCGCCGTTTCGAGGGCGCCTGGATCGCGCAGGAATATATCGAAGGACATTTCGACGCGAAGAATCCCATCGTCATCGAAAATGGTCACATCGCCGTACCCCAGCTGCCAGGCCTCGGTGTCAAACCGGAACCCGGCATCTTCGGTGAGCCGGTAGTCACGTACGGATCCTAGTGAACGCGCCGGCCAACATCATCGCAATGACGTCGTTGGCCACGCCGAATATTTCGGCGGCGGCCGATCGACCGTTTGACTTGGTGGTTCTTTTGTTACCCGGGTTCTCGCACCTGGCGCTTCACGCCTATATCGAACCTTTTCGCATCGCCAACACGGTATCGAGGCTGCCACTGTTCCGGTGGCGAATCGCGGGGCTTGACCCTCGGCCAATCGAGGGCGCCAACGGCCTTTCGGTTGCCGTTGATGTCGCGATAGACGAGCTGGTTTCCGGTGCGGGCGATCGCAGACCGAACCAGCTCGCTATCGTGACGGGCGAGCTGGTAGAACAGCAACTGACGCCTGAACTCAACGGATTTCTGCGAACGATGGCGCGTCGCGGGCTGCCGATAACTGCGGTTGGGACAGCGACATGGCTGCTTGCTCGGACGGGTCTTCTGGCAGGCACACGCTGCACGATACACTGGTCGCGGCTCGCTGCTTTCGCCGAAGTGTTCAACCAGCCCCGCATAAGCGATTCCTTGTTTGTCAAGGACGGCCAGTATTCAACCTGCGCGGGAGAACTGGCAGCTTTCGACCTGGCGATCGATCTGATCGGCAGCCATGCCGGCGGGTATATTGCACAGGAGGTCTGCCGCCACGCGACTGTCCAAGGTCAGCGCTCAGGATCAAACCGCCAGACCGGGCCGTCGGGTCTAGCCTTTGCCGGTGTGAGCGACAAGCTCCTGATGGCAATGCGGATCATGGAAGAAAATGTGGAGTTCCCGCTGACAATGGAGGAGGTCGCGCGACGGGCCGGAGTATCGCGGCGCCAGCTGGAACGCATGTTCGCTTCCCATATCGGACTTCCGCCAGTGCGTCACTATCTCCGGATTCGCACAGACCATGCGAAGCGCCTGATCGAAGGCACACGGATGCCCATCATCGACATTGCCATGGCCTGCGGGTTTACGTCTGCTTCGCACTTCGCAAAGTGCTTCAGAGCCTTCAATCGAATGTCGCCGCAGCAGTGTCGAGCGATAGTGCCGGCTTGGGTTGGGCCCGGCTTAAGATGATAGATTGGTATTTGAATTAGCGGAGAACAGCGGCACCTCTAGCCATGCTAAATGTTTGGAGTCGATCTGCCCACCAACGATCAGAAAGCGGCGCAACAATACGTCCGGATCATAGCGCTCAAAGCGGCGAGATGCGCCTATCCGTTGTGCTCTTCCGTGTCGACCGACGTTCACGCGGCAACCATTGGATTAATGACGGCTTTGATACGGCCCCGATCATGGTGGCGCAGAATGACTTCTCACCATTGCATGATGCGGGGGCGGCGAGGATTTCATTTCGCCCCAAGAAGCTCTCTGATTGCACTATTGCGTTGGGAAGATGCTGTAGCTTCTCGGTGATGGTCGTTCAAACAGTCCAGCGCAGCTGCGGTTGGGGACGACCGGTGCGAAGATCATGCAAGCTCCGTCGCATTCTGTAACGACGGTCAGCCCCGCCACTCCCCGCAAAACCCGGCCGCAGTTGTGCGGCCGGGTTGGCGGAGTCTCCAGATCTGGGTGGCGCGCAGTAGACGGATGGAGGGATCGAGTCAGGACAATGACGAAGAAGATGCCGCTTCTCTTCGAGACATTTGTGGAAAAGCTGTCGGAGAGTGTCGATGAAACAGATTTCCGGGATGCCATGGCCGGGGCGGCCACAGCACTTGATCTACTCACCTTTGCCTATCTGGCGTTGCCATTGCAATCTTGTGGCGAGCCCAAGCTGATCTCGAATTATCCGCCTCCCTGGACCGCGCACTATCTCCAAAACCAGTATCAGAAAGTCGATCCCGTCATCATGCGTGCGCGGTGTGGCGGCTGCCCGTTTCCATGGGGATCGGATTTGCGTGGCGTTGAGATGTCGCCGGCTCAACAGAAGCTATTTGATGAGGCGGCCCAGTTTAGCATCCGCTGCGGTTTGACGATCCCGATTATCGATCGTAGAGGCTGTGTTGCAGCGATGACGTTTGCCGCTGATAAGCCCAATTCCGCATTCCTGCGCGTTGCTGAGCGACATGAACAGGCGCTCCAACTCATGGCGACATTTTTTCACATTTATGCTCGTCGAAAGCTGTCCGGCAACCGAACAGTGGACGGCGTTTCGTTGACACCTCGTGAATATGAATGTCTGCAATGGGCGGCGCGCGGAAAGTCTGCCTGGGCTATGGGCTGCATCTTGGGCATCAAACCGCGCACCGTCGCTTTCCACCTCGAGAATGCGAAGAAGAAGCTCGGCGTGCACACTAAGGATCAGGCCGTAGCCCTGCTGGTCTCCTCGCGATCTTCAATTCTCTGAGAAACTGAATTCGTCGTTGGTAGTCCTGAGCATGAGCACAGGCTGTTTCGGGTGGCCATTCGCCTCCAATGCAGGGCCATTCCTTCCCAGACGCCATCATGATGCAACTTATTGCACCCGATTGGTACGGTGACTTTGCCAACGAACTACATGCAATACACCCTCTGCGAGACCGCGTTTTCAAGGAGCGTTTCCTTGCTTGAAAGGCGAAACGGAGCGCACAGCGGGATTGTTCAGCCGGCGAATAATACCTTGTAGCCAGTTGTGACCATCCAGTTCGCACGGTCGAGATGACTACGAAGAGCCTTCCTGGCGCGCTCCGGTTCGCGTGCTGGATCGATGCCGAGGATGAGGTGGGCCATCTCTTCTTCGCTCGCATCATCGGCGGAGGCGTCTAGGAGCCGCATATAAGTCGTGAAATGCGCTTTATCGTATGCCGTGAGGCTGTCCGACCAGTGCACTTCGTCGGCAATTGGCGTGCTCGATTTAGGCTGTAACATCGCTGGTTATATCTCCGGAAAACGGCCTCCGCGAAGCCCGTAAGCGGTGCGCCAAGGCACCTTGCAAGAGGCCGATGAACATGGAGTTTTCGCGCCATGACATTGGAACATGCAACGGGCGATATGGTCGCCGAGTTAAGCGGCGCCGCGGCGGCCGAAGATCTTACAACGGTGCCCGGGCGCGTGCGGCAACGAAGGCTGTGGGGTTGCACGGAGAAGCGCGCGTTGGTCGATCTGGCGAGCGCGGCGGGGTCGTCGGTGACCGAGGTCGCGGAGGCGTTCGGTGTAGCTCCGTCACAGCTCTATGCCTGGTGCAAGCAGATGGCCGGCGGCGAGCTCGAGGCCGATCGGGCGGTGGCAACTTTCGCGCGGATCGAAGTGAACGATCTGCCCGAGGTCGAGCGTCCCGTCGCCGATTGCCCGAATCCGGCCGGCAGGATCGTCGTGGCCTTTCCGAACGGCGCGCGATTGCGGATCGACGGGACCGTCGATCCGACAGCGCT
>NZ_JAMYTB010000027.1:0-53983 GCF_040322275.1 Mesorhizobium sp. M0174
TCACCGAACACTCTCTCCACGGCATCAACACCTCCCGGCAAAAACCGAAAAGTGTTACCTATGTGTCCGGTACAAATCGTCACCTATGTCTCGGGCCGCTCAAAGATGATCCATATGGCCGTAGGCCTCGTCGGTCATCACCTCTTCCAATGTGGCGCGCATCGCCGCGAATTGCAGCGGATTGCCCGACAGTGTCGTCCCCATGCCTGAATAGCCCGGTTCCTTCACCCTGTTATAGGCGGCATAGCGGGTCGCGACGTCCTCGCTCATCCCCCACACACTGGCCGGCACGCCGCCGGCGATCGGCTTGCCGAGCACGAACAGATCAGGCTCCAGCCCGAATTTTCTCGTATAGCCGCCGGGATCGGTCGAGATGGTATGCGTCTCGTCGGTTAGCAGCAGCGTGCCGGTCGCACGAGTAAGACGCCGCAACCCATCATGAAAGCCGGCTTCGGGCAGCACCATGCAGGAGTTGGTCAGCACCGGCTCGGTGATGACGCAGGCGACATCGTTGCCCCGGAGTGCCGCGTCGAGCGCCGGCAGATCGTTGAACTCGACGACATCGGCTGCCCGCGTCAGGTCGCGGAACTCGCCGGCCAATCCCGGCCGGTTGACCGGTCTGCCGTCGACCAGCCGCACCATAGTCTCGTCGACCGAGCCGTGATAGCAGCCGTTGAAGACCAGGATCTTCTCGCGGCCGGTGACGGCGCGGGCAATCCGCAGCGCAAAGCGGTTGGCGTCGGTCGCCGTCGTTGCGATCTGCCAGAAAGGCAGGCCGAAGCGCTGTTGCAGCAGCGGTCCGATGGCCAGTGCGTCTTCGCTGGGCAGCATATAGGTCAGGCCGCGTCCGGCCTGCCGGCGGATGGCGCGGGCGACCGGCGGCGGCGAATGGCCGAACATCGAGCCGGTGTCGCCAAGACAGAAATCGTCCAGTCGGTTGCCGTCGATGTCGGTGATCGTGGCGCCCCTGGCGCTGTCGACCAGAATCGGGAAAGGCGTCGGCCAGTCGTTCATCCAGTGCATCGGCACGCCGCCGAAGAAGCCGGGCAAGCCATTGCCGATTATGGCCATCGATTTCGGCCGCGCCTGGCGGAAGACTTCTGCCTCGGTCTCGTACAACTCGGCGATCCGGGCCGGGCCGATGCCGCCGATGGAAGTCCTTGCATGGTCGATGACGTTCATGGCGGCCCCTCTCAGTCGCAGTTTAGACAATCGGCATCCGCCACCGCAATTGGCCGGGCGGCTGCCCTGTGTTGGGTCAGCGGTCATTTAAATGGAAACAGGCGCTTGACCGCGAGCCGCCTTCGGGCGCCAATGGTACTTCGGCCGGAGGGGACAAGATGGTGCGGGCGATCGTCTGCGCAGCAACGCTGCTGTCGTCGGTTGGTGCGGCTCTGGGGTCGGGCGGCATCTGGTGTTCCGCCGAGGATGCAGCCGTCAAATTTCAGGTCGGTGCCGGGGTCACCAGAGGCATGGGCGGGCCGACCTTCAATTTTAGCGGCGAGCTCGAAATTCTGGGCAGGCCGGCTGCCGACAGTCTGCGCAAGACGGTGTTCGGGGATCAGAACCTCACGCAATATTGGCTCGACAACAAGGAACTGCGGCTGCTCGTCTACCACGAACGGCAGGTCGAGAACGCCTACGGCTATGTCGAACTGGCGATCCTGACCAAGGCCAGCGACGAAGGCGTCTATGACGGCCGCTATTTGCTCTCAATCTATGATGTTACGGCTGATGCCGAAAAGGACGGCAAACCGGATGAATTGACCGGCAAAGTATCTTGCGGAGCCGAGTAAGTAACAGGCTACGCCGAAATATCGATGACGCCGCAGTCACCCGCGGCGCTGCCAAAGGCGACGCGGCGCTCTTGCCTGTCCCACATCATCGAGGTGACGGCGCCCTTGCCCGGCCGGCGCAACAGCACTTCCCTGGCGTCCGCGAAGCGCACCGCCATCACCATGCCGTCATCATAGCCGACAGCAACGACGTCCTGGCTCGGGTGACAGGCGACGGAGGTGACCATCGCATTGCCGCGCGTGCCGAGTTCCAGCGGCGCCTTGCCCATTGGCCCGTCCTTGCCCGAAAACGGCCAGACGATCGCCGCCGGCGCGCCGGAACTCGCCAGCCATTTGCCCTTGGCGCTCCACGACAGGCTTTTGACCTTGCCGGGGTAGCCGGACATCCGCATGTGCTTGCCGTCGGCGAGCTTCCAGCCATGCAGCGCGTTTTCCTGCATGGTGGTGACGACGAAGCCGCCGTCCGGCGAGAAGGTGATGCCGGTGTGGGCACCGGCCCATTCGAGTTCGACCGGCTTGCCGTCGGCGGCCGGGAAATGCAGCGTCGCGCCATTGTAGCGGGCAACGCCGAAGCGCATGCCCTTGGGCGAGAAGGCCAGCCCCTCGACCGAGCGCGGATGCGAGAATTCCCTGGTTTTGCCGTCGGCAAAGCGCACATAGACAATCTTGCCCGAAGCATAGGCAACAGCGCCTTGCGGCCCGGCGGCGACGCTGGTGATCCATTTTTTGCCTGCGGTCGCCAATTCCGCGGTATTGCCGCCAGCGGTCACGCCAAAGATCCTGCCGTCCTCACCACCGGTGATCAGCCGGTCGTTCGCCGCATCATGGAAGGCGGCGAGCATCCCGTCATTGGCCTGCACCGTCTTGTGGCCGTGGTCGAGCCGATGGATTGTGCCGTCAGCCAGCGCAAAGTGCGGCACGTCGCCGAGGAACACGGCGGCGAGGCAGTGGCCTTCGAGATCGAGCGGGGCGACTGTGGGCATGAGAGATAGTTCCGTCCGAGGTTTCTGCTACCTCACCCTTAAGGGGTTGAGCTGCCCGTCTCAACCCGTGCTTCGGATCGTCGTGAGTAGAGAGCGCCAGCGTTGCGGCTGCCCCTCCTCCCACAAGGGGGAAAGGAAGAAGGCAGCTAAATCAAGCGGCCTGGCAGGCCTCGAAGCTTGTCTTCAGCCGCTCGGCATCGAGTTCGCGTCCGATGAACACCAGCCGGCTCTCGTGTTTCTCGCCGTCCTTCCAGGCGCGCTGGTGGTCGCCCTCGATGATCATGTGCACGCCCTGGATGACATAGCGCTCGTCATCGCCTTTCAGCGCGATGATCCCTTTCAGCCGCAGGATGTTCGGGCCTTCCATCTGGGTGACCTTCTCGATCCACGGGAAGAACTTTTTCGGGTCCATCTCGCCACCGCGCAGCGACACCGACTGCATGGTCACGTCATGGATGTCGGAAGGGTGCGCATGATGATGGCCGTCATGATCGTGGTGATCATGGCCGTCGTGATCATGGTGGTGGTGGTCATGATCATGATCATGATGGTCGTGATCGTCATGAGCCTCGAGGAAGTGCGGATCGTTCTCCAGCGCTCGGGACAGGTCGAACGCACCGCGATCCAGCACCTCGGACAGCGCCACGCTGGCGCGCGTGGTGCGATGGATGCGTGCCGCCGGGTTGATGGCGCGGATCGTTGCCTCAACCTTGCTCAGCTCTTCGGGGGTGACGAGATCGGTCTTGTTGAGCACGACGACGTCGGCAAAGGCGATCTGGTCCTCGGCCTCGCGGGAATCCTTGAGGCGCAGCGGCAAGTGCTTGGCGTCGACCAGCGCCACCACCGCATCGAGCCTGGTCTTGGAACGCACATCGTCGTCCATGAAGAAGGTTTGCGCTACCGGCACGGGATCGGCGAGGCCTGTGGTCTCGACGACGATGGCGTCGAAGCGGCCGGGTCTGCGCATCAGGCCTTCGACGACGCGGATCAGGTCGCCGCGCACGGTGCAGCAGATGCAGCCGTTGTTCATCTCGTAGATTTCCTCGTCGGATTCCACGATTAGCTCGTTGTCGATGCCGATCTCGCCGAATTCATTGACGATGACCGCGTAGCGCTTGCCATGGTTTTCCGAAAGGATGCGGTTGAGCAGTGTCGTCTTGCCGGCGCCAAGATAGCCGGTGAGGACGGTTACGGGGATCTGCGTCTGTGCGTCGCTCATATTGTGCCTCGAATAGGGATTGTCGGCTCCATATAGGATGTGTGCTCGGCTTTTGCACGAGCCAAACCGGTGGACCAAAGAGAGGCTGGTATTGCCGAACTTTCCTCACATTGCCGAACTTTCATTGGCGCGGGTTGGCGGTGGGCTTAGACAGGCAAAGGGTCATTCACGAGGGCTGTTCGCATTGAAGAGACGCCAGATGTCCGACAAGTCCTTGCCACTAAGCCGTCGGCAGGCGCTCCGTCTCGTTGCGGTTACCGCTGGCGGCATATTCCTGCCCGCCGGTGCAAGGGCCGGGAAGGTTTCGCCCTATGCCGGGCTTGCTTTGTTCGAAGCAGGTGCCGGCGTCTGCGCCATCACGCCCGAGGTCGCCGAAGGGCCGTTCTATTTCGACCCGAAGCTCGAACGCGCCGATATCACCGAGGGCAAGAAGGGCATCGCCCTCAATGTGCGGCTGCAAATCGTCGACGCCGCCTGCCGGCCGCTTCCCGGCGCACGCGTCGACATCTGGCATTGCGACGCCCAGGGCGCCTATTCTGGTTATCCCGGACAGGGCGACGGGCAGGATATCGACACGTCCGGCCAGAGTTTTCTGCGGGGCTGGCAGAGAACCGATGAAAGCGGCATCGCTTCTTTCGCCACCATCTATCCCGGCTGGTATCGCGGCCGCACCACCCACATCCATTTCAAGATTTTCCCTGACGACCGCTCGGTAATGACCGGCCAGATGTTCTTCCCCGACAGCCTCAGCGAGCAGATATTCGCCACCGTCGCGCCCTATAAAGATCGCCCGGGCAAACGCGATACATCGAACGCGCGGGACGGCATTGCGCGGCAGGCCGGGCTGCTGTCGCAGGCAGCGCTGCGGGAAATGGCGGACGCCTTTCAGGCCTTGATGGTGGTCGCGGTGAAGGCCGGTTGAGAACGCCTCGTCATGTCCCATCCAGCCCTTCCAGAAAGTCGTTTGTCATCTAACTGAAATAAACATCTGGCATTAGCCACGGCGAACACCGCGATGCTTGCCGGCAAAGCTATTTTCCGAGCCGGAATGTTTTCGATGGTCATTGCCAACCGGCGGCCTGCTTCTATGCTGTCCGCTCCGGTTCGGCCGAGGAGGGATGAGCATGGCCAAGGCGGACAAGACTGCAACAATGAGCCGGCTGCATTCGGCGGCGCGGCTGGCGCGCACGGCGCTCGCCGCCCGGCTTCTGGCGCATGGTTTCTATGCCGGCCAGGACCAGATCATGCTGGCGCTCGACCGCGAGGACGGGCAGACGCCCGGCAACCTTGCCGGCCGCCTCGGCGTGCGTCCGCCGACCATCACCAAGACCATCAACCGGCTGCAGGCACAGGGTTTTCTGGAAAAGCGCGCCTCCTCCGCCGATGCCCGCCAGGCGCATATTTTCCTCACCGACACCGGCCGCGAAATCATCCACGCCATCGAGAAATCGGTGAAGAAGACCGAAAAGCAGGCATTGAAGGGTCTCGACAAGAAGGATCAGAAAGCGCTGTTCAAGCTGCTTGCCCGCGTCGAGGCGAACCTGTCGAACGGCGAAATGGTGCTCCCGGATGACGACCTGGATATAGAAGAAAAGATGCTTGAATAGCTCACGCGTTCGCCGCTGACGGCCGCCGCGTCAGTGCCGACCAACGTCCCGGTGTGACGCCGAACGCCTTCTTGAAATGCCGATTGAAATGGCTTTGATCACTGAAGCCGGCGGCGATGGCGATTTGCGCCAGCGGCTCGTCGGCTTCGATCATCCGACGGGCTCGCTGAAGCCGGCGCATCAACAGGAACCGGTGCGGGCTGGTCGAGAAGGTCGCGCGAAAATGCCGCGACAGGGCATAACGGTCCAACCCGGTTATCGCCTCCAATTCGTCTGAACGTACAATCCGCGCGACATTTTCCTCCAGATAGTCGCGCGCCAGGCTGGCGGCGCGCCACGCCGTTTTCGCTACCGGTTTCGCCGGCTGACCGGCGTGCCGGGCCAGGCTTTGCATAAGCTGCGTCATGAAATCGACGACAAACAGCTCGTCCAGTTGCTGATCCAGCGGCCCGAGCGCCGAAAGCAGATCGCGGTCTGTCACAACGGCATTCCTGACGAACGGCAGTGATCCGCCGCCGAGACAATCGAGCATCAGGGACGGCTCCAAATAGAGCATTCTGTATCGCAAGCCGTCTTCGGTGCCGGCACCGCCATCGTGCAGTTCGTCGGGATGAAGGATAATGATCTGGCCAGGCAGGCTCAGATGCATTTGGCCGCGATAGCGGAAGCGCTGCACGCCATAAAGCGTCACCCCGATCGCATAGGTGTCGTGGCGATGGAGATCGAAGGCGTTGCCGTGGAACCGGGCCTCGATGCGTTCCATGCCGGCAGCACGGGGTGCCGGTACGATGCAGTTTTCGGCTGCATCCACGCACAAACGTCCAAGACCCTGAAAGGCTTCCCCGTCTAGACCGTGCGGCATCGCTTTTCTCGCAGCCTCGGATTGGCCCCTTCGGATTGGAAACTGTCGCATGTTCGATACGAAATTTGCAATCGTGCTCAAGGATGATCTTCCCGTCTGGCAAAAGCTCAATGTCACCGCCTTTCTGACCAGCGGCATCGTCGCGCAATTTCCCGACATTATCGGCGACCCCTACCGTGATCGCGCCGGCAACATCTACAACCCGCTGTCGATCCAGCCGGTCATCGTGCTTTCGGCGGACGGCCAGACACTCGGCGCGATCCAGCGGCGGGCGCTGGAGCGTGGTGTGACGGTATCGCTCTATGTCGAGGAAATGTTTTCGACTGGTTATGATCTGGCCAACCGTGCCGTCTTTGCCGAATTTGCGCCGGAGGATGCCAAGGTGGTCGGCATTGCGCTTCGCGCCGAAAAGAAACTCGTCGACAAGATCACCAAGGGCGCCCGCATGCACGCCTGACTCGCCGGCCACCAGCAACAAAACGTGAGCCTGTCGTTGTGCCAGCCTCTTTTGGCTTGCCCGCGGGCGACAATTCCCGCATGGGTGAAGGACTGCCTTGCTTCCCGTCCGGCCTGAAATTGAATGCTTCCCCAAGACATGACGAAAGCGCGACATCGCCGGCGGCGATCCTGTGCATGCTTTCCGTCTATGTGTTTTTCACCTTCCTCGACACCAGCAGCAAGTACCTTGTCCTGGCCGGCGTCTCGGCGCTGATCGTCGCGTGGACCCGCTTCGCGGTCCATGTGCTGATCGTCGGCGTTTTTCTGCGCGGATGGCGTGAGCCGCTGCGCTTTCGTCCCGCCAACCTGCCGGCGCACATCACGCGCGGTCTGCTCCTGTTCGGATCGACGATGTTCAACATTCTGGCGCTGCGGACGCTGCAACTGGCGGAAACCACCTCGATCTACTTCTTCGGCCCGATGGTGATCACCGCGCTTGCCGGTCCGTTGCTCGGCGAATGGGCCGGCTGGCGGCGCTGGCTGGCGATCATGAGCGGCTTTGTCGGCGTCCTCGTCATCACCCGGCCGGGCGTCGGCGTTTTTGGCGTCGGCCATCTCTTTGCGCTCGGCTCGATGCTGTCGAACAGTTTCTACGTCATCATGACGCGCCGCATGTCGGCTACGGAAACCTCGGAAAGCCTCATCCTGTTTTCGGCGCTGGCGCCGGCCGTGCTGCTTTTGCCGACACTGCCGTTTTCGCCTTCGCTGCCGCAGGATGGCTGGCACTGGTTCATATTGCTGATGCTTGGCGTCTTCGGCGCCATCGGTCATTGGCTTCTTGTGCAGGCTTATCGCCTTGCCACCACCACGGCCCTGGCTCCCTATCCCTATTCGCAGATGATCTGGATGATCATCTCCGGCCTGATCGTCTTCAACCAGTTTCCCGATCGCTGGACGCTGGTCGGTGCCACAGTCATCGTCGCCAGCGGCCTCTACATCGTTCACCGTGAGCACCGGCTTCGTTTGCGCAACCGCGCAACGCTGGACGCGGAGGCGGAAGCGCTGGCAAAAAAACTTTGATTTGCTCGGAATCGATGGCATAAGAGCCGGCCTTTAAACAGTTTAAATTGCTTCGGGAGCCCAGGGCGCTGGCACAGAAGATCAAGCTTTCGACCATCGCGGATGCGCTCGGCGTGTCCACGGCCACGGTCTCGCTGGCCTTGCGCGACAGCCCGCTGGTCGCCGGCGGCACCCGCGACCGCATCAAGGAACATGCCCGCGCCATCGGCTATATCTACAACCGCCGCGCCGCCAGCCTGCGCACCTCGCGCTCGGGCATAGTCGGCGTCGTCGTCCACGACATCATGAACCCGTTCTTTGCCGAGATATTGCGTTCGATAGAGAGCGAGCTCGACCGCAGCCGGCAAACCTTCATCCTGTCGAACCACTACGACCAGCTCGAGAAACAACGCACTTTCATCGACACGCTTCTGCAGCTCGGCGCTGACGGGGTCATCATGTCGCCGGCCATCGGCACGCCGCCCGAAGACATAATCATGGCCGAGGAGAACGGTCTCCCGGCAGTGCTGATTGCACGCACCGTCGAAGGTGCCGACGTGCCGGTGTTTCGCGGCGACGATGCCTATGGCACCGGGCTTGCCACCAACCATCTGATCTCGCTTGGCCACAAGCGCATCGCAATGATCGGCGGTACCGATCAGACGTCGACCGGCCGCGACCGCTATCAGGGATATGTCAACGCCATGGAGGCGGCGGGGCTTGAGGTCAGGCCGTCCTGGCGTATCGCGGGCCCGCGCACCAAGCAGGCCGGCTTCGAGGCTGCCGGGCAGTTCCTGGCGCTAAAGGACAGGCCGACCGCGGCCTGCTGCTGGAACGACCTCGTAGCCATCGGCCTGATGAACGGCATTGCCCGCGCTGGTCTGGTGCCGGGCATCGACATTTCGGTCACGGGCTATGACGACCTCGAGGAGGCGGCGATCGCGACGCCGGCGCTAACCACGGTCTGGAACGGCCAGCGTGAGGTTGGCCGCCGCGCTGCCAGCGCGCTGCTCGACAAACTCAACGGACAGACGGTGCGGCCGTCGCAGGAACTGATCAAGCCGGAACTGCATGTGCGCCAGTCGACCGGCAAACCGGTGGAACGTGCATGACAAAAACCGACCAGCAAGCTGTTACCATTCTGGTGCCGGGCCAGTTCAACGACCATGCGGTCGGCCGCATCGACGGGGCGTTCAGCCGCGTCCGGATCGAACGCGCCGATCCGTCGCTGGTCACCGACGAGATGCGCCTTACCGTGCGCGGCATAGCCGCCTTTGGCGGCATAAGCGCCGCGTTGATGGACGCGCTGCCAAAGCTCGAGATTATCGCCAATTTCGGCGTCGGCTATGATTCGGTCGATGTCCACCACGCCGCACGGCGCGGCATCATGGTCACCAACACACCGGATGTGCTGACCGAAGAGGTCGCCGATACGGCGCTCGGCCTGTTGATCAATACCATCCGCGAACTGCCGCGCGCCGAGGCCTGGCTGCGCGATGGAAATTGGCTGCGCAACGGCAACTATCCGCTGAGCCGGCTGACTTTGCGCGGTCGCCATGTCGGCATCTTCGGCATGGGCCGCATCGGCCTCGCCATTGCCCGCCGGCTCGATGCTTTCGGACTGCCCATCGCCTATCACAACCGGCGCCGCGTCGAAGGCCTGCCCTATGACTATCACCCGACGCTGAAAGGTCTCGCCGAGGCGGTCGACACGCTGATCTCGGTGGCGCCCGGTGCGGCCTCGACGGACAAGGCCGTCAATGCCGAAATCCTCTCGGCTCTGGGGCCGAACGGCGTCTTCGTCAATATCGGCCGGGGCAGCACGGTCGACGAACCAGCTCTTGCCGCCGCACTTGCCGGCGGCAGCATCGCCGCTGCCGGGCTAGACGTTTTTGCCGACGAGCCGAACGTGCCTGCGGCGTTGCTTGCCGCGCCCAACACCTCGCTTTTGCCTCATGTCGGCTCGGCCTCGCAGCACACCCGCCGCGCCATGGCGGACCTGTGCGTCGACAATCTGGTCTCGTGGTTTTCGCAGCGCAAGGCGCTGACGCCGGTGCCGGAGACGGCAAACGTCAAGGCGAGGCCGTGACCGCCCTATTGTTAACTTCAGCTTAACCCTTCGGAATCATTCTGCCTCCTTGGCTAGTGTATGTCCCCTTGACAGCACATGGCAGCAAGATGAAGCGCGCCTCCTCCTG
Source organism: Mesorhizobium sp. M0174 (assembly GCF_040322275.1). Taxonomy (NCBI): domain Bacteria; kingdom Pseudomonadati; phylum Pseudomonadota; class Alphaproteobacteria; order Hyphomicrobiales; family Phyllobacteriaceae; genus Mesorhizobium; species Mesorhizobium sp. M0174. The sequence goes on from NZ_JAMYTB010000027.1 coordinate 10,163, forward strand.
ATGACATCGAACACGGCGCGCTTGAAATGCGCGGAGAAACAGGATGAAAACGCTTCCCGCATTGATGGCGATTGCTGCGCTGTTAGGCAGCGCCCAGCTGTTTTACGCCGGTAGCGGTCAAAGCCGCGCAGCCAGTGAGCCAGCACCTTCGTCCAGCACCTACAGGCTGGTAGCCCATGGTGACGAGGCGTCTTGTGCGGTCACCCGTGGCGCCGAGATTTCGCAAGGCCTGTCGCTGTTGACGGTCGCCGCGAATTGCCGCCGGGTGTTGCCCGGTGTCGAGCAGGCGAAGTTCTGGCGAGAGCAGGATGACGGCACGGTCACATTCAGCGCCAACGGCAACGATCCGATCGTCATGTTCTCGGTCGCCGATGGCGACGGTTACGAATCCTACGCGCCGGTGCTGCCGCTGCTGACCCTGGCGTCGGCCGGCAACTGACGAGCCCTATTCTGCCGCAGCGCGCGCACCCGATTTCGCCGCCTGATGCAGCCGCACGGCGTCACCGAAAGCGCGAAATATCTTTACCGAGATGCTGTCCGATTTGACCCAGTATTCGGGATGCCACTGGACGCCGACGGCGAAAGCCCGTGCATCGCGCACCGAGACCGCCTCGACAGTGCCGTCGGCGGCGACCGCTTCGACCTGCAGCTTTGGGCCAAGCCGGTCGACAGCCTGGCGATGCACCGAATTGACCATGATGTCGCCGGCGCCGAAGACCCCGGCCAGGCAGCTGCCGGGTTTTATCGACACGCTCTGGCGGATGGCGAAGCGTTCGTCCTGATTGTCGCTTGCAGGCGCACGATGATCGAGCGAACCGGCGCGTTCCTGGATTTCAGTGGCCAGCGTGCCACCCAGCGCCACATTCATCTCCTGGATGCCGCGGCAGATCGCGAGCAGCGGTACTCCGCGCTCCACCGCCCTGCGGATCAGCGGCAGCGTGGTGGCGTCGCGGGCGGGGTCGTAGGGACCATTGGCTTCACTGGCGTCACCGCCGTAGAGCGAGGGATGAACGTTGGACTTCGAACCGGTGACCATGACGCCGTCGACGGCGGAAAGCAGTTCATCGAAGTCGAGCCGGTCGCCGAAGGACGGTACCAGCAGCGGGAACACGCCTGCCCCTGAAAGCGCCGCTTCAAGATATTGCTGCGGCGCGGCATGCCAGGTGTAATTGTCGAACTGGCGGACGTCGGTCGATATGGCGACGAGCGGCTGGTGCATTTGGTCCGGATCCCATCGGGTGCAACGAATTATCTGCCTGCAAAATAGGCGATCCGAAGGCGCATTTCCATGGCAAGTTTCGGCGTGTCGCGTAGGCCAGTTAATCGACGTTAGACTATAGTTGCAAGATCTGGCCCAACGCCGTGAATTTCTCCGAAATGCGCCACTCAAACCGGGCTGCCGCGCTGGACTCGACTCCTTGCCTGTGTATTGTCGGCTCGAAGCCGATGCGGGCGCCGAAGCGTCCCGAACGTCGGTCAGTTGATCCAAACGGGAGGAACTTCATGGATCGTCGTTCGTTCATCCGCAAGGCCGGCACCACGGGTTTCGGCGCTGCGGCCGCTGCCGCGACACTTGCTGCGCCGGCCATCGCCCAGTCCAATCCGAAAGTAACCTGGCGGCTGGCGTCGTCCTTCCCGAAGTCGCTCGATACGATCTACGGCGGTGCCGAAGTGTTTTCCAAGATGCTTTCGGAGGCGACCGACGGCAACTTCCAGGTCCAGGTCTTCGCCTCCGGCGAACTCGTTCCCGGCCTGCAGGCCGCCGATGCCACCACAGCCGGCACGGTCGAGGCCTGCCATACTGTGGCATACTATTACTGGGGCAAGGACCCGACCTGGGCGCTGGGAGCGGCGGTTCCGTTTTCGCTCAACGCGCGCGGCATCAACGCCTGGCACTATCATGGCGGGGGCATCGATCTGTTCAACGAGTTCCTGGCGACGCAGGGTCTGTTCGGGCTGCCGGGGGGCAATACCGGCGTGCAGATGGGCGGCTGGTTTCGCAAGGAGATCAAAACGGTTGCCGACCTTTCCGGCCTCAAGATGCGCATCGGCGGTTTTGCCGGCAAAGTGGTGCAAAGGCTCGGCGTGGTTCCGCAGCAGATCGCCGGTGGCGACATTTATCCGGCGCTGGAAAAGGGCACGATCGATGCCGCCGAATGGGTTGGCCCTTATGATGACGAGAAGCTCGGCTTCTACAAGGTTGCGCCCTATTACTACTATCCCGGCTGGTGGGAAGGTGGACCGACCGTCCATCTGATGTTCAACAAGGCGAAATACGACGAACTTTCGCCGGCTTACAAGTCGCTGGTGCACACTGCCGCCCAAGCGGCCGATGCCAACATGCTGCAGAAATACGACTACCTCAACCCGGCGGCGGTGAAGCGGCTGGTTGCCGGCGGCGCCAAGTTGAGTCCGTTCAGCCAGGAGATCATGGCCGCCTGCTTCGAAAAGGCCAACGAGGTCTATGCCGAGATGGAAGCCTCGAACGCGCCGTTCAAGAACATCTGGGACTCGATCAAGGCGTTCCGCAAGGAGCATTATCTCTGGGCGCAGGTGGCCGAGTACAACTACGACACCTTCATGATGGTCCAGCAGCGCAACAGCAAGCTCTGAACCTTGCTGCTCTGCGGCGCCGGCGTTCCTTCGGGACGCTGGCGCCGCAGCGCATTCCGTTTGCGATCAGCCGGGCACCACCAGAACCTTGACTTCGCCTGGCGCAGGCGGATTGGCGATCACTGCAGCTGACTCTTCAAGCGTGACCTGCCGCGATATCAGCCGGTCTACCTCGATAGCCCCCGAAGCGATAAGATCGGCGGCCCGGCGATGGGTAAAGGGATTGAGGAAGGAGCCCAGGACCTTCAACTCGCGGAACAGCAGGTCGAACGGTTCGAACGCCGCTTTCATGCCTTGCGGCATAACGCCGACGACGACAATTGTGCCGCCCGCTTTGGCCAGCCGCATCGCCTGCTCAACAGTGTCTTTCACGCCTGCGCATTCGAACACCACGTCGACGCCGCCCGGCATCAAACCCGACCGGCCGACGATCGCATCGGTGACATCGAAGGCGCTGGGATCGACCGTCGCCGTTGCGCCAAGTCGCTCGGCAAGAGCCCGCCGCGAGGCCTGACGCGTCGACAGGATGATGGTCGTCGCACCGGCGAGCTTTGCCAGCTGAACGGTGAGCAGGCCGATCACGCCGCCGCCGAGCACCGCGACCGACGAGCCTGGTTTGATCGCGGCAAGGTCCACGCCATGCAGGCAGCAGCCGAGCGGCTCGCAGAAAGCACCATGCGTAGGCTTCAGATCGGCTGGCAAGGCGAAGGCCTGTTTCTGCGGCAAGGCAAGATATTCGGCAAAGCCGCCGTCGCGATGGATGCCGATGGCACGCAGATTGCTGCAGAGATTGACTCGGCCCGCTTGACAATGCGCGCAGCGCCCGCAGGCAATATTGGGATCGCCGGTGACGCGGTCGCCGACCGAAAAGCCGGATACCGCAGGTCCGATCGCCTCGACGATGCCGGAGAATTCATGCCCGAGCGTCACGGGCGGCGTGCACGGGAATTCACCATGGAAAAGATGTCTGTCGGTGCCGCAGACGCCGCACGCCTCGATCCGTACCAGCAGATCGCTCGGCCCGGCGGTCGGTTTCTCGACCTCGCACACGGCGAGGCCGCCCACCCGCTCCAACCGAACCGCCTTCATGGCTGCAGGGCCTTCCTCAGTTGAAACTCGCCTCAGTTGAAACTCGGGGGTTGCGACAGATCGATTGCCGGTGCCGCCGGCTTCGCGGGCGGCTTTTCGTCGAAGCTCGGCGGCTGCGACAAATCCGGTGTGGAAGGTGAGGCCGGGGCAGTGCCGCCGTTGGCCGGCGGCGTGCCAAGCGGCGACAAGCCGATGCCAGGCGTTTCCGGCACCTGGTAGTTGATGGTGCCCGGATCGACGACGGTGCCTTTGTAGTGCATCACCATCTGCGGGAAGGCGATGGTCAGGCCGATCATGATTACCTGGATACAGACGAAGGGCACTGCGCCCCAATAGATCTGCCCTGTGGTGACCGGCGCGATCTGCTTGCCGGTGAGCCGGTCGAGATAGGGCACGCGCGCGGCGACCGAGCGCAGATAAAACAGCGCGAAGCCGAAGGGCGGATGCATGAAGGAGGTCTGCATGTTGACGCCTAAAAGCACGCCGAACCAGATCAGGTCGATGCCGAGCTTGTCGGCCGCCGGCGCCAAAAGCGGCACGATGATGAAGGCAAGCTCGAAAAAGTCGAGGAAGAAGGCGAGCACGAAGACGAGGATGTTGACGCCAATCAGGAAACCGACTTCACCGCCCGGCAGCGAGGTCAACAGGTGCTCGACCCAGATGTGGCCATTGACCCCGTAAAAGGTCAGCGAGAACACCCGCGCGCCGATCAGGATGAACAGAACGAAGGACGACAGCCTGGTCGTCGAGGCCAGCGCCTGCTTGACCACGTCGAGCGACAGCCGCCCCTTCATCGCGGCCATTGCCAGCGCGCCGACGGCGCCCATGGCGCCGCCTTCCGTCGGCGTGGCGATGCCGAGGAAGATGGTGCCCAGCACCAGGAAGATCAGCGCCAGCGGCGGGATCAGGACGATGATCACCTGCTGCGCCAGCCTCGACATCAGGTTGATCTTCAGGCGCTGGTCGACGATCGCCACGACATAGATGAAGATGACGCCAATAGTGGCGCCGAGGATATCGGCGTCGCCGCCATGGTTCGGCGCAAGGTAGCGATACGCCGCATAGGAAACCACCACCGCCGCCAGCACCGCCGCCAGCAGCGACAGCACGCCGTGGCCGAGCGTGCGGGCCTCCAGCGGCAGGGCCGGCATCGACTTCGGCCGGAAGATCGACATGAGCAGGATGTAGAGCATGTAGATGCCGGTCAAAATGAGCCCGGGGATCAGCGCTCCCTTGTACATATCGCCGACCGAGCGGCCGAGCTGGTCGGCCAGGACGATCAGCACCAGCGACGGCGGGATGATCTGGGCGAGGGTCCCGGACGCGGCAATGACGCCGGATGCCAGCCGCCGGTCGTAGCCGTAGCGCAGCATGATCGGCAGCGAAATCAGACCCATGGCAATGACGGAGGCCGCCACCACGCCGGTCGTCGCGGCAAGCAGCGCGCCGACGAAAATCACGGCATAGGCAAGGCCACCACGGACCGGTCCGAACAGCTGGCCGATGGTGTCGAGCAGGTCTTCGGCCATGCCGGATCGTTCGAGCACGATGCCCATGAAGGTGAAGAACGGGATCGCCAGCAGCGTATCGTTCGACATCACCCGGCTGCCATAGAAATTATCCGGCAACGCGTGCAGCAACGGCCAGGCGAGATTGATGGAGCCGCCCGAATAGGGCGACAGCAGCACGCCGATGAAGAAGAACATCAGGCCGTTGGCGGCGAGCGAGAAGGCGACGGGGTAGCCGATCAGCAGGAAGACGACCAGCGAGGCAAACATGATCGGCGCCATGTTCTGGGCGATGAACTCGATCACGAGCGCACCTCTTCCACGAGCGCCTTGGCTTCTAGCTCGGCCTGCTCATGCACCGATATGAACGGAGTGGGATCGTCCATCTGACCGCGCATGATGGCGATCTTTTTGATGATCTCGGAAATGCCCTGCAGCGCGAGTAGAAAAAAGCCGGCCAGCAGAATCGCCTTCGCCGGCCAGATGATCAGCCCGCCGGAATTGTTCGACATCTCGCCGCTGCGATACGACAGCGACACATAGGGAACGAAATAGACGACCATCAACGTCACGAACGGCATCAGGAAGAAGACGTGACCGAAAAGGTCTATCCAGTGCTGCACACGGCGCGAGAACATGCCGTAGACGATATCGATGCGGATATGGTCGTTCTGTTTCAGAGTGTAGGCGGCGGCCAGCATGAAGGCGGCGCCGAACAGATACCATTGCAATTCCAGCCAGGCGTTCGAGGACATGTCGAACACCTTGCGGATCACGGCGTTGGCGGCGCTTACCAGGATCGCCAGCAGGATCAGCCACGAAACCCATTTGCCGATGAATTCGTTCAAACGGTCAATGGCTCTGGAAAGAGCGAGAAGCCCTGCCATGCATTCCTCCCTTGTGTCGGAGCGCGCCGGTTCCCTGTCCGTCGCGTTTGGATCGTCGGATACGGCACGCCAGCTTCGGCCGAAGCTGGAATGTGTGAACCCCCACGCAGCCAGCGAAATAGCCGCCAGGACGGCGGCGCAATCGAGCAACTGAATCAGTGTCAACGTCGCCTTGAAGCTGGCATTCTGCGCGAAGACGATGGTCTGGGCCAGCATTGGCGGCAACCATAGGTCATGGGTATCGGCGGCGATGCGGCTGGCTTCCGACAAGACCAGCAATATGCCGAGCGTGGTCACCACGATGGCGTTGGGCGAGCGGGCGGCCAGCGGTTCGAAGATGCTTCGCGACAGGACATGGCTGAGCAGCGCCGCATAAAGGAATGCCGCCACTACGCCGAGCGCGACCGATGCAAACAGCGTCAACCACAGCGCCTGATAGCCGAACGCCGCGGTGAGGATCATCGTATGCCCGCAAAAGGCGAACAGCGCGCCATAGGCAAGATTGGTGCGGTGCAGGATGCCGTTGGTCAGCACGTAGCCGAAGGCAAGCAATGCGTAGAGCGCGCCCGAATGCAGCCCGTTCAGAACCTGCTGGAAGAAATAGAGCATGCAAGACCCTCGATGCATGCCCCACAATCAGGGCGGGGCTTGAGACGACGACATTCTCGATACGGCGATCGCCTCACTGACGAGCGTTGCACCCGGAATCTAACTTGTCAAACGCGATTTATCGGTCAGATTCGCGATATGACAGTATCCTGGACTCCGCACCGCTTCACCGGTGGTATGCTGGCGCTCGACACGGCGAACACCGTCGTTTTGCGGAACGATCCGGAGGAAACTTTCGACCGTTTCGACGATCCGGCCGAGATCGCCCGCTTTGCCGAAGCCGCGAGTGGCTTTCGCGCCGCCGAGCTCGGCGGCAGGCGGCTCGTAGCGCCGGCGCCTGAAAAGATCGCACCGGTGGTGCTGTCGATTCGCGAGACGACCGATCGGCTGTTTCGCGGCGCGGTATCGAAAGGTGCGATCGACACCGCCGACATGCCTGAATTCCTGGAAGCCTGCGCCGATGGCCTCGCCCATGGCCACACCGAAATCGGCATGCCCGGAAAACCGTTCGGCGATCCGGCAACGCCGATCGCCTTCGAGGCGGCGCTTGCGGTCTCGGCGCTGTCGCTGCTGCGCAGCGACACCATCGCCAGGCTGAGGATATGTCCGAACTGCAGCTGGCTGTTTGTCGACAAAAGCCGCAATTCCAGCCGCCTCTGGTGCGATATGGCGGTGTGCGGCAACCGCCAGAAGGCAAACCGATACTATCGCCGCCGGACCGCGGCCAGGGAGGTCACCAATGCCTAAGAAATATTCGCGCGCGATGATCGTCGTCGCGGCGTTATTCGCGGCGACCGCGCTCGGCGCCTGCCGTGATTCCGGCAAGGACCAGCTGTTCGCCATTTCCGGGAAGCTGTTCGAGTTCAACTACCGGCTGGGTATCGCCACCTACGTCATCACCCTCAATCCGCTGCGGCCGGTGGGTGAGGGGCAGGTCGCCGTGGTCTCCTTCCAGAACCCGGCCGGTGGTGATCCGATCATCGTCACCCAGAAAATATGGCCGAAGCTGCCGCATGTGACGCTCACCAGCCCGCCGCTCACCTGCGTTGTCAAGGACAAGCCCTATGCGGTGTCGATCCGCATCGAGGATTCCAGCGGCCAGTTGCTGCAGAGTTTCGAGACCACTCTGACGTCCTCGCTCGACCAGTCGGTCCTGCCCGACCGGCCCCTGGTGGTCGGGCCAGTCTACGAGCTCAACAAGGACTTGGCCGGCCATGTCGACGGCAAGCTGCCCGGTGAACCGAAGCCCAGTTGCCCAAAGGCTGCATGATGCGTCACCAGCGGCACCGACCGCCGCCGGAGTTTTCGTGCTCGGCCATCCTCCCCGACAGGCGTTTCGTGGCGCCACACGGCCGCGCACCGATCGTTTGTTGCGGACCGCCTGGCACCTTCGATTTCGTTTGACCTCCCCGGCAAGGGAAGAAAGACTGTAGGCACTCGACTCCGACGTTGGCCGTGCACCTCCTGGCACGGTCTCCGCACAGGAAACGCCTGATGACGCTGCACAACGTCGCGCTCGACGACAAGTTCGACCTGGCAAAGGAGCGCATCTTCCTGTCGGGCGCCCAGGCAGTCATCCGCATGCTTCTGATGCAGCGCGAGCGCGACCGCCGGGCTGGCCTGAACACCGCCGGTTTCGTCTCCGGCTATCGTGGCTCGCCGCTCGGCGGCCTCGACATGCAGCTGTGGAAGGCCAGAAACCAGCTCGCGCAGTCGGACATCGTCTTCCAGCCCGGTCTCAACGAGGAGCTCGCCGCCACCGCGTGCTGGGGCTCGCAGCAGGCGGAATTGCTGGGCGAGGGTACCCATGACGGCGTTTTTTCGGTCTGGTACGGCAAGGGTCCGGGCGTCGACCGCTCCGGCGACGTGTTCCGCCACGCCAATCTCGCCGGGTCGTCGAAACATGGCGGCGTGTTAGCCCTGATGGGTGACGACCACATGGCCGAATCCTCGACCAACGCGCATGCCACCGAGTTCCTGTTCGTCGACACCATGGTGCCGATCCTCAATCCGGCCGGCGTCCAGGAGATCATCGACTACGGCCTCTACGGCTTTGCCATGTCGCGTTTTGCCGGCACCTGGGCGGCGATCAAATGCGTCAAGGACAACATCGAATCGACGGCCTCGGTCGATGCCGCGCTCGACCGGCTAGATATCGTCGTCCCGGACTTCGACATGCCGCCCGGCGGCCTCAACATCCGTAACGAGATCGACATGCTCGGCCAGGAGGAGCGGTTGCATGAATACAAGCGCGCCGCAGCTTCCGCCTTCATCCACGCCAATGGGCTGAACCGGATCGTCTATTCGGGCGGCAGCAGCGCCAGGCTTGGCATCGTCACCATCGGCAAGAGTTATCTCGACGTTCGCCAGGCGCTGGAGGATATCGGCATCGACGAAGCGGCCGCCAATCGTATCGGCATCAGGCTGTTCAAGGTCGGCTGCCCGTGGCCGCTCGACCTGCAGCACGTCGCCGACTTTGCTCGCGGCCTCGATACCATCGTCGTCGTCGAGGAGAAACGCTCGCTGATCGAGGTGCAACTGCGCGAGAACCTTTACGGCACCGCGACGCAGCCGGTCATCGTCGGCAAGAAGGACGAGCGCGGCGACTGGCTGTTCCCGGCCAAGGGCGCGCTCGACCCCAACGACATTGCCATCGCGCTCGGCGAGAGGATTTTGCGAACGATCGGCCCGTCAGAGGAAATCGCCGCGCGGGTGGCGAAATTGCGCCAGTTCCAGGCGATGCTGGCCGACACGTCAGACATCGCCTCGCGCACGCCGTTCTTCTGCTCCGGCTGCCCACACAATTCCTCGACCAAGGTGCCGGACGGCTCGCTCGCCGCCGCCGGAATCGGCTGTCATTTCATGGCGTTATGGATGGACCGCAATACCGTAGGCTTCACCGCCATGGGCGGCGAGGGCGCGCAGTGGGTCGGCCAGGCGCCGTTCTCGAAGCGCGAGCACATCTTCCAGAACCTGGGCGATGGCACCTACAACCATTCGGGCGTGCTGGCGATCCGCTTCGCGCTGTCGACCGACGCCAACATCACCTATAAGATCCTCTACAATGACGCCGTCGCGATGACCGGCGGGCAGCCGCACGAGGGCGGCCTGACGGTGGACATGATCGCCAGGCAGGTGCGCGCCGAGGGCGTCCAGCGCATCGCCATCGTCACCGACGAGCCGGACAAATATACCGGCAAGGTGGAATTTCCCGCCGGCGCCACTATCCATCACCGCGACGACCTCGATCTCATCCAGCGCGAGTTGCGTTCGGTCAAAGGCGTCTCGGTGCTGCTCTACGACCAGACTTGCGCTGCCGAGAAGCGCCGTCGGCGCAAGCGCGGCACCTTCCCCGATCCCGACAAGCGTATCTTCATCAACGAGCTGGTCTGCGAAGGCTGCGGCGATTGCGGCGTGCAGTCGAATTGCGTCTCGATCCAGCCGGTCGAGACCGAATTCGGCCGCAAGCGCAAGATCGACCAGTCGAGCTGCAACAAGGACTTCTCTTGCGTCAACGGTTTCTGCCCGTCCTTCGTCACCGTCCACGGCGCCAAAATCAGGAAAGCCGAAGGCATAGCCGGCGCGGCCGACCCGCTCGCGGGGGTGCCGGCGCCGGCGCAATTTACGCTCGGTGAACAAGGCTGGGCGGCGATCATCGACGGTGTCGGCGGCACCGGCGTCGTCACCATAGGCGCGGTGCTAGGCATGGCCGCGCACCTGGAAGGCAAGGGCTGCGGCATGATCGACATGGCCGGCCTCGCCCAGAAGGGCGGCTCCGTGTTCACCCATGTCCGCATCGCCCGCACGCCGGACGACATCCACGCCATTCGGGTATCGGCCGGCAAGGCCGACCTCGTGCTTGGCTGCGATCTCGTCGTTTCGGGTGCCAAGAAGGTGCTGGCCGCGGTGCGCGAAGGCCATACCATCTTCCTCGCCAACACCGCCGAGATCATGCCGGGCGAGTTCGCCCGTTCGGCCGATTTCTCGCTGCCCGTCGAGCGGCTGAAGAAAGCGATAAGAACGGCCGCAGGCGACGACAAGGCGCATTTCTTCGACGCCACCCGCACCGCCACCGCGCTGTTCGGCAGCTCGCTTGGCGCCAACATGTTCATGCTCGGCTTCGCCTTCCAGCATGGCGGCCTGCCGCTGTCGGCGGAGGCGGTCGAGAAGGCGATCGAACTCAACGGCGAGGCGGTGGCGATGAATGTCGCGGCATTTCGCTGGGGCCGCCGCGCCGCCCACCAGCCGGATTTCGTGCGTGGCCTTCTCGCCCAGCCGGGCAAGGCCACGCAGCCTGCCGCCATTGCCGAGACGCTGGACGACATCATTGCCCGCCGCGTCACCTTCCTGACCGCCTATCAGAACGCCGCCTATGGCAAACGCTATGCCGACAGACTGGCGGCGCTGCGCAAGGCCGAAACCGATGCTGTGCCCGGGTCGACCGTGGTGACCGAGGCTGCCGCAAAGAACCTGTTCAAGCTGATGGCGATCAAGGACGAATACGAGGTGGCGCGGCTTTATACGGACGGCTCCTTTGCCGCGGAGCTCGCAAAGCAGTTCCAGAGCTACGGCAAGCTCGAATTCCATCTCGCACCGCCGATCATGGGCAGGCGCGGCAGTGACGGGAAGCCGAAGAAATCGAGCTTTGGCCCGTGGATGATGAACGGGTTCCGCCTGCTGGCGGCGATGAAGGGCCTGCGCGGCACCGCTTTCGACCTGTTCGGCTACAGCGCCGAGAGGCGTATGGAGCGGCAGCTTCTTGCCCTCTATGAAGCCGACCTGGAGCTTGTCGCCGGCGCGCTGACGCCGGGCAAGATCGAGGCCGCTGCCGCGCTTGTTTCGGTACCGGCGCTCATCCGCGGCTTTGGCCGCGTCAAGCAGGCCAGTGCCGAAAAAGCCGCCGGCGAACGCCAGCGTCTACTCGACCGCCTCTCGAGGGCGCCGCTGCGGCCGCAACTTCAAGCCGCCGAATGATTCCGCGCTCTGATACCCCTTGTTTACCTGAACTGTAGTTTCCCTGCTTCCGCAGCGTCACCAATGGATGACGGCAGGGCTCGAAACGCCGCTCTAAACCTTTCTTAAGGCCAATGTGACACTGCTGGGTTCCCCAGGGTTGGGATCCAGGCGTGCATCTGAGACGAAAAAACGAGATTCCGGTCGACGTTTACATTCCGTTCGTGGAAACACTGTTTCGCGACGGGTTCACGCTGTCGATCGGCCTTGTTGCGCAGACACTTCTCGTCATTCTGGTCTATTGGAAGACCATGGACCTGGCGTATCTTTTGGTTGCTGCTGGGCTCATCATCGTCGGTACTCTGCGCCTTCGCAACATCCGGAAATACGGGCGACTTCCTTCCCCGACGACGTGGGAAGAAGCCCATGATCGCGAAAATGATTACATAATTTTCGGTTCGATGCATGGTTTTATGCTTGGCGCGTTCTGTTTCGTTAGTATCTATCTGGCAAATGACAGCCACGACAACTATGCCGAAATAGCCTCTGTCTGCGTCACTCTTGCATCGGTCACGTCGATTGCCGGCCGCAATTATGGGTCGCCGCGCATGGTCATGATTTTTATCATTACCACCACATGGCCCATATCGCTTGGCTTTATCCTGCGCGGCGATATCTACCACATTATCCTCGGTCTGATGTCGGCCCCTTTTCTGTTTGCAATCAAGCGATTCGCCGACATCGTCCGCGAAGTCCTGTTTACCGCCCTGTCGGAGGAAAAGAAGGCGAACCGCATCGCGCAGCGTTTCAACCGCGCGCTCAATACCATGTCGCATGGCCTTGTCATGCTTGGTCCCGACGGCCGGGTTGCGGTGGCCAATGCCGAAGCCGCGCACCTGATGTCGCTCAAATCGGCCGATGCGCTGCTCGGCCGCTCGATCCACGGTCTGCTGATGCGCGGCGCTGCAGGCGGCATGCTGGCGCCGAAAGATTGCCGTTACATCGAAGCCCAACTGACGCGTGCGTTGCGCGAGGGCCGCGACCGCAAGGTCCTGGTCTCGCTCACCAACGGCCAGCACTATGAATTTTCGGCGCGCGAAGGCAGCCAGGAACTGGGCGTCGTCACTTTCGAGGATGTGACCGCCCGGGTCGAGGCGGAAGACAAGATCCGCTTCATGGCGCGCTACGACAGTCTCACCGGCCTGCCCAACCGCGGCTACTTCCACGAGTTGGTGGTGGAAGCCATGGCCTCAGGGGATCCCGCGCGTCTCTGCGGGCTGGTGGTGCTCGACCTCGACGATTTTAAGAGCGTCAATGACACGCTCGGCCATCCGGTCGGCGACGGATTGATCTACGCCGTTGCTGAGCGGCTGGCCGCGGTCGCTGGGCCAGGCATCACCGTCAGCCGCTTCGGCGGCGACGAGTTCATGATCTTCTTCGAGCGCATCGAGGATGAAAGCCACCTGATCGGCCAGGTTGATGAGATCTTTGTCAATCTACAGGGCGAGGTCGATGTCGCCGGCCACGGATTACGCATCCAGGCCAGCGGCGGCGCGGTGCTGTCGCGGGTCAAGGATACCGACGTCGACGCCATGATCGTCAAAGCCGACCTTGCACTCTACAAGGCCAAGGAGCTTGGCAAGAACGGTTGGCGGCTGTTCGAGGCCTCCATGGATGCTGCCTTCCGCAGCCGTCAGCTGATGAAGGCGGACCTGCGCAGCGCCGTGGAAAACAACGAATTGCGGGTGGTCTATCAGCCGATCGTGGCGATGAGCACGATGCGTATCGCCAGTTGCGAAGCGCTGTGCCGCTGGGATCATCCCGATCTCGGGCCGATTTCCCCCGGTATCTTTATTCCGCTGGCGGAGGAAATGGGGATTATTTCCGACATCAGCACCTTCGTCCTGCATGCGGCCTGCACGGAATGCGCGAAATGGCCGGCCCAGACCAGCGTGTCGGTCAATCTCTCGGCCAAGGATTTCCGCAACCGTGATGTCATCCAGAAGGTTCGCGACGCGCTAGCTGAATCCGGTCTTTCCGCCGGACGTCTGGAGATCGAGGTCACCGAGACGGCGCTGCTCGACGACAAGTCGCTGACACGCCAATATATCGAGGAGTTGAAGCGGCTCGGCGTGCGCATTGCGCTCGACGATTTCGGTACCGGCTATTCGAGCCTGAGCTATCTCCACAAGCTGCCGCTCGACAAGATCAAGATCGATCGCTCGTTCCTGATCGACGTCACCCAGAACAGCCGGTCGCTCGAATTGCTGAAGGGCATCGTCAACCTGTCGCGACCGCTGGGACTTTCAGTCACTGTCGAAGGTGTCGAGACCTTCGAACAGCTCAAGATCCTGGCATTGCAGGTCAAGCCGGACCTGGTCCAGGGCTTTCTGTTCGGATCTGCGCTCAGCGCGTCCGGCATCGAGACCATGTCGAGCACCGTCTGGCCTTTCGCCAAGGACATCCAGACGGCAAGGAAGGCGCCGCGGCGCTGACTTCGCGCTGAAAACCGCGTATTTTAGTATAATTTTATTAATTATTAACCTTAACGGGCGGTAAACGACCTCCTACTTATTTTCATCTTTACATCTCATGACCCGTCCGTAGTGTCGGCTGGTGGCGGCAATCGCGGGGAATAGAGTTCATGTGTGCCCAGTTGAGTTCGCTCGGCCATGCGGCGGGCGCTGGTGGGAAAGATGCGTCCGAGACCATGTCCAGCTTCGCGCAACATGTCTATGCGCTGCTTGACCGGACGGAGTACCGACGCTGTGAAAGCGGCGAGGACTTCGAAAGCATTTACAGGCTGCGCTACAATTCCTATCGGATGAACGATCTGGTGCCCGAGAATGCGTCCCGTCAGGTCCATGACGAGTTTGACGAACTGCCCAATTGCCATACGTTTGGAATCTACATCGAGGGGCGGCTGGTCAGCACGATGCGCCTGCATGACGTGTCTGCTGATAACGCCACATCACCAGCGCTCAGCGTATACAAGGACTTGTTGATGCCGCGTCTGGCGGCCGGCGAAGTCTTTATCGACCCGAGCCGTTTTGCCGTGGACGCCGAATGGTCACGGCTTTACCCTCAGATCCCGTATGTGACGCTGCGCCTTGCCGGCATGGCGTGCTTCCATTTCGGCGCGCCTTATTGCATATCCATGATCCGTGAGGACCATGCGGCTTTCTACAAGCGCATCTATCGGGCGCGACCGATCGGTGATGCGCGGCCCTATGCCGGCGTGATCAACTGTTTTGCGCTGCTTTATCAGGCCGATGTCCTGGCGATCAAGAATGAAACCTACGCTCGCTTTCCGTTCTTCCGTTCGACGCCGATGGAGCAGCGCATGTTGTTCGATAAGCCCGGCGCCGGCGAACTCGCGCCGCTGACCATCCTGCCCACCGCCAAGTATTTTCGCGAAGCCGCCTGAACGAGCCCATGGAGCCTTCCGATCGCTTCGGCGTTCTGGGCAAGGGTGTTGGTAGGTCGGCATGGCCGACATCCATCACGCACCGCTTCGATAGCGATCCGATCAAAGGAACCGATATGACCATTTCCACGCTCGCCCTTACCCCGCTTATCTCGCTGATTGCAGGCGTGCTGATCCTGGTGATCCCGCGGCTACTCAATTATATCGTCGCCCTTTATCTGATCGTTGTCGGCCTGCTCGGTCTGTTCCCGCATCTCGCCGGCTAACGACATCGGCAATAGCGGACCTGCCATCCATTAGGATTGGTATCGCCGCGCTCCGCGCAGCGATTTCAAGTTTTGCTTGAGATTGTTGGCTGCGGCGATGCGGCAATAGCGCCATTGCCCTTAACGCGGCTTTTCGCTATGTGCCTGAAAGATGTCTTCGAAGGGGTATTCCAATGGCTGAACATACGCCGACCGGTCCTGTCGAACTGGGCGCGAAGATGGACTATGCCGAGCACGACCGCACCTATGCCGGCTTTGTGATGCTGGCCAAATATGGGTCGCTATTTTGCGCCGCCGTGCTTCTTGCCATGGCGTTCGGCTTCTTTGTGGGCGGCTTCTTCTCGGCGACTATCCTGTTCGTGCTGATCCTGGCCATCGGCGCCTTTATTCTCCGATAACTCCTCCAACCTTTGTCGAAGGCGCCGCCGCGGACGGTCGGTGTCTTGCGGTAACAGGGTTCCGGCCGAAAGGATCGTGCGGTGGGACAGACGGTTTTCATCCCTCGTGAGCTCGACGCAAACGAGCCTCGCGTCGCGGCCTCGCCCGATACGGTGAAGCGGCTGGCAGCGCTGGGTTTCGACGTAACCGTGGAAACCGGCGCCGGCACGGCGTCGCGCATTCCCGACGAGGAGTTTGCCAAGGCGGGCGCCGCGATCGGCAAAGCCGGCGATGCTGCCAAGGCCGACGTGGTGCTAAAGGTGCGCCGCCCCATGGACGTCGAGCTGAAGGGCTACAAGTCCGGCGCCGCCGTCATCGCCATCATGGATCCCTATGGCAACGATGCTGCCGTCGCAGCCCTTGCCAGGGCCGGTGTTACTGCCTTCTCCATGGAGTTCATGCCGCGCATCACCCGGGCGCAATCGATGGACGTTCTATCCAGCCAGGCCAACCTCGCCGGCTACCAGGCGGTGATCGATGCGGCTGCCGAATATGACCGGGCGTTGCCGATGATGATGACGGCGGCTGGCACGGTGCCGGCTGCGAAGGCGTTCGTCATGGGCGTCGGCGTCGCCGGTCTGCAGGCCATCGCCACCGCGCGCCGCCTCGGCGCCGTGGTCACCGCCACCGACGTGCGCCCGGCCGCCAAGGAGCAGGTCGCCTCGCTCGGCGCAAAATTCCTGGCCGTCGAGGACGAGGAGTTCAAGGCGGCCGAGACGGCTGGCGGCTACGCCAAGGAAATGTCGAAGGAGTACCAGGCCAAGCAGGCGGCGCTGACCGCCGAGCACATCGCCAAGCAGGACATCGTCATCACCACGGCGCTGATCCCCGGCCGGCCAGCGCCGAAGCTGGTTTCGGCGGCGATGGTCGCGTCGATGAAACCCGGCTCCGTGATCGTCGACCTCGCGGTCGAGCGCGGCGGCAATGTCGAGGGCGCCGTGCCCGGGAAGGTGGTGACCACCGCCAACGGGGTAAAGATCGTCGGCCATCTCAACGTTCCCGGTCGCGTCGCCGCCTCGGCCTCGCTTCTCTATGCCAGGAACCTCTATGCCTTCCTTGAGACGCTGGTCGATAAGGCGACGAAGACGCTTGCCATCAACCGCGACGACGAGCTGGTCAAGGCAACCATGCTGACCGATGCCGGCAAGGTCGTGCATCCCGCGTTCGTCAGGGCTGAACAGGAGCCACCAAAGGGCCAACATGTCGAACCACCGGCCATTCCGGCGAGGACGATGGTTGCCGAGGCTTCGGCGAAGCCGGCTGCGAAGAGACCAGCCGCTTCGAGGAAGCCCAAGACCACCGGAGGGATCGCGTGATGGATCAGACTCTGCAGAAAGCCCTCGACCAGCTCGACCAGGCGACAGCTGCCGTGCGGCTCGCGGTTCAGAACCTAGCCGCCGCGCCCGGCACCGAAGCGGCGGGTGACGCCGCTCACGCGCTGTCCGGCGGTGCCATCGATCCCTTCGTCTTCCGCTTCGCCATCTTCGTGCTGGCGATCTTCGTCGGCTACTACGTCGTCTGGTCGGTGACGCCGGCGCTGCACACGCCATTGATGGCCGTCACCAACGCCATTTCCTCCGTCATCGTAGTCGGCGCGTTGCTGGCCGTCGGCATCTCGGCCTCGGGCATCGCCACCGGCTTCGGCTTCGTTGCGCTGATGCTGGTATCGGTCAACATCTTCGGCGGCTTCCTCGTCACCCAGCGCATGCTGGCTATGTACAAGAAGAAGGAAAAGTAGGCCGCTATGAACGCCAACTTCGCTTCCTTCCTCTATCTGGTCTCCGGCATCCTGTTCATCCTGGCATTGCGCGGCCTGTCGCATCCGACCACCAGCCGCCAGGGCAACATGTACGGCATGATCGGTATGGGCATTGCCATCGCCACGACGCTGGCTCTGGCCACCCCTTCCGCCGGCCGCTTCGCGCTGATCGTGCTCGGGCTGCTGATCGGCGGCTCGGTCGGTGCGGTCACGGCACGGCGCATCGCCATGACCTCGATGCCGCAGCTGGTCGCCGCCTTTCACTCGCTGGTCGGTCTTGCTGCGGTCATGGTGGCGGCCGCCGCCATCTATGCACCGGAAAGCTTCGGCATCGGCACCGTCGCCGATATTCATGCCCAGGCGCTGATCGAGATGAGCCTCGGCGTTGCCATCGGCGCCATCACTTTCACCGGCTCGGTCATCGCTTTCTTGAAGCTCGACGGCCGCATGTCGGGCAAGCCGATCATGATCGGTGGCCGCCACTTCATCAACGCGGCCCTGGGCATTGCGCTGATCGTGCTGATCGTGCTGCTCGTCACCACCGAGTCCAAGCTGGTGTTCTGGCTGATCGTTGCCGGCTCGCTGGTGCTGGGCGTCCTTCTCATCATCCCGATCGGCGGCGCCGATATGCCGGTGGTGGTGTCGATGCTGAATTCCTATTCCGGCTGGGCCGCCGCCGCACTCGGTTTCACGCTCGGCAATCTGGCGCTGATCATCACCGGCGCTCTGGTCGGTTCATCGGGCGCCATCCTGTCCTACATCATGTGCAAAGGCATGAACCGGAGCTTCATCTCGGTCATCCTCGGTGGCTTCGGCGGCGAGACATCAGCCATTGCCAACGACGGCATCGAGCGCACGGTCAAGCAGGGCTCGGCCGAGGATGCCGCCTATCTGATGATGAATGCGCAAAAGGTCATCATCGTGCCGGGCTACGGCATGGCCGTCGCCCAGGCGCAGCACGCGCTGCGCGAGATGGCCGACAAGCTCAAGGCCAACGGCGTCGACGTCAAATACGCCATCCACCCCGTCGCCGGCCGCATGCCCGGCCACATGAACGTGCTCTTGGCCGAAGCCAACGTGCCTTATGACGAAGTGTTCGAGTTGGAGGACATCAACTCTGAGTTCGCGCAGGCCGACGTCGCCTATGTCATCGGCGCCAACGACGTCACCAATCCCTCGGCTCGTGACGACAAGTCCTCACCGATCTACGGCATGCCGATCCTCGACGTCGACAAGGCGCGCACTTGCCTGTTCGTCAAGCGCTCGCTTGGCTCCGGCTATGCCGGCATCGACAACACGCTGTTCTACAAGGACGGCACCATGATGCTGCTCGGCGACGCCAAGAAGATGACCGAGGAGATCGTCAAGGCCATGGATCACTGAAAAGGCCTCATTGCCAATTCACTGCCGATCGTCGAATACAGCTCGGCTCCGCGCCGGGCTTTTTCTTGGCTGTTACCGGTTCTGAAGCTACGATGCCGACCCGTCGTCTTGCAAACGGCGTCATCGTGGAGGTGCTGGTGCCCGACCCTGGTTCTGCTGCATCGCCGGCCGCCGATCTGACCGCAGCAGAGAAGGCGCCACGCAAGCGCAGCCAGGCGGTAGTGGTCGTGCACGGCATGGGCGAGCAGCGGCCCATGGACACGTTGAGGGAGTTTGTCCAGGCCGTATGGAGCCACGATCCGGCCCGTGCACCGTTCTATGCCCATGTCGCCGATCCGGCCGACCCGATGGGTGCGAAGATCAACCAGAGCTGGATCACGCCCGACAGCCGGACCAATTCGCACGAACTCCGCCGGATCACCACGCCCTATGATGTCGATGGCCGCCGCACCGATTTCTACGAGCTTTACTGGGCCGACATCACCCAGGGCACGACCCGAAGCCGCCTTGCTGCCTGGGTGACGACCCTGCTCTGGCGCAAGCCCGTCGATATTCCGCGCGATGTGCGCAAACTCTACGTCGTCACGCTTTTGGCCACCATCGTCGTCCTCGGCGCGGCGCTGGCGCTCGCAACGTCGACCTGGCAAGGCTACATCTCCTGGACGACCGGTGTGCTTGTCACGGTTCTGGCGTCGTTCGTCATCTGGTCGGTGGACCAGTTTGGCTTGCCTTATTTCGGCGACGTCGCCGCCTATGTGCGGGCCGAAGCGGCAACGGTCGAGAAACGGGCGCTGGTCCGCGAGCGTGGCCTCAAGCTGCTGAAGCGTCTCATGATGGACGATGCCTATGATCGCATCGTGCTGGTCTCGCACAGCCTCGGGTCGATCATCGCCTATGATCTGTTGCAGATCTTGTGGGCTGATTTCAGGCCTAGAAAGCTGGAAGCCATTCGCGACAAAGCGCGGCTGAAGGCGATCCACGCCGTCGACAAGGCGACGCTGGCCGCCGATGCCTCCGCCTGGCCCGACAGCCTCAATGATCTCCCCGCATTCCGGCGCCACCAATGGGAGCTCTACCGGCAGCTTCGCGTCGGCGACGCCGATCATCCGCTGCCGTGGAAGATCAGCGATTTCGTCACGCTCGGCAGTCCGCTGACCCACAGCGAGTTCCTGGTGACCTACAACCTCGCCGAATTCAGGCGCGGCATCGCCGAGCGCCTGTTTTCGGCATGCCCGCCGATCGCCGACAGGGCGGCGGGCGGGACCATGCTCTACCAGGAAGGGCGCAGCCATTCCGGCAAGCCGCAGCGGGCGGTGCATCATGGCGCGGTGTTTGCCGCAACGCGCTGGACCAATATTTTCGACAGGGGCAATGGCTGGCTGACCGGCGACCCGATCTCAGGGCGGATGACGGAAAACTTCGGTCCCGGCGTGGAAAACATCCAGGTCGAGCTGCGCGGCTCGCTTGGCCGCGTCTTCACGCACAGGCTCTATTGGTCGCTGACGGCGAGCGGCGTCGAAGTCAATGCGCCGGTCGGCGCACGGCCGCGCTCGCACCTTGCCGTGCTGCGCGATGCGGTCGATCTCGGCCGCAAACTGGAAGCTGAGCTGTAGGCGGTGAGCACGACAATGCCGCGGCGGCACTTCAAGGCAAGGGTCCGCTTCGGGCGTAATCTTCCCGAAGCGGACCGAGTTCGCCTAGTCACCGATCAACGATTGGTCAGGAAAATTGCTTCCTCGTCGTCGCGCTGCCTGCCGCCAAGTGCTGCGGCCGCACTGGCAATGAAGGCGCCGATGACCAGCGACAGCGCGCCAATCAGCGAGAAGGTGGCGCCTGCCTTTCTGGCGGTGTCGGCCGCCTGCTGCGCCTTGACCTTGGCCTCCTGCGCTCTGGCGATTACTGCATCGACGCGAGCGGTGGCATCCGCTTCGGACAGGCCTGTGCGGGCGGCCACCAGCCGCGACAGATAGGTCTTGTCGTCGGCCGATATTTCGCCTGCTGCGGCACTCGCGATCAGAATGCGCGATGCCTGCGCCGATGCCGCGGCGTCGCTCTCCGGATTGGCGGCAGCGAGCCTTGCCGGATCGGCCGGGCGAAACAGCGTATCGACGAAATACGACGTGGCGTCGTTAGTCGAGGCGCCACCAGCGTTTGCGGCAGCACCTGCCGAAGCGCCCATTGCCGCGCCCGATGCCACAGTCGAAGCAGCCTGGACACCGCTGCCTATTGCGGCCGAAAGCGCCGTGCCGAGCACGCCGGCGACGAGCAACGTCGCCAGCGCCCAGGCCAGGAAACCGTGAGCGGTATCGCGGAAGAAGACTTCATCGGTGTGGATGCCGACCCATTTGGTGCGCAGGCGTCCGGCGAGGTAGCCGCCCAGCGCCGACGACAACCACTGCACGACGATCAGCCAGACGGCAGTGGAAACTGCGAAAGTGGTGACTGACGCACCCGAGCCGGACCATGGCGACACCATGCTCAGCCCAAGCCCGGAGCCGAGCAGCATCAAGATGAAGGTAAGCGTCGACGCAGCAAAGGCGCCGGCGACGATTGGCCCCCAGCTGACAGCGGGGGAAGCGGATTCCGTCGGTGCGGAAACGTCGGCAGTCGTTAGGGTGGACGGCATCGAAGCCCCCTACCTTGCAAACAGCATGATCAGAATAATGATCGGAATCGGGACTCCGAGAAGCCAGAGCAAAATGCCACGTCCCATGGATGCCTCCTGCGGCGATTGTGATCAACTACAATGCCTTGAAAGCCTTTCCGTTCCGGCGGTCCTGCTGATCTCTGTTGCTTGCAACAGTCGGCATCGGTGCGCCAAGGCGCACCAATGCACTTCATGCCTGCTGGCTGGGTATCTGAGATCGTGGCTCAGATGTCCAGATTGGCGACCGACAGCGCGTTTTCCTGGATGAATTCGCGCCTGGGCTCGACCTCGTCGCCCATCAGCCGCGAAAACAAGCTGTCCGCATCCGTTGCGTCATTGACCTTGACCTGCAAGAGCGAGCGCACATTCGGGTCAAGCGTCGTTTCCCAGAGCTGCTCGGCGTTCATTTCGCCAAGGCCCTTGTAGCGCTGCATGGTGAGGCCCTTGCGGCCGGTGGCAAACACGGCATTGA
Source organism: Mesorhizobium sp. M0174 (assembly GCF_040322275.1). Lineage (NCBI taxonomy): Bacteria > Pseudomonadati > Pseudomonadota > Alphaproteobacteria > Hyphomicrobiales > Phyllobacteriaceae > Mesorhizobium > Mesorhizobium sp. M0174. Next base: position 32,214 of record NZ_JAMYTB010000027.1, read on the forward strand.
GCAGTGCCAGCGGCCCCGAAATGGTTTCCGAGACATCCTTGCGGCGCAGCACCGGCGGCTCGCCATAGATTTCCGCCAGACGCGGCGCATAGCGGTCGAGCTGGCGTGCGTCGGCGGAATTGATCAGCGCCAGGTCGAGATGTGCGAACTCCTTGACGCTGCGCACCGTTCGCTCGAAGACATAGCCGCCAATGCCCTCGTTCGAGGTCGACATGCGGCCGATCCAGCCGCGCTCGGTGTCCTCGGCGATAATGTCGAGACGGCGGGCAACACGCTCGGCCGTCTCATTGGCGCGGCCGAGGTCGGTGAAGATCTCCGGGTTGAGCGCGCCGGCAATCGCTGCCTGCTCGACCACGCCTCTGTTATAGCGGGTGTGCAATCCGTTGATGAGCTGGCGGACAGCCAAGGCGTCGTCGATGGCACTGCGCAGGTCCTGCCCGGCCCGCACCTCGCCCGTGCTGAGCGCAAGCGACGCTTCTTCCAGCCCGGAGCCGATCAGGAATTCCTCGAAGGCGGCTTCGTCCTTGATGTATTGCGAGCTCTTCCCGCGCGTCACCTTATAGAGCGGCGGCTGCGCGATGTAGAGATGACCGCGTTCGATCAGTTCCGGCATCTGGCGAAAGAAGAAGGTCAGCAGCAAGGTGCGGATGTGGGCGCCGTCGACATCGGCGTCGGTCATCAGGATGATCTTGTGGTATCGCAGCTTGTCGGCATTGAACTCGTCCTTGCCGATCGAGGTGCCGAGCGCAGTGATCAGCGTGCCGATCATGTCGGAGCCGAGCATACGGTCGAAGCGGGCGCGCTCGACATTGAGGATCTTGCCGCGCAGCGGAAGAATGGCCTGGTTCTGGCGCGAACGGCCGCCCTTGGCCGAGCCGCCGGCGCTGTCGCCCTCGACGATGAAGATCTCCGATTTTGCCGGATCGCGCTCCTGGCAATCGGCCAGCTTGCCGGGCAGCGAGGTGACGCCGAGCGAACTCTTGCGGGTAATGTCGCGTGCCTTGCGCGCGGCTTCACGCGCGGCCGCGGCCTGGATGACCTTCTCGATGACCGCCTTGCCCTCGGTCGGGTGCTCCTCCAGCCAGGTGCCGAGCGCTTCGTTGACCAGCCCTTCGACCACCGGACGGACCTCGGACGACACCAGCTTGTCCTTGGTCTGCGAGGAGAATTTCGGGTCGGGAACCTTGACTGACAGCACCGCCGTCAGCCCTTCACGGCAATCGTCGCCGATCAGCGCCACCTTTTCCTTCTTGGTCAGGCCCGAAGAGTCGCCATAGCCGGTTATCTGGCGTGTCAGCGCACCGCGAAAGCCTGCCAGATGCGTGCCGCCGTCGCGTTGCGGGATGTTATTGGTGAAGGCCAGCACGTTCTCGTGGTAGCTGTCGTTCCACCACATGGCGACTTCGACCGTGATGCCGTCGCGCTCGGCGCGGATCGATATCGGCTTGTCGAGCAACGGCTTTTTCGTCCGGTCGAGATATCGGACGAACTCTTCGAGGCCGCCATCGTAGTGCAATTCATGGCGCACGATGTCGGCATGGCGGGCATCGGTCAAAACGATGCGCACGCCGGAGTTCAGGAAGGCGAGTTCGCGCAGCCGATGCTCCAGCGTACCGTAGTCGAATTCGACCATGGTGAAGGTTTCGGACGACGGCAAAAACGTGATTTCGCTGCCGCTGCGGCCTTCATAGGTGCCGGGGACCTTGTCTTGTTCATAACTGCCGGTGACGCGCAGCGGCGCGTCGGCATTGCCATGCGTGAAGCTCATCTCGTAGATCTGGCCGTTGCGGCGGATCTTCAGTTTCAGCCAGGCCGACAGCGCGTTGACGACCGACACGCCGACGCCGTGCAGGCCGCCCGACACCTTGTAGGAGTTCTGGTCGAACTTGCCGCCTGCATGCAGCTGCGTCATGATCACTTCGGCCGCCGAAATGCCTTCGCCGGTGTGGATATCGGTCGGAATGCCGCGGCCATTGTCGATGACCGTCACCGATCCGTCCGGATTGAGCGTCACCGTCACCAGGTCGGCATGGCCGGCCAGGGCTTCGTCGATGGCGTTGTCGACGACTTCATAGACCATGTGGTGTAGGCCCGAGCCATCGTCGGTATCGCCGATATACATGCCCGGCCGCTTGCGAACGGCATCCAAGCCCTTCAAAACCTTGATGGAATCGGCGCCGTACTCGGCTTCAACGCCGTTGGCGATGTCGGTCTGTTCGCTCATGAAAACCTGTCTGATTGATGCCGTGTGCAGAGCGCGAAAAATCGGCTTCGAATCGCGCATTTCTAATGTCGTAGATATAGGCGCAAAAGGCGGTTTTTCCAAGGTTTGCAGGCATTTCCGGACGGAATGACGGTCGCGTCGGCCGGCTACTGGCGCTTGGCTTCGATCCTGGCCAGCCGCTGACGCAGGAACTTGATCATGAATTTGTATCGCGGCGCCAACCGCCCGCTTCGGTCGAGCTCGAGCGTCATGTCGAGCGCCTTGGAAAGCACGGCTTTCGGATTCTTAGCGACTTGCGCGTAGTCGATATAGGCGACCACCAGGTCGCGCTGCCAGGTGGCGTTGTTCGGATCGGACCGGGCAAGTTTCTCGCGAATGGCCAGGCTGTCCTGAAAGGCTTGCCGGGCTCCGCTGACGTCGCGCTGCTTTAGGCGCAGGGTGGCGACTTCGGACAGCGTTATCGACAAGTCCCGCTGCCAGTCGGAATTGGCGGGATCGAGCTTGGCCAGCCGCTGTGCAATCGCGTAGCTGTCCAGATAGGCTTTCAGCGCGCCTTTGTGGTCGCGCTGTATCGCCAGGACGCCGGCGACTTTCTCGAGGCAGACGGATAGGTCGCGCTGCCATTCGGTGTTGTTCGGGTCGCCGACGGCGAGCGCGCTGGCCTGCGAAAGTGCCTCACGATAAGCCGAAAGTGCCGCCGGCCAATTCTGCTGGTCGCTCAGCGCATTGCCGATCTTGGCGTTGCCGACCGACAGGTCGCGTTTCAGCTCGGTGTCGCCCGGATCGCGTTTCGCCAGGTGCTTGACGATCGCGAGGCCTTCCCTGTAAGCCGCCAGCGCCCCGGCGGCGTCGCCGCGTTCGCGCAGCAGGTCGCCTATCGTATCGTGGCTGACCGAGACGTCACGCTGCCGGTCGGCGTCTCCCGGTTTGTCCGCCGCCAGCGCCAGCCGCACCTTCAGGCTCTCTTCATAGGCCGCCTGTGCGTTGTCCAGTTGGCCTGCGACATGGGCAAGGTGACCGATCTCATCGTAGGTGATGGTCAGGTCGCGCTGCAGTTCGGCACGGTCGGGCTCTCCGGCGGCGAGCTGTTTCTTGATCGACAGACTTTCCTGGTAGACCTCTGCGGCGCCGGCCAGATCGCCTTGCGTCGCCAATACGTTGCCGATCTTGTCATTGGCCATGGCGAGGTCGCCGAACCACTCCAGATTGTCCGGTTCTGCCTCGGTCAGGCCCTGCAGAATGGTCTTGGCGGTCTCATAATTCTGCAGCGCTGTCGGCAGATTGCCTTGCGCCATCCGCACATTGCCGAGCTTGACGTGGCTGACGGCGAAGTCGCGCTTCACGTTGGGATCGGTTTCATGATGCAACCGCCGTTCGAGATCGGCTTGCAGCGCCTCGAAGGCGCGGCCGGCCGCCTCGATATTGCCGACCGTGGTATAGAGCTTGCCGAGTTCGTCCAGCGTGCGGATCAAGCGGTCGGCATCGTCGAGCGACAGCACCACCTGTCCGGCTTCGCCATAAAGCGCGAGCACGGACTCGTAGTCCCTGATGGCTGTGGCGTAGTCGAGGTCGGCGCGCGCCGCCCCGCCGGACAGATAGCGCGTTGCGGCCTCGGAGAGCGTGCGGCTGACGAAATTGGCCTTCAAAGCGTTCCGAGAGACATTATCGATCTCGGCTGCCTCGGCGAGCTTTTTACGCGCCGCATCGAACGCTCCCAGCGAAAGCTGCTCTTCGGCCTGCCGGCGCAACGCTGCCACCCGCAGATCGTCGGATCCAAGCGTCTGCATTTCGCTCCGCACCTTGACGAAGGCGTCGGCTGCCTCACGCAGCCTGGCGTTCAGACTGTCGGCGGAGAGGTGGCCGGAATCGGAACTGATCAACGCGCCATAGAGCGGTGCCAGCGGCATGTCGGCGTCGCTGGCGATCTTCTCCACCTCGCCGCGCATCTGAGGCGTCACCTCAGCCATAGCGAGCAACAGGCGTTCGCGCTCGGGCAGTTTCTCCTTGGCTGTCGTGGCAAAGAACAGCTGCGGCAGGCCGCTCTCGACATAGGGCAATTGCTTGCCGCGCGAGAGGTCGTAGACCTCCTGCTGCACGAGCGTCAGCACGGAGCGGATCTCGAGTCCATCGGTGCCGAGATATTTCGTCAACGCCGCAGTGAACGGCGAATTCTGGCCGGTCCCATCCGCGGCGGTCTCGCCGGGCGCCGCCGAGAAGGCAAACAGAATGTTTTCTGCCCGCCCGACGCGGCCAAGACCCGGCCGGACCTTGACGCCGACCTCTTTTGCAAGCGCCGTTGCGCCGCGGCCTTCGCCGCCCGTAGCCGCAAACGGATCGCTGCGGCAGGCATCGAGCACGATCAGTCCGACCTTGCTGGTGGCGGCGACGGTCGTGCGGATCTCCTCCAGCGGCAGGCTGGTCTTTTCCAGTGCGTCGAGCGACGACGCGTCTGCATCGACCGGCAGGAGCCGATTCTCGCCGGCGATCTCGACCCCGTGGCCGGAAAAGAACACCAGTACCACGTCGGCGCCTTTGGCATCCTCGCGGAAATCGTCGAGCGCCCGGCGCATGCGCCGCAGGTCGCGGTTGGTTTCGAGGAAGACCTCAAAGCCGAGCTTCCTCAGCACCGTTTCCATCACCTCGCCGTCGTTGACGGGATTGGCGAGCGGCCGGATCAGCCGGTAGTCGTTCTCGGCGATGACCAGCGCAACGCGCCGCTCCGCCACGGCAGCGGAGGCCGTCGAGAGGATCAGCAGTAAGGCAAACAGAAGACGCAAATCGAACCGCCCCGGCCCGGTCGTTTGCCGGAGCATTCCATCTCTTTATGGCATGAGCAAGTTATGGCATCGGCAAGCTCGGCCGTTCGCGTTGTCAGCCGATCCGCATCGGCTTCAGCGCTTCGCTCCAGCGGAACAGCTCGTCCAGCATGGTCCTGGCCCCGCCGAGCACCTGCTCGCTGGGCAGGAAGGCGCCGGTCTCGTCGAGCAGCTTCTGGTACATCGGCAGCGCCACGCCCTCCGGGATCGGCATGACGCCGACGGAGGTCAGCAACGGTTTGACCGCCTGCGCCGCACGCAAGCCGCCGGAGACACCGCCGTAGCTGAGGATGGCGGCCGGCTTGTATCGCCATTCCCTGAGCAGGTAGTCGACCGCGTTGATGATCGCGGGGGCGGCGAAATAATTGTATTCCGGCGCTACGAAGACGAATGCGTCGGCGGCGTCGATTGCTTTCGACCAGGCTTTCGTGTGGCTGTTTTCGTATTTGCCGAGTCTCGGATGGTGCGGCTCGTCCAGCACCGGCAGGTTGAAGGCGGCGATATCGGTGAGCAATGGCTCGAATTTGCCGTGTTCGCGCGCAAAGCTTTCCAGCCACTTTGCGAAAATCGGTCCAGCGCGGCCCGGCCGCGTGCTGCCGATGATGACGTTCAACTGGTGCTTCAAGGCGGGGCTCCTGCCGGTTTCTGACATCTGTGGTGCTGCCACCTAAGACACGCAGCCGGACACAGCAAGCAGGCACTTTCCGGTGCCCGGGTCACATTCCAGAGAGCGGATGCATCACCTTGTCGTCCGCTCACATGGACGCCTGCCTTGCCCGCCACTACATTGAGGTGTCAGCGGAGCAAGTCATGGACAGTCAGCCCGTCCCCTTCGTCCCGCCGGCGCCGAAGCCGCGCACCGCGCCGCCCTCGACGCTGGAGATGATCCGCATCGTCTACCGCAATCCGCTCGAACTGTGGGGCGAGCCGACCTACAACGAGCCCTGGATTTCGGTGACCGGCATCGGCGGGCCGCTGGTCATCGCCAACGACCCCGGTCTCATTCGCCACGTGCTGGTCGATAACGCCAAGAACTACAAGATGGCGACGGTTCGCCAGTTGATCCTGCGGCCGATCCTGCGCGACGGCTTGCTGACCGCCGAGGGCGAGGTGTGGAGGCGTTCACGCAAGGCGATGGCGCCGGTGTTCACGCCGCGCCATATCTTCGGTTTTGCCGAGCCGATGCTGAGGCGCACGCGGGAGTTCGTCACGCGCTACGAGGGCGGCGGCACGTTCGACATCGCGCACAACATGACGCTGCTCACCTTCGACATCCTGGCCGAGACACTGTTTTCGGGCGAGATATCGGGCGAGCCCGGCAGCTTCGCCAAGGAGATCGATCGCCTGTTCGAGACGATGGGCCGGGTCGATCCGCTCGACCTTTTGCGTGCGCCCGACTGGCTGCCGCGCCTGACCCGCATCCGCGGCCGCAAGACCATGGCCTACTTCCGCAAGATCGTCACCGACACGGTGCAGATGCGCGAGGCGCGGTTGAGGCGTGCTCCGGACACGGTGCCGCAGGATTTTCTCACGCTGCTGTTGCGGGCGGAGGGACCGGGCGGGCTAACCCGGTCCGAGGTCGAGGACAACATCATCACCTTCATCGGCGCTGGCCACGAGACTACGGCCAGGGCCCTCGGCTGGACGCTCTACTGCCTTGCCGAAGCGCCGTGGGAGCGCGAAAAGATCGAGCACGAGATCGATGCGGTGCTGGCGCGTGAGCCCGACCCGACGAAATGGCTCGACGCCATGCCGCTGACACGCGCCGCCTTCGACGAGGCGCTCAGGCTCTATCCGCCGGCGCCGTCGATCAACCGCGAACCGATCGAGCCCGAAACCTGGAACGGCCTCTACATACCGCGGCGTGCCGCGGTGCTGGTGATGCCGTGGGTCGTCCACCGCCATCGGAAATTGTGGGACCGGCCGGACGCTTTCATGCCGGAACGCTTCCATCCGGGGAATCGCGAAAAGATCGACCGTTTCCAGTATTTGCCGTTCGGCGCCGGGCCTCGCGTCTGCATCGGCGCCAGCTTCGCCGTGCAGGAGGCAATCATCGCGTTGGCGATCATGCTTTCGCGCTATCGTTTCGATACCACCGCGCAAACCCGACCCTGGCCGGTGCAGAAGCTGACGACGCAGCCGCAAGGCGGGCTGCCGATGCAGGTCACCAGGCGCGCGCCGTAGGCAACCGGACGTCCGTTCGTGTTATACGGCGGACTTGCGCTGGAACTGGCCGGCGGCGCGGTAGCGCCAGAGATAGCTTGGCAGGATGGTTCCGATCGAACGCGGCTGGATACCGAGGCCGGCAAGCGTCCTGTTGTCCTTGACGGCGTCATCCGACACGACATTGTGCTGGCGCAACAGCAGGACCTGGTCCTTGGTCAACAATGGATTGGGCAGCAGCCCGAGAATTGATGCCTGGAGGTTCGCCAGCCACCATGGCACGGGCAGCAAAAAACGCTTGCGTTCGATGATGACAAGCAGCTCTTGCATGCACTCCCTGAAGGTAAGCACCTGCGGCCCGCCGAGTTCATAGATCCGGCCGCCTTGGACCTTGCCGTCGACCGAGTGCGCCACCGCCTCGGCGACGTCGCCGACATAGACCGGCTGGAATTTCGTCTGCCCGCCGCCGATCAGCGGCAGCACTGGGGAAAAGCGGGCCATGTTGGCAAAGCGGTTGAAGAAACCGTCCTCCGGCCCGAAATTGATCGATGGCCGCAAGATCACGGCGTCTTGGACCGTCTCAAGAACGGCCTTTTCGCCGAGCGCCTTGGTACGCGCGTAGTCCGATTGCGCGTGGAGGTCCGCTCCCAGAGCCGATATGTGGGTGAGGCCGGCGCCGACGGCGCGCGCCGCTTCGGCAATAGCGCGCGCGCCGAACTCGTGGACGGCAGTAAATTTCTGCCGGCCGGCCTCATGTGCGATCGCCACCAGATTGACGACATGGTCGGCGCCTTGCACGGCGCGGTCGACCGACCAGCGCACCCGGACATTGGCCTGCACCGGCTGGATCTGCCCGACATTGCCAAGCGGTTGCAAATGACCGGCGAGATCGGGCCGGCGGCAGGCAACCCGGATGCGGTAGCCGCGCTTGGCCAGCGCCCGCACGACATGACGACCGACAAAGCCGGAGCCGCCGAAAACGACGACGAGCTTTGGGGTCTGAAGGATTTCGGTCATGGCTGGCTCCGGCGGGCTATCCAGATGGCTTGATTGAAGCCGTTTCATAGTCGGTTTCGCGCCAAAGGCAAAGGGCGACCATAGGTCGCCCGGCACTGTTGAAGCATGATTTTCCGGATCCGTTCGAAATGGCAGAAAACGCCGTCGAGGCCCGGCTTTACGGCAACTCCATTAGGAACAGGAACCTTTGTTCGCTAGGCGATTTTAGATGTATGGTTTGATTCCGAATGGAGGATATTGCCGATGACGACAAAACGCGTTGCGATCTTCGCTCTGGCTTTCGTAACAGGCTGCAGCATTGGTGCCCCGGCATTCGCGGCAAACCGGCATCACCAAGCGCAACCCGAACGCTACGTTCCCGCCAACGGCGACATCATCGACATTCTGTTCGGTGGCCCGCGCTACTATGACAACCCCCTGTTCACGACGGCCGCCGAACCCTGCTCCTACAACAGGGTAGGACCGGACGCGAATGCGGTGAACGTCATCAACGATCATCATTGCGGGAAGTAGGCTCGCGCTCCCGGATCGGCCGGCCTCTGCCGCTCATCGTACAAACGAATTTCTTTAGGACGAATAGCGCGCGGCGAATTCGGAAATGCGTTGCACCACGGCTTTCGGCGCGCTTATGCCGCGCGCCGCCGCCTTCTCTGCCGCTTCTGCCCGGGCACGCCCCGGCACATGCACGCCATAGCGCCGCCGCAACCTGTCGAGTTGGTCCTTCATCCGTTTCTCGAAGTTCGGATCGAGCAGCTTGGGCTCGACGGCGAGCACGAACAGGCCGGTCCCCGGACTGTCCGGCCCGCCGCTGAACCATGGCGCATCGAGCGACCAGTTGGCGCCCGACAGGCCCGCAGCCAGCACCTCGACCATCAGCGCGATGTTGGCGCCGCGCTGGCCGCCGAAGGCAAGCATGGCGCCTTTCATGGCGGCTGCCGGGTCCGTGGTTGGATTGCCGCTGGCGTCCAGTGCCCAGCCTTCGGGGATCTTCTTGCCGTCCTCGGCCGCCTTGCGGATGTTGACGAAGGCAGTGGCGCTCGACGACTGGTCGATGACCAGCGGCGCCCCGTCCGTGGTGGGTGCGGCAAAGGACATCGGGTTGGTGCAGTAGACCGGCTTGACCGAGCCCGAGCCGGCAAGCACGGCCGGGCCGTTGGTGGCGGCGAACGACACCAATCCCTGCGCGGCCAGCCGTCCGGTGAAATAGCCGAGCGCGCCGCAGGTATAAGCATTCTTCTGCGAAAAGATGGCGACGCCGAACAGCCGCGCCGCCTTGGCGAGGTCATCGATCGTGCGGTCGAAACCGGTATGCGCTAAGCCGCCGCGCGCATCGGAAAGATAGACCGCGAGCGCCGGCCTGGTGATCACCGGATCGGCGTTGCCGTCAATACGGCCGGCTTCCAGTGCTTCGAGATAATCGATGAAGTGCGACAGTCCGACTGTCGACAGTCCTTCAGCCTCGGCCGCGACGATCGAGGCAGCCAGCGACTGCGCCGCCTCTTCGTTGGCGCCGGCGCCAAGTGCGGCCATCCGGCACAGCCCTGTCGCCTGGTCGAGACTGAGTTGCATGGCAGCTGCCCTGAATTCGCGACTTTAACAGCTTTAGCCTAGCTTGCTCGGGATCCGCGCCTCGAGCCTGCGGAAACCGAACACCAGGATACCGGTGATGGACATATAGACCAACGCCAGAAGCAGCAAGGGTTCGTAGGTGATGAATAGATCCTGGCGCACCCGCGAAGCTACGGCATAGATGTCGACCATAGTTATCGTTGCCACCAGCGGTGTCGCTTTCAGCTGGAGAACAGTTTCACCCGCCAGCGTCGGCAGTGCCCGGCTGATCGCCTGCGGGAGCCATATGCGCCTGAAGATTTTCCAACGGCTCATGCCGAAAGCGCGGGCCGCTTCGAGTTGGCCAAGCGGTACCCCGGCGAAGGCGCCACGCATTACTTCGCCTTCATAGCCGGTATACGAGATCGTCAGAGAAAGAACGGCGTAGGGCCATGCCTGCCTTAGAATGGGCCAGAGGAACGACTCGCGTATCCAAGGAAATTGCGGAAACAGCGAACCCAGTCCGTAGTAGAGCAGCCAGAGCTGGAGCAGCAGCGGCGTGCCGCGAATAATCGTGCAGAACACCTTGGCCGGCGCACTCAAGATCGGCGGGCCGATCACCTGCGCAAGGCCGAGGGGAATGGCCAGCGCGATGCCCAGCACCGACGTTACCACGAGCAGCCAGATGGTCCGCCATATGCCTTGCAAAGCCAGCGGCAGATAGGCGGGCAGCCAATCCCAGCGCATGAGGAAAATCGATGCCACTACGACAACCAGCGCGATCAGGATCAGCGCTATGCGGTGCGGCTGCACCCACAGCGAGGCCCGTGCGGCGGCGTCAATGACCGGAGTTTCGGCGGCCATCAATGCGATCCCGCGATCGAGGGCATGCCGCGTCGTGCCCAGCGCTCAACGCGCCCGATAGCGATGTTGGAGACGAGGGTCAGGACGAGATAGAGCGCGCCCGCCGCCATGAAGAAGGTGAAATAAGCCTTCGTCGCGCCGGCTGCTGTCCGTGTGGTTTGGGTCAGTTCATTGACGCCGACGATCGCGAGAAGCGCGGTGTCCTTGGTGGCGATCAGCCACAGATTTGCCAACCCCGGAATGGCGAAGGGCAGCATCGCCGGCAGCGTTATGCGCCTGAGAAGCAGGCCGGGAGGCATTCCATACGCCCGGGCGGCTTCGATCTGGCCTTGCGGAATGGCGCGGATCGCGCCGCGCAAGACTTCGGTGGAGTAGGCGCCCTGCACGACCCCGAGCACACCTATGCCGGCCACAACCCCGTTGATATCGATCGCGGCATAGCCGAGCGCGGTAAGCAACTGGTTGATGAGGTCGGTACCAGCGAAATAAAGCAGCAGGATCAGGACCAGCTCGGGCACGGCGCGGACCACTGTGGTGTAGACTTCCAGCAGGTCACGGACCACCGGCCCGCCATAGAGCTTGCCATAGGCGCCGCCGACGCCGATCACAAGACCGACCCCAAAGGAACCGAAGGCAATTCCGACCGAGTTTGCCAGCCCGTGCAGAAGGTTGAGACCCCTGCCGTTCGGCGGTTCGAAGGACAGCAATTCCAGCGAACTGGCTCCGAACATGGTGGCGAGAACGTCGCTCAGCTTATGTCCCCCTGGACTTCCGGGTTGAGGCGCCAATGATGTATCAAGCCGGACGTGCCATCGCGACGATGGCGGCTAGGCCTGCCCGGCTTGATGCCGCTGCTGTCAGTTGGACTGCGACTCGCCGCCGTAGATGTCGAAGTCGAAGTACTTCTTGGTGATTTCGGCATACTTGCCATTGGCTCGGATGGCCTTGATTGCGGCATTGAGCTTATCCTTGAGCTCGGTGTCGCCTTGACGTACGCCGGCGCCGACGCCAGGCCCGAGCACTTCCAGGTCCGGTGCGACATAACCCTTGAGGTCGCAGCACGCTTTGCCTTGATCCGACTTCAAAAATGCGTCGAGCGCGATCGAATCGGCCTGGGTGGCATCGATCCGGCCGGCGGCGAGATCCTGATTTGCCTCGTCCTGCGTCTGGTATTCCTTGATTTCCGCAGCGTCGGTGAAGTGCTTCTTGGCGTAGGCGGCGTGCACCGTGGAGGCCTGAACGCCGACTATCTTGCCCTTCAGCCCCTCTGGCGTCGCATCGAATTTCTGATCCTTGGCGCCGATCACCGCGGTCGGCGTGTTATAATATTTGTCGGAGAAGTCGATTTCCTTCTTGCGTTCGTCGGTAATGGACATCGAATTCATGATTGCATCGATCTTCTTGGTTTTAAGCGCCGGGATAAGGCCGTCCCATGGGACCGGCGTCAATACGCAATCCAGCTTGGCTTCGCCGCAGATGGCGTTGACGATGTCGACTTCCCAGCCGCCCCACTTGCCGGAGGCATCCTGCGAATAAAACGGCGGATAGGCTTCAGGCGAAAATCCCACCTTGATCTGTTCGGCGCTTGCCGAAAATGTACCCGACAATGCGATCAGCGTGGCCGCGAGCACCGTTTTGAGAAAAGGTTTCATTTCTTTCAGTTCTCCCATTTTTTGCTTTGACGTTCCCGTCTGCTTTTCTCGCAAGTCATCCAACATTGCGCAGAAACTGCTTCAGCCTTTCGGATTTTGGTGCGCCGAAGATCTGTTCCGGCGGCCCTTCTTCCTCGACCAGCCCATTATGGAGGTAGACGACATGCGTCGCGACCTCGCGGGCAAACTTCATCTCATGGGTGACCAGCACCATGGTGCGGCCTTCGCGCGCCAGGTCGCCGATCACCTTCAGCACCTCACCGACCAGCTCCGGGTCGAGCGCCGAGGTCGGCTCATCGAACAGCATGACGCGCGGATTGATGGCCAGCGCCCTGGCGATCGCGGCGCGCTGTTGTTGGCCGCCCGACAGATAGGCGGGATAGACGTCGCGTTTTTCGGCAAGGCCGACGCGGGCGAGCAGCTTTTCCGCCTCGCCGATCGCCACATCGCGCTTGACGCCGAGCACATGCACGGGAACCTCGATGACGTTCTCGATCAACGTCATGTGGCTCCACAGATTGAAGTTCTGGAAGACCATGCCGAGCTTGGAGCGGATGCGTTCGATCTGCTTGCGGTCGGCGGGCACGGTGTGGCCGTGGCTGTCGGCCTTCAACCGGATCTGCTCGCCATTGACGCGGATGATGCCGCTGGTCGGGTTCTCCAGGCAGTTGATGCAGCGCAGCAGCGTGGATTTGCCCGAGCCTGAGCCGCCGATGATTGCGATCACCTCGCCGTCGCGCGCCGACAGCGAAACGCCCTTCAGTACGTGCAGGTTGCCGAAATTCTTGTGCAGGTTCTCGACGTGGATGGCTTCGGCAGCGCCGTTCTGCGCCGGATCCTTCAGGGCGGTGACGGGCGCTGTCATCGTCGCGGCGCCCCGCGGAGCAACCGAGGCAGTCCTTGCTGGAATTTTTTACCCATTACCCGTCACTGGACAGCGTTCCGATTCTCAAGATGGACCGTTCCCCTTGCCTCCGTCAACCGCAGTTTTTGGACCATTGATCACCGCCTGCCGAGTGGCTATTGGCAGGAGGGGCGCGTTTAAAGGAGAATTTAGTGGGCAAAGCATACGGGTCGCAGTCGATGGCCGGGACGCTGCAGCGCGTGCTGATGCGCTCCGCCGCCAGCGCCATGCGTCGGGCCGAAGCGCTGGATTGGCACTATGGCCCCGGCTTCGATCCGCAAAAAGCGGCGGCCCAGCATGATGCGCTGGCCAGGCTGATTTCTGTCTCAGGCGCCGAAATCGAATGGCTGAGCGACGCCGATGACGGGCTTGCCGATTCGGTCTTCACCCACGATCCCTCGCTGATGACCGACCACGGCGCGGTTATCCTCGCTATGGGCAAGGCGCTGCGCCGGCCCGAGCCAGGCCTGCACGAGGCAGCCTATGGGCGCATGGGCATCCCCATCCTCGGCCGTATCGAGGCTCCCGGCCAGGTCGAGGGCGGCGACTGCGTGTGGGTGGATGCAAACACGCTGGCCGTCGGCCGCGGCGTGCGCACCAATCAGCTCGGCATCCAGCAGCTCTCCAACCTGCTTTCGCCCAAGGGTATCCAGGTCTACGGCTTCGACCTGCCGCTCTGGCAAGGCGAAGAGGCCTGCCTGCACCTGATGTCGGTGATCAGCCCGCTCGCCGACGATCTGGCGCTGGTCTATGCGCCCCTCCTGCCGGTCGCCTTCCACCAGATGCTGCGCGAACGCGGCATTCGGCTGGTCGAGGGCGACGCCGACGAATTCTTCGCCTCGAATGGGCTCAGCCTCAACGTCCTGCCGACCGCGCCGCGCCAGGTTATCGCCGTTGCCGGTTTTCCGAAGACGGCGGCTGCCATGCAGGCCGCTGGCTGTACGGTCTCGACATTCGAGGCCGATGCTCTGTGCATTGCCTGCGAGGGCGGCCCGACCTGCCTCACACGCCCGGTGCTAAGACAATGACGACCATCGGCGAAGCGCTCATCACCTTGCTCGAAGCGCACGGCGTCGACACAGTCTTCGGCATTCCCGGTGTACACACGGTCGAGCTCTATCGCGGGCTTGCGCGGTCGAAGATCCGTCACGTCACGCCGCGCCACGAGCAGGGCGCCGGCTTCATGGCTGATGGCTATGCGCGCGCCAGCGGCAGGCCGGGCATCGCCTTCGTCATCACCGGGCCGGGGCTGACCAACACCATCACCGCCATGGGCCAGGCGCGCGCCGATTCGGTGCCGATGCTGGTAATCTCGGGCGTCAACGCCACACCGACGCTGGGCAAAGGCCTTGGCCATCTGCATGAACTGCCGGACCAGCGCGGCATGATGGAGAAGGTGGCGCTGTTTTCGCACCGTGTCACCGACGCCGGCGAGCTGCCCGGCGTGCTCGCCCGCGCCTTTGCGCTGTTTTCATCCTCGCGTCCGGGTCCGGTGCATATCGAGATCCCGACCGATGTCATGAGCCTGCCTGCCAACGACATCGTGCCGCTGCTGCGGAATTCAGCGCCGCCCGAGCCGGATGTGGCGGCAATTGCCGGGGCGGCAAGGCTGTGCGCGTCTGCCCGCCGGCCGCTTATCCTGGCCGGCGGCGGCGCCAAAGCGGCCGAAGCGCCGTTGCAGCGCCTTGCCGAGAGGTTGGGAGCGCCGGTCGTCCAGACCGCCAATGCGCGCGGCCTGCTCTATCGCCACCCGCTTGGCGTGCCGGCCAGCCCCAGCCTGAAGGCGGTGCGTACGCTGATGGCCGACGCCGATCTGGTCATTGCCGCCGGCACCGAATTCGGTCCGACCGACTATGATGGCTATGGCGACGGCGGTTTTGTCCTGCCTGCCAATCTGATCCGCATCGACATCGGCGCCGACCAGCTTGCCCGCCGGCCGGCCCGGATTTCGATCCAGGCCGATTGCGGTGCAGCGCTCGAGGCGCTGCGTGCCGAACTCGGCACGGGCCAGGCGCAATCGGTCGACGGCGCCGCTCGCGCCGCCGCGACGCGGCAAGCGGCCTTTGCCGAGATCGGCCCGGCTATGCAGGCGCAACTGCGTGCCGTCGAGACGATCCGCGATGCGCTGCCTGGCGCGATCATCGTCGGCGATTCGACCCAGCCGGTCTACGCCGCCAACCTCTATTACGATCATGACCGGCCGGGCGGCTGGTTCAACGCGGCCACCGGCTTCGGCGCGCTCGGCTATGGCCCGGCGGCGGCGATCGGCGCCGTCCTTGCCAGGCCTGAGGCGCCGGTCGTTTGCCTCACCGGCGACGGCGGCTTCCAGTTCACCCTGCCGGAACTGGGCGCCGCGCTCGACGCTGCGGCGCCGGTGATCTTCGCCGTCTGGAACAATCGCGGCTACCGCGAGATCGAAACCTCGATGCTCGACGTCGGCGTCGAGCCGGTCGGCGTCTCCCCGGCACCGCCGGATTTCTGCAAATTGGCCGAAGCCTACGGCATTGCCGCCGAGCGGATTTCCGGCGCCGGCGGCTTGGCGGACGCGCTTGGGCGCGCGCGGGCGACTGGACGACCTTACGTCATAGAGATTTCGGTTGAGTGATCGCGCGAAAGGCGCGACCTTCCGGATCGGCGGCGCGCAATGACGGAGCGGTCGAATATGACGGAAACACTGGACGGCAGACATATCGTGGTGACCGGCGGCACCGGTGCCCTTGGCGGCGCGGTCGTAGGGAAACTGCTGGAGCAGGGCGCGATCTGCCATGTGCCCAACGCTCACGCTGCCGCGCCTGCACATTTCCCCTTCCCGGCGCATGACCACGTCAGGCTGGCCCATAACGTCGACCTCGCCGACCCTGCCAAGGTCGACGCCTTCTATGCCAGCGTTCCGAATTTATGGGCATCGGTGCATCTGGCCGGCGGCTTCACCGCCGCGCCGGTCGAGAAGATCGAGCCCGCCTCCTTCGCCGAGATGATGGACACCAACGCCCGCACCACCTTCCTGTGCTGCCGCGCGGCGATACGCTCGATGCTGGAATCGTCCGTGCCGGGCCGCATCGTCAATGTCACCGCGCGAGCCGGGCTCGACCCGCGGCGCGGCTCCGGCAAGGTGGCCTACGCCGCCGCCAAGGCGGCAGTCGCCGCGATGACCGTGGCAATGGCCGAAGAGCTGAAGGGCAACGGCATTCTGGTCAACGCCGTGGCGCCCTCGACGCTCGACACGCCGGCCAACCGGGCTGACATGCCGAACGCAGATTTCAGCAGATGGGTCAGCCTTGAAGCGGCCGCCGAGGCCATTGCCTATCTCGCCTCGCCGGCCAACATGGCCATCAGCGGCACGCTGGTGCCGCTTTACGGCAGGGCCTGAGCCTGCGGCCCGTCACAAGCAAAAGGTCACAAGCAAAAGCCCCGCCGGATCGTTCCGGCGGGGCTCTTTTGTTTCGTTTATAACCCACGCGAAGCGCGGTGTTGGCTTAGCTGCCCTGCTTCTTCAGCGCGGCGCCAAGGATGTCGCCCAGCGAAGCGCCGGAGTCGGTCGAACCGTATTGGGCGACCGCTTCCTTCTCTTCGGCGATTTCCAGCGCCTTGATCGAGACCTGCAGTTTGCGGGTCTTCTTGTCGAAGGCGATGACGCGGGCGTCGACCTTCTGGCCGACGGTGAAGCGCTCGGGGCGCTGCTCGTCGCGGTCACGGCTGAGGTCGGAGCGCTTGATGAAGGTCTCGATGCCGCTGTCGACCAGCCGCACTTCCAGACCGCCATCCTTCACGCCGATAACCTCGCAGGTGACGACTGCGTTCTTGCGCAGTTCGCCCGACGTCGCGGCTTCGCCGACCGTGTCCTTGGCCAACTGCTTGATGCCGAGCGAGATGCGCTCCTTGTCGATGTCGACGTCGAGCACCTGCGCCTTGACCATGTCGCCGCGATTGTACTCCTCGATCACCTGCTCGCCCGGACGGGTCCAGTCGAGGTCGGAAAGGTGGACCATGCCGTCGACGTCGCCTTCGAGGCCGATAAACAGGCCGAACTCGGTCTTGTTCTTGACCTCGCCCTCAACCTGGCTTCCGACCGGATGGCTGCGCGCGAAGGCTTCCCACGGGTTTTCCAGCGTCTGCTTGAGGCCGAGCGAGATGCGGCGCTTGGCCGGATCGACTTCGAGCACCACCACGTCGACTTCCTGCGTCGTCGACAGGATCTTGCCGGGATGCACGTTCTTCTTGGTCCACGACATTTCCGAAACGTGGATGAGGCCTTCGATGCCCGGCTCCAGCTCGACGAATGCGCCGTAGTCGGTGATGTTGGTAACGGTACCCTTGATCTTCTTGCCGATCGGGAATTTGGTGCCGATCTCGGACCACGGATCGCTCTCGAGCTGCTTCATGCCGAGCGAGATGCGGTGGGTTTCCTGGTTGATGCGGATGATCTGCACCTTGACCGTCTGGCCGATGTTGAGGATTTCGGTCGGATGGTTGACACGGCGCCAGGCCATGTCGGTCACGTGCAGCAGCCCATCGATGCCGCCGAGGTCGACGAACGCACCATAGTCGGTGATGTTCTTGACGACGCCTTCGACTACTTGGCCCTCTTCGAGGTTCTGCACGATTTCCGAACGCTGTTCGGCGCGGCTTTCCTCGAGCACGGTGCGGCGCGACACCACGATGTTGCCGCGGCGGCGATCCATCTTGAGGATCTCGAAGGGCTGCGGGTTGTGCATCAGCGGCGAGACGTCGCGGATCGGGCGGATGTCGACCTGGCTGCGCGGCAGGAAGGCCACGGCGCCGTCGAGGTCGACGGTGAAGCCGCCCTTGACCTGGTTGAAGATGACGCCTTCGACGCGTTCGCCCTTGGTGAACTTCTCTTCGAGACGGACCCAGCTCTCTTCGCGGCGGGCCTTCTCACGCGACAGCATGGCTTCGCCAAGCGCATTTTCGATACGCTCGACATAGACCTCGACCGTGTCGCCGACCTTGAGCGTCGTGTCCTTGCCCTTGACGCCGAATTCCTTCAGCGGCACGCGGCCTTCGACCTTGAGGCCGACGTCGATGATAGCCATGTCCTTCTCAATGGCGGTGATGATGCCCTTGACGACCTGGCCTTCGCCGGAATGGCCGGCGGAAAATGATTCTTCGAGCAGGCTCGCGAAATCATCGCGAGTGGGGTTTGCAACTGACATAGTTTCTCCTGGAATGCCTCGCATCTGTCGCGGGGCGGGCGCCGTGGGTTAGCGTTGCGTTGGCCTGCCGGCGTTCCGGGCAAAAAGCCCTTGGCCGCCCTTGAGCGGCAATTCCGGCGCATGAAGAATGCTGGCAGGCTGGTTCACGCCCAATATGGGAATTCTTTGGTCGCCGGCAATCGGCGGCGGCAGGAAAACCCGGCTCAGGCTTCGTTTCTCTTAGCCAGGACGTCGTCGATGATCGCCTGAGCTGCCAGAAACGCGGCCTCTATAGCCATTTCCGACGTGTCGAGCAAGTGCGCGTCGACAGCCGGCTTCAATGGCGAGTCCACGCGGCCCATGTCGCGCTCGTCGCGGCGCACGATATCGGCAAGGATTTCGTCGAAATTGGCAGTGCCGCCGATGCTCTCGATTTCATCCAGCCGCCGCTTTGCCCGCACCTCGGCACTGGCCGTGACATAGAGTTTTACGTCGGCATCGGGACAGACGACGGTGCCGATGTCGCGGCCGTCGAGCACCGCGCCAGGCGGTGTTCTTGCGAAGTCACGCTGTTTCTCTACCAGGATGCGCCGCACCGACGGGATCACTGCCACTTTCGAAGCCGCCTCGCCAACGGCGTGTGCCGAAAGCACTGCGCGGTCGAGCTTTGCCGGATCGACCTGCCGGGCCGCGGTTTCAGCGGCCGAAACATTGTCGAGCGGCAGGCCGAGCCGGAGCAGCGCATGCGCCACCGCGCGATAGGTAAGGCCGGTGTCGAGCAGGTTCAGCCGATAGTGATCGGCCAGCCTGCGGGCGAGCGTGCCCTTGCCGGCGCCGGCCGGGCCGTCGATGGCGATGGTAAAAGGGATGCTCATTGGCAGTGGACCAGCCCTCGCGCCTTCGTCATCCCAGGGCGGAGCAGGAGCGAAGCTCCGTCGCGGAGACCCTGGGATCCATGCCGTGACATGTACCGAGGGATGCGGCGGGCCAGAATTCTGAACCGTTGCGATGCTCTGACGTCACGGCATGGCTCCTGAGGTCTTCGCTGCGTCGCTTCGCTCCTTGCTTCGCCCCAGGATGACGAAGGGAAGGATGTTGGCGCCCAATCTCCAAGGTTTGCGATTGCCATCAACTGTCACTCGATCTCCGCCCCCAGCCCCTTCATCAGCCCCATGAATTCCGGAAAGCTCGTAGCAATCATCGCCTGGTCGTCGATGGTCACAGGTTTTTCCGTCGCCAACCCCATCACCAGAAAACTCATGGCGATGCGGTGGTCGAGATGGGTCTGGACGATGGTGCCCTGTCCGTTGGGGTGCTGGCCGAGGCCCTTGCCGCCCGGCTTTCCACGCACGACAAGCGAGGCCTCGCCCTCGGTGCAGTCGACGCCGTTGAGCGTTAGCCCGTTGGCGACCGCCGACAGCCGGTCGGATTCCTTCACCCGAAGCTCTTCCAGCCCGAGCATAAGCGTTTCGCCCTCGGCGAAGCTCGCCGCCACGGCAAGCACCGGATACTCGTCGATCATGGTCGGCGCCCGTTCGGGCGGCACGGTGACGCCCTTCAGCTCGGAATAGCGCACGCGCAGGTCGGCGACATCCTCGCCGCCTTCGTTGCGCGGGTCGATTATGTCGATTCGCGCGCCCATTTCCTGCAGCGTCAACAGAAGTCCGGTGCGGGTCGGGTTCATCAGCACGTTTTCGATTGTAATGTCCGAGCCCGGCACGATCAGCGCCGCCACCAGTGGAAAGCCCGCCGAGGAGGGGTCGCCTGGCACCGCGATGGTCTGCCCGGTGAGCTTGCCCTGGCCTTCGATGAAAATGTGGCGCACGCCGCGCTCGTCGGTCTCGACCGACAGATTGGCGCCGAATCCCTTGAGCATCTTTTCTGTGTGATCGCGCGTCATCACCGGCTCGATGACGGTGGTGATGCCCGGCGTGTTCAGCCCAGCCAGCAGCACCGCCGACTTGACTTGTGCCGATGCCATCGGCACGCGGTAGGTGATCGGCGCGGCGTGCTTAGGCCCGTGCAGCGTGATCGGCATGCGGTCGCCAGGCGTCGCCTTCAGCACCTGCACGCCCATCTGGCGCAGCGGCTCGAGCACGCGGCCCATCGGCCGGCCGGACAGCGAGGCGTCGCCGATGAAGGTGGTCTCCATGTCATAGGTGCCGACCAGGCCCATGGTGAGGCGGGAGCCCGTGCCGGCATTGCCGAAATCGAGTGGGCCTTCCGGCTGCAGCAGCGCGCCATTGCCGGTGCCGCGGATCACCCACTCAGTGCCATGCTTCTCGATATGAGCGCCCATCGCCTTCATGGCAGCGCCCGTACGCATTACGTCCTCGCCTTCCAGCAGCCCGGTGATGCGGGTTTCGCCAGAGGCCAGGCCACCGAACATGAACGAGCGGTGCGAGATCGACTTGTCGCCCGGCACCCGTGCCGCACCTGAAAGGCCAGATGATTTGCGGGCGGTGGCCGGTTTCGGGGCAGCAGCGTGCGACATGGTTCTTTCCTGGAAACGCCGGCGCCCGGCTATTTTCTTCTGGTTTGCGCGGTCTCCTATCATGGCGGACCGAAATGGTCATCCCCTTGGTACGCAGGCCTTCGAATTCACGCTTTTTGGGACGCCGGCTTTTCGCTTTGACAGCGCCGTAAACTCTGGTTAAGGGGACCAAACTTTCATCGACGAGGCTTGCTGTGGCAAAACCCGAACTTGGCACCAAACGCATCGACCCGGAGACGGGTCGAAAATTCTATGACTTGAACAAGGACCCGATCGTCTCGCCTTATACGGGCAAGAGCTATCCGCGCTCCTATTTCGAAGAAGGCAAGATCGCCGCCCTCGAGGAAGAAGAGGAAGTTGCCGAAAAGGAAGTGGACGCCGAGGAGGAAGAGGGCGTCGAGGTCGTCTCGCTCGAAGAGGCGGACGAGGACGCGAAGGCCGACGAACTTCCCGATCTCGCCGATGACGAGGACGACGTCGACCTTGGCGATGATGAGGATGACACGTTCCTTGCCGACGAGGAGGAAGAAGACGACGACGTTGCCGACATGATCGGCGTCGGCGACGACGACGACGAAGTCTGAGCGAACCGCATTCGCCGGCTTTCGCCGCGCCGCCTAGAAAAAGCGGTTGTTGAAGGCTTGATATTGACTGAAGGCGGGGTTAGAAGCCGCCTGCACTAACGGCGCGGTCTAGAACCTGCGCCGGATCTCTTCGCCGGAAACGGCGCCGGCGAACTGCCGGAGTGGGGCCATAGCTCAGTTGGGAGAGCGCTTGAATGGCATTCAAGAGGTCGTCGGTTCGATTCCGATTGGCTCCACCAGTTCTCTCCGGTACGACCCGGAGACATGGGTAACAGAATGTACCTAAGACATGGGTGACAACCTCGTGCCGAACGGGTTGTCGATGGTCTGCAAGGTTCTCTGTTCCAGGTC